>NEUU01000014.1 GCA_002304345.1 Verrucomicrobia bacterium Tous-C9LFEB
TCCTCATCCATCTCAACTCTCTCGTGAAAATCCCTCCTCTCCCTCAGACCTGAAAAATAATCCACCAAGACAGTTGCTCTATCAAGAGGGGTGGCGCGTAGCGCCGGGGTGTGTGGTTTTCGCCTTTCCTTCTCCTCAGCACTTGCCATCAGACGTTCAATTCAGGCGAAGCGTCGCTGGGTCAAGGGCTCAGCCCTTGCCCTCGGCATCTACTTCCGCGTCATCGGGCAGGGGAGCGGGAGCCCACATTGGTTGCTGCACATCGGCCACGCTCACGTTCGAGTGATGCGCCACCTTCTTACCCACCAGCAGCGCCGAGGAAATATCCTGCAACGCCTCCACCGACCAGAGCTTGATCTTCTTCGCGAAGCCCGGCACCGACACCTCGCCCAGATCGGTCAGCGTGAACTGGCTCTCGTCGATCTGCAGGCGCGTGAACTCCGAGATGATGATGCGCGATGTGAATTGTTTTGTCAGCGACTCCAGCCGTGCCGCCATGTTCACCGTCGCGCCGATCGCCGTATAGCTCAGGCGTCGCGTCGAGCCCACGTTGCCGACCAGCGCCGGACCGGTGTGAATGCCGATGCCGCACTCGAAAATTTCCGTATCGATACCCGCCCGCTGCGTCTTGTAATTCGCCAGCGCATAGCGCATCTCCATCGCGCAGCACACCGCGCGTTGCGCATGATCCGGCTGATCCTCCGGCGCGTTCCAGAACGCCATGATGCAATCGCCGATATACTTATCGATCGTCCCCTCGTACTTGAAGATGACGTTGCTCATCACCTCCATGTACTCGTTCAACACACCCACCACCGCCTCCGGCTCGCGACCGTCGCAATACTTCGTGAACCCGCGAATATCGCAAAACAGAACGCTCAACTCGCGATTGTTCCCGCCGAGCTTCAATTGATCCGGATGCTCCAGCACGCGCTGCATCACCTTCTCCGGCAAGTAAGCGCCCATCGCCGCCTTGATCTGCCGCTTCTGCGCTTCTTCGCCGAAGTAGAGTTTCGTCGTGGCCAGCAGCGTGACGACAAGCAACCCTACCATTGGTAACGTCGTTGGAATGAGCAGATGTTGGTACTGAAACAAGGCATAAGAGAGAGCAAAGTAACCTACAATGCTCACAAAGCCGATGGGTAGAATGAAAACGAGATTGACCCGCAACAGGATGATGACGAGCAGGAAAAGGATCAGGAAAAATGCCGTCAACCATTGCCATGTGGGAACCTGATACAGAAAATCCTGTTCGAGAATATTGGCGAGTGCATTGAGGTGGACATTGACCAGCGGAGTGTTTTTTTGCAGTGGAGTGGCTCCGTTATCAAAGCCTTTTCCAGTGAACCCAAACATGACGATCTTGCCTGCGAGTGCAGGTAGATGCTCTGCGAGTTCCTTGTCGAAATTGGGATTCTGAGCCCGGGCTTCTTCCAAATGATTTTTGCCACGGAGAAAGACGCCGAGATTGTAATAGTTGACGCTGGCGAAATCTTCCAAAGCGCGACGATAATTCACAATCATCTCGCCCTGCTCATTTATCGGAATCCGGATGTCGGGTTTTCCTGTCCGCTGCAGGAGAATTTCCCGGCCAAGCGAAACGGTGACATGCTCTTCACTGATTCCATAGAACTCCAGAACGCTACGCAGAGCCAGTGAAGCGAAGAGCTTGCCCTCGTACAGCACGACGAGCGGTACGGAACGGCGGACGCCGCTGACATCCGCATCGGAATCGACGAAGCCCAGCAAGCTATTGCGAAGCAATCCTTCCACCGTGGACGTGGTTGGAGTGCCGTCCTCGGCCTTGGTGGTATAGGTGTAAGTATCGAAAGGAAATTGGGCAGACGGATATTGCTCTGAGGGTATTGCCGGCAGCTTGTGCAAATCCCCGTCCACATGTTCCAGCGGATGCGTGGGACCGACTTGATCGGGAGCAGGATGGATAGCGCGTTTGGAATCGGCGCGCGAAGCGCCGCTGATCAGGTGTGGGATGAGTTTGGCGGCTTGGACCAGTAAGGCGTCTTGTTCGGGGGCATCACTTTTCGGATCAGTAAAAAGAATATCCCATGATACCACGGCGGGTTTCTCATCGGCCAGCAACGCCAGGATCTGCGCATGCCAGCTCCGAGGAAACGGCCATGAGCTCTTCAGATCGTCCTGACTTTTGTCATCAATGGCAACGAGGACAATGTTGGAGTTGGGTTTGACCTTTGAGGGTTCAAGCAGATTGCGCAACTCGAAACGCCACTTGAGTGTCAGGTTCTCCGATCCGTAGTAAAGGGGAGCCCACATCCCCAATAACCAGATGATCAACGTCAGGGCGGCGGCCAGCACGGCGGCAAAGGCGAAGGAGGATTTTTTCATGCGCGCGGTGCGCCAGTCCTAGCCGATGTCGCGGATCATGGCAAGCCGGGGAACTCCGGGCCGTTTCCCATATGAAATCTCAAATTTGAGATTCCTTCATCTCGCACTTTTCTTTTGCCTCTTGCCCGGAACTCGGGAAGATACCCCGTACTGTGTTTTCGTGTCGTCCCTGTCTTTGCGTTTTTCTATTACTGGCGAGTCTCTGGCTTGGCCTGTCGAACGGCCTTGCCGCCGAGCCGTCCAACACGACCCGCTTTGGGCTCATCGCCGGAATGCCTCCCGTCCTCGAGGGAGACGCGCAGAAGAATGACTCCGAGACTCCCATTGTCGCCCCGCTCGATTACTTCCGCGAAGGCGACGAGTTCCTCATCAAAAACACCGCAGCCCTCTCCGGTTCCGAAGCGTGGGTCAAGGTTGTCCACGAATGGGTCGAACCGATTACCGCCCCCGACGGCACCTTTCCCAAGGTGGCCTCCGACGAAATGATCCTCGTCGAAATCCAGGGGCAGGTCTCCGTGGTCGAATCCGGCAAGGAACCCGTCACCGCCACCGAAGGGCAGCTTCTTCCCAGTGGTGCCACCGTCATCACCGGACCCGACGCCACCGTGGCCATCTTCATAGGCGGCATCAATTCCGTGCGCATGGGCCCCGCCACCCGCCTCTCCCTGACCTATCAAGTCGTCGGTCCCTTCCGACTCCCCGGCAGCACGAAGTCCATGCAACGGCGCATCACCCGCGTGAAGCTCGAGGAAGGCAAGGCCTTCAGCAAGATCGGCTACGAACCGCAAGTGGAGCAATATTTTCAACTCAGCACTCCCCAGGCCAGCGCCGTCGCCTCGGCGGGCGACTTCCTCGTCATTCAGGAAAAGGAACGCTTCGATATTGGCGTCGCGCGGGGAGTGGTCCGAGTCGTCAACGCCAAGGGCGAAGACATCGCCACCCTCACAACCAACAACCAGACCGGTTTCCAAATGTTACACAACCCCGAGATCAAGGGGCATCTCGCCACCATGACCAACAACTCCCGGTTCCTCGAGGCCACGTTGACCCTGATTCGACAGATCAATCGCAAAGTCAGCGCCTTGCGAGAGCGGCATCAACAGGGCGAAAACATGACCAAACAGGAGCGCGAGTACATGGAACGCCTCCCCACCATCATTTTTTTGCAACGAGTGCGCAAATTGTAAACACACCATCGTCTTACGTATACCGAACTCAAATATGAAATATTATTTAAGTTGCTTAATAAATAACCGATCAATAAGACGGGGTTTTCCTTGCCTAAGCCCCCACGTTTGATAATGTAACGTCGGTCAGCAACCAATAAACTATATGAAATATTGGCTATCAAAAATCGCTTTTACGGTGATCGCCTCGGTCGCAATTCTGAATGTTAATTCAACTTATGCCGAGGACCGTTTTTCGGTCACCATCGGCAGTAAGGATCAATTGGTGATTTTTTCGCCGAGCGGCGACAAGGTTGCTGAATTTAATCCTCCCGCGATTGCGCAACCGGTTAAAGTGGGTGCCTCCACGTTCCAAGTCAGCTACGGCCGCGACATCAACGATCTCTGGACCGTGATTCTGGCCCCCACGGCCTCCAGCCCGACTCCTTTACATTTCACCACCCTCGCCAATCAAGTTGACTCCGAAAAGGGTGGCGTCGTCACGCTGACCTATGGCAAGGATTTGAAGACCGTCACCGTCGACCCCGGTTACATCGGCGTGGTCAAGGTCAACGGCGCTCGCACCACGAGCCCGGTCGCGATCTCCAATACTCCCGCACCGGTCAAGGTGGCTCCGGCCGTGACCGCTCCGCCGCGCAAGGAAGAAGTCGTCGTCCAGACCGCTCCCGTGCCGGCGCCCGCGCCCGCTGCGGAATCTCCGAAGGAAATTGTCACTCCGGTGGCGACCACCACGACCACCAGTACGACGGTTGCCGAGACCGCTCCGCTTCCCGCCGCCCCTCCCGTGGTTCCCCAACTGAACCCGAAAAAGACCTACTGGTCTGAACCCGTCACGCCTCCCAATGCCAAGGATCTTCCCTCCATTGCCACGGATGAAATCAAGCTTCTCGAAGTCAAGGGTAACGTCACCGTCACCATGCCCAATACCACGACGGAAGTGCCCGCCACCAGCGGCATGACGATTCCCTCCGGCGCCACGGTCAAGACCGGCAACGACGGCAGTGCCGCCGCCTATCTTGGTGGTGTGAATTCCGCCCGCCTCATGCCGCAGACGGAAGGCAGCATCAATCAGACTGTCGCCAACAACAAGCGCGAGACCCTCATCGACCTGAAGAACGGCGTCGTCTTCGCCAACGTGGGCCGCAAGCCCGGTGAAACGCAGGACTTCAAGGTCAAGACCCCCTCCGGCGTCGCCGCCGCCAAAGGCACCGCCTTTGTCGTCAAAGCGCAGGGCAATCAACTCTTTGTCGCCACGCTTGCCGGCCAGACCGGAGTCACGGATTCCAACGGCAATTTCATCGGCAACTCCACTCCCACCGGCTCCGGTTCGCCCGGTATTGTGACCAATCAGCCCGGCAGCACGGCGCAGGGTAATCAAGCCATCCTCGCCTCCATTTTGGTGGTTGTGAATGCCTTCAACGACAAGGTCAATGCCTTGGAAGCCAAGGACCCCGCCACGCTCACGGATGCGGAAAAAACGTACCTCGCTCAAGCTCCTCAGATTGCTGATAAGGTAGCCGAGCTGCTCAATGAAGCGCTCAAGAAAGAAGGCTTCAAGGGCGATATCCCGCCCCAAGTTCAAAAGCTCATTGATGAAGGCATCGTTCCCACCACGCCCAATCTCGAAGGCGCGCAGGGCGGACCCGGTGCGGGTGGCACGGGAGACCCTGGCATTCCCGGCAACCCCGGCAACTGGAATGACACCCTTCCCTTTAACCCGAATCAGGCCATAAACCGGACGACACCGACCTAATCGTCTCGACCAAACGATTCCCCGAACACCCCCGCGCCGAGTGATCTGCCGGGGGTGTTCTGTTGATAAGGCTAAAAGCTTTCTTTTATGTAGGGTGCACCTGCAGTCGTAGGGCCGGGACACCGCCTGCCCTACAGAAAACCACCAAGATATCGGCTTCCGCTTTTGCTTCCTCTCTGCGTCTTGGCGAGCTTTGCGAGAAAATTGTATCTGCCCCGCAAAAATATCGTACACCTAGCTCACGCAGCAAACCTAAGCCTAACGTCTTTGGCCGGGTCATGCTTCAATACCGGCATGACAGCGTACCTATTGACGGGGTTATCCTTACGAGCCGCACGCTTAGGGGGATGGGAAAATGGAGACGTTGGGAGCGGTTCGGAGTCGCGCGCGATTTTTTTCCGGCCGACCGGGGCGGGCCGGTTGCGGCGACCCGCAGAAATCTTCCGGCTAGGGGTTTGCCTTTTACGGGGGATGCGTGCAAAGTGAGCGGATGCGTATTTTTACGGGAGTCAAGCCTTCCGGCCACCTGCAGATCGGGAACTATTTTGGCGCGATCAAACCCGCGCTCGATCTTCAGAACCAGGGCGAAGGCATCTACTTTATTGCGGATTATCACGCCCTCACCACGGTGCAAAACGCGGACGAATTCCGCAGCTACATCGAGGAGGTCGAACTCGGCTGGCTCGCTTGCGGACTCGACCCGAAGAAATCGATCTTCTTCCGCCAGAGCGCCATCCCCGAAGTCAACGAACTCGCATGGCTCCTCTCCACGCTCACGCCCATGGGCCTGCTCGAGCGTTGCCACGCCTACAAGGATGCCGTCTCCAATGGCTTTGCCGCCAGCCACGGCCTCTTCGCCTATCCCGTTCTCATGGCCGCCGACATCCTCCTCTACCAGGCTGATGTCGTTCCCGTCGGCAAGGACCAGAAACAGCACGTCGAAGTCACCCGCGACCTCGCCATGAAGTTCAACGAAAAATTCGGCACCGTCTTCACTCTCCCCGAGCCCCGCATCTCCGAAGACGTCGCCACCATCATCGGCATCGACGGCCGCAAGATGTCCAAGTCCTACGACAACACCCTGCAAATGTTCGGCGACGAAAAGCTCTTCCAGAAGCGCGTCATGAGCATCAAGACCGACTCCACCCCCGTCGAAGCGCCCAAACCCGTCGAAGGCTCCACCCTTGTCGAACTCTACAAGCTCGTCGCCACGCCCGAGGAACTCGCCGAGTTCAAGGCCGACCTGCAACGCGGCGGCCGCGGCTATGGCGACTACAAAAAGCAGCTCCTCGAAAAACTCAAGACCTGCTTCGCCCCGATTCGCGAACGCTACTTCGATCTGAAATCGCGGCCCGACGACGTCCGCGACATCATGCAGGACGGCACCAAGCGCGCCCGCGCCATCGCGCAGAAAACCCTCGATGCGGCCCGCCACGCGGTCGGCCTTACCTGAGACAGGCCTTTCGTCCTGCCTAGAAATTTTCCCCATCATCATGACTGACCTTCCTGCGGACCAACCCGAATCGCTGCCCGAGCCGACGCACCAGCCCGACCTTCCCGCGCCGGAAAGCCCGGCCGCGACGGAGGCGTCTACTCTCGAGCAGTCATCAATGGCCCCGATGGAGAATGCCGGTTCCAGCGAACTCCGCATCCGGCTTCCCGTGTTCGAAGGTCCGCTCGATCTGCTCCTCTATCTCATCAAGAAGGACGAGCTCGATATTTACGACATCCCCATTGAGCGGATCACCCGTCAATATCTCGACTACCTGCAGTTCATGAAGATGCTCGACCTCGAGGTCGCCGGTGAATTCCTCGTCGTCGCCGCCACCCTGGTCTACATCAAGAGCCGCACCCTTTTGCCGAAGGATCTCCAGCCGCCCGAAGAAGACGCCGAAGAGGACGATCCCCGCTGGGACCTCATCCGCCAGCTCGTCGAGTACAAGAAATTCAAGGACGCCGCCTGGCAGTTGCACATGAAGCAACTCGAGCAGGAAAAGACCTATCAGCGCGGCGCGGAAGTCAGCGTACCCGAACGCGCGGCGGGCGAAACGATCGTGGGCGACCTCGGCATTTTCGATCTCATCAATGCCTTCCAGAAAGTGCTCGCCCGCGTCAACCAGAGCGAGGACCTCAAGGAAATCTTCGAGGAACGTTTCACCGTTGGCGACAAGATCAACACCATCCAGCAGATGATGGCGACTCGCGAACGCATCTTCTTCGAGGACCTCTTCATCGACGTGGCCAGCCGCACGGAAATCGTCGTGACCTTCCTCGCGCTGCTCGAATTGATTCGCTTGAAATTTCTCCGCGTCACGCAGGCCGATCCCTTTGCGGAAATCGAAATCGCCCATGCTCTCGACTCCACTCCGCTCTTCCAAAAAATCGTGCCCGGCGCGGAAAACATCAGCGCCGTCTACGAATCCGCACCCGCCTCCACCAGCGAACCCGAACGCCAACCCGGTCCGCTCGCGGAATCGCACGAAGTCGGCGAAGAGGACGAGATTTTCGAAGAGCCCGAAGAAACGGCCGAGCCTAGCGAAGCGGCTGACGTGACGGACGTCACCGACGCGCCCGAGCCTGGGGCAGAACTCACTGAAGAAACCGCCGCGATCGAATCGGAAACTCCGGAATCGCCTGCGGACGAAACGACCGAAACGGCTGCGGAAGACGCGACCGAAGAAACCGCTGAGACCCCCGAAACCATTCTCGTTCCGGTCGAGGAAGAAATTCCCGACGAGACCCCGGAAGAGCCGATCGAGGAAATGGTTTCCGAAGACACTGTACCGGACGACGAATCGGCCACCGAACCGACGCCGGATGAACCCACCGAAGAGCTTCCCGAAGAACCCGAAGGTTCCGGGGAGGAACCGCCCGCCAAGGACGCGTCCCATCCGTAGCCCGGCCCATGCGACGCGCAGCCTTGCTCTTTTTAACCGCAACCGCTAATACTTCTCGCTTATGGAGTTAAAGTTGGTCATTGAGGCGCTGCTTTTTGCGGCGGAAAAACCTCTTCTCGTCAAACGAATCCAGACGATGCTCAAGGATGCGGCCGGATGTGCGCCGACTCCTGAGACGGAGCCATTTCACTCGCTCAAGGAGGAGGAAATCCGGCAGGCGCTGACCGATCTCGATACCGATTACGTCACGCGCGGCAGCGGCTTGATGGTGCAGGAAATCGCCGAAGGTTTTCAGATTCGCACCCGCCCGCAATACGCGGTCTGGGTGGAACAACTCTTCGACGGACCCAAGGTCTCGCGCATGAGCCAGCCCGCGGTTGAGACGCTCGCCATCATCGCCTATCGCCAGCCCATTTCCCGCGCGGATATCGAAGCCGTGCGCGGTGTGGCCGTGGACGGCGTCGTCGCCACGCTGCTCGAGCGGAAATTGATCCGCATTGCCGGTCGCTCGGAACAGCCGGGCCGCCCGCTGCTGTACGAAACCACGCCGATCTTCCTCGAGGAATTCGGCCTGAAGAATTTGAACGAGTTGCCCAATGCCGACGAGTTGCGCACCATCGAGCTGCGCCGCGCCAATCCGCCGGAAACCCCGACCGCCGAACAACCCCCTCTCTTCAATGAAAATCCAGAACCTGCGCAAGAAGATCGACCAGTTGGACAGCCGGCTGCTGACGCTCCTCAACCAGAGAGCTAAGCTGTCCGCCGCCATTGGCCAGTGGAAACTTGCCTCGGGGAGCCATGTCTATGCTCCCGATCGCGAGGAACACCTGCTGCGCACGTTGGAAGGCAAGAACGCCGGCCCGATGCCCCACGGGGCGTTGCGCTCCATCTATCGCGAAATTCTTTCCACCTCCCGCGCCTGCCAGCGTCCGTTGCAAGTGGCCTGCGTCGGTCGCGAACTCTCCAACGCCTGGGTCGCCACCCGCCGCCGTTTCGGCAGCAGCGACAATTACCAATCGCTCTCCTCGCTCACGCAGGTGATCAACGGCCTCTCCCGCCGCAAGCTCGATGTCGGTGTGGTGGATCGCCCCACGCTCATCGCGCTCGTCTGGGAGAAGCCCGCCCTCGCGAAGAAATTCGCCGTCTGTGGCGATATCACGTTGCCTGCGCGTGCGGGTCGCAATGGAAACGGTGCTCGCGACGTCTATTTTCTCCTCAGCCATTCCCCCGTGCCGCCGACCGATTACAGCAAGACGGTCGTGGCGCTCGAGTGCACCGCCGCATTCGGCAGTGTAAAAGAATGGCAAGCGGCCTTTTCTGTGCTAAGACGTTCCCTGCTGCATGTGGAACAGATTAAATGGGGCAAGGGCAACTCCAAAAGCCGATGGTTGGTCGAACTCAAGGGCCACTGGACGGCGGATGATCTCGCCCGGAAACTGGAGCCGGTTCAGATGATTCGACGCTGGCTCATTGTCGGTTCCTACCCCGAGGTGCCTCACTATGCCTGACGCCTCCGGCCATCCGAATCCCCCCAAGCCGGTCACGCCTCCTCCGCTCCCGGGAGCCACCGGAGCCCAGTCTCCCGCTTCACCCGTGCCGCCGCGGATCACTCCTCCGCCCATCTCGCTGCCCAAATTACCCACGCAGGCCGAACTCCCGATGACGCCTCCCGCTCCGGTGACTCCTCCTCCGACGCCAGCGCCGCTTCCTCCCATTCCCGCCGCACCGCCTGCTCCGGCGGTGTCGACTCCCGAGAGCAAATCGGAATCGCTCACCGGTAAACCCGTGGAGGGGCAGGATCGCCCCAAGCCGAAGGGACTCTCTTTCCCGAAATTTTCGATGCTCAGCAAGAAGCCCGGCGAACTCCTTTCCCGCAAGCGCGGCAAGGGCGCTCCGGCTCCGGGCTCGGACACCAAGCCGGGCGAGAAATTGCCCGCCCCGGCGCTGCCCTCCAGCGCTCCCGCTGCCGCACCGCAAACGATTCAGAAGGTCACGCTCGATCCTCTGCACAAGGGCGGATCGAATCGCTCGCATGCGGAAAAGTTGCCGCACCCGCGCGAACTCCCGGCCACTCCCGCCGCTACCACTACGAGCGGTACGGCTCCGGCCATCCCCGCAGCTCCCGCCGCAGGAGTGCCCGTGCAGGTACCGAAGAAGGAAGTGCAGCGGGTACGTCCCGCGTGGCTCAAGATCATCATTGCGGTGACGCTGCGCCTGATCGTCCTCGCGGCCATAGTCGGGATCGGCTATTATTCTTACTACAGCTTGCGCGAAACGCGGTTGGAAGGGTTCGTGAATTTGCCCGCTGGTTTTCAGGTGAAGCGCGTTTGCCTCGTGCGCGATTTCCGTCAGGACGTGCTCAATCTCGCCGAGGAATTGGCCATGGCCCGCGCACCGCTCCGGTCGGATATCGAACAGCTTGATGCAGTCGTTTCCCGCAGCAAATCGGATGTGGCCGGTCGCGAGGAACGGTTGCGGTTGCTGCGTGAGGAAGTGGAAAAAGCGGACAAGGAAATCCTCGGTGTCATGAAGGATGCCACGGACGCAGGGAATAAAATCTGGTCCGGTCCCGGTGTGGCGCTCGATGCCGAGTTCGCGCAAAAGAAGGAAGAGTTCCACAAGAAGATTGTCGAGCGCGCGACCCAGCTCAAAATCAAGTACGTCGACAACACGGACTACCGCGACCCGGAAGTCTGGGTGAATGCCTTCCGTCTGGCCCTTTACGACGCACCCAAGGAAATCAACACGGGTACGCAACGCGAGTGGGCGGAAAAAGAACTCACCGGCTGGAAGAAATACGTTGAGACTTATCAGCAAAGCACGGCGGCGTTGAAGAAGCAGGTGGAGGACATTCAGACCTCTCCGCAAGGACGCATCGGGGAAATTAATCAGCGCGTGACCGACTTGAACCAGCGCATTGCGGAGACGGATCAGGAAATTCTACCGATCCGGCAGGAGCTGAAACAGGGGCAGGAAGCCTTGGACAAACTCATGGCGGAGCAAGCCAGCCTGGAGTCGCCGTTCTACAAGCAGGTATTGGATGCGCCGGAGGGCAGCTTGTTGCTGAAGCTCAATTTTGATCCGGAAACCAATCGTTTCTCCTGGCGCGAAATCAATCGCGATCCGCAGTTCCCCCCCGGCGAATACAACCTGTGGGTCAGTGCGATTGCGAAGGACGGACAGGAATATTGGTCCTACGTGACGATCCATTTATACGAATACCAGACCACGCAGGTCATTCTGCAGCCGGGGGCGTTTGTCTCCGTGCAGACCGTTTTGCGTAGCGGTACCGGCACGGAAAAGTGAAGAACGTGAACCGGTCGTTGTGGGTATGGCGTCGCCAGATCGCCGAGGCGCAAGCGGAACAGTGGCTGGAACAACTCGAATGGGTCGGGCCGCAACGGGTCATGGTGCTGGCGCGTCCCGGTTCGATTCGCGCCCGCCTTGAAGTCTATGGTTCCCATCGCCGCGAGGCGGATCGGCTGCTCAAAGAGTACGGAGGACGTGTTCGTGCCGTGGCGAAAAAAGAGCTGCTTCCGCCCGCGCCGAGTCGTCCGATCCGGGCGAATCGCGCCCTCTATGTCGTGGGCGATCCGAAGACCGCTCAATCGCTCCGTAAAAAGGTTCCGGCGGCACGCATTCTTTTGATTCCCGCCAGCATGGCTTTTGGTTCGGGCGAGCATGCGACCACTGGCATGGTGCTGCGTTATCTCGGCAAGTCGAAGAAGCTCGTGCACGACACGACGGCGCTGGATCTCGGCACCGGCAGTGGGATTCTCGCTCTGGCCGCACGTGCCCTCGGTGCCCGCCGTGTCGTGGCGATGGATAACTGCCCGGATTGCATCCGCATTTCCCGCGAGAATGAGAAGTCGAATTTCGGTGACAGCACCATCCGCTGGCATCGGGCCGAACTCGGCGCGTTTGATCCGAAGGCGGTCTTCCGTCTCGTCACGGCCAATCTCTTCAGCGATCTCCTCATCGGCCAGTCTGCCTCCATTTGGAAATGTCTCGCCCCCGGCGGCACGCTCTTGTTGAGCGGCATTTTGCATCCTCAAGCGGCTGGCGTGGTGCGCGCTTATCGGGCGCAAGGCGGCAAATTGATTTGTCAGCAACGCAAGGGCAAATGGGTCCTGCTCGCCTTTGCCCGAAAGACGTAATTTTGCTGTAACCAACTCCTCCTTCCCGGCGTCTGGAGAGATATGGGAAGGATACACAAAAGAAACCGTAATCCGCTATGGAGGATACCCACGCTGAGATGGTGGCCTGTCTGGCGCGAGTGCGAAACGGCGACGAAGCCGCCGCGCGTGAGTTGGTGGACCGCGTCTACCCGCTCGTTCTGCGCGTGGTGCGGGGACATCGCCCGAGAGCCGTTCCGGAGGAAGACTTAGCGCAGGAAGTCTTGATCAAAATGTTTACGCGGCTCGATCAATACCGGCAGGAAGTGCCCTTTGAGCACTGGGTGAGCCGCATTGCGCTGACCACCTGCCTCGATCATCTTCGCGCCCAGTATCGACGTCCGGAATGGCGTCTGGCCGATCTCAGCGAAGAGGAGTCGCGCTATCTGGAAGAATGCTGCGCCGCCGATACGCAAGGAGAAGCTCCGGGCGAAGCCATGGCGGCGCGTGAACTGGCCGGGAAGCTTCTGGAGCATTTGAATCCGAAAGATCGCGTGGTGGTGACCTTGCTCGATCTGGAAGGGTATAGCGTTGCCGAGGTGGCGGCACTGACGGGCATGAACGGCACGCTCATCAAAGTGCGCGCCTTTCGCGCCCGGCGTAAGCTGCGTCGATTGATGGAGCAATGGCGGAAGGAGAAAAAAATATGAAAAATCCGCAGGACCCCTGGAGCAAGCTCGCCGCCGCCGCGCGCCGCGCTGAGCCGGATTTACGCGATGAAGTAGCGCCCTATGGTTTGACCACGCGTGTGCTGGCCGCGTGGCGGCAACACGCGCAGGCGGAGATCAATTGGGAGCGATTTGGTTGGCGGGCACTCGCCTCGGCTTTCGCGGTGGCGGCGATTTGCGTGATGCTGAATTATAATGGATTGAAATCCTTCGGTGACGATAATCTGGAAGTCGCGGACATGGTCGATACGGAGACGGTTCTATGAACGAATTCATTAAAAAATATGGAAAAATCGGACTCTGCTTTCTCGGCGTCTTCTTAGCCGGAGCGGTGACCGGTGGCGTGATCAGTGCGGGGATCGTCCGGCGCGTGGTGGCCCATCGAACGAATCCGCAAAATTGGGAGCCGCTTTTGATGCGCGCGATGGATCGTAAATTAGATCTGCGACCGGAACAACGGGCGAAGATCGTGCCGATGGTGGCGAGCGCGGCCAACGAATTCAAGGCGACGCGAGCCGACGCGGTGGCGCATCACCAGCAGACTCTGGCGCAGCTCAAGGCGAATCTGGCGACTGTGCTGGACCCGGAGCAGCAGAAAGCTCTAGAAAAACTCTCGCAAGAGAGACAGCAACGCTGGAAAAAATTCCTGCAGGAATAACGGATGCCGGAAGGGAGTGAATCCCTCCCGGCAACGCGAGCTAAACTTTAGCTTTTACAAATCGCCACAGAAAGCGACTTCGAGACCGAGCGCTTTCATCGCGGCGGCCTTGGCGTAGAGGCCCTTCTTGGCCGACGCTTTATCCGGAGCGTAAACCACCTGGATGTGATTCGACTTGTGCCGCGCCATCATCTGGTCGCGGGTGACGCCCTGCAGCACGGCGTGCATGATCGGCCACTGCGAGGTGGTCAGATTCCAGCGGTCCTGAGTCTCCGCCTTGGGCAGGCTAACCGATTCCGCGAGACCGGTGTCGAATTTTAATTTTCCATCGGCCACATACACGCGGCTCCAAACAACCCAGCCGGGTTTGCTGATGCCCTTGATCGTGCCGCCGCCGAGGCGGAAATACATCGAGGGTTGCCGTTCGCTGGTGACGCCCTTATACCCGCCAATGAGGTGCGCTGGAGGCACCGCACCGGAAATCTCGAATACCCAGATATATTCATCGAGCTTGTCGCTGGTGTACTGCCGTGCCCAGCGGAGATCATGCAGCGTATTTTCCGGGGCGAAGCCGAGTTCGCGCCAAAGCTTGTAGGTGACGAGACCGTCGAAGCCAGCGCATTCGTCGACTTCGTTGAAGTGGGGAAGCGCTTCGCCCTTGAAGAGTTCCTTGCCTGTGACTTCATGATAAACCGGAGGACGATCCATGTTGTTGAGCAAGCCTTCGACGAGATCGGAAGCGGGAAGAAGATCCTTCAGCCCTTGCTGATACTGAATGCCGATCGCGGCGCAGCCGAATTCATCCGCGATGCGGAGTGCGGCAATGTAGGTTTTGCACTGGAGCAGGACTTGATTTTTCGTCAGGTCGTTTTCCTCGCTGGAACCGAATTGGAATTGAACGCCTTTCTTCACGAGCCAATCGAAAACGGACTTCGCATCTTTGTCGCTGACGGTAAGGGTCTTTGCATAGAGAGCGGATTGGCTCAAGCGCTCCTTGAACACGCCCGTCGGGTGGAGAAGTTCGTCCGGGATGATGGCATTGAACATGCCCATGCAACCTTCGTCGAACACACCCATGATCGCTTTTTTGCTCTGCAATTTTTCGGCAAACTTCACACCGATTTTTTCCGCTGCAGAGGGAACCTTGGCTTTCTTGTAGGGCGTGACGTGCTTTTCCGGATGGGTGACTTCACCCTTGGTCAGCCAGTTGCGCAGTCCCTTGAGGAATGCGCTGTCAGTGAAATCTTCGCTCCAGAGCGTGCTATATTTCACTCCGGCTTTCGTCATGGAACCGTTGAGATTGAGCATGCCGACGAGTCCCGGCCAGGTGCCGCTCCAGTTGGCGACGGTGAGAATCGGGCCACGATGGGTGATGAGACCGGCCAGAACGTGGTGGCTATATTGCCAAACGGACTCGGCAACGATAAGCGGTGCGTCCTTCGGGATCGATTCAAACACTTCCATGCCGTACTTTTGGCTGTCGATAAAGCCATGCTTTTTCGCGGAGTCGTAGGGATGACCGCGTTTGACCTTGTAGCCTTCGCGCTCGATGGCGGCGGTGAGTTGCTTTTCCATGGCCGCCTGCGCGTCCTGACACTTTTGATTGGCAGAGAGACGCAGGTCGCCGCTGGCGATGAGGATGATGGGTTGTTTTTTCATAAAGAATAATGAGGGGATGGGATTTAGTCTATGGTGATCTGACACGTGTCAGATTGCAATATTTATCTGGCACCTGTCAGAGCCCGGCTTTATGCTCGGCTTCGCCTGATATGAAAACCCGGAGCCACACATGGTGAGAATGAGCGACATCGCACGGCGGTGCGGTATTTCCCGCGCCACGGTTTCGGCCGTACTCAATAATCACCACGAAAAACTCGGCATCAAACCGGAGACAGCCGAGAAGGTGCGCGCGACCGCGGAGAAGATGGGCTATTTCCGCAATGAAATGGCGGTCGCGATCAAGACGGGGCAGAATGCCGTGATTGGTTGCATCACCGTTGGATTGAGTTCGGAGTGGATCGCCCGCTCCGTGACCGGACTGCTGCAGACGGGGCAGGATGAGGGCTATTTGATCAAGATCGTGAATCTTGAAACCTGCGACGGCGTGCTGGATGCGTTGCGCCGTTTGGTACGCCAGCGCATGGCGGGAATTTTTTGCTGCAATGTGAACGTCAATGCCGCCACGGGTCGCGCCTTTCGCGAGCTGTGCGCCCGGTATGAAATGCCGGTGGTGGGCGTGAATTGCAGCGAATCGATTGGGGGCGGCCATTTCCGTTCCGATGATTTGCAGGGGATGGAACTTGCCGTGGGCCATTTGTGGAAGCTGGGCCACCGTCACATCGCGCATTTGACAGGCGATCCCGAATCGATGACCGGTCCCTTGCGTCGCGACGGCTTTTTGCAAGCGATGCAACGCCGGGGCGCCGCGGTTCCAGCGAGTTGGGTTGTGATGGGTTCCTATGATCCCGATATTGCCGAAGGCTCGGCAGAGCGGTTGCTGAAACGCTCGAAGAATTTGCCGACGGCTATTTTGTGTGCGAATGACGAGGTGGCTGTCGTGACGTTGCGCGCCGCCCGTAAACTCGGATTGCGGGTGCCGCAGGATCTCTCCGTCATTGGCTATTCCGATATGAAATCGGCGCAGTTGGCCGATCCGCCCTTGACGACCATTCGCCAGCCGTTCGAAAAAATGGGAGCACGAGGCGCGGCCGTGTTGCTGGACCTCATCCGCAAGCAATCCAAGAAAATTCCGGATGTGGAATGGCTCCTGACGAAGCTGGTGGTGCGTGCCTCGACGGCAGCTTACACCAGCTCCAAATAGCTCTTCACGTAATCGCGCACGCCTTCTTCGACGGTGGCAAATGGGGCTTCGTAACCAGCCGCCTGCAGCTTGTTCGCATCGGCTTGCGTGAAATACTGGTACTTGCCCTTCAAGATTTCCGGCATCTCGATGAAGCGGATATCCGGCTTGCGATCCATCGCCGCGAAGAGCGCGTTGGCGAGATCAATCCACGTGCGGGCCTGTCCGGCGCCGCAATTGAACAAGCCGCTCTCGGCCGTATCAAGCGCAAAGAAAAGCGTCACATTGACCGCGTCGCGAACGTAGACGAAATCGCGTTTTTGTTCACCGTCCTTGAAGTCCGGGCGGTGGGACTTGAAAAGTTCGATGTAGCCGTGCTGCTTGATCTGGTGATAGGCCTTGTGCACGAGTGAGCGCATATCGGCCTTATGATCTTCGTAGGGGCCGTAAACATTGAAATATTTCAGGCCGACAATCTTGTCGAGCAAGCTGTGCTTGAGCGCCCAGAGGTCGAACATGTGTTTGGAATAACCGTACATGTTGAGCGGGGTCAGTTTTTCCAGCAAGGAATCATCGTCACTGTAGCCCAGCGCACCATCGCCATAGGTGGCGGCGCTGGAGGCATAGACGAAACGGATGCCATGGGCGAGGCTCCATTCGCAGAGCGTGCGCGTGTAGCGGTAATTATTCTCCAGAAGATAATCGGCGTTCTTTTCCGTGGTCGCGCTGCACGCGCCGAGATGAATGCACGCCTTGGTGCCAAGACTCTTCCCGTCCGCGATCAGTTCGAGGAATTGAGCGGGAGAGAGGATGTCCTCGTATTCAAGGCCGCGCAGGTTTTTCCATTTTTCATCCGAGCCGAGGGAGTCGACGAGAAGAAGGTCGGTGTGGCCGCGTTGGTTGAGGGCGGCGACGACATTGCGTCCGATAAAGCCGGCAGCGCCGGTCACGACAATTGGCTGACTCATAGAATTATTTTTTCTCTCCGTAGACTTTCAGAACGCGTTCGATCGTGCCGGTGGTGGAGCGGCCTTCCACCATCTCCGCCAAAACCACGTGACCGCCGTGAGCTTCGACGACTTCGCGACCGCTGACGTAGTGAGCCCAGTCTTTGCCCTTGACGAGCACTTGCGGAAGGATCTTCGCGATCAAATCCTTGGGCTCATCTTCATCGAACAAAACGACGGCGTCGACGGATTCCAGAGACGCCATGACAAACGCGCGATCGTCCTCGGGATTGATCGGGCGATTCTCGCCTTTGTTGCGTTTGACCGAGGCGTCGCTGTTGAGGCCCACGCAGAGCGCGTCGCCCTGGTTGCGGGCGAAATTCAAATAGGTGACATGTCCCCGATGAAGGATGTCGAAACAGCCATTGGTGAAGACGAGCTTCTTGCCAGCGGCATGCAATTGATCGCGAAAGGAACGCGCCTGTTCGGCGGTCATGATTTTGGCAGCGGGATTAAGCATGGGTGTGAAAGGAGCAGGATAGCATTATCAGGGCGATTTGTGAAAAGACATTTTCAGCGGTTGTTTAAGGCGTAATCAGCCATTACTTCGGTAGGCGCGGGGCGTTTGCCCGGTTTGTTGGTGAAAGAAACGGGTGAAATAGCTCGGATCGCGAAAGCCGGCCGCCTGACTGATTTCGGCGATATTCAGTGAGCTGTTGGTTAGCAGATCCTGAGCACGGAGTAAGCGATGTTTGTTAATGTAGGGCAGGAGGGGACTGCCCGTCGTCTTGCGGAATAGCTGTGAGAGGTAATCGACGTTGCATTGCAATTGCTTGGCCAACCATGCGACGGACAAATCCGGGTTGGGCAACTGCCGCATGATCATCAGTCGCGCTTGAGAGATTTTGAACGGTTCCGGAGCTTGCGGTTCGCTCCACCCTTCGAGTGATTTGAGCAGGAGAGTGAAATGAGCGAGCAGAAGTCCCTTCAGTCCCAGAGACCGCGCATCGTTGTGTAGGTGATAAAGGTGACAGGCTTCATCCAAGGTCGAACGCAGCGGGGTACCCATCGTGGCGTGCAAATTGGTTGCGATTCGGCCATGAGGCCGTCCGCGTGGATGCTCATCGGCGAGGTGGCAGGATACGTCCTGACCGCCATACATGAAGACGAGGTTGTAGAAAGGGCCGCGCCAAGGTCGCACGCGCTCATAGTGCGGTATGCCGCGCGGAACGATGCAGAGCGAACCGCCGCCGACGCGGAATTTTTCTTCGGGAAATTCAAACACCGTTTCGCCTGAAAGTTGCAGGAAAAGCTCGGGATAGAGATGGAAGTGTTTGCCGGGTATCAGTCGCATTGTGCCGCGGAGCTTGGCGATATGAATGGGGACGTCGCCACGATCAATTTTGCGCATCCAGTCCATGAGGACGGCTTTAATAAGACGGCGCAACGAGGGTTCGTTTCTGACCTGATCGGGTGAGGAGAGGGATACCACGGAAAAGTCCTATCTTTCTGATTTATTGTCCAAGGAATCCCGATTGCTAGCAAGGGAATTATTCATACAGTAGAGATTATCAATCACTGATAAATCCATGAGCAATCCCATTCAAGTCACCGTTTGGAACGAGTTTCGCCACGAAAAAACCAATGAAAAAGTCCGGAGAATCTATCCGGACGGCATGCATGCGACCATTGCCGAATTCCTCGGAAAACAGTCGGATCTGGCAGTTCGCACCGCCACTCTGGATGAGCCGGAGCATGGTCTGACTCAGGAGGTTCTGGATAAGACCGATGTGCTGACCTGGTGGGGGCACATGGCGCACGGTGAGGTCAAGGATGAGATCGTTGAGCGTGTGCAGAAGCGCGTCCTGGAGGGCATGGGCCTGATCGTTTTGCACTCGGGTCATTACTCGAAAATCTTCAAGCGCATGTTGGGAACCACCTGTTCCTTGAAGTGGCGCGAATCAACGGACAAGGAGCGGTTCTGGAACGTCATGCCTTCTCATCCGATTGCCGCGGGTATCGGCGATTATTTCGAAATTCCGCGCGAGGAAATGTATGGCGAGCCCTTCGGTATTCCCACGCCCGACGAATTGATTTTCATTTCGTGGTTCACGGGCGGTGAGGTATTTCGCAGTGGCGCGACCTGGACACGCGGTCATGGCCGCATCTTTTACTTCCGTCCCGGACATGAGACTTATCCGACCTATCATCAAAAGGAAGTGCAGCAGGTCATCACCAATGCAGTGCGGTGGGCGAAGCCGACGGTTCGCATTCCCGATGTGTGTCCGAACACGAAACCGATTGAATTTCTTCCCGCGGAATAATGGATTCTACGAACATGAAAAAACTTCGAGTCGGCATCGTCGGTCTGGGTATGGGGCGCGGTCACATCACGGGCTATCAAACGCATCCGGAGGCGGAAGTGGTGGCGATAGCGGATAGCGATCCGGTACGGTTGGCGAAAGTCGGGGACGAGTTCAACGTACCGCAGCGCTATACGGTGGCAGAGGATATGATCCGGAAGGAGAAACTCGATGTGGTAAGCATCTGCACCCCGAACAAATACCATAAGCCACTGACCATTCTCGCTCTCAAGGAAGGGGCTCATGTGCTTTGCGAAAAGCCGATGGCCATGAACGCCCGCGAGGCGCGGGAGATGTTGGCGCAGGCGAAGAAATCCAAGCGCCGGATCATGATCAATTTTTCCTACCGCTTCAATGACCAGAGCTTCGCATTGAAGAAGCAGGTGGAAGCGGGAGTGCTCGGCGAGGTTTATTTCGGTCGCACCGTCTGGCATCGCCGGCGCGGTCTTCCCGGCTTTGGCGGCTGGTTTGGCATCAAGGAATTTTCCGGTGGTGGTCCGTTGATTGATCTGGGCGTGCATCGACTGGATCTGGCCTTGTGGCTGATGGGTTACCCGAAGCCGACATGGGTGATGGGGTCCGCGTATGATCCGATTGCCAGCGAGTTGGCGAAGAAGAGTGGAAAGAGATTCGATGTCGAAGACCTCGCTACCGGTATGATCAAATTCGAGAACGGTGCGACATTAATTCTGGAAGCTTCATGGGCCACGAATCAAAAGCACAACGAGTTCATGCAGACTATTCTCATGGGCACGAAGGGCGGTCTTACCCAGCAGAATATAAACGAGAAATATGATTTCGAGGCAGAGTTACACGTGGAGCGCGAGGGCTGTCAGTTTGACATGAAGCTGCATCCTCCCGTCCCGGCGGCCAAGGGTTCGATGTATCATTTCATCGACTCCATCCTGGCCGACAAGCCGCACATGGCCAGCGGCGAGGAAGGCTTGGTTGTAATGGAAATTCTCGATGCGATCTATGAGAGCGCGAGGAAGGGCGCTCCCGTCAAGTTGCGCTGAGATCGTAAACAGGCTCTGAGAAGGGAATGGCTTCCCGCCTCACGCCGTCGCGTAGCGTTTCTTTTTGATAACGCCATCGAGCTTCGGCGGGGGCTGAAAGGCGGGGCTGCTGAGGCGGTCGGACTGCTTGCCGGTTTCGACTTCCTCCAGCAGGTCCGCCACGCTGCCGAGCACGCGCGTCGGTTGGTATACGTAATCTCCCAGATCGCCGAGAGCGGTGGAACCGGTGAGCACGAGGTAAGCCTGGATGCCAATCTCCACCGCGCCGCGAATATCCGTTTCCATCGTATCGCCCACCATGATCACGTCGCGCGTTTGGGAATAGGAGGCCGTCAGGCGTCTTTGCGCGCGGGTGAACATATAGGGATTGGGTTTACCGAGGTAATAAGGGCGTTGTCCTGTGCTGGTCTGGAGAAAGGCCGCGAGGGCACCGGCTCCCGGGCGGGTTTTGTTGCCGCCGGAGGGACACCAGCAATCGGGATTGGTCACGACAAGGCGCGCGCCGCGCTCCAGCATTTCATGCGCTTTCGCGATCTTGTCCATTGAGGGACTGCCTTCGCCGACCACGACATAATGCGGCGAGATGGAGTCATTCGGGATCTTCGCTTCCTGCAAGGCGGAGATCAGCCCACCCTCGCCGAGCACGTAAGCGGTGCAATTGGGATGAGTTTCACTGAGGAACTCGGCGGTATTGATCGCGGAGGTATAGAAGTGGCGCGGATGTAGATTCTTGAAACCGAGATGCTTCAACTTCACGGCGAGATCTTCCGCCGTTGGCATGGAGTTGTTCGTGAGGAACAGAAACGGGATGTCTTTTTTCTGGAAGAGTTCAATCAGGCGTTCCGCGCCGGGAATGACATGGTCGTCGCGGTAAATTACGCCATCCATATCGAGAAGAAACGCATTTTGATTTGTGATCATAGTGATGCACTTAACCTAGCAGAAAGCTGGTCTGGCGCGAATGCGAAAAAGATGTGATTGCTACCGCGATCGTAACGCGGCATTCCCGGACGCAATTACTTTTCGTCCGGCGTGAAGACGAGCGAAGCGGAATTCAGGCAATGCCGCTCTCCGGCGGGAGGCGGACCGTCGGGAAAGACGTGCCCGAGGTGCGCCTCGCAGCGGGCGCAGACGATCTCGGATCGTTCCATGCCGTGACTGTTATCCATTGCCACAATGATGTGGCTGGGGTCGATGGGCTGGAAAAAGCTTGGCCAGCCGGTGCCGGAATCAAATTTCGCATCGGCACTAAACAGAGGCAGTCCACAGCATACGCAGCTATAAACTCCCGGTTTCTTGTGGTCGTAGAAAACTCCGCAAAAGGGATGTTCGGTTCCTTTTCGACGTGTGATTTCGTACTGCTCCGGTGTGAGCTGGGCCCGCCATTCGGCGTCCGTTTTGGTGATCTTCTCAATAGTCATGGTGCAAGAGTGGGGGAAAGTGTTTAGTGCAGGTGGCAGCCGACAAGACCGTTCTTTTCAAAATAGCGTTGGTGATATTCTTCCGCCCGATAGAAGGTCGAAGCCGGGACGATCTCGGTCACGATGGGGCGCTTGAACGTGCCAAGCTGTGTGTGACGATCGCGCGAGGCTTCTGCGGCCGCTTTTTGTTCGGGTGTATGAGTGAAAATAGCGGAGCGATATTGGCTGCCATGATCCGGGCCCTGGCTGTTCAGCGTGGTGGGATCGTGGCTTTTCCAAAAGACGTTGAGGAGTTCCTCATAGCTGACTTGGGTGGGATCGTAGAGCACTTCCACCGCTTCGGCGTGGCCGGTGCGATCAGTGCAGACAGCTTGATAGGTCGGATTCGGGGTGTGTCCACCAGTGTAGCCAACGGCTACGTCGGCGACGCCCTTCACTTGCCGGAATGTGGCTTCGACGCCCCAGAAGCAGCCTTCAGCAAAGGTGGCCTTATGCATGGGTTAAGTATACTTATATTTCGAGGAATAGCGAATTCAAAAAGGCCGGATGCGCCTATACCGGTAAGTAGAAACCCTTTGACGGCTGGCGGTGAGTTGCTATTGCTCATTATCGTGACTCAATCTGCCATCCATCCCAAGGAGCGCCTGATGCAAGCGGCGCAGACTCTTTTTGCCAAGCGAGGTTATCGCGGCACGGGTGTGCAGGATATTGTGGAATTGGCCGGGGTGACGAAGCCGACGCTTTATTATTATTTTGAAAGCAAGGCGGGGATTTATTTGAAGCTGGTGGAACAGATCTTTGACCTGCGCTTGGACTTGGTGAAAGAAGCGGCTGGCACTGAGGAGACGATTCAGGGGAAATTGACGGCGATCATCGTCACGCTCATGGAGTACAGCCGCACGCATCACGAGGGCATGCAGATTGCCTATGCGAATATTTTTGCGGCTCCAGAAGAAGTTCCCACCGAGGTGCGCGGTTGCCACAAGATTCAGGGTACCTTTGATTTCGTCCATAACCTCATCAAGCAGGGGCAAGAGAATGGGGAGTTGGACCCGACTTTCGACAGCTCTCAACTGACCTCAGCGATTTACGGTCATTTCATAGTTGCCGCCAGCACGCTCTCGCTCAATCCCGAGCGGTGGCAGCCGAACTGGGCGGATAACATGGTGAAAATCTTTCTGCAGGGCGCCAGCAATAAATCCGCCGGTCATCCCGCGACTGCCTCCTCGGCCCAGGTTGGAGCCTAGTAAAACGGAGTCGGTCATGAAGTCGTTTCGCACCCTGATATTCATTCCGATTATTTTCAATCGGCTGATCCGCGATGGTTCTGTTGTGGGGCTGGGTTTATTGCTGGGCAGTGCGAGTCTGATTCTTCCAGTGGTGGCAGCGTCCACAGAGACCAAGCCAGCCGTCGAAACCCGACGTCCGCCCGCCAGTGTGTTCACTCCGCCGATTGATCCCGCGAAGGTGGCGCGCCCAACGGGACCCTTGACGGTGAAGGATTGCTATCAACTGGCGGTGATCCGTAGCGAGACGCTGGGATTGCGCGAGCAGGACGTCAAGCAGGCGCAGGCGCTTTACTGGCAGTCGGTGGGCTCCATCCTGCCGAATATTCATCTCCTTTCCAGTCAAGGGCTGCAGAACGGGGGCGGCACACCGAGCGGTCCGGCGAGCGGACGGGACAACGCTTTCTATAGCGCGGTCAATGTGAAGCAACCGATCTTTCGCGGCTTCGGCGACATCTACGCCGCCAGCGCGAACAAGGCAGACATCGAGACACGGCGCTATGATCGCGAGCGGACCTTTCAGACGCTCTATCTCGACACGGCCACAGTTTACTACCAGATCCTCGGCTATCAGTCCGATCTGGAAGTCTTGGCGCAACTGCAGAAGGCATTGGAGGAACGCATCACGGAACTGGATCGCCGGATCAAGATTGGCCGTTCCAAACGCAGCGAATTATTACTGGCGCAGACCACTCTCGCGCAAACCAAGGTGGCGGTGGAGCAGGTCAAAGGGTTGCTCGCCGCGACGAAAGAGATGATGGCGTTTCTGATCGGCTGGCCTTCGTCCCAGATCACACTGGCACCGGAAGGGCCGTTACCGACTTCGGCCGTGTTGGAGAATTATTTGACCGAGGCGGGAGTGCGGGCGGACATTCTCGCGCAACTGGCGAATATGCGGGCGGAGACGAAGCGGCTATCTGTCGCGCGAGCCGCGCGGTCGCCGCAATTTTCATTTGAAGGGAATTACTTCACCGTGCAGGACCCGAAAGCGCCGGGCGACTGGAATATGTTCATCGTTTGTGATCTGCCGCTCTTCGATGGGACCATCGAGCCGCGCATCAGTCAGCAAAAAGCGGTGGTGCGGTCCAGCGAGTTGAACCTGGAGCAACTTCGCCGCACGACGGACCGCGAGGTGCGCACGGCTTATCTGAACTTCAATACCTCCATCTCGGAGTTCGCGCGCCTGAAGGAAACCGAGGAGTTCGCGGCGGAGAATTACGCGGCACAGATGTCGGATTACCAACTCGGCCGCGTGACCAATCTGGATGTGCTCGATGCCTTGCAGCGGCTTCACACCGCCCGGCGCGATAGCGTGGGAGCAGACGCCGACGCGCGCATCAATCTCGTGCGGTTGCACGTCGCTGCCGGCAAGCTCTCTCCGGGGATTACACCGCAGCCGGTAAGCGCAAAGGCAGGCCAGCCATGACGCTTTCCGATCTTTCCATTCGCCGCCCCGTTTTCGCCTGGATGCTCATGTTCGGCATGATCATCTTTGGCGCACTGGCTCTGGCGAAATTGGGCGTGAGCTTCATGCCCGACGTGGATTTTCCCGTGCTGACGATTAGCGCCAGCTATCCCGGTGCCGCGCCCGAAGTGGTCGAAGCGACCATCGTGGATCGCATCGAGCAGGCGGTGATTTCCATTGAGGGAATCAAGGACGTCTCCTCCAGCATCAAGCAGGGGAGCGCGACGATCACGTTGGAGTTCGACATCAACCGTAACGTTGACGTCGCCTTGCAGGAAGTACAGGCCAATATCAGTCGACTCAAATTTCCGGAGTCGGTGGACCCACCCACGATTACTAAGACCAACCCGGAAGATCAGCCTATTCTCTGGATCGGTGTCAAAAGCACCCGCTCGATTCACGACGTCATTGTCTATGCGGACTTGTTTCTGCGGGATCAATTTCAGATCGTGCCCGGCGTGGGCGAAGTGGTTTTCAGCGGATTTAGCGAACGCAACTTGCGCGTCTGGGCCGATGACGAGAAGCTCAAGAAGTACGAGTTGAGCATTCTCGATTTGCAAAAGGCGATCGAGCGCGAGCATATCGAAATTTCCGCGGGCATCATCGAGAACGATAAAAAGGAATTCAACGTCCGCACCATGGGCGAGGGTCTGACGGCAGAAGACGTTTCCAAGATTCTCATCACTCAGCGCGGCAGCCAGCCGATTTACGATGTGGATATCCGCATCGGTGACGTCGCCCGCGTGGAGGATGGTCTCGACGACATGCGCAGCCTCGCCCGCATCTCGGGTGAGCGCGGTATCGGCATGGGCTTCAAGAAACAGCGCGGCACGAACGCCGTGGAAGTGGCGCAACGGCTCATCGCCAAGATGGATGAGATCAACAAGACTTTGCCATCCGACATCCGCATGCAGATCAATTTCGATTCCACCACCTTCATCAAGGAATCGGTGCATGAGACGGAATTCACGCTGGTCTTGTCGTGTCTCGTCACCGGCGTGGTGTGCTGGCTCTTCCTGAGTTCTTGGAGTTCCACATTCAACGTGCTCCTGTCGATTCCGACCTCGGTCATCGGCAGTTTCATGGTGATGTATTTCATGGGGTTCACGCTCAACATGTTTACCCTGCTGGCGCTCTCGCTGGCGGTCGGTATCGTGGTGGACGACGCGATCATGGTGCTCGAGAACATCGTGCGTCACGCCGAGTTGGGCAAGAATCGCGTGGCGGCGGCGCGTGACGGTGCCCGCGAAATTACCTTTGCGGCGATAGCGGCCTCGGTGGCGGTGATCGCCATCTTCCTGCCGGTGGCCTTCATGGAAGGCATCATCGGAAAATTCCTTTTCCAATTCGGTGTCACCCTCTGCGCGGCGGTGGCGCTCTCCTTGCTGGAGGCCATTACCCTGACCCCGATGCGTTGCGCCGCGTTTCTGGAGGCGGGCGAACGGCGGGGCCGATTCTCCAAGTGGAGTGATGATCAGTTTGAGCGGTTATCGAACGTGTATCGTGCGATTCTCGCCTTCTGCTTGAACCATCGTTGGAAGGTTTTGATTGGATCGGTTGGCGTCTGCCTTCTTTCCTTCTCTCTGATCAGTTTGCTCCGCAAGGAGCTGATCCCGCCGCAGGACCAGAGTATCTTTCTGATTCGATTCCGGCTGCCCATTGGTTCCTCTTTGACTTATACGAGCGAGCAAATGTTGAAGGCGGAAGCGATCATCAAGGCGCGGCCGGATGTCTTGCGCTATTTTGCGGCGGCTGGTTTTGGCGGAGGTTCGGTCGACTCCGGTATCATCTTTGTCACGCTCAAGCCCATGAACGAGCGCAAACAAAAGCAGTTGGAAATCATGGCGGAGGTACGGCACGATTTGAAGGCGGCGATTCCCGAGATGACTCCGATCATGCAGGACTTGTCTTTGCGTGGATTCACCGCGCAGCGCGGTCAGCCGATCGAATTTAATATCCGCGGACCGGACTGGAAAGTGCTGGCTGAGAAATCCAAGGTCATTCAGGACAAGCTGAATGCCACCCGGCTGGTGCAGGATCTGGATAGCGACTACCGCGTCGGCATGCCGGAAGTGCGGGTTTATCCCGATCGCAAGGCGGCGGCGCTTCGCGGTGTGAGCATGGACGACATTGGCAAGACGATCAATGCGGCCATCGGTGGCGTGCGTCAGAACGAGTTCTCGAATGATGGCCGTCGTTATTATGTCCGCTTGCGGCTGGAGCCGAACGAGCGTTTGAAGCCGGAAGACATCGAGCGTCTTCAGGTGCGCAATCTCTATGGCGAGTTGGTGAACATGAAGGACATCACCCGCATCGAGGTGCTCTCCACCGTGCAGACCATCACGCGCCGCAACCGCGAGCGTTCGGTGACGATCACTTCGAATATTGCCCGTGGCAAATCCCAAGGGCAGGTGCTCGACGAAGTGGCGAAGATTTGCAAGCAGGAATTGCCACCCGGTTACCGGTTTTTCTATAGCGGTGCCTCGGCCACCTATAAGGAATCCAATACGGGATTTCTCGTTGTTCTCGCGATGGGCGTGGTGGTGGCGTACATGGTGCTGGCCTCGCAGTTCAACAGCTTTATCCATCCGGTGACGGTGCTGCTCTCGCTGCCGTTCAGTATCAGTGGTGCGTTCATCGCCTTGTTGATCACCGACCAGTCGCTGAATCTTTACAGCCTCATCGGTATTATTCTTCTCATGGGTATCGTGAAGAAGAACGCAATTCTGCTGGTGGAGTTTACGAACAAGCAGCGGTACGAGGAAAAGCTGGCCGTGCGCGAGGCGTTGCTGATGGCGGGTCAGGTGCGGTTGCGCCCGATCCTGATGACTTCGGCTGCGACGATTGCCGCGGCGATTCCGCCGGCGCTCGCGCTGGGTCCCGGTGCGGAAAGCCGTATTCCGATGGCGATGACCATCCTCGGTGGTGTGTTGATTTCCACGGTCTTCACGCTCGTGGTGGTGCCGTGTTTCTATAGCCTGATGGCGCGACTCGAACGGGCGAACGATTATCAGAGCACGGTCGAGAAGGAATTCGACCTGAGCAAGTAGAATCGGGACGCTGCCTTCCTCTCGAAGGGCGGAAGGCCATTAGAGCATTTTAAAGTATGCTGCACATTCTGCTGTAGGGCGCTTCGGTGAAGCGCCGCGGCGGCTCACCGAGCCGCCCTACAGAAAACCGCAAGGCATCAGCTTTCGGTATTCTGTGCATGATACTTTAAAATGCTCTAGCCCGAGGTTCGGATCAGCTCGTGAAGAGGCAGCTCTCGAAGCCTTTTTGCAGGGCGGCGCGGTCGAGGTTCTGGCCGATGAAAACGATCCGGCTTTGGCGTTTTTCCGATTCACCCCACGGGGCTTGCGGGCGACCGTCGAAGAGCATGTGGACGCCCTGAAAGACGAACTTGCGCGGTTGACCCTCGATATTGAGGATGCCTTTCATGCGGAAGATGTCGCCGCCTTTTTCACGGAGAAGTTTGCCCATCCAGTGGTCGATTTTATTGATGTCGAGCGGACGGTCGAGCGTGAAGCCGACGGAGCTGACGGAATCGTTGTGGGTATGGGCGGTTTCGTCCAGCACCTTGGGATCGAATTCGAATTTCTTGTTCAAGTCGAACGCGCCCGCACCGAAAATCTTTTCGGGTTCAATCTCGGCGTCCTTCGTGCGGTAGTAGCGGGCGAAGCCGTTGATGCCTTTGAGGCGTTGTTCGAGATCGTCGAGTTCGGCGGGCGAAACGAGATCGGTTTTGTTGAGCAGCACAATATCCGCGAAGCCGATTTGCTTGCGGCATTCCACGTCTTTTTCCAAGTGCTGGAGGACGTGCTTGGTGTCGACCATGGTCACGATCGCATCGATGGAAAAGCGGGTTTGCAGTTCCTCGTCGGCGTAGAAAGTCTGGATCACGGGACCGGGATCGGCGAGGCCGGTGGTCTCGATGAGCACGGCGTCGAGAGGGGTTTTGCGGCGCAGGAGTTTGCCAAGAATGCGGAGCAAGTCGCCACGGACGGAGCAGCAGATGCAGCCGTTGTTCATCTCAAAGAGTTCTTCGTCCGAATTGATCACGAGATCGTGATCGATGCCGATTTCGCCGTACTCGTTTTCGATGACGGCGATTTTCTTGCCGTGATTTTCGGTGAGGAGACGGTTGAGCAGGGTGGTTTTGCCGCTGCCGAGAAAGCCGGTGAGAATGGTGACGGGAGTGGGTTTATTCATGGGACGAAAATTTGATCTAGAGAGATAATCATAGCACGAAAAGCTGAGACGCCAAGAGAGGGGGAAGATTTTTGACGAAATTAACGGAATTTACGAAATTCAATAAAACGGCTTTTAAATCAGGAACTCAGGAAATCAAGAAAATCGAATGGAGCCTCCGATGGAGTTTCTGGCTTTCCTGAGTTCTTGATTTAAAAATGTCTTTTTCTCCATTTCGTCAAAAAAGGGTCAATCTGTTTCAATAATTTCCACGGGACAATCCGGCAGCATGGCCATGAAAGCTTTGCCGTAGGTCTTGGTGAGAATGCGGTTGTCGAGGATGACGATGATGCCCTTGTCCTGCTTGGTGCGGATGAGGCGACCGATGCCCTGGCGGAATTTCAGAATCGCTTCGGGCAGGGAATACTCGCGGAAGGCGTCGCCGCCGCGCGCGGTGATGCGTTCGAGCTTGGCCTCGATGAGCGGGTGATCCGGCACGGCGAAGGGGAGTCGCGTGAGGATGACATTGCTGAGCGCTTCGCCGGGGACGTCGACGCCCTGCCAGAAACTGTCCGTGCCGAAGAGCACGCAGTTCTTGCCCGTCTTGAATTTCTCCAGCATGCGGTGGCGCGGCATGCTGCCGCCCTGCGCGAGAAAGGTCATGCCGGAGGTGGTGAAGAACATCTCCAGCGTGGCGGAAAGATTTTTCAAGCTCTGATAGCTGGTGAACAAAACAAAAGCGCGGCCCTTGGTCAGTTTGGTGAAGTACTTGATCCAGTGTGCGAGCGCGTCCTCGTACGGCTGCTTGCTCGCGGGCTCCGGCATGGTCTTCGGGATGTAGACCTTCATCTGGTTCGGGTAATCGAACGGGGAATCGACCTGGAGCGAGTCCGCCGCTTCACCGCCGATGCGATTCTGGAAATAGCCGAGACCGCGACCCGCCGCGAGCGTGGCGCTGGTCATGATCACCGTTTCGTCGGGGCGGAATAACAGCGTGCGGAGTTGCGCGGCGACTTCCACCGGCGCGGCGCAGAGTTGCAGTGTGCCCGCGCCACGGTCGGAGCGTTCGGCCCAGTAGACGTGATCTTCGCGGGTCTGCGAGAGGAATTGACCGAGCCCCACGCGGAGCGATTCCACCCGGCGGGCGCTGTCCTGCACCTCGGCCTTGATGTAGTCGTCCTTCGTTTCGCGGGCGATGTCGGCCAGGGCGCGATAGAGTTGGGCCAGCGGTGTGTTGAGCGAATTCTCGACGAGATCGGGCCGTGTGACGCGCAGTTCCTTGGCGCGACCGAAGGTGAGGCGTTGTTCCAGTCCCGCGAAGAACGCTTCGCATTCCTCCTCGACGTTCGTGACCTGCTGGACGAGCGCGCCCTGGCGTAGAATCTGGAGCAGACCCTTTTGCGATTTCGGATTGTAGAGGCGATGGAGCAAACGACGGATGCCGCCGTGCGAGAGATCGAGACCGAGGTGGCGTGCGGCGACGTTTTCCAGCGTGTGGGCTTCGTCGAAAACCACGAAGTCGTTCGCGAAAAGAAAGCCGCGTTCCTCTTTGTCTGCGTCGTCCTCGGCTCCGGCGAGGAAGTTGAAAAAGAGCGAATGATTGATCACGAGCACGCGGGCGTCCTCGGCCCGTTTGCGGGCCTGCTGGTAGAAGCAGCGCGGGTCGTTGCCGCAGGTGCGGGGCGTGCATTGATGCGGCTCGCTGCAGACGTGGCTCCAGACTTTGTAATCGGGCGGCGTGTCGAAATCCGAAAGCGTGCCGTCCTTGGTCTGCAGGCTCCACTCCCAGATGCGCTTGAGTTCCGCCGCTTCGGCACTGACGAAGAGTTCAGCGGGTTGCGCCATGGCGCGTTCGAGGCGTCGCGGGCAGAGGTAATTCTGGCGGCCCTTGAGGAGTGTGGCGGTGAATTCTTCGTCCACCAGCTTTTGGACGATCGGGATGTCTTTGTAGAAAAGCTGTTCCTGCAGGTTGATCGTATGGGTGGAGATGACCGCCTTGCGCGAGTGTTGACCCGCGAAGAGAATGGACGGCATCAGGTAGGCGAGGCTCTTGCCGACGCCGGTGCCGGCCTCGACGAGCAGGTGGGTGCGGTTTTCCAACGCGCGGGCGACGGCGGCGGCCATTTCCTGTTGCTGGGGCCGGAACTCGAAGTTCTTGGCCGAGGCCATGACGCCCTGTTCGGAAAAGATGTGGTGAATCTCTTTTTCGAGGGAGGAGGAAAAACTGTCGAGCGGGGCAATCATGGGTGAAGGGGAAGCTTACTGTGCCGGGCGCGAGAATCCACTGAAAATCGCCGGAGAATCGGGAAAGGGGAAAGTGTTTCTCGCGCAGCCCGCCAAGACGCAAAGGGGGGAGGGTCGGGCGGAGATTATTTTTCGAGTGCGGGCTCCGAACCGCTCCCAACGTCTACAGGGGGTTCTTTCTCCGGAGGCGACGCCAGTGACGCGGTGGTGCCAAGCGATGACCGGTTTCATGCGAGTATTTAAGCATGGAATGGAGCCGGAAGGTTAGGCTTAGGTGAGCTATATGAGCTAGGTGTGCGAGATTTTTGCCGCCAGATGGGAAATAGTGAAGGCCCTACACCGCCCCCTTGCCCGATCCCTCGACTACGCTCGGGATGACGGAGTGGAGGTGTCATTCTCAATCAGTAACGACGAGTTCTATCGGAGAGGCGGCCTGTGATGGCGGTTAGGGTTGCCACACGAAGCGCCACGGTTTGTCGATCCATTCTTCGGCGAAGTCGATGCCGATGCGGGGCGTCCTGAGGATTTGGCGTGGGGGCACGACGATGCCGCGATCCTCGAGCCAGATGGAGTCGCCAGTGAGGTCGAGGGTGTTGTGTTGGCGCGTGATGCCGAGCGCGGCGGTGACGCGGCCGGGGCCGCTGGCCCAGTGTTTGCGGGCGATCTTGCCGCGACGCCGGGCGATGAGGTCGAGTCCGTCGGTGACGGAGACGGCGCGGATGAGTACGGCTTGCGGGACGTCGACAGGTCCCGTGACGATGTTGAACATCTCATGCATGCCGTAGCAGAGGTAGACATAGGCGCGACCGCCGGGGGCGAACATGATTTCCGTGCGGGCGGTGCGCCGGTTGTTGTAGCCATGGCAGGCTTTGTCCTCCGCGCCGCCGTAGGCTTCGGTCTCGGTGATGAGGCCGCCGCAGACGCCTTCCGGGGTGCGGACCATCAGGGCCTTGCCGAGGAAGTGGCGGGCGATGCGGGCGGGGTTGGGATCGCGGTAAATTTCGGCAGACAATTTCATTTTCAAAGGCCGTGGCGCTGGCTATGGTTGCGGGTCTTATGCCGACCCATCCCCTCTGGAGCCAGATCAGCCCGGTACTGGCCAATGATATCCTTTTGCACACGCAGAAAAACAACAAGAAACTTTATCGCACGGCGGTTGATATCGTCGCGCCGAATATCGGCTTGCGTCCCGTGAAGGTGATGGAGATGCCCAAGCTGGAGCGGCACGCGGCGTTCACGCAGCTTCTTTCCCGCCCGCAACTCGAAGCGTTGAGCTTCAACATCCTCAGCACGTGGCTGGTGGATACGCAGGTCCCGATGCTGTGCGCGTGGCTGGATTCCCTCGGGATCGCGCACGACGAAATCGGCTGCGCGAATTCGTTCGAACCGGTTCCCGACAAGGCGGCGCTGCAAAAAGCGCTCGATGGTTTGCTCAAGGGCTTTGATCCGGTCCATGTCGCGATTTACCTGAACGCCTTCAACGAGATCGACGAAGTGCATTGGCCCGCCTTGGGCGAACTGCTCGTGAGCGACGCGCGATTGAAGATTCAGCCCGCGACCGCCTCCCCTGCAGCGGCTTAAAGAAATTCGAAAATGGCGCTTGAAAGCGCGGAAGATTCGGCGATATTAGAAACCCCATTAAGTCTATAAGCATTTAAAATATGAGCACTTCCGCCCTTTCCACTCCGCGTAATTTCACCCCCGGCTCCACCCCTCAGGAATTGATCAAGGTGGAGAAGGACGGGCTCGACGTCATCCATGACCTCTACCGCTATGCGACGCTGGGCGTTGAAGCGGTGACGGAGGGCGATTTCGAGCGCTTCAAGTGGTACGGGTTCTACCGCCAGAAGCCGAAGGAATCGGGCTATTTCATGCTGCGGACGAAGATCCCCGGCGGCCAGATGAATTCCGAGCAGCTCGCGGTCATGGCCGACATCGCGGATGATTACGCGCACGGTTTTTCCGACATCACGACGCGCCAGACGTTGCAGTTCCATTGGTTGACGATTCAGGATGCGCCGACGATCTTCTCGCGGCTCGCGGCGGTTGGCATGACGACTTCCGGCGCGTGCGGCGACGATACGCGCAACGTGACGGGTTGCCCCGTGGCGGGCATCGACAAGAACGAGATCATCGACGGTACGGCGGTGCTGGAGCAGGTGAATGCGCACATGACCGATAACCGCGAGTTCTCGAATCTGCCGCGCAAATTCAAGATTTCCATCTCCGGCTGCCGCATCCATTGCAGCCAGCCCGACATCAATTGTATCGGCGTGTTCGGTCTCGAACGCACGGTCAATGGCAAACTCGAAGCCGGTTTCGGCATGAAGGTCGGCGGCGGTCTTTCCAGCGCGCCGCACCTCGCGCAGACGTTGCCGATTTTCCTCAAGCCCGAGGACGTGTTGTCCGCCGTCCACTACGCGGCGGTGGTGTTCCGCGATTTCGGTTTCCGCGAAAAGCGCAATCGCGCGCGATTCAAGTTCCTCGTCGCCGATTGGGGCGTGGAAAAAGTGCTGGCGAAGATGGAAGAGCTTTCCGGCCGCACGTGGGAACGCCACAGCGAGTTTCACTTCCCGGTCGATCCGGAGAGTGATCACCTCGGCGTGCAGGAGCAGAAGCAGGCGGGGTTGTACTACGTCGGTATCAGCTTTGCCGGTGGTCGCGTGCGCGGGCACCAGATTCGCAAGGTGGCGGAGTTGTCGAAGAAGTACGCCGCTCCCGGACTGGATCGCATCGCGGCGACGAACAAACAGAATTTGATCCTGCTCCACATCCCGGAGAAGAATCTGAAGCCGTTGCAGCGCGAGCTGGACGACGCCGGTTTGGTCTGGCAGCCGTCGAATTTCCGCAAGGGTTGCGTCTCCTGCACGGGCATGGAGTTCTGCAATCTGGCGATCGTGGAGACGAAGAATCGCATGACCCGGCTCGTGGAAGAGCTGGAAACGGAATGCGCCGATTTCCAGGACAAGATCCGCATTCATTTCAGCGGTTGCACGAGTTCGTGCGGCCAGCACCAGATCGCCGATCTCGGTTTCCGTGGCGCGATGACGCGCATCAACGGCGTGCAGACGGAAGCGTTCGACCTGTTCATCGGCGGCAAGCTGGGTGAAGGCGCGCGCTTCAATGAATTGCTGAAGGGCAAGATTCCGTCAACCGAGGTGAACAAGACGATCGGCAAGCTGTTGCACTACTACCAGAGTCATCGCACGAGCGCGGCGGAGAGTTTCTCCGACTTCTCGAAGCGGGTGCCGAAGGATGAGCTGAAACAAGTGCTGGCCTAGGCCAGCGCACCAGAAGGAGATAAATCCTTTTCTGATTAATCTGTCATAGTATGACGGATCATGAGAGTTGCAGGCTGATCCTTCGACAAGCTCAGGATGACGTGGAATGAACGTAATGTTTTGGGCAATTTCACGCCCTCACCAGAACTCCTCGCTACCATTTGAGAGCGCCTCCCCAAACCGTCATCCTGAGCTTGTCGAAGGATCGGCTTGCATGGACGCTGGAGATGACAGATTAATGGGAATCTGCTCTATTCTGCGTATCGAGTCATAGCGCTTCACCGAAGCGCCCTCCAACAAGACCCCGGCAATGCGATGTCTTTTTGATTGAGGGAGTGAGCTACTTCTCCGTCTGGATATGGGGCAGCGCGATGGGCCGTTGCGACCAGTAGTAGAGTGTCGTGCCGATGAGCATGCAGACCAGTCCGGCGACGATGAGCACGCCGGAGGCAAACCACGTGCTGATGATGAGCGGGAAGACCACGGTCTTCGGATGGGCGGGATCGTAATAGACGAGGTCGGTGGTGGGCAGGCCGTCGGGATCGGTGAGGGTGTAGAGCGGCTTGAGCTGGCTGCCGACGGACGCGCGGACCTGGATGAGTTCGCCCTTGTCGGTGTGGAATTGGAATTCATTCCAGAACACGTAACTGCGGTCATGCGGTTCGAGCTTGGCCTGAATCTGCACGTCGTCGGTGAGGATCAGGTCGGGGAGGCCTTCCTTGGTTTTGACGACGGAGACGACTTCGGCCTTGGCGCGTTTGCCGAAAGCGAGAAGCCGCAGGGGCGTCCAGAGATGCGAAATGCCGAGGACAAAGAGCAGGAGTCCGTAGCCGATCATCAGCAGCTTGCGCTTCGAATGGCCGGGGACGTAGTGCCCCGGAATCGGAAACGCCTGCGACGTGGAGGTGAGGTTGGGGATGGGATCGGATGGATGATCAGAGGGGTTCATGATGCTTGCGCCTCCTCGACGCCGCGTTTGTGAATGAGGCCTTTGGCTTCGAACCGGGCGAAGACCATGGTGATGGTGATGCCGATCAGACCCATCAGGAGCATCCAGATGTAGCCGGACATGTAGTTGTACTTCATCGGGGCGTACTCGGCGGTCAACAGCGGCCGGGCGACGGTGATGCGTTGCAGGGCAGCGGATTTTTCGATGCGGTCGTAGAACGCGCGCGCTTGCGGGAGCATGTTATTCTGCGCGCCGAAATAGGACTGCATCCGTAGGGCGACGGGATCGTTGATCACCGTGGCCGCGGGCGCGTTGGCCGGAATCACCGCGGTGACGGTGATGGTCTTGGGCGCGGTGCCAGCCTCGACGCGGACGTGGTTGATGTCGGCGGGCGTGCGCAGATTGCGCGCCGTGGCGGAGATTCGGCGATCGGGTCGCGGCACGGCGTCGAAGAGATTCAGCACCACGTTGACCACGCGGGTGATGGGTGAGACGTAGTCGTCGATGGGTTTTTCCACCACCATCAAATCCAGCGCCAGCGCGGGGAGTTGACGAATGCTGAGCGGGGCGGTGCCGGGCGTGAAGAGTCCTTTTTGGCGCGGACCGGAGATCCGTTCCACGGCGGCCTGGAGTTCCTTGGCCAGGGCGAGTTCGTTCGTGCCGGAGGGCAGCAGCGCACTCACCGCCACGCCGTAACCGGTGTCGCGCTTGAGCGGTCGCAGATCGATCAGGTTCGGAAACTCGTGGCGCAGGTCGTTGAGATCCTGTTCCAGTTCGTGCACGTCGGGACGTTTGTTCGTGGCGAGTTCGATGATGACGGCTTGCTTGGTGCTGGCCCCGAGGACTTGATCGCCGTCGGCGATGAGCCGGGAGGCGAGGGCGGTGGTGACCTGCGTCTGGAATTTCTTCGCGCGTTCGGCGAGCGTGGCGTCGATTCCGTCGATTTGTTTGGTGAGCTCGGCGATACGGGTGCTCTTGGCGTCGGCTTTTTGTTTCGTTTCCGATGCGGCGGCGATCTGATTCTTGCGGGTTTGATTGAACGCTTTGTCGCGGAGGAGTTTTTCCTCGGAGACGAGCATCGACCGTTCCTTGATCAACTCGTCCTTTTGCTTGGCGAGCGTCTCGCTCTCCTTGTTGCGCAGGCGTACTTCCCACGCGCGGCCGGTATCGCTGACGGTGCCGTTGGCCTGCCACGCATTGGCTTCAATATTGGCGGCGGGAGCCTTGCTGTTGTCCTGCGGATAGGTCCAGAGCGGGTTCGCCCGGAGTTCCGCGCGTACTTCGGTTTTCTGATTCTGATCGCCGCGCAGGACCACGCGGGCCATCTCCCCGGCGGGTGGCTGGAAGACGAGGGCGTAGGCCCAGATGAACAAGCCGACGCCGTTGAGGGTGACGAGACCGGTGACGCGCGTGACGAGGGCGGCACCCGCAAAGTAGGTGCCCATTTTATTGCGGCGGATGTAATCGTAGACGAGGGGGACGTAGACCATGCCGGTGAGCAGGCCGATGATGGAACCGGTTTCGCCGAAGGCGATGATTTCCACCAGCGAGGGGCGTTGATCGGGCAGGACGAACGTGACGTAGCAGAAATAGCTGAAGTTCAGCGCGACGGAGATGCAGATGAGGGTGCGGTACGCCTTCATCCGGTTGAGCTTGTCGGCGAAGATGGTGAGCAGGCCAATGATGAACATGTTGAGCACGCCGCCGACGGCGACATTGATGCCCATGTCTTGCTTGGTGTAGTTCCACTGGTCGGTGTAGAGCAGATTGCCGAGCGGTCCGAGTCCCGCCGCGAGCGTGGCGGAGCCGAAGACGAGCATGTAGACCGGCCACAGTTCGGAATCAAGCAGGCCGCCAAAAAAGTTCTTCAGCGTGAGCTTCTGCCCGACCAGCTTGCTCTTCTGGTCCATTTCTTTGATCCCAAGCATGATCAACAGAAGCATGACGGTGAGGAGCAATCCGGCGGACCAGTAGATGACATCTTCCCCGACGAACGGCACGCCGGCCATGAAGGTCACATCATCGAATCGTCCGAGCGCGATGAAGTAGAAGACGACACCGGCGAGGTTGGTGCACCATTGCATCGCCCCGGTGGCGCGGCCGCGCTCGTGGGGCGGGATGATCTCCTGCTTGAGCGGCTCCAGTGGCGTGTTCAGATCGCTGAAGAAATAGTAGGCCATGTAGACCGCGACCAATCCCCAGAAGTTGGGCATGAGCGGCATCAAGATCAGGCAGGTCGCAATGCCGGTCCACGAGGTGACGATGAAAGGTTTGCGGCGACCGAAGCGGGTCCAGATACGATCCGAGATAAAGCTGACGCAGGGACCGAAGATGATCGAGAGGAAGGTCGGCAGGCTGAGAATGAAAGTGAGACCGGCGGGATTCTCGACGAACTTTTTCAGCGAGAAGAGAAACGCCACACCCACGACGCCCCACGTGTAACCGAACGAAGCCCAGGGGAGGATCGAGAAGAAAATCCAGCGCGGTGGAATTTCTTTTTTGCACGTAATGATCATATAAAGCCCCTGGATAATATATTGAAAAACGAGAGCCTATAATGAAATTGTATCAATGGCTATGCAAGCGTGCATTTGTGATATTCGTAGGATTTTTTTGTGATATCCCCTGTGTTAAAGGCTCCCTGCCCGATTTCACATATGTGATTTCAGGCGGGGACCAGATCAGCACTGGAATCGTGATCGACAGAGGCTAATGCCCGTAAACTTGGGCGATCCACTGGCGATATTGCGCGGGGTCGAACGGCGGATTGCCGGAGAGGTAATGGTTGAGTCCTTTGCCTTGCGCGCTGCTCCATTCGATGACGAGGAAGCGGGCTTCGCTGCGCGTATAGGGGACCTCTTGGGCGAGCGTGACGGCGTCCGGGGCTGCGGCGCAATGGCCCTCGGCGATGATCTTGTCTTTGGCGAGGTCGCGCACGGTGTAGTGGAGGTCGAGGGTGTCGCGCGTGTCGTTGCAGACGACGAGGTCATGATTCCAGCCGCGCGATTCGCGGAACATCACGAGCACGGGCTGTTGCACGCGGCGGATGAAGTGGTAGGCGAGCTTCTTGTTGAAATAGTAATCAACGACCGCATCGGAGAATTGCGGCCAGCCGTCCATCAGGTTCCACCAGAGCAGACCGGTGCGACGCCATTTCGCGCCACGGAAAAGTTCGATGAAGAACTTTTTCGCTTCGGCTTGCACGCATTGGCTCTGAAAGGCGAAATCGTCGAGGTTGTCCGGCACGCGGCCGAACATCTCGCGGATTTGATTGCTCATGAGCTCGATGCGGTAGTCGTACAAATTCACGCCGGGAATGGGCGAGGTGGAGTGGAGCAGCCATTCGTCGTTGCCGGGCGGCCAGAGTTTCGCGGGGGAGATGAATTTTTTGATCGATTCGGGCGAGGGACAACCATGATACCCCATCTCGCTGGCGAAGTGGGCGAGCGATTGTTCGTAGAACGGACTTTTGAAATAATCGCGCGGACCCCAGAGATGATTTTCCGGGAGGCGCGATTCGTCGGCCTTGAGTGCTTCGGCATCGATGTAAGGCGACGAGGGAAGATAGGGACGGCGCGGGTCCTCGGCCTGTAGCACGCGGGGCAGCACTTCGCGGGTGAGGCGATTGGCTTCGGGGGATGCGCCCTTGATCCAATAGTAGGCCTGATCGCATTCGTTGTCCCCGGCCCAGAGAGCGAGAGAGGGATGATGGCGCAGGCGACGCACGACGGCGCGGGCTTCGGTTTCGAGCGCCTTGCAGAACGCGTCGTCCTTCGGATAGTAGCCGCACGCCATGGCGAAGTCCTGCCAGATCAGGATGCCGTGCTCGTCGCAGAAATCGAAGAAGAAGTCGGGCTCGTAGACATTGCCGCCCCAGCAGCGGAGCATGTTGCAGCCGGAGTCGAGGACGAGTTCGAGAATCTTGGGAATGCGCTCGGCGTCGCGTGAATGATACGCGTCGGCGGGCACCCAGTTGCTGCCGTGGATGAAGACGCGTTCGCCGTTGACGAGAAAGCAGAATTCGCCATTGCCCGTGTTGTCGGTGGTGCTGGTGCGGCGCAGTTCGAGCGAGCGGATGCCGTGACGGAATTGCGCGCGGTCGATGGGCTGGCCATTTTTCAGGAGAACCACGGTGACATTGTAGAGTGATTGCGGCCCGCGATTGCGCGGCCACCAGAGACGGGGATTGGAGATCTCGACGAAGGCGCGGCCTGCCTCGAACAGGACGACGGTTTTCTGGTGAAAAGTGGAGTCGCCGCAGGAGCCGGTGATTTCGAGCTCGTATTTATTGGCCACTTCGGAGCCAAGCCGGGCGCGGAAATGAAGCGTCAACCGGGCCTCGCGGGCCGAGCAACTCATCGTGTCGAGGAAGAGCGTTTCGATTCGCTCGACGGGAAGATACTCGATGTGCACGGGACGCCACAGTCCCGCCGAGACGGCGCGCGGCATGATGTCCCACCCGTACATATGCGGCGCCTTGCGGACGTGAATGGCGTCGTAGTTGCTGCCGAGGGCGTTGAGGCCGGGCGGGTAGTCGAACTTGCGGGCCTCTTCCACTGCAGGCCGGATGTGGATGAGGAGTTCGTTGCCTTCCGCGCGCGCGCCGGTGAGCGGCAGGGTGTGCGCGATGAGCATATTCGCGCAGGAGCCGATGTGCTGGCCGTTGAGGTAGACCTCGGCAAAACAGTCGACGCCTTCGAGAACGAGCACCGGCGTGGTGCCGGGACGCGGCGGGAGATCGAACGTGCGGAAATACCAGACGTGCGCACCTTCATACTGGCGCAGGCCCGCGATGTTCATGCCGTGGAAGGGTTCCTCGATGAGGCCATGCTTTTGCAGGTCGAGCTCGAAGTTGCCGGGGACCTGACAGTCCAGCGTGCGGAGCCCGCTCTGCTGGAGTTGGGCGATGGTGGTGGGTTCGGCGGGAGTGAGGCTCCAAGCGAAGGACCAGGAACCGTTCAAGTCGAGAGTGGAGCGGTCAGTGAACATAAGAGAGGTGGTAAGATAAAAGGAGTGGGGCGTCGATTCGAATATTGCGCAACAATTGCGTGAAAGAAGTAAATTCCCTTTCGAGAGGAGCTTACAGATTTCGTGAAAAGAGAGAAATCGTCTGACGGAAAGCCCCGACTCGAGGTGTGTTCACGGAGCCTAGTCTGTGACTGCGTGGCTCGCTCGTCACAAATCTATTGGATGCAGGATTCTCGCTTGAGTCTCGAGTCACCCCCAAATCCTTCGCGGATTTGGGACAATTTAAATGGAAAAGATAACATGCAACTTGTTGTCAAATGTGGGATTAAGGTAGTATGGGCCGAGGCGAGGAGATATTTGGGTATCGGTCGGTTCGAAAGGTGGCAATGTCTGCAACTCCTCCGGGAAAGTGGTACGTTTTTAGCTGGCGGTAAGGGAGTGCAAAAACAAGGTGAGGTCATAAACGACTGAGCAGAAGGGTGATTTGACGCCATGGCGCTTTTAGATAAATACCAACCAGAGGAATTTTTTGACGAGATGTTTGAGTCGCCTCAGGAGGTGAGGCCTCACTATCTCGAATTGTTCAAGCGCTTTCAGGCGCTGGACACGGACGAATTTGAGCAGCGACGGCAGGCAGTCGATGCTTCCTTCTTGCGGCAGGGCATCACGTTTACCGTGTACAGCGATGAGCGGGGCACGGAGCGCATTTTCCCGTTTGATCTGATGCCGCGCATCATTCCGGCTTCGGAGTGGGATTTGATCGAGAAGGGGCTGACGCAGCGGATCATCGCGCTGAATAAATTCCTGCACGATATTTATCACGAGCAGCGGATCATCAAGGAGGGCATTGTCCCGAAAGAATTCGTCTACGGGGCGAAACATTTCCGGCCTGAATTCATGAATTTCAATGTGCCGCGGGATATTTATATCCACATCTGCGGATCGGATCTGGTTCGCGATGGCGACGGTACCTATTACGTGCTGGAGGATAATGGCCGTTGCCCCTCGGGCGTGTCCTACTTGCTGGAGAACCGGCAGGCGATGAAGCGCGCTTTCCCGAATCTCTTCGATCGCGTGGGGGTGCGGCCGGTGGATCATTACCCGGAAGAGCTGCTGAACATGCTCAAGTACATTGCGCCTCCGAGCAAGGGCAACCCGAACGTGGTGTTGCTGACGCCGGGCTATTATAATAGCGCGTATTTCGAGCACTCGTTTCTGGCTCGCCAGATGGGCATTGAAATCGTGGAGGGACGCGATTTGACGGTGCAGGATGAGCGGGTGTACATGCGTACGACGAAGGGTTTGCAGCAGGTGGATACGATTTATCGCCGCATCGACGATGACTTCCTTGATCCGCAGGTGTTCCGGAAGGATTCGGTGCTCGGCGTGCCGGGCTTGGTGAGCGCCTATCGCGCGGGCAATGTGAGCTTGGCGAATTCGATTGGCACTGGTATCGCGGACGACAAGGCGATGTACTATTTCGTGCCGCAGATGATCAAGTTCTACCTGAGCGAAGAACCGATCTTGAAGAACGTGCCCACCTATCTCGGTTCGAACGAGAGCGATCGCAAATACATCCTCGAGAATATGTCGAAGCTGGTGGTGAAGGCGGCCAATGAGTCGGGCGGTTACGGAATGATCGTCGGCAGCAAGGCCACCCGCGCCGAGTTGGCGGACTTCAAGGCGAAGGTGCAGGCCGATCCGCGCAATTATATTGCGCAGCCGATTCTGGCTCTTTCGCGTCATCCGAGTTTCTGCGACGGCAAGTTCGAGGGGCGGCACATTGACTTGCGGCCCTACATTCTGTATGGGGAAAAGATCACGATTGTCCCCGGCGGGTTGACGCGCGTGGCGCTGCGCAAGGGATCGCTCGTGGTGAATTCTTCGCAGGGCGGTGGCAGCAAGGACACCTGGGTTCTGCGGGGGGAACACTAATATGCTTTCACGAGTTGCCGACAGTTTGTACTGGATGAGTCGTTACATGGAGCGCGCGGAGAATATCGCGCGTATTCTGGACGTGAATTTGCAGCATGTGCTCGATTTGCCACAGCGCGAGCCGGAACTGATCCGCAAGTTGTGGACGCCGGTGTTGCGCAGCACGGGAGACGAGCGCGATTTTTACGCCCGCTATAAGGAAGCGTCGAGCGAGACGGTCATCGATTTCCTCACGCTGAATCAGGAGAATCACAATTCCATCGTGAAGTGTGTGACGGCCTGCCGCGAAAATGCGCGGCATGTGCGTGAGCAAATCTCCGACGAAATGTGGGAGGAGCTGAATCGCTTTTATCTGAGCCTGCAAGGACTGACGGTAAAGAAGATCCTCAAGCAGGGTGCGGATGAGTTCTTCAAACATATCCGTTCCGGCTCACATTTGTTTCAGGGCATCACCGATGCGACGATGACACACGGCGAAGGGTGGGATTTCATCCAGGTCGGGAAGTATCTGGAGCGGATCGACAAGACGACGCGCATTCTCGATTCCAATGAGGATGTGCTGCAGCCGAAGAAGAATGATAATGACCGGGCAACGGATACCCTCAAGCTCGCGGCCATTCTCCGTTCCTGTAGTGCGCACTCCGCCTATCGGCGTGTGTATGTCGCGCAGATCGAGGCGCGCAAGGTGCTGGAGTTTCTCATCCTCAATCCCAATTTTCCGCGATCGATCCGCTTTTGCACGCATGAGCTGGATGACAGCCTGCGGCGAATTTCGGGGGAGACGGAAGGGTCCTACTCCAACGATGCGGAAAAGCATACGGGTCGATTGCATTCGGAACTCAGCTACAACGGTATTGACGATATTATGAGTCGGGGCGTGAGCCAGACGATGGATGATATTCAGCGACAACTGAACAAGGTGGGCGACGCGATTTATCGCGCGTACATGTACTTCGAAGGACCCGAACAGGCCAAGCCCGCGACGGAGCCCGCGCAGAAACAAACCCAGAAGCAATAGACCGCGCCAAACCGTCAGGGCGCTTATGCCTTTGACATTTGGCGGCGTCCTCTTAGTTCTAGTGGCATGATCGCTCCCTCTGCGGCCTTGCGCCGCGTGCCTGTCACCATCGTCTGCGGCCTGCATGGCTCGGGCAAGACCACGGTGTTGCAGCAATTGCTCGCTGAATATCGCGGCGGCGCACTCGCCTTTATCGTGGTGCAACCCACTTCGTTCAATTTTGATGCCAACCTGATTCGCGGTCTGAGCGGGGCACTGGATCGCAAGGATGACGCGATTTATGAAGTGCGCGAGGATGAGGAGGAAGGTTACTGGCCGGACGAAGTGATGCGCCTGGTGGATGAATGCGCGGCGGCGAATCGTTACGACCATCTCTTCATCGAGCTGAGTGGCAGTTGCTGCGTCACGGCGGCGGTCGATGCGATCGACTCCTTGCATAACGTGGTGTGCGTGATCGATGCTCTGGAGTTGTTGCAGGAGGTTCTCGGAAAAACTCCTGACGGTACGATCTCGGCCTCGGCGGATGAGGCGTCGATGATCGCGCTGCAGAAAATTGATTTGTTGAACCCGTCGGAATTGAAGAAGTGTCGTGAATACCTGCAGACGTTGCGGTCGGATGCGTTGCTGATCGACTCGCATTTTGGCGAGATCCCGCCGGAGCATCTCATGCAGGAATTGATTTTACCGGAACCGCCGCAGGCGCGGGAACTGGTGACGTCGACTGTGGCGCAGGTATTCTCCGCGCGGCGTCCCTTCCACCCGCAACGCTTTCACGATTTGTGTTTTGGCGACTGGCCCGATATCTGGCGGGTAAAAGGATTTTTCTGGCTGGCGACGCGGATGGATATCGTCGGCGGTTTTTCGCTGACGAATACGAGTTGTTCCTCTGGGCCGGGTGGTCACTGGTGGGCGGCGGTGCCGCGGGATCATTGGCCGAAAGGGAAGGATTTGCTGGCTCGCATCGAAGCAAGCTGGCGCGAGCCATATGGAGATCGGCGACAAGAGTTGGTGCTCCTCGGGGAACCGGCTGCACTGGATCGCATTTCGCGTGAGTTGAACGAGTGCTTGCTGACAGACAGCGAGATCGAACTCGGGCCGTCCGCCTGGGAGAAATTGCCCGATCCGTTCCCGAGTTGGACCGAGCCCGCGTGACCAGCGTGACGCTGGACCCAATAGCGATTCGCTACAAGTGAGACTTTGAGCGGAGTATTATCTGGGGGCAGCATCACGCTGCCGCAGGCGCAGCGCATTGCTGATGACGGAGACGGAACTCAGACTCATGGCCGCTCCGGCGATCATGGGGTTGAGCAAAATGCCGAACCACGGATAGAGCACGCCCGCGGCGATGGGGACGCCGAGGAAGTTGTAGATGAAGGCGAAGAACAGATTCTGGCGGATATTGGTCATGACCGAGCGGCTCAATTGGATGGCCGTGAGGATCGAGCGCAGATCGCCCTTCACGAGCGTGATGCCCGCGCTTTCCTTCGCCACGTCGGCACCAGTGCCCATGGCGATACCGACATCGGCGGCGGCGAGAGCGGGTGCATCGTTGACGCCATCACCGGCCATCGCGACGTGTCGGCCTTCCGCGCGGAGTTTCTTCACCGTGTCATGCTTGTCGGCAGGCGTGACGTTGCCGACGACCTGATCGATGCCAAGCTGGCGGCCGATGGCTTCGGCCGTGCTGGTGTTGTCACCGGAGAGCATGATGATGCGCAGGCCGAGCTTGTGCAGCGCCTCGAGCGCCGCCGGGGTGGTTTCCTTGATCGGATCGGCGAGCGCGAGACACCCGGCGAGTTTCCCATCGACCGCGACGTGCACGATGATCTGGCCATTGGCTCGCATCGTTTGCAGGGCGGGGATATCGGCGTAGTCGGTGCCGGAGACGTGGTGTTGTTTGAGAAAATCCAGTTTTCCTACGCGTACATGAACCGAGCCGATCTTGCCTTCCACGCCACCGCCGGGGTGCGATTGGAAATCCGTCGCCAGCCGCAAGCCGCTGAAGCGGGTGCGAGCGGCGGTGACGATGGCATGGGCGAGGGGGTGTTCGCTGGCGGTTTCCACCGCAGCGGCATGCTGCAGGATTTCGGATTCACTGAAACCGTCGAGCGCAATGACCTCGGTCAGCTTCGGTTTGCCTTCGGTCAACGTGCCCGTCTTGTCGAGCACGAGCGTGTCAATTTTACCGAGGTTCTCCAGCGCTTCCGCATTGCGGATCAGGATGCCCTCACGCGCGCCGCGACCCACACCCACGATGATGGACATCGGCGTGGCGAGACCGAGAGCGCACGGGCAGGCGATGATGAGAACGGCCACGGCGGAGACCAGCGCGTAGGCGAGGCGCGGTTCGGGACCGACGAGCATCCAGACGGTGAAGGTGATGATGGAGCAGAGGATCACCGCCGGGACGAAGAGACCGGCTACATGATCCGCGAGGCTTTGAATCGGCGCTCGGCTGCGTTGGGCTTGGGCCACGAGTTCGACGATGCGGGCGAGCAGGGTTTCGCTGCCCACGCGATCGGCGCGCATCAGGAAACTGCCGGACTGGTTTAAAGTGCCAGCGGTGACCGTATCGCCGGTTTTTTTCTCGAGCGGGAGCGATTCTCCCGTGATCATCGATTCATCCACTGCGCTCAAACCGTCGAGGATTGCGCCATCGACGGGAACTTTTTCGCCGGGGCGCACGCGGAGCTGGTCGCCCTTGGCGACGTTCTCGAGCGGGATGTCGATTTCCTGACCGTCGCGTACCACGCGGGCGGTTTTTGGCGTAAGATCGAGCAGGGCGCGCAGGGCTTGTCCTGTTTTCAGACGGGCGCGAATTTCCAGCATCTGGCCGAGCAGGACGAGCACGGTGATCATCGCGGCGGCTTCGAAATAAATCGGGACGTAGCCGTTGTGCGCGAGCGTGTGGGGGAAGAGTTCCGGTGCGGCGAGGGCCACGACGCTGTAGGCAAAGGCGATCCCGGTGCCGAGGCCAATCAGCGTGAACATATTGAGCGCGCCGGTCTGGAGCGATTTCCACGCTTTGACAAAAAAGGGCCAGCCGCCCCACAGCACAACCGGGAAGGTGAGCACGCCTTGCGTCCAGCGCGAGATCAACCGCGCGGTGCCTTGCAATTCGTACCAGCCGAACATCGGGCCCATGGCGAGAATAAAGACGGGCAGCGTCAGCGCGGCGCAGATCCAGAATCGTTTCGACATGGCGCGCAACTCGGCGTCCTCATGGGCGTTGCTGGCGGTGGGCGACATTGGTTCCAGGGCCATGCCGCAGATGGGGCAATCACCGGGATGATCCTGCACAATCTCGGGGTCCATCGGGCAGGTGTAGAGCACGGTGCCGGGCGCGGCATTGATCGCGGCGGGAGTTTTGCCGTGGTGCGAGTGACCGTGATCACCACCGCAACAGCAGCATGATTTCTTTTCCGGTGCCGCTTTGGTCGTAGTGCCTTGACTTTGGAATTTATCGAGGCAGCCCTTGCAGCAAAAATAGACGGTCTCTCCGTCGCGCTCGGTGTGCCAGGGCGACGAAGTCTGGACGGTCATCCCGCAAATGGGGTCGATGGGCATACTCTAAATTAGGGGTTAAATCGAAAAGCTCAAATTACAAATCACGGTCGGGAGTGAAACACCGGTGCTCGCGGAAACCCTTGAAAAAACAAGGTTGCATCGCGGCAAAAGACCGTCACGCTACGGCGCGTGATCAATTTTCTTCAGGTTGTTCTGTTAGGTATCATTGAAGGCATTACCGAGTTTCTCCCGATTTCTTCCACGGGTCATTTGCTGATTGCGGAGCAGTGGCTGGGACATCGTTCGGAGGCGTTCAATGTGGTGATTCAACTGGGCGCGATCACGGCGGTACTGCTCATTTATTGGAATCGTGTGGTGGAACTGGCCCGGCATTCGCTGAAGCCGGAGAATCGCGATTATCTGCTCAAGCTGGGCGCGGCCTTTGGCATCACCGTGGTGGGTGGATTGCTGGCATCGAAACTCGGCCTGAAATTGCCGAAGGAAGTCGAGCCGGTGGCGTGGGCGGTTTACATCGGCGCGATGGTGTTGTTCGCGGCGGAGTATTATTTGCGGCACCACAAGCCGGTGGATGAGGTGACGTGGAAGATCGCGGTGGCGATGGGGCTGGCGCAATTGCTCGCGGCGGTATTTCCCGGGACGTCCCGCTCGGCTGCGACGATTATCATTGGCATGTTGCTGGGGCAATCACGTTCTGCCGCCACGGAGTTCGCCTTCATCCTCGGCATTCCGACGATGTTCGCGGCGAGTGCTTACGAGTTATTCAAGGCCCGCCACGAGCTGGCGCATACGGGCAGTGGCGAACTTTTGGATATCGCCATTGGATTCGTGGTTTCCGGCGTGGTCGCGTTCTTCGCGGTGAAGTGGTTGATCAGTTACATCCGCACGAATACCTTCCTGATCTTCGCGTGGTATCGCCTCGTGCTCGGGCTTGGTTTGCTCGGCGCGGTTTACTGCGGCTGGCTGCGCTAGCGGGAGTCGGAGGCGAGCTGGTCGACGATGTCCTCGGCGGGATAGGTGACGATTTCCGCGAGGGTGGGGTGATAGTGCGGGATCGCCGCGAGGTCGGCGGCGGTGCCGTGATAATGCATGAGCACGATGATCTCGTGAATGAGGTCGGCGGCGTGCGGACCAATGATGCTGGCACCGATGATTTCACCGCGCTTGGTTTCCGCGAGTAATTTCACGAAGCCGTGCTTCGTGCCCATGATGATCGATTTGCCGTGGTCGTTGAAGGGGTAGGAAGCGCTGACGAAATTGATGCCCTTCGCGGCGGCTTCGCGGCAGGTCAGGCCGACGGTGGCAATTTCGGGTGTGGTGAAGGTGACGGCGGCCTTGAGGCGGTAATCGATTTGTTTGTCGGGCCGCTCCGTGTTCGTGGCGAGCATGGCCGCGTTGTACCCGGCGATTTCCCCCTGCTGAATGGCGATGTGAACGACTTCGTGGAGACCGGTGATGTCGCCTGCGGCAAAGATGTGATGGGCCGCAGTGCGCATCGATTCGTTCACATGCACGCGGCCTTCGGCGAACGCGGGATCGATCGTCGCGAGACCGAGTCCATCGACCGCCGGGACGCGACCGAGTGCGTAGAGGATTTCCTCGGCGTGAGCCTGCTTGGTTTCACCGCCTTGTTCAAAGACGACGGTCTTGGTGTCACCCTGATGCTCGACGCGAAGAAGTTTCGTGCCGGTGTGAAGCGTGATGCCGTCATCGCGGAAGGCGGCTTCGAGCGTGGCACTGACCTCCTCGTCGTTGTCCTTCACGAGGTGCGGGCTGCGCTGGATGAAAGTGACCTTCGTGCCGATGTGGGCGTAGAACTGGCCGAGTTCCACCGCGACCACGCCGCCGCCGAGAACGATGAGGCTCTTCGGTTGCTGCGTGAGATTGAGCGCGGTGTCGCTGGTGAGATAACCGGCTTCCGCGAGGCCGGGGATTTTCACGTCGGCGATGCGCGAACCGGTGGCGAGAATGAATGCCTTTGCCGTGACGGCGGTTTCCTCGGTGCCGTTCTTGACGATCACGGTGTGCGGATCGGTGAAGCGGGCGAGCCCGCGAAGGAAAGCGAAGGGACCGGTCTTGAGTTGGTCTTGCCGGTAGGAGGCGAACTCGTGGATGAGCTTCTTTTTGCGGGCGATGATCTGGTCGAGATGCGGCTGGACGGGGCGAACCTCGAGGCCGAACTCGTCCGCTTCGAGGATCTGGTGCCAGCGATGGCTGGATTCGAGGAGCGACTTGGACGGCATGCAGCCGCGCAGGATGCAGAGTCCGCCGATTTCCTCGCCCCCTTCAATGACGGCGGTTTTGGCTCCGTGAGAAGCGGCGGTGCGGGCGGCGGCGTAACCGGCGCTACCGCCTCCGATGATGACGACATCGAAGGCTTCGGTGTTCATGACCGTAAGCGGGGTCTATTTCGACAGGAAAGCGGAGGGGGAGAGTTCCATCTCCTTGATCGCTTCCACCGGGGGAGTGGTGGCTTTGCCGCCAAACTTGGGGTAGAGGAAACGCTCGGCGGTGACGCCCTTTTTCGTGATCACGTGGGCCGTCTTGAGTCCCTTGTCGTGCAGTTGGCGGAGGCTTTCGTGCAGGAGGAACGTGCCGAGGCCGCGGCAACGGTACTCATTGAGGACGCAGACGCCGGTGACGAAGTTAATGGAGACTTCGGGATTCTCGCGAATGCCGGAGGCGCCGATGATGCGGGCCCCGTGACGGATCACGATGAAATTGGTTTTGCCCGTGGGGAGATCTTCCTGAATGGCGCGGCGGATCTGGGCCATGCGCAGGGCCATGTGATTGCTCCAGGCTTGCTCCATGGAAAAGGAGCGGGCAATGGCGGCATCCAGCAATTCAGCATCGGCTGGAGTGGCGGAATTGACGACGTAACGGCTTTCCAAGGTCGGTGCGTTGGTAGGGAGGGAGGTGAGATCCCATGTGTACTGCACCCAAGTCGGCTTGAACATACTTCCACTAGTTTGCTTCGCCTTGGCGCGGAATCAAGGGAATTATGTAATCCCATGCAAATGAGTAGGATGCTTCACTCACATTAAGTAGCGAATCTGGCTTTCCTTATGGCTTTTGGCCAACGGCTTGCGGAGGGATCGGGCTGATGGCGAGGGGGGGCATTTCGATGCAAATCGCCCCGGTTAAAATAGCGGCTTCGGCGGGTCGAAAGCCCAACGGAGCTCCCGGCAATTCGTAAACGAGCGGCAGCGGGTAGGTGCCGTTCGAATCGGTGAGGCGCACGTTGCGGACGGGCTGAAAGCGAAAGGTATAGCGACCACGTTCATCGGCCGTGTGGGCCGGGTCGAGAATAACGGCGACGTTATCGCTATAAGTCAGCAGGGAGATGCAGTGTCCGAGCGATTCCGCGGCCGAATATTCGCGTTCGCCGGTTTTTTTGACGTAGTCGATGCAGAGGATGAAGCCAACATTGTCCTGCCCGTTTTTCTCGAACCATTCCGGGCCGGTGAAGACCGCTCCACCGAAACCGCGATAGCTGACCTTCACGTCGTTGTAGCCTTGCTCCTTGAAGAAATTTTTCAGGCCGGTCGTCATGACCTCGAATTTCGTCCCCAGGCGATAGGAGACATTGCAGTGGACGAGGAGCTTGGTGAAGAGGCGGCGGTGGCGGTTCTCGCCCGTGACGAGGGCGGGGAGGAGGTTGGGGTAACCGTTTTCACCGAACCAATAGATGATGTTCGACGCAGCGGCGGGGAAGCAGGTGTTCTCCTCCTGATCGAGGTCGGGCATGGTGTACTTGCTGGCGGCGTGGAGGGTGGGGGATAATGAAAAGCTGCCGGTGAAAAGAACCGCCAGCACGACACCAACCCAAGCTGAATACCCCCGTCGCATCGAAGTAAAGGTGGCGCGAAATAGTCCTTTTGGCAATCCCGGGCCGGGTGGCGGTGACAAAAAAAGGGGATCGCGCTCCGAACATCTCCCAACGTCTCCACTTTCCCTTGGTCCCGAGGGTACGGGCAGCGCGCTGGACGCCAGGGCGAGAATCGCAAATTTCAGATTGGAAATTTCAAAAGGGAGCCGGACCACGCAGGTATTTAAGCACAGATTGCGCCGCAGCGTTTGCGTTAGGTTTGCTACGTTGGCTAGGTGTGCGACATTTTTGCGGCTTGCCGGGGAAAAGTACCAAGGTGTGCCTAGATAGGGCGGCGTTGTAGGGCGGTTCTGTGAACCGCCGATTGGCAGCAAAGCTGCCATTTAAATCCGGAATGCAGACTCCCCACTCTTGGCACCTGCGGTGCCAGTCGGCGGTTCACCGAACCGCCCTACAGTTCGGATCCATTCTTCAGAGTCTTCCTACTTTCAGTACGAAGTAGGAAGACGCTCGCTCAACCCTTGGCGGTGACGATGTCTTGCGCGATCTGGTTTTTGAGGGCGTCGAGGGAGTCGAATTTCTTTTCTTCGCGGAGGAAGTGGAAGTCGGCGAGTTCGAGCGGCTGTTCGTAGAGGTTGCCGGTGAAGTCGAGGAGGTGGGCTTCGACGGAGAAGCCGGCGTTGACGGTGGGGCGGGTGCCGATGTTGAGGACGGCGCGGGCGGTGCGGTCGGCGAGTCGCGCGGTGCAGGCGTAGACGCCGGAGGGGGGAAGCATTTGGGTGATGTCGCCGAGGTTGGCGGTGGGGAAGCCGATGGTGCGGCCACGGCCGTCGCCCCGGATGACGCGACCGGCGATGGCGTAGGGGCGGCCGAGGAGGAGCGCGGCGAGGGGGAAGTCGCGTTCGGCGATGGCTTCGCGGATGCGGGTGCTGCTGGCGATCTGGCCTTCGATGAGGAGGGGGGGCACTTCGTGGACGCTGAATCCTTTTTGTTTGCCAACGGCGGTGAGCAGTTCCGCGTTGCCCTGGCGATTTTTGCCGAAGGACCAGTTGGGACCCATGCCGATGGCGCGGAGGTGGGGAATGACGCGGAGGAGTTCGTTGAGGAACGCTTCGGCGGAGAGTTCGCGGGTGGTGGGGTCGAAGGCGAGGGTGATGACTTCGGCGACTCCGGCGTGGAGAAGAAGCTGGCGCTTTTGGTCGGCGTTGGTGAGGCGCTTGGGGGCGCGCTCGGGGGCGATAATTTCGAGCGGGTGGGGCTCGAAGGTGATGATCGCGGTGGCGGCGGGATTGGCGGCGTCCTTGATGAGCCGGGCGACGACTTGCTGGTGGCCGCGATGGAAGCCGTCGAACACGCCGATCGCGACGTGGGTCAGCGCGGGGCGCGCAGGCTGGTCGCGGAGGGGAAGAGGGCGGGGGCTGTTCACAGGACGGCGGGAAAAAGTTTTCGGTTCGAGGTTTTCCGTTTTCAGTGGGGGAGAAGATCACACACCCCGGCGCTTTGCGCCACCCCTCTTGATAGAGGGGATTTCGGCAACTGTGAGTATTGCCTCCAACGAGTTTTCGATTCCGACGTCAGCGTCACGCTGGTCCCCTCTATCAAGAGGGGGGCCCCGTAGGGGCGGGGTGTGTGAAGAATAGCCATGGAAGGTTTAGGTCTTATAATACGGAAAACCGAAAACTTCGAACTGAAAACTTTTCCCCCTCGCTAGGCGCGGCGCAGTCGCGAGATCTCGGGCAGGGTGAGGATCGCGGGGGCGAGTTCGGCGGCGGTGTTGAGGCTTTGCATCTTTTCCCAACTGATGGCGCGGTCGAGGCTGAAGTTGCCGGACTTGATGCGGGAGAGTTGGATGAGGTGGGCGCCGCAGCCGAGCTTTTCGCCGATGTCGTGGCAGTAGGTGCGGACGTAGAAGCCTTTGCTGCAGCCGATTTCGAATTTGAGTTCGGGGCTGGCCCAGTGGTGGACGCGGTAGTAGCTGATGTGGACGAGGCGGGGTTCGCGTTCGACGGTCTTGCCGGCGCGGGCGAGTTTGTAGAGGGGGACGCCTTGTTTTTTCAGGGCGGAGACCATGGGCGGGATCTGGTAGAAGTCGCCGGTGAATCCCTTCATGACGGCTTCGACTTGTTCCTGGGTGAGGGCGGGCACGGGTTTTTCCTCGAGGATTTTGCCGTCGGAATCCTGCGAGTCGGTGACTTGGCCGAGTTTCATGGTGCCGATGTAGGCCTTGTCTTCCGCCATGAGAAGATCCTGGATCTTGGTGGCTTTGCCGATGACGAGCATGAGCAATCCCGTGGCGAGCGGATCGAGGGTGCCGCAGTGGCCGACTTTTTTAAACTGAAAGCGGCGTCGCACGAAGTCAACGATATCGTGGGAGGTGCAGCCGGTGGGTTTGTCTACGAGGAGTACGCCGTCAATGTCCATAGGAAGGGGAGTTCTTATTAAAGCGGGTTGAGTCGGGGGTAAAGTGGAATTGCGGGAGCGCGCGGAGCACGGCCTACGCGGCGAGTGCTTTCCGGATGTCGGCGATGACGCCGGCTTCGAGTTCGGCGAGGGGCAGTTTGCTGCGGATACCGGCGGCGAGTCGATGGCCACCGCCGCCGTAGTGGGAGGCGATTTGCTGGACGTCGACCTTGCCGCGGGAGCGGAGGCTGACGCGGGTGAATTCTTCGTCGGTCTTTTCCATCATGAAGGCGACTTCGACGGTCTTGACCATCTGGATGGATTCGATGAGCCCTTCGGTGTCCTCGGAGCTGGTGCCGGTGCGGGTGTAGACGTCGTTGTTGAGGTGGAAGTAGGAGATCTTGCCGTCGTCGAGGAACTGGGTGTCGTTGAGCGCTTCGCGCAGGAGGAGCAGGCGACCGAGCGTGAAACTGGAGTAGCATTGTTGCGCGAGGTCGGTGGGATCGGCTCCGGCGCGGACGAGGTCGGCGGCGATTTCAAAGCTGCGGGCCGTGGTCTGGCGATGGCGGAAGGAGCCGGTGTCGGTGGAGAGTCCGACGAAGAGGTTGGAGGCGATGTCGGCGTTGAAGGGGAGATTCTCGGCGCGGATCAATTCGTAGAGCACTTCGGCGGTGGCGGGGACGTCGGGGATGATGCAGTTGAGCGGGGCGTATCCGGCGTTGCTGATGTGGTGGTCGATGTTGACGTCGGGGGTGCGCTTCCAGCCGTGGAAGACTTTGCCGAGGCGGATCTGGTCGGCGGTGTCGAGGGCGATGATCTTGCGGTCGGCTTCCACGGCTTCCACCGGGGTGGCGACGAGGGTGTCCGCGCCGGGGAGGAAACGGTAGCGTTCGATCATGCCGTCGGCGTTGCAGGCGAGGACGTCCTTGCCCATGGCGCGGAGGCAGAGGGTGAGGGCGAGGGTGGAGCCGTAGGCGTCGCCGTCGGGGCGGATGTGGGCGAACACGGCAAATTTGTCGTGTTGCCGCAGGAAGTCGCCAATGGTTTTAAACGGAGATGTCATATGCCGGAGGGGTGAGCCTAGAGGATGTTGATCCTAATGTCCAGCAGCAGGCTCTTATCGGGAGATGGGGGCGAATCGGTTGTAACCGGGAGGAAGCTCTGGGCCTTCGCTGGTGAAACGGTATTCGGGCCAACGGTCGAGGACATTTTGGTAGCCATACATGCTTGGAGTCATGATGATTTCTTCTGGGGTAAAGCCCAGCCGGGCCGTGCAGGTGGCGGCGCTGGCAGGGAAGCCGGCCATGTCCAGATCCCACAAGGTAGAGGAGACGGGAATGGCTCGATTCTGGGCCAGGAGATGGGCGAGCGGTTCGAAGGGGAAATAGGATTGTCGTTCGGGATGGGCAAGGAGGTAGTGATAGACTTTGTCTTGTTCGAAGGGAGTGTGACGCACGGCGCGGAAGGCGGTCTGGGTGGCGACGAGCAGACTCAGGAGCAAAAGCGCGGCGGTGAGGTGAGGTTGGCGGATGGATGGTTTTCGGGCGATCCAGAGGGCGAGGGAGGAGACAAATAAAATCACGAACAGGTAGGACGGTGCGATGAAGTTGTTGGCAGCGCCTCCGACTTTGATGTAGCCCAGCAATGCCATGGGGAGTTGTGCCATCATCACGAGTAACAGAAGGAGTGGAAAGAAGCGGTCGTTTCGGGGTTTGGTTGATGCGCCGGGAGTGTCGTAGACGGAGTAGGCGAGCGCACCCGCAAGGAGCAGGAACCAGCCGTAATTTTGCAGTCCGAGGAGAATGAGGGCGGCCAAGGATTGCAGCCGTTGGTTTGTGTCGAAGGTGAGTCCCATGGTTTTCGATTCGCCCAGGAGCGTGGCGCGGTCCTGCCATGGGTGATGGCCCGGTACTTCAATGCAGTTGAAGTAGAGCGTATGAGCGCCGAAGTGCCAGCAGAGTAGTGCAATGACAGCCGTCAAGACAAGGCCCGCCAGAAGAGAGAATTTCCAGAAAGCGCGCCAACCATCGCGAAAACCCAACCACAGGGCGACGACAGGCAGGGCGGTCAGGTAGGTCTGCTTGGAGGTGATGCTCAGGGCGAGTAGCAGCGCGGCGATCCATTGGGAGCCGAGTGACAATGGGCGGTGCAGGGTGATTAGCGCTCCCGCCAGATAGCCGAGGGCAATGGTGTCGCTTTGAGTCGAGGTGGTGGTTTGCAGCGTGGGCAGCCACGCCATGAGAAGCAAGAGTAGGAGCGAGTGAGGCCAGATGGACGAAGGCGCTGTGGAACCGGCTGGGCTCGGGCGCAGGAGAAGCTTCAGCAGAATCAAGGCCGGAGCCCAGGTAAACAGAAGATTGATGAGTGTGGCGCACGCGAGCGCAGCGAAGGGGGTTGAAAAAAAGGCGGCGGGGGTGTAGGTGAGGGCAAACGTGGGGGGATAGATGGTGATGAGCCCCGCATCGCCAGCGGCGGCGGGGTAAAGACTCAATCCCTTGCAGATGGCGATGGCGGTGGAGAGTCGAACGGAAGAAAATCCGAGTTCGGAACAGTAGAGGAACGTGACGCTCAGATAGCCCAGCAGCGTGGTGACGCTCAACAAGATTGAGGCTTTACCTAAAAGGGAAACCCAATTCCGGAATGGTTGCGATGCCGGCATCGAACACTTATTTACTGAAGAACATGACGTAACCGGCGCCGCCGATGATGAGGATCATCGAGACGACGAGTATGACTAACAGGGGGTTGGTCTTTTTCTGGCCCGCGTCGGGCTTTTGCAAATCGCTGTAGACGATGGGGCGGTTGCCGGTGAGGTAGGTGTTGTCCGTGGCGGGAGGCGCGCCATTGGGTTTCGGCAGCGGCGCGGTTTTCTTGTGAAACGGGATTTTTTCCTCGGCGGGTTCGAGCTCGGTGGGACTGGGCATGCGCAGCTTGGGGCGTTTCACGGAGGACTCGAATTTCAGCACGACCGGGCCGATCTGGATCTGGTCGCCGAGTTGGAGAATGACCTCGGTGATCTGCACGCCGTTGACGTAGGTGCCGTTGGAGGAATTGAGGTCGCGCACGATGACGTCGCTGCCGCTGAGGATGAACATGCAGTGGCGGCTGGAGATGGCGGGATAGGCGAGGGTGATCTCGTTGTTGAGCACGCGGCCGAGGTGGGTGTACTCCTCGGTGAGTTCGAAGCTGCGACCGGCTTCGTCGCCGTCGATGACGGTGAGTTTCGGCTGGCCGCCTTGAATGCGCGTCATGATGACGGGCGCGACGGCAACGTTGTTGCCGCCCACTTCAAGGGGCGCGGAGGGGGCGCCTTGATCGGCGCGGAGGGCGCCTTCGAAGAGGAGTTGTTCCCAGGTCTGCGTGACGGTGCGTTTGTTCGGGAGGAGGGCTTCGTCGAAATTGAAAACGCCCACGGGCCAGGAGAGCATGCGGAAGACGGCCTCGGACCCTTCGAAACCGTCGGCACTGGCGTGGATGATTTGTCCGTGCTGGAGAAAGATGACGCCCGCCTTCTCAAGGGCACGATAGGTGATCTGCCCGCTACGATTGGCCTGGCAGCACATCTGGATGATTTCTGGCAGGCCCATCTGGCCGTTGGATTCCACTCCGTAAGATCCGTTCATAATCGACTAAAATAACGAATAATTGTTAGAGCTTGGACTTATTATGGGTTACGTCTCTAATTATCAATAATTCGGATTGCATCTACCCATAAAGAGTGCACCATCTTGGCTCAAACACAAGACCGTAAAGCGGAAGCAATCATACACGATCATGAGCTCAGGATTTTTAGGTGGTTTATTCGGGAAAAAAGATAAAAACCCGCAGCAGCCGCCTGCGCCTCCGGCACCTAAGCCGATTCCCGCACCCGCTCCCGCTTCGAAATTACAACCCGGCCTAAGCCCCGTTCCCGCCCGCACGAATATTGGCGCGGCGACGACGCAGCCGATGGTGTTGCCGAAGAGTGGTGGTCTGAAGCCGGCGAAACCGGCGCTCATCAGCGGTGGAAAATCGACGCAGCGGATTGTGCTTCCCGGTCGCAGTGGCGATGCCACGGGCGCTCAGCCGAACATGCCTGCGGGAAATTTGAGTTTGCCGTTGGGTATGATCGTGCGGTTGCTGCCGGATTCGGTTCGCGCGATTTCGATGGCGGAATTTGAAGCGTTGCCGGAAGCGGATCAGGATGTTTCCCTGCCGCTCGGTTTGATCCTGCCACAGCTTCCCTCGGGCAAGGTGGAAATTTCAGTGCAGGAACTCGTCGCGGCGATTCCGCGCAATTATGTTCGCTCGCAGGAAGAAATCGCGCCGCATCTCGGTACGCTGGTTTCGATGCCGCTGATGGATGTGGTCATGCGCATTCCGCCGGACATGCTGGCGTTGCGCCCCGATCAAAAGGAAGTCGACGCTGCCGTGGTCAACATGGCCGATCCGTTCACGGAAGAACTTTTGCGCGAGCAGGCGGAAGCCGCGCGCAAGGCCGAAGCGGAAAAGCAAGCGGCGGCTGCCGCGCCAGCCCCGGTGGCTCCGGCTCCTCCCGCCCCGGCGACTCCGGTTACGCCTCCCTCTCCCGTGGCTTCGCAACCGCTCCCCGAAGGCATGCCGACGATTCCGCTGCCGCGCCCGGTCGCGGGCAAGCCGCCTGTGACGCCGATGGTGCCGCCTCCGGCTCCGTTCAAGTCCGCTTCCGGTCCCCGTCCGCCGAGCATCTCGTTGCCCCGGCCCGGTGTACGTCCTCCGACTCCCGGCGCTCCCACTGCGGCAGCTCCCGTGGTGCCGCCTGCGCCTCCGGCTCCGATTATCCCGCCGCCCGCACCGGTGGCTCCCGCTCCTGCGGAAGAGCCTGCGGCTCCCGAAGGTGGTTTGAGCGAAGAGATGAAGCAGCTTTTGGCCGCTGCCGAAGCCGAACTCGGCGAAGGTGGCAAGCAGGATGGCCCTGTGGTTCCTGAGCCGGTCGAAGAAAAGGCCGCCGTTCTTCCGCCTGCGCCTCCGCTGCCTCCCGCACCGGTGGAGCCTGAGCCCGAGCCGGTGATCGAACCCGAACCCGTGGCCGTCACACCGCCCCCGCCCATTCCGGCCCCGCTGCCGCCGCCTCCGCCGATGGCGATCAAGCCGCCCCCGGCTCCTACTCCGATTGCTCCTCCCCCGCCCGCCCCACGTGCGGTCACGCCTCCGCCGCCCCCCGCGCCGAAACCGGCTGTGTTGCCGCCGCCTCCGACCCCGATTGCCGTCCCGCCGCCTGCACCCGCTCCGGTGGCGTCAGTTCCCGAAGTTGAGGAAACTCCGGAGCCGACTCCCATCCCGGCGCCCGCTCCTGTGGTGGTTCCGCCCCCGCCCGTCCCGGCGATTGCGGAACCGGTGGCCGTGGCCGCTCCCAGTGTTCCCGCGCCAGCGCCCACTCCCGCTCCCGTTGCGCCCAAGGCGGCGACGCGTTCGGTGGACCTCAATACGTGCAGCGTCGATCAATTGGCCGCGTCCGGTTGTCCCCGGTTGCTGGCCGAAGCGATTGTCGGTCACCGCACCAATCAGGGGCCGTTCCGTCGTCTCGAAGATTTGTTGAAAGTTCCCGGTATCACCAAGGCGGCCTACGCGCTGCTGACCGGCAAGGATGTCACGACGGAAGACCTGCTCGGCTCGGTCAACGAAGTGCTGGGCTTCCCCGCCGATCAGGAAGTGGGCTTGAAGGATATCACCGACCGCATCAGCCAATGGCCCGATGTCACTGGTTGCGTCCTCGGCCAGGCCAGCGGATTGCCGCTGGTGGGCAAGGTTCCGGCGGGCTTGGAAAAGAGCGCCGTCATGGCGTTTGTTCCGCGCTTGCTGACAGAACTCAACGGCTCCTTCAAGGAATTCTCCGGCCGTGAGACAAACGAGCTTTCCATTCCAACCAAGGGAACGAGCTACCATATCTTCCGCAACGACAAACTTTACCTCGTGATCATGTCACGCCGCCGTCAATTGCCGCGCCGTTACACGAAAGTTGCAAGGTATGTCTTGTCGAGTATTGATGCTTCACGGCATCAATAATGCTGAGAGATCAAATTCATGGCGTTCATCAATTATTCCAGTCGGGAGATTCAGCTCAAGATCGTCTATTACGGGGCGGCCTTGTGCGGCAAGACGACCAATCTCGTCACGCTGCACAAGCAGATCACCCATGCGCAAAAGGGCGAATTGGTTTCACTCGCCACGGATGCGGACCGAACGCTCTTCTTCGACTTTCTCTCGCTGAACACCAAGACGCTGCCGGGTTTCACCACCCGCTTCCAGCTCTACACGGTGCCCGGTCAGGCGATCTACAACACCACCCGCCAGCTCGTGCTCAAGGGCGTTGACGGCATTGTCTTTTGCGTCGATTCCCATTGGGACAAGATGGCGGACAACGTGGAGTCCTTTGCCAATCTGCAGGAGAATCTCATCGAGAATCACCTCAGCCTGGCGCAGATCCCGTACGTGCTGCAGTACAACAAGCGCGATATTCCGAACGCCGCGCCGGTCAATTATCTCGAATACACCTTCAATAACCGCGCGAATCGTGCGCTGGCCTTTGAAGGGGTCGCTTCCACCGGCAAGGGTGTGTTGGAAACACTCAATGCCGCCGCCCGACTCTTGTTGGCCAAGTACTCCAAGACCCCGAACCCGAATGTGACAGGTTTGGCCAAGACTGACTCCAGTTCCATTGTGCAGCCCTTGCCGGATTCGCCCCAGCAGGGAAGCCCCGTCGCATCGTAAAGATCAGAGGAAAAAAATATGACAGGTATCGGAATGCTCACCCCCGAGGATCAAGCTCTGATCCAAAACTTGCTCAACGAATTCATCAAGAAGTCCGAGGCCCAATGGTCGGCTCTGGTGGATAAAGGCGGCAATCTCTTCGCCCAGCAGGGCAACACCGGCAGCTTGGATCTCAGCATCCTTTCCGCTCTCGCCGCTGGCTCCTTCGCGGCCACGCACGAACTCGCCAAGCGCCTCGGCGAATCCGAGTTCAGCGCGCTCTACCATGAAGGCCAGGGCCAGCACATTCTCATGAGTGCGCTGCATTGCGAGTGTCTGCTCGTGACCATCTTCGGCGACAAGACGAACATCGGCCTCGTGCGCTTCTACGCGCAGCAGGTCACCGAACAGCTCAACGCCATCCTGAAGCAGATTCAGGCCAAGGAAGCGACCATGGCTCCGCTCATCGTGGAAGGCGACTTCCTGAGTTCGGATACCGCGGCGATCTCGTAATTTTTGGGAGAGGACAGTGTCCCTTCCGTATGGGGCGGGCATCCTGCTAGCCTTACTTTGTTAAGTCCTTACTGAGACTATGGGAAGAAATCATCGGGAGTAAGCGACTCCCTGTCCGTGAGCTGTCGCCCGCCGGACTCAGCGAGTCCGGCTACACCCGAAGTTCCCTCGAGAAGCTCGCCTGTCGTGGTAGCGTTGCAGCCGGGCTCGTTGAGCCCGGAAGCCGGAATGGATACCGATCCTGTACAGGATACGGAATGCTCTGTCTTCCTAAAACTACTCGGCCGAAGAAGGCACCGCCTACGGATTAATCGTGATCGGCGTGCGGGCGGAGAGTTCCGGGTAGTTGCTCATCGCGACTTCCACGGTATAGGCACCCGGTGAGGGCGGCGCGGCGAATTCACCCAGGGCGACCGTCTCGGAATAGCTGATGATGTCGCCGGAATTGATGAGGATGGTGCCGACGGCCTCGACGAATTCCTTGTCGGCGGACCACGTGTAAACGACCTGTCCGGAGGCGCTCTTCACGCTGATGTCATAGCGTTGGGAATTGGGGAAGGAGAGCGTGTAGGTGCGCTTGCCCTTGTTGCGCACGGTGAGGGTGACCTTGATGCTGGGGCGTCCGCTGGGTGATTCCTCGGCGGCTTTGATGGAGAGCGGATTGGGCGTGACCTCGATTTTCGTCTCCATGTCGGAGAAGTCGATGGCGTTGGCGCGCTGAATGCGTTTCGGGTCGCCGGAGAAAATACTGAAGCGCTTGGCGCCGGGGTTCACAAACTTGTCCGGTACGGTGTTCTTGCTGGGGTCCACTTCGGCGGCCAGCAGGGGGAGGGTGCAAAGGCAAAGGAACAACGTGGCAAGTCGAGTCATTGGAGTGAGGCTACCAAGGGCTGGGGTGAATTCAAACTTTTTGCTATTTGGGGCGGGCTTGGATAGTTTGGAGGCATGCATGATCGAGTCTTGAGACTTCTGCCGGGAGCGCTGTTTTTCGTGGCAATTTTCATGGTGGGCGTGGCGGGTTCCAAGCCGCCGCAATCCACTTTTCGCGTGCACGTGCAGACGGTGGAACAGGGCGCACCGGGCACGCAGATCCTGCCGGTGAGCCTGTTGAATCCGCCGAAGCAAATCATGATTCGCGCGCAGCCAGAGCTTTCCGAACGCGATATCCTCAAGGTCGAGTCCGCGCCGACGGAGTCCGGCGGCGTGGCGCTGCGCCTGACGTTGAGCGAGCACGGGAGCACCGTGTTGAATGCGGTGACGACGGATAACCAAGGTCGCATCCTGGTCTTTTTTGTGAACGGCCGGGTGGTCTACGCGCCGGTCATCGACAAGATTATCAATGATGGAATCGTGATTATCCCCGGAGCCGTTGCGGCCGAGGAAGTGAAGCCACTGGAAGAGGCGGCGAAGGCCGCGCGGAAGTAGGACTTCGTTTGGCCGCGGGGCATCTCGTCACGCGGCCCATCGCGCGAGACAGACGGGGAGAACTTTCTCCGGCGGCAACGCGGTCATGCAGCGGAAGTCGAGGGGGCATTCGCGGAGAAAACACGGACTGCACGGGACGTGCTCGCGCAGGATGTCGGTACGCGGACCGAGCGGCGACGTGCGGCGCGGTTCGGTCGAACCGAAGATCGCGACGGTCGGCACACCGAGCGCGGAGGAAAGATGCATTGAGCCGCTGTCGTTGCACAGGACGAGACGCGAGCGGGTGAGTTCGGCGATGAAGTCTTCGAGCGTGGTCCGGCCCACTTTATTTTCCACGCCGGGACAGAGCGTGGTGATCTCGGCGGCGCATTCCTGATCTTTCGCCGCTCCGAGCAGGACCACGCGGGCGTTGTGCTCGTTGATGAATTTACGCGCCACCTCGGCGTAGTACGCGGCGGGCCAGCGCTTCGCCGGGCCATACTCCGCGCCGGGGCAGAGGCTGAGCTGCGGTTTCGCATCAGCACAGATTTCCAACTTGGGAACGGTCAACGCCGGAAACGTGTCGTCGTCGTCCGCACCGAGCGCGGAGATGAGATCGATGTAGGCGTACTGGAGATGTTGGCGCTGAAAACTGAAAGCCGATTTTTCGACGACGTTCGTGAGCAGCCACGCGCGGGCGTGACCGGGGTAGCCGATGATCTGCGGGATGAGCGCGAGGGTGGCTTCGAGCGCGGTGCGCAGCGAATTGGGCAGGAGCACGGCGGAACCGTATTTGCCCTGGCGCAGTTGCGAGGAGGACTTGATGAAGGAGCGTGGTTTTTCGAGCGGGATGACCTGATCGACAAAGGGACACGTGCGCCAGATCGCGGCGATCTTGGCCGGAGCGGCGACGGTGAGAGGTTCCGCACCGAGGAGGGTCTTCAGATTGCGCACGGCGGGCATGGCCATGATGCAATCGCCGAGCCAGTTGGGACTGCGGACGATCACGGGCGTGCGCAGGGTGAAGCCCTTGTTCGTCACGCTGGGGACGGACTTGCAGGCATCGATCTCCGCCGTCGCCACGAGTTGCTCTTTTATTTCATCCGGCATCACCACCATCCAATCAAATATAGACGCGCAATGGAACGCTTTTTGAGAAGAAGTCTGAGTAAAAGGATGGATTAACTTTGCCTGAGTTGTCTTTGCCTGTGAAATATCTATTGTAGCTTCACGTCTTGGAGGGAAAATGAACGAGAGGGATTCATACAATAAGTGGATTGGAGTATTGCTGGGCTTTTTGCTTAGTGGTTCAGCGCATTTTTTATCTGGTTCCAGACGGACGGGACTTAAGTGGTTTCTAGGTCTTGCAGTGAGTCCGCTTTTAGTTTTAACCATCTTTTGTCTACCCGGACTGTCTTTTTATGGGATAGGTATTGCGCTTTGGCTCGTGCTATTTGCGTTTTGGATTGTGATGCTGAGGCAGTCATATCGGCCAGTCCCAAGAATTGGATGGCTTGGGTGGGGGCTCGTTCTTGTGATTGCCTGTGGGTTAAGATATGCATTGCCTCTCGGCCTGAAGACTTTAGTTGGAGCGTATAAGCTTCCTACGAACAGTATGTCGCCGACGGTTCAAAAAGGAGATTGTATACTCGTTGAGAAAATTACATATCAATGGGGTAATCCTGAACGAGGAGATATTGTAGCATTTAGTGCCCAAGGTATTGGACTGTTACCACAAAACGAAGTTTATCTTAAACGAGTTGTTGGCTTGCCAGGTGATACGATACGGATCGATCCACCGTATCTAATTGTGAATGGCAAGGCCTTGTTGTCTCCTCCCATCTTTAAGAAGATTGCTGGGGGCGAACCTCCTTTTTTTGGTTTTAAATCCGGGGTGAGAAGTTCTTATTTAACTAAGCCAACAGATCAGATTGTGCTTAAGGATGATCAATACTTTGTTTTAGGAGACAACATCGATCACAGTGTGGATAGCCGTTATTGGGGGCCAGTTCCTAGACAGAATATTCTGGGCAAGGCTACCCGAATCTATTGGCCTTACAACCGAGTAGATCAGTCGTTGGGCAGTGAGTAGAAATGGAGCTGGTGGTTAGTCTCCAAAGCAAAAAGCCCGCCCCAGAGATGGGACGGGCTTTTTTGTGACGAACCGTTGTGAGCTTTGACTGCGCAACGGCCCGCCGCAAAGCGGGCCGGTACGGGGTCCAGCGTCACGCTGGCTAGATCTTGAGGGTGCTGACGCTCTTGGCGACGTGCGCGGCGGAAGCCTGGAGCTGGCCGAGTTCGTCGTTGGTGAGTTCGAGCTTGATGATCTTTTCGACGCCGTTCTTGCCGAGGATGGCGGGAACGCCGACGAATTGACCCTTGATGCCGTATTCGCCGTCGCAGTAAGCGGCCACGGGGAGAACGCGCTTTTCATCGCGAACGATGCTCTGCACCATCTGCACGGCAGAGGCGGAAGGAGCGTAGTAGGCGCTGCCCTTTTGGAGGAGCTTCACGATTTCGGCGCCGCCGTTGCGGGTGCGCACGACCATCGCGTCGAGCTTGTCCTTGGGGATCAAGGCTTCGATGCTGATACCGGAAACGGTGGAGTAGCGGGTGAGGGGAACCATGTCATCACCGTGTCCGCCGAGCACCATGGCGTCGACGTCGCGGGGGGAGACTTTGAGTTCGTCGGCGATGAACCAGCGGAAGCGGGCGCTGTCGAGCACGCCGGCCATGCCCATGACCTTGTTCTTGGCGAAACCGGTCTTGGCGGCCACGAGGTAGGTCATGACGTCGAGCGGGTTGCTGACAACGATGACGATGGCGTTCGGGGCGTACTTCTTGACGTTGTCGGCGACGCCGCCCACGATTTCCGCGTTCTTGGCGAGAAGGTCATCGCGGCTCATGCCGGGCTGACGGGCCAGACCGCTGGTGATGACGACGATGTCGGAACCTTCGTAATCGGCGGGGCTGTTGGTGCCCTTGATGAGGCTGTCGAAGCCTTCGATACAGGCGGACTGCATCATGTCGAGGGCTTTGCCCTGGGGCATGCCTTCAACGATGTCGTGCAACACGACTTGACCGAGGTTCTTTTCAACGAGACGTTGCGCGGTGGTCGCGCCAACAAAACCGGCACCGACGACTGTAATTTTCATTCTAGATAATCTCCTGTGTGGTATAATGGTTAAGATTAGAAAGGCTAATTTTATTGAACCCGGGGAAGCATGCAAGCATCAAACCTGACGATTTATTGCTATAACATTTTATCTAATGGAGTGGCAAGCTCCACTAATGCAGAGGTCGCCGCCACGGCCGCGCCTCCCGCCGCCCCGCAAGGGAGCATCGGAGCGTTGCTGGCCTCGCGCTGGCTGGAGTTGGCGACGTACCGGGAGATGGTGGAGCATTTGATCACGAGCACGATCATCGTGGGGATCGCGCTGCTGATCGGTTTCATTCTGGAGACCATTGTGCGCAGCACGTGCCGGATCGCGCGCGAGCGGCGGTTGGGCCGTCCATCGCAACTCAAGAAAATCGATACGCTGCAAAGCATCCTGCTGAGCGTGGCGCGGTACACGGTGGCGTGCATCGCGGTGTTCAAGGTGTTGCTCTTGTGGGGGGTGTCGTCGCAGAGCCTGACGGTCGGCGGCGCGATCATCGCGGGCGCGGTCGGTTTCGGTTCGCAAGGTTTGGTGCAGGACATGATCACGGGCTTTGGCCTGCTGTTCGAGGATCAGCTGCAGATCGGCGATTTCGTGCAGATCGGGGACAAGACCGGTTTCGTGCGCGAGGTGGGCCTGCGCGTGGTGAAGCTGGAAGGTCTCGACGGCACGGAACATATCCTGTTCAACCGGACGATCACGTCGGTGAGCAATCTGAAGCCGCCGGTGTGACGTACCGCATGACTCACAATTTTCTCTGCGTTGTAGGGCGGTTCTGTGAACCGCCGCGACGGCACACAGTGCCGTCCTACAAGTGATCTGGAGTTACATGGCAAGGCCGCCGAAAATCCCAAATCTGCTGCGACCTGATCAGGATACGATTTATTTCCTAACGATCTGTGTGCAAGATCGGATTCCCATTCTCAACAATCAGGCTGTATGGAACGCCTGTTTACAAACAATTCTTGAGTTTGATCGTTGGCATGTATTTGCGTTCATTCTCATGCCAGATCATGTGCATGCCTTGGTGGCACCCTATGATCGAGATCATTCAGTGAGCGATTTTTCCAGATGGTTCAAGGTTGGGGTGCGCAAGAAAGTGAAGGCTGACTGGCGATGGCAAGAGGGAAGTTTTGACCGTCTGCTCCGGCATGATGAATCTGCTTCTGAAAAGTGGGAGTATATGCGGCATAATCCCGTCCGGGCTGGACTGGTACAAGAAGCGAGCGATTGGCCTTACCAAATTGGGTTGCACCAATAGCAGGACGGCACCGGGTGCCGTCGCGGCGGTTCACAGAACCGCCCTACAACGCAGAGACGTTTGAATCTGCGGACTTCCCTTCTTCCCTAATTCCTCGGGGCCCACTTGCGTTTGGGACGCGGTGGGAGCTGCTGCGTGGCGATGAGGCTGAGGCAGTCGGCACTGATGTAGGTGCGGAGTCGCTTGAGCAGCAGCGGGGAGAGATCGACGTTGTACGGTTTTCCGGCGTCGAGGTCGATGTAGCGCCCGTTGTCCTTGGTGCAGTGGAAGCGCAGCGGAATCGTGCCGGAGTGATCGAGGAGCAGGTCCTGCAATTCCTTCCAGCGTTCGGAGGTCCACTGTTCGAGCGGGACATTGACGGTGAGTTGACGGAACAGTCCGCGCGCTTCTTCGAGGCCCCAGATCTGGTTTACCTTGAGCTTGGGTTGCTCGTCGCGACGATCAACGGACCCCGCAATGATGACGACTTCGCCGACGGCGTAGGAGCGGGGCAAGGCGGCGTAGCTGTCGGGGAAGAGGAGAATTTCGGTGGAGCCGGTGTGATCTTCCACAATGAACTTCGCCCACGGGCGCTTGTCTTTTTGCGAGAGGCGCACTTCGACTTTATTGAGGAGACCCGCGATGCGCGTGTCGACGTCGGCATCGAGATTGGCGAGACCTTCAATCGTGGTCATCTGCAACGCGTGCAACTCCGCCGCGTAGTCATCGAGCGGGTGACCGCTAATATAAAACCCGAGGAGTTCCTTTTCGTAGCCGAGCCGTTCGGTGGTGGCCCACTCGGGGAGTGACTTGCCGCTGCGTTTCGGCTGCGGGGAGTCGGTCGAGTCGAAGACATCGAGGAGCGAGCCTTGGCCGAGTTCGCGGTCGCGCGTGGCGACGCTGGCCTGCGCGAGGGCACCGTCGATTTCGCTGAAGAGCTGGGCGCGGGTTTCGCCGAAGAGATCCATCGCGCCCGCCTTGACGAGACTTTCGAGGGTCTTCTTGTTCATCGAGCGCGTGCCGACGCGCAGGCAGAGATCGACCATGCTGGCGAAGGGGCCGCTCTTTTCGCGGGTCTCGATGATCTGCTCCACGGCGGCCTGGCCGACGTTCTTGATGGCGGAGAGACCGTAGCGGATCGATTTGCCATGGATGGTGAAGGTGGCGCGGCTGGCGTTGACGCACGGCGGGAGCACTTCGAGGCCGAGCGCCTTGGCTTCACCGACGAAGACTGCGATCTTGTCGGTGTTGTCCATATCGTTGGACATCAGCGAGGCCATGAAGTGGACGGGATAATGGGTCTTCAGCCATGCGGTCTGGAAGGCGAGAACGCCGTAACAGGCGGCGTGCGCTTTGTTGAAACCGTATCCGGCGAATTTCTCGAGCTGATCGAAAATGTGGCCCGCTTGATCGGCGGGAATGTTGTTAATCTTGGCCGCGCCCGCGGTGAACATGGCGCGCTGCTTCACCATTTCCTCGACCTTCTTCTTACCCATCGCGCGACGGAGCAAGTCCGCCTCGCCGAGCGAGTAACCGGCCAGCAAGCTCGCGGCCTGCATGACCTGTTCCTGATAGATGATGATGCCGTAGGTTTCCTTCAGGATCTTTTCGAGGAGCGGATGATCGTACTCGACCTTGGAGCGGCCGAGTTTGCGATCGGCGTAGACCTGAATGTTGTCCATCGGGCCGGGGCGATAGAGCGCCACGAGCGCGATGATGTCCTCGATCTGCTTCGGGCGGACCTGGCGACACGCGTTGCACATGCCCTGCGATTCCACCTGGAACAGGCCGGTGTTTTGCGCGCGGCTGAGGAGATCGTATGTCTCGGGATCGTCGAGTGGAATTTCGCTCGGGGCGATTTTCTTGCCCTCGGTCTTCTCGATCATGTCGAGACAGTCCTGAATGACGGTCAACGTTTTCAGACCGAGAAAGTCCATCTTGAGCGCGCCGACTTCGGTGAGCCCGTCCATGTCGTACTGGGTGACAACCGCGCCGCTATCGTCCCGAGTGAGCGGGACGGAATCCGTCAAGTCGCCGGAGGCGATCACTACGCCCGCCGCGTGGACGCCCGCCTGTCGGGAGAGTCCCTCGAGGATCAGCGCGTAATCAATCACGCGTTTGCTGCCTTCTTCCTCGTTGTAGGCCTTGAGCATGTCGGCGATGCCGCGATAACCTTCGGCTTTCACTTCGCCCTTGTCGTCGAACTTCGGGTTGAGCGTGAACTTCGGATCGAAGGGAATCATCTTCGAGAGGCGGTCGCCATCGCCGTAGCTCATGCCGAGCACGCGGGCGACGTCGCGGATGGCCGCCTTCGCGCCGAGCGTGCCGAAGGTGATGATTTGCGCGACGGACTTTTCGCCGTACTTGCGCCGCACGTACTCGATCACCTCGGGACGTCGGTTGTAGCAAAAATCGACGTCGATATCGGGAGGGGACACGCGTTCGGGATTGAGGAAGCGCTCGAAGAACAAGCCGTAGCGCACCGGATCGAGATCGGTGATCTCGAGCAGGTAAGCGATCATACTGCCCGCCGCGCTACCACGACCCGGACCGACCGGAATGCCGTTGTTCTTGGCGTAGGCGATGAAATCCCAGACGATGAGGAAGTAGCTGATGAAACCGGTCTTCTCCAGAACCGCGAGCTCCATGTCGAGACGATCCTTCATCTCCTGGCTCGGGTTGCCGAAGCGCTTGATCAAGCCTTGCTCGCAGAGGTGCCGGAGATAGCCGGAACGGGTCATCCCTTCGGGCGGATCGTACTCGGGGTAATTGTTCAACCCGAGTTGCATCTTCAGATTGCACTTCTCGGCGATTTCGAGCGTGTTGGCGAGCGCCTCAGGGCAGTCCGGAAACAGCGCGGCCATTTCCTCGGGCGTTTTGAAATAGAATTCGGGCGAGGGATAACGCAGCCGTTTTTCGTCGGCCTGATGCGAGCCCGTGCCGATGCAAAGCAGGATGTCGTGCGCTTCGCTGTGCTCCCTCTTGATGTAGTGGACGTCGTTCGTTGCGACGAGCTTGAGACCGAATTTTTTCGAGAGTTGCTTGAGCTCGCGGTTGACGATCTTTTGCTGCTCGAGGCCGTGGTCGGCCATCTCGAGATAGAAGTCGTCCGCGCCGAAGATCTGCTTGAAGTCGTCGATCGATTTTTCTGCCGCCGCCATGTCCCCCGCGAGGATGGCCTGTGCGATTTCGCCCTTGATGCAGGCGCTGGTGCAGATGAGTCCTTTGCTGAACTGGGAGAGGATTTCCTTGTCGATGCGGGGCTTGTAGTAGAAGCCTTCGAGGTGCGCCGCGCTGACGAGCTTGATCAGGCTGTTGTAGCCGTCGAGGTCCTTCGCGAGCAGGAGCAGATGCGACGAGGCATCCTTGCCGGAGGTGGATTTCTTTTCGAGACGGCTGCCGGGAGCCAGGTAGACTTCGCAACCGATGATCGGCTTGATGTCGGCTTTTTTGCAGTTCTTGATGAACTCGATCGCGCCGAAGAGATTGCCGTGATCGGTGAGCGCCACGGCGGGCATGCCCATCTTTTTGGCGGTTTTGGCCATGTCGTAAGTGCGGCAGGCACCGTCGAGAAGGCTGTACTCGCTGTGGACGTGAAGATGGACGAAGGAGGCGGACATGGAATCAGGATTTTGACGAAATTAACGGAATTGGAAACGAAATTTACGAACGACTTTTGAGGAAGGGGATTTTTGACGAAATTAACGGAATTTACGAAATGGGAAAAGGCTTTATCAGGAAATCATGAACTCAGGAAAATCGAATGAAATAAGTAACTTACGGAAGCCGCCGTACTTGAAACAGGTTTTAATGTTTCTTGATTTCCTGAGTTCCTGATCAGCCTTTGCCTTTCCTTCCCAATTTCGTAAATTCCGTTAATTTCGTCAAAAGCCTTTATGAATCTCACCTACTGGAACCGGGCCGCGGCCTGTTACGACGACGATATTTTCTCCGTATTGCGCAATGACCGCAACGGCGTGCTCTTGCGCGCGATGGAACAGGTGGCGAATCCGCGCGGCGTGGCGGGCGATCTGGGCTGCGGGAGTGGCATCATTTTGCCGGAAGTGGCGCGGCGATTCGGGACCGTGCACGCGATTGATTTGTCGCCGAAGCTGGTGGAGATCGCGCGGGCGTCGTGCCGCCGGTTCACGAATATCGAGTACGGCGCGGCGGACCTGAGCCGTCGCGGGAAAGCGCTCGCGGCGTTGCCGAAGCTGGACGTCGTGGTGAATGTGAATGTGCTCATTGCGGAGTCGCGACCGCTGCGCGAGGCGATTCTCGACAACCTGATCCGCGCGTTGCGACCGGGCGGTCATCTTCTGCTCGTGGTGCCGTCGCTGGAATCGGTTTTGTGGACCGCGACCCGCCTGGCGGAGTGGAATCGCCGCCGCCGCACGCCCCGGTTGCCGGACAAGGTACTGGATTCCAAGCGGGCGGGGGAGGGCCTTGTGAAAATCGAGGGCGTGCCGACGAAGCATTACCTGCGGGAAGAGCTGGAGTCGGAACTCAGTCAGCGTGGATTGAAGCTGTGCGCTCTCGAAAAGATTGAATACCATTGGGATACGGAATTCGATGAGGCTCCAAAATGGATGGGAACCCCGTTCCCGTGGGACTGGATGTGTCTTGCGCGACGATCCAAGAAATAACGTTTGGGCGGCAGTTGACACGATTTTTTGAAACTTTAGGCTCTAAACAACGTTCTACTATTAATCATACCTATGAAATTCGCCCCGTTGTCTCGTTTTTCCGTTCCGATGCTTTCCGTCGCCGCGTTGACCTTGCTGGCTGGTTGCGGCAGTGATTACCAGAAGCCGACCTACGTCGATCCCAATGCGCAGGGACAGGTGGCCGGTACCGGTATTGAATCCCAGGATGTGAACGCCGCCGCGATGCAGGCCGCGCAGTCGATCATCAATATCCGCGAGATTGCCCAGGCGTCGCAACCGCCGATCATCATCATCACGCCGGTGGTGAACAAATCGAGCAGCCCGGTGGATACGTCGCTTTACACCAGCATCTTGCGCGACACGTTGCTGAACAATACAGGCGGCAAGGTCCGCTTCATCGATCGCACGACGGCCGGTTTCAATCAGCGCGAACAGCAGATGCAGGAAGCGGACGAGGTGGGCGGACCGGCGGCGGCGAATCGCGCGGCGCTGACGTATAATTACATCCTCACGGCGGAACTGCAGGGCATCGCGATGAACAATTCGCAGGGTCAGAGCGACTATTTCCGCATCGCCTTTAAATTGGTGAACAAGAATGACGAGCTGCTGTGGACCAATGCCTACCAGATCAAGAAGGAAGGCAAGGAAAGTGCGGTTTATCGCTAGCAGCCAAAAAGGTTCTAAGTACGACGTTCTAGGTTCTAAGTAGGGAACGTCTTGGATCGCATGCGTATTTTTTCTCAGAGTCGACTCCCCTTGAACAAGGGGAGTGCTGCGTCATCTGCTTTCTCCGCGAGAGAGGATGTCAGCGCAGAAACTGAAAACGGAAAACGTCGAACGGAAAACTTCCGGCGTCGGTTGCTCGGTGGCGCTTGCGTTTTGGCGGCGGCGTTGTTACTGACCTCCTGCGCCTCGGGCCCCAAGGGACCGTCCGTGCAGCAGATCGAAGCGGCGCAGAAGCAGGCGGTGGCCGATGGCATTCCGCAGCCGCTGCAGCACATGTACATCGATTTGCTGACGGATGGCGAGCGGCAGTACGTGCTCAACGCGATGCGGCTCGGTCTCGCCGCCGAACGGTCGGGATACTCCGATCTGGCGAAGCGCGTCTTCGATCAGGCGATCAAGCGCGTGGCCTCCCTGCAAGCCGGGGCGGAACAGGCGGAGCGCACGAAGAGTAAATTCGTGGCGGACGAGGAAAAGTGGTTCAAGGGTGAAGCCTACGAACGGTCCGCGCTCTATCTGTACCGGGGCATTCTTTACGCGGCGGATGGCGATTGGGGCAATGCGGCGGCGTGCGCGAAGCGCGCGCAGGTGGAGGATATCGCTTCGAAGGAGCAGGACTCGGGCGACTGGTACAGCGCCGAGTGGTTATTGGCATTCGCCTCCCTGAAACAAAATGATCCCGGCACCGCGAACGACGCGCTGGCTCGTGGTGCGAAATTTCCGAATCGCCAAGGCAATGTCTTGCCTCCGGCGGCAGAGGATAATGTCCTGATCGTGGCCGAAGCGGGGCAGGGTCCCGGCAAGGTCGGGCTCGGCGAATATCACGAAAAACTCGCGTTCGTGCAGGGGGATTACAAGACGACGAAGCTCGAGATTGATGTGCCGTCGCAAGCTCCCGCCACCACGGCGGCGACGGACAGCGTCTACGTACAGGCCACGACGCGCGGCCCGCGCAAGCTCGATTACATTCTCAACGGCAAGGCGGAATTCAAATCGGCCACCGACATGGCGGGCAATGCGGCGATCGTAGCGGGCGCGGCCACGGCGATGACGAGCAACAACGATACGCAGACCATCGTGGGCCTCGGCCTGGTCGCCGCCGGTCTGATCTCGAAGGGCGTCTCTGCCAGTTCACATCCCGCTGCCGACACGCGCACCTGGGATAATCTGCCGAACTCGATTTTCCTGCACTCGTTCCGCCTGCCGCCGGGAACCCATCAGGTGGTCCTGAAGGCGTTCGATGCCAATGGAAAAATAGTGAAGCAAGAGACCCTTTCTGTCGTCATAAACCCACAACCGAACCTTACTGTCATATGGACACAACTCCCCTGAACCCCCGTCATTCCAACAAGAAACTTTCCGCCTACTGGTCGTTCCTGCTGCTGCCGCTGATCGCGCTCTTTTTCGTCTCGTGCGCGGACGGTCCCACCATTCCTCCGGGCAATGCGAAGAGTCCCGAGACGGCGGGCGCGCCGGTCGTGCTGCTGGATGAAGACATGGACGATGACATTGCGGTGGATCAAATCCGCTCCGGCCGCACCTCGAATAATCTCTTTGCGGTGCAGGCGAATATCCGCAACCGCACGGATCACGACATCTCCGTGCAAGTACAGACGCTCTATCGCGATCAGCATGGCAATGCGCTGTATTTCAGCGCCGGGGAGGAAACGCCCTGGACGACGATGGTGATCACGGCCAACAGCACGACGCCGTACCGGTCGCAGTCGCTCACGCCGCAGGCCACGCAATCGACGATCCGCATCCGCTATACCAATCGCCCGAAGAAGGACTAGACCGGGAAGTACTAAGTACTCGGTTCTAGGTACGAAGTAAAAGGCAACTGCTTATGAAATCTCACATTCTCAAATGGTCGTGCTTGGTCGCGGTCTGTGCCGCGACGTTGTCCGTTGCGCAGGCCGATACCGCTCCGGGTAACGGCGCGGTATCCGGGGCTTCAAGCAATGTGCGATTGAACAACGCCTCGCCGATTCCCAACGGCAAGGAAGTGGTCGATCAATTTCGCGATGCGTATGCGAAGCAGCAGAAGCCACGCATCCTCCTGTTTGTGAATCGCGAGCTGTTGCCCTCGGCGCGGCTCGAGGCGAATGGCCGGACAGAAACCGTCACGCAGGTGAAGGGCGACGCTGTCGATGGCGGCAACGGGACGTCGAATATCCAGATCGGCAACAACACGCAAACCAGCGGTGGCGGCGGAATCGTAATCAATCCGCGCCAGACCGGAGCGGGTGGCGAGAAGAAGGAAACGACGACGACCTACAAGCCGGGCGACAAGGCGAATCTCGGCACGCCGAATCTGAGCGAGTTTGATGCGCGCCAGTTGGAGGAAAGTTTCCGCGCGCCCTATTTCTCGGCGGGGACGCGATTCATCGACCAAAAGATGGCGGCCTCGTTGCTGCGCCACTTCCCGGTGATCGGCGAGCGTTTTTTGACGCCTCCTACGACGGATGCGGAGAAGGAAGCCCAAGCGGCGCTCAAGCAAAGCGCGGACATCGCGATTGAATTGCTCGGACGTCATTACGACGTGAGTTATCCCACTCCCGCTGGCGATACGACGATTCATCGGCTGGACTTGGTGGCGACGGCATATGATTTGAAAAATCCCGGCGTCATTCTCGGTCAGATCAGTTCCGAGTCGCTCTATGGGTTCAACCAGCCCGGCGGCACGCGCCGCAATGTGTCGGATCGCGAGATCATCGACCAGACCGCGCTGACGCTCATGCAGCAGTTGACCGGGACGATCAGCAGTAAGTGATCTAGTAAGGCTGAATCCTGTACCAGATGGACTGACGCGTTGAAAACCATCCCACCTGATCCTTCGACAAGCTCAGGATGACGTGGAATGAAGGTAATGTCTGTGGGTAAGTTTCTGCTCTTGCTAGAACTCTGCGCTACGTTTTGAGGTTACTTCCCCAACCCGTCATCCTGAGCTTGTCGAAGGATCAGGTGGGATGGTTCAAGAGTTGTAGCGATGTAGTGATTACCGCCGTCGCTGCAGGATCACGACGTATTCCTGATTATAGATAATCTGCCAACGTCCGGAGTCGACCAGCTTCTGGATATTGGCGTGACGCTTTTGGGTGATCTCCTGCTTGAATAAGGTTTTGCGCGGGCCGCATTGATCGGCGATTTGATCGACGACGATGTAATCGATTTGATCCGGGCGAACGGTGGTTTCAGCCTGGCGCGCGGCGATCATCTGGTCGAAATCGAGGTGATCCTGTTGCAGATCGCCCATCACCATGTTGACGCGGTTGGAAAGATAACCGCTGTGCCGGTGCGGCGCGTAGACGCCGGCTTCGACGGGAATTCTGGCAAATTCGCGGCGCAGTTCAGTGTTCGCCTGCTCTTCGCCGTCGCCATGATAGCGGGCTTTCATCAGGGTGTATTCGTAGACGAGAAAAACACCGTTGAGGCATAGCACCGCGATCAGGATTCCTTTGCCGATTCGTGTGGAAAAATCCCAACGCCGCAGGAAAGCGATCAGTCCGAGATGGGCCGCGAGAAACACAAACTGAAAGTAATAGGCGTGAATCTGGATGAAGAGCTCATTGTTATTCATCAGCCAGAAGAGCGGCACGGGCAACAGCAAGAGGGCGCTTTCCCACGAGGCGAAGATTAAAAGGAGCGCGGGACCGACGGTGTCCAAGGCCCGGACCCAGCGCGACACATCGAGCAATTTCCCGAGGACCAATTTCGGATTCGAGAGCATCACCTGAAAAAGCTGGAGCGGAGAGCTGGCTCCGATCTCGGAATATTTCGAGCCGAAATTATTGAACTGCTCCGCCGTGCGAAAGGTGGGCATGAGCCAGCCCATGGTGAAGGCAATCCAGCCGAGTCCGCCCACGAGAGCGAACCAGCCATAACGCCGCGTCCAGGGAAAGCGCCGGGGGCTGAGGAGCCACGCGACGCCCAACGCGGCATAGGTAATGGCGGCGAGTTCCCCGCAGCAAACGGAGAAGAGAAAGCAGAGCCAGAAGGCGAGCGGACGGTTCTTCAGGTAAAAGTAGTAGGCCCAAAAGAGTGCGGGCAGAATCCACGGCTCCGGATGCAGCGGGATGATGCAGAGATTGGCGAGCATCGGGTTGAGCAACGCCGCGATCGCGATGAGACAGGCGGTGAAGGGGTTCTTCAGGATTTCCTTCGCGACGAAATAGACCGGAAACACGACGCTCAGCGCCCCGACATTTTGCAGGATGTAGAAAAAATCGGTGGAGGGGATCAGCGCGTAAATCGCGGCGAGGAGCACGAAGATGAAATGACTATGGATGCCGAGGATGTGGGGGCCACAATAGGCGGTGCAGCGGAACCAGTGGCCGTTCAGGATGTTCACGATCGCGTTTTGCGAGGCCGCGGTATCGCAGGCCACGCCGCGGAAATTCTGATAGATCTGGAGAGTCAGATGACTCGCTGCGGCGGCGGAGAGAATCCACAGCGCGGTGAGCACGAGCAGGTAAAGCGGTTCCCCGCTTAACTTGAGACGTGGCGCGCGAGGATCTCGGAGATTCATGCCGGAGCATTCAAGCAGAAGGAATTTTATCCAGCAAGGCAGCAGCGGAGGGCTGCCGAATTTTGAATTGAGTTAGTCACTATTCCGAAGTTTAACACCTTCCCATCTGATCCTTCGACAAGCTCAGGATGACGTGGAATGAAAGTAATGTCTGAGGGTAAGTTTCTACTCGTGCCAGAACTCTGCGCTACGACTTGAGGTTACTTTCCCAACCCGTCATCCTGAGCTTGTCGAAGGATCAGGTGGGATGGTTTGTGAGCGACAATAAATAGAGAGTCCGTCCTAAAACGACTTTCCGCCTTTGGTATCCAGTCGATGGGTGACGGGCTTTTCCTGCTCGGCGGTCATGGGCGGGAGCGCGGGCAGGGAGTCGTTGCGGTACTGGGTCATCTCGAGAGTGCACCGTTCGCGCAGTTGTTCCCAGCGCGGCCACTCGGGAATCGATTCTCCCGCCGCGATCTGGCGGAGCAAACTTTTCCACTCTACGACGAGGCGGTCGATGTCGCCACGGCTGACGTGTTCGCTCTCGGCATTGGCCGGGACGTATTTTTTCGCGCGGAGCGTGCGGACAATTTCTTCGCCGCCGGTGCCGTAATTGACCGGGATGCCATCCATGAGAAATCCTTCGTAGGAGAATTTCTTGTAGGCCTTCTGGCACGCCATGGCGAGGCGACCGCCCCAGCGCGCCTCCGTGCCGCAGAAGCGGTCACCGGCCACGAGATTGGCGAGGTCGTCGATCAATTCCTCAATGGGGTAGTGTTCGTCTTCGAGGCCCGCGATCACACCGAGTCCTTCCGGTCCGAGGAACTGGCTCATCACCAGACCGCGACGCGTCACGGCGAGTTCGCGATCGAGAATGCCGACACGGTTCCAGAGCCAGAGCAATGTGGGCTGCGTGTCGAGCTGCAGGCATTCCTCGCGATGCGGGCAGGTCAGGCAGAACGGCGCGGGATTTTTCTCGCGACGCACGAGTCGCGCGCGGCCGGTATCCGTGCGCAATCCGCACGGGAGTTTTTCGCCGAACAATCGCGCAGACGCTTCCACGCCGAGCGCAATGGGTTCTTCGGTGAAGAGTCGTTTTTGAAACGCAGCGGCGGCTTCGGCAATCGGTTTCCCGGTGACGAGTTCGCGCAGGAGCGGTCGCCACGGCAGCGGCGTGTTGCGCCGCAGGGAGCGGGTGCGGGCCTGGCCGAGCCGTGGGGAGTTGTCGGTGACGAGGACGTAGCCCTGATCGTCGAGTCCACGACGACCGGCGCGGCCAAACATTTGCAGGAGTTCGGAGGGAGTGACTTCGCGAGGCGCACCACCGACGTTGTATTGCGTGCCGGTGACGAGCACAGAGCGCAGGGAGAAATTGATGCCCGCGCTGAGTCCGAGCGTGGCGACGACGATGCGCAACTGGCCGGATTTCGCGAGCGGTTCGACGAGTCCGGCGCGTTGCAGGTAGGAGAGACCGCTGTGATGAAATGCGATGCGTTGGCGCAGGAGTTTGGTGAGCGTGGGACCGGCGGCTTGCTCCTGCTGACCGCTGAGCGGGAGCGGATTCGGGCAGGGGATTTGCGCCGCGGCTTCGAGCGCGATTTTTTCCGCCGCCTTGCGGTGTGGGGCGAAGACCAGCACGGGACCGAAGTCCTCGCGCAACGCAGCGGCGAGGCGACGGGTCCAGTAGCCCTGAATTTTATCTGGCACGCGGCGCGACGCGGAATCGATCTCCATTTCCTCGAGCGGAACGGGGCGCTCTTTTTGTTCGATGAGCACCGCCTTGCGGCCGAGGGTATCCAGCCAGCGCAAGGCGGCGCCGGGATTGGCCACGCTGCCGGAGAGCAGCAGCAATTGGGTCGTGAGCGGGAGGGTCATCACGACGCCTTCATAGTGATTGCCCCGCAGCGGATCGCCGAGCCATTGATACTCATCGATGACGTAGAGCGAGACATTGCGCGGGGATTGCTGCGCTTCGAGCGTGGCGACGATGAGCGGCGCCCCGGCATTCAGGACGAGATCGCCGGTGGTGATGCCGACGTTCCAGCCCTTGCGGGTCCACTCGGCGAATTTGTCATTCGCGAGCGCGCGGGTGGGAACGGTGAAGATGACCTGCCCCGTGCCGTTGCGGCGCTGGGTGAAGTATTGCTCGAAGATGAAGGTTTTGCCCGCGCCGGTGGGAGCCTGCACAATGACGTCCTGACCCGCGACGAGAGCGCGAATCGCCTCGGCCTGCCAGGTGTCGGGCAGGCGAAGTTGTTGAAACGCGTCGAGGGTCGGCATCGTACCAGGATAGCGTCAGGCGGGAGAGATTGCCAATTTCCAATTGAAAAAGCGGTAGAGCCGGTTCGATGGACATAGGGGTAACTCAACGGGAGCAACGTGGTATATGCCTTTAAGTTCAAGTATAATTTTAATGCGATTGTCTCGGGAGAGATCTGATTAAGCTTGTTTGCTATTTGAGAGAGTTGGTAAACTGAGAACTCTTTATGAGACTTCCCTGGCGCTGTTACACTTTGGGTTCATGGATTCGACAGCAGGTGAAAGGGCGTGAGGTTTATGTGACTTTTGGGGAGATGTGGCATTACTTTTTTTCGCCATTGCCTCAAACTAAGGCGAGGCGTTATTTGGACCGGATCGAATCGGAATCAAATAGTTTGAAGGTTTATCTTAAAGGGTGGGAACGTCCGATTTATTTTCCTCCCGAGTATCCTATTAGTGACATTAAGACTGGAATCACGGAGGTCAGCGACCCAGAGGATTTTCACTATTACGAGATTCCAGAAACCGCCGTTGGAAAAGAGGATGTTGTGGTAGACTGTGGTGCGGCAGAAGGTTTTTTTACGGCGGTGGTGGCAGGTCGTTGCCGACAAGTATATGCCATAGAACCTTCGCCGACATTCGTGAATTGTTTGCGCCGAACATTTCAGGGCCGAGATAATGTCAATATAGTAGATGCCGCGATGTCAGATTCGATCGGTGAAGTGTTTTTTAAGGAGTGTGGCGTTGCTTCGGTTGTGGCAAATGAGGGTATTCGAGTGTCCTGTCAGACGATTGATAGTTTGTTTTACGAGAAAAATATTCGGGTGGATTACCTTAAAGCGGACATCGAGGGGGAAGAATCCAAAATGTTGGCGGGTGCGGCCAAGACCATTGCCAAGTATCGCCCCAAACTCGCTATCACCACATATCACGTGGGTAATAATGCATTGGAAATCAAGAGTCAGATTTTGGCGATGTGCCCTGATTACAAAATCCGCATCAAAGGTATCAATACGGCGGGCATGCCGGTACTATTGCATGCGTGGATGTAGCTGAGAGCCGTATTTTTGGCTGCTTATTTTGAAGCGCCCTTGAGTTGCTTGAGGCTGTCGCGGAGTTGGGCGGCGGTCTCGTAATCCTCGCGTTCCACGGCGGCGGCGAGTGCTTTCTCGAGACGGATTTGTTCGTTTTCCGGCGAGGCCTTTTGCAGGTCCTTCTCCCAGTTTTCGAGGAAATGGATTTCCTGGCTTTGCTCAATCAAGTCGGTGCGCTCCATGCGCTCGTAGAAGGCACGGATCTCGCGAATCCCGGCGGTGACGTGCGCCAAGGCCTGAGCCGTGGCGTGTTGCTCGAGGGCGTGCTGAGCGCGGGCGCGGGTGAGCATCATGAGCCCGTAGGGACGAAATTGCTGGAAGAGCCACGCGAGCGGTTTTGTCTCGGCGTATTGTTCGACGAAGTCGAAGAGATCGAGATTCCGGCGCGTATCGCGGATCACCCGAACCCAGTCACCGAGTTGAAAGAGGGCGAGGTAACGGTGGTAATATTGAACCGCTTCCTGTTGCAGTTTGGCGCAGTCTTCCGCGTCGAGCGTGAAGCGGGGTTCGTCCGATTCCTTTTCCAGGAAGTCGCGGGCGAGCGACTGGTACATGTGAAAAAGCGATTCGTGCCCCATCGGGCGCGTGCCGTCGGGGCGACCGTCGAGTTCCATCTGGAGCAGACCCATGTCGAGGCGCAACTGGATCTTGGGATAGCCATCGTCGCCCGTGATCTGGCGAACGGTGACTTGTCCGGGCACGAATTCCCATCCTTCGAAAATGGGACCGAGATCTTGACTCATAGAATGATCTTATCTCAACGCATGGCTTTGAAAAGTCAATGGATGACTGGAACTCATCTTCTTATGGGTTCCCGGAGGTAATCTTATGACGTGATTGCATGGATTGACAGTCTAGAATCGCGCTCTTTAATCGAACCTCATGAAGCTTCGTTCTTTTGCATGGCTCTTGGTCCTGGGTTTGGTGGTTCCGCTGCAGGCGGAAATCAAACCGGCGTCGATGTTTAGTGATCATATGGTGCTGCAGCGCAATCTGCCCATCCCGATCTGGGGCACGGCGGCTCCGGGCGAAACGGTGACGGTCACCTTGGGCGCGGACAAGCAGGCCTTGAAGGCGGGCCCGGATGGCAAATGGATGGTGCGCTTGGCACCGCAACCGGCCACGATCAATTTAACGCTCACGATTGAAGGGTCTGCCACGGCCACACCGGTCGTTTTCAAGGATGTGTTGATCGGCGAGGTCTGGGTGTGCTCGGGCCAATCGAATATGGAATTTCCCGTGGCGCGGGCGCTGAACGGACTCAAGGAAGCGAACGAGGCCAAATTCCCGCAACTGCGCTTGTTCCAGGTGGATCACGTCACACCGAACGCACCGCAAACTTCCGTCGCGGGTCAATGGCAGGTCTGCGACCCGGCCACGATCAAGTCCTTCTCGGCGGTGGGATATTTCTTTGGCCGCGAATTGCAGTCGTATCTCAACGTGCCGGTGGGCTTGATCCATACCTCGTGGGGTGGCACACCTGCGGAAGCCTGGACGCGCCTGGGTGTGCTGCAGGCCGATCCGGACTACGCGGAAATCGTGAAGCGCCGCGCGCAGATTTTCTCGCCGGAGTACGCCGTCAAGCAGGAGGAGTTCAAAAAGATCTCGGAGAATTGGACCAAACAGATTGATCAGTTGCTGGCCACTCCGGGCAAGCCGGGAGCGGATTGGTTAAAGCCGGACGCTGTGCTGAAGGATTGGCAGCCGATCGAGGCTTCGGGGACGTGGGAGGTCAAGGCGAACCTGAAAATGGACGGCGTGGTTTGGTATCGCAAGGTGGTCGAAGTTCCCGCGGAGATGGCGAGTCAGGAGACAACCTTGTCCCTCGGTGCGGTGGACGATCTCGATTTCACGTGGGTGAACGGCACGGTTGTCGGTCACACGGGCAAGGATACGCCGTCCTTCTGGATGGTCTCACGTTTCTACAAAGTGCCAGCGGGAACGCTGAAGCCGGGGCCGAATGTAATCATGGTGCGCGTGATCGATCATGGCGGCGGCGGGGGCCTGGTGGGGTTGCCGGGCGAGATGACGTTGTCGACCGCCTCGGGTGCTTCGATTTCCCTCGCGGGCACGTGGCAGTATTGGATCGAGAAAAATCTCGGTCTGCGGCCTGAGATGATGGGCAAGTTGCAGAACACGGCGAGCGTGTTGTACGACGGCATGATCGCGCCGATCATTCCCTACGGCATTCGCGGAGCGATCTGGTATCAGGGTGAGTCCAATGCGAGTCGCGCGTGGCAGTATCGCAAACTTTTCCCCGACATGATCCGCAATTGGCGGCAGGATTGGGGTCAGGGCGATTTCCCGTTCTACTTCGTACAGTTGGCGAATTTCAGAAAGCGGTTGGCCGAACCCGCCGAGAGCGATTGGCCGGAATTGCGGGAAGCGCAGTTGAAGACCCTCTCGCTGCCGAACACCGGCATGGCCGTGACGATCGACATCGGTGACGGGGATGACATCCACCCGATCAACAAGCAGGACGTGGGCAAACGGTTGGCGCTCTGGGCGCTGGCGCAGGACTATGAAGTCAAAGTGCCGGACGGTTTTCTCGGGACGCTGCCGGTGCTGAAATCGCACTTCCAGAAGCCGATCGTGCATTCCGGTCCGCTCTACACGTCCATGAAAGTGGAGGGTGCAACGGTGCGCCTCGCCTTCACGCACGTGGGCGGTGGATTGAAGATCAAGGGCAATGGCCCGATCAAGGGTTTTGCGGTGGCGGGGAGCGACAAGAAATTCGTCTGGGCCGAGGCGCGCGTTTCCGGCGACACGGTGGTCGTACGCAATGTGAACGTGCCGAATCCCGTGGCGGTGCGCTACGATTGGGCGGATAATCCCGAGGGGAATCTTTATAATGCGGAGGGATTGCCCGCGAGTCCGTTCCGCACGGATGACTGGCCCGGCATCACCGATAGCAAACGCTAGAAATCAGACTGTAAAATTTGCGGTAGCGGGTGGTCCGCTGCCGCTTTTTTTGTCTGGTACGTCGTTCAGAATTCGACAGATTGAATCATGATGAAAACCGATTTTCGTTTCCCGAAGAAGTTCGTCTGGGGCGTCGCTGCGGCGGCCACCCAGATCGAAGGCGCTGCATTTGAAGACGGAAAGGGGGAATCGATCTGGGATCGTTTTCCCAGCACCGGCAAGGTGATCAACAACGACACGCCTGCCGTGGCGTGCGATCATTATCATCTCTACAAAAAAGATTTCGCCCTCATGCGCAAGCTGGGCGTGAAGAATTACCGCCTCTCGGTGGCGTGGCCGCGCATTTATCCGAACGGCGACGGCGCAGTGAATCCGAAGGGGCTCGCTTTCTATGATCGCCTCATCGACGCGATGCTCAAGGAGGGAATCACTCCGTGGGTGACGTTGTTCCATTGGGACTTGCCGCAGGCGCTGGAAGAGCGCGGCGGCTGGCGCAGCCGGATCGTGCCGGAAGCGTTTTCCACCTACGCCGACACGGTGGTGGCGACGCTCGGCGACCGGGTGAAGAACTGGATCACGCTCAACGAAATCATCTGCTTCACGACGTTGGCTTACGGCTACGGCGACAAAGCGCCGGGGACCAAGGTCAGTCTGAAGACGCTGCGCCAGATTCATCATCACGCGCTGCTTTGCCATGGCGAAGCGGTGCGCGCGGTACGCGAGCACGGGGGCCGTGGCGCGCGGGTGGGCCTGACGGATAATAGCATGCCGTCGGTGCCAGTGACGGAAACACCTGCCGATATCGCCGCGGCGAAGGCGTGGTTCATCGAGAAGAACGAATACCTGCTGCACCCGATTTATCGCGGGGAATATTCCGCGGCTTATTTGAAGCGTTGTGGCGCGGATCGGCCGAAGGTGGAGAAGGGCGATCTGGAGTTGATCAGCCAGCCCACGGATTTCCTGGGCATGAATCTCTACACCGGAACGTTTGTCCGCGCGCCGAAAAAGGCGAAGGATCGGTATGAGGCATTGGATTTCCCGCCGGATTATCCGCAGACCTCGTGCCCATGGCTGAAGATCATGCCGCAATCGCTCTATTGGGCGACGCGGTTTGCGCAGGAATGTTACGGCGTAAAGAAAATCTATATCACGGAAAACGGCTGCGGTTACGACAACGAGCCGGTCGTCAATGGCGAGGTGAATGATCTGCATCGCCGGGATTATCTCCGCAATTATTTCAAGGAAATGTATCGCGCCATCGGCGACGGCGTTCCGATCGCGGGCTATTTCCTGTGGTCGTTCATGGATAATTACGAGTGGCAGGATGGTTACCTGCGCCGGTTCGGCATCGTGCACGTGGATTACAAAACGCAGAAGCGGACGCCGAAACTCAGCGCCCAGTGGTACTCCACGGTCATGCGCGAAAACCGCATCGTGTGAGGCTTCATGGGGGCGCTGCCCCCATACCCCCGCCAAAAGAGAGTTTATCCCAAAGAGTTCACTCTTTAGGCGAGAGTGGATTTCAAAGGCCGTCATCCGGAGCGCAGTCGAGGGATCGGGCGAGGGGGTGGTTTTAGCACGTAGCTGCCCCCGACCTCTTTCAGACTTGGGGTACTCGCTTAAGGCTGCTTGCCGCTTTTGACGTTGGCGAGGGCAAGGGCTTGGGAGCCGGTGGCCTCGAGGACGAGATTGCCGGCCTTATCGAGAAAGAGGCACATGCCATCGGAGGTGATCCGGGCGCGTAGCAGATCGCGCAAATCGGCGGCACTCAAGGGAGAGGTGGCCGAGCCGCGTTTCACGATCAGTTGGCCCTTGCTATCCTTGACGAGCGTGGCGGGCTGGCCTTGGGATTCGAAAGCGAGGGTCTGGCCGGTGCCGAGTTTGCGGACCAGCGCGGGCAGGAGCACCATGCCGTAATGGAACATCGGCGGTTTGGGCCAGAGCGCTTTCCATTGTTGCTGCTGGGGGTCGAAGGAGACCCAGGCTTCCTGCAGCAAATCGGGGTCCACGGCCATGCCGGTCAGGGACAGGGCGGTCATCGCCATGCCGTTGATCGCTTCCGGGGCTTGTTTCAGGGAAGCGGGTAGTCGCACGATGAGGCGGCCCACGAAATTGGTGGGCATTAGTCGCGCTTCATTTGAGGTGGCAGAAAAAGACGGGGTCAGCCGGGCGGGTTCTGAAACGACGGGAGAGGAGAGGGGGGCGACATCTGTCGACGCTGCCGGAGACAGGGCTGTTGCCAGTCCGATCACGCTCCATCCGAGTAAAAAAGAAACCTTCATTGGAAGGGTTATGAGACGATCTTGTGCTAGTTTTTACGGTTTTCTATAGAGTGTCAATGCAATAGTCGCCTACTGCGTGACAAGGTGATCGACCTCAATGAGATGAAAATTGAGGAGATTGATCAGGAATAAGTAAAACTTTCCCTGAAAATGCCATGAATGAAGTATGGCTTATCGTAAACCGTGCAAAAGCTGGGTAAGTCGTTCGATGGGTAAACCCACCACATTTGTGCGGGAGCCACGAATGGTTTTCACGATTTCCGCGCCCTTTTCCTGCAGCGCATAGGCACCGGCTTTGTCGAGGACGTGGACCGCTTTCAGGTAGCGGGCGATCCGGGCGGCGCTCAGGGAGCGAAAGGTGACTTCTGTGCGCTCGACAAATCCGTAAGGGCGGACGGATTTCGGCAGAAGAACGATGACCGCCGTGAGCACCTCATGGGTGCGGCCGCTCAGTTTCTTCAGAAAGGAGGCGGCTTGCCGTTGGTGTTTCGGTTTACCCAGAATGTGGGTGCCGAGGGCGACCACGGTATCGGCGGCCAGGATGCGCTGGCCGGGATATTGCTCGGCGGCGGCGCGGGCTTTGCGCAGGGCGTTGCGCCAGGCGAACTCGGCGGGGGTCATGCCGTGGGGTTGGTCGGGAGAGATTTCCGGCGTATTCAGGACGGCCACTTGGTGGGGAATGCGGGCTTTTTCGAGGAGCTCGCGGCGGCGGGGCGATCCGCTGGCAAGAATCAGTTTGGCTTTCATGGCGTGATCTCCGGAAGAGTTTGTAGACAGATCCTCAGTATTCCGGTGGAGGTGACGATGGCATCTTACCTTAAGGAGGGGGACAGGCCAAGTTTTGATTAACGACCCTAAAGGCTTGTCAGATTAATCATCGCCGTTTTATGCTAAGATAAGTTATGGTAATGCGTGACGCTCATTTTCATGCCAATGGCGCCGAAACGACGGCGCAGGAGGTGGTGACCGCACCCGAAACGCAGCAAAGGCGTTCGGCGGTGCGCTCACCGTGGCGTGATCACGCGCTCGGGCTGATCATTTTCCTGTTGGCCATTCTCTTTTATGCGGGCAATGCCTCGCAGCCGGTGATTTTCGACGATAACGAAGGACTCTATGCCGGGGCCGTGCGGGAGATGACGCAACGCGGGGATTGGCTGCTGCCGACTAATAACGGATTGCCGCGCATCCAGAAACCGCCGCTCACATATTGGGCCATGCTGGGTTCGGTCTCGCTTTTCGGGATGAATGAGTGGGCCATCCGTCTGCCCAACGCGATCTTCACGGCGGCGTGGGTGTATGTGACTTTTTTAATCGGACTGCGACTGCGCGACGCGACGCACGGCATGGTGGCGGCAGGAATTCTGGCCACGATGATCGGGGTGTTTGTCTTCACTCACCTCGTGCAACCGGAGCCCTTCCTGGCCACGTTCATCAGCTTGTCGGTGTATGCCGTGATTGCGGCCTTGCAGGAACCGGCGCGGCGACGGGGCTGGTACCTGCTTGCCTGGGTGAGTCTGGCGCTGGGGGCGTTGTCGAAGGGATTGCATGGCGCGGCGTGGCCCATTGCCATTGTGCTGGCGGCGATGGCGTTGATGCCGTCCCGGCGCGCGGCCTTGAAGGGTTTCTTTCACTGGAGCGGTCTGGTGGTTTTTCTGGCGCTCGTGGCTCCGTGGTACCTGTATATGGAAGCCCGCTTGCCCGGCTTTTTGCAGGCGCACTTTTTGCGCGAGCAGGTGAGTGCGGCCATCGACGGTCGTTTCGATCGCGAGACGCTTTCCATCCCGATCTGGATGTTCTACCTGCAGCATGGAATCTTTTTTTCCCCGTGGGTGCTCTTCGCCCCGGCGGCGTTCGTGGCGTGGCGGCAATATCCTGCGGACAAGAGCCGGCCGTGGAAGCTGGTCTGGCTGTGGATGGCGGTGACGTTTCTCACGCTGAGCTTTTCCAATTTGCAGGATTACTATGCGATGACCTCCTGGGGCGTGGCCGCGCTATGGCTGGCGGCGGCGTTTCATCCCGAGGCGCGGGTGTCTCGCTGGTTCTATCTCGTGCCGTGCTTGGTTTTGGCAGCGGCGGGGACCGGGTTATTGATCTTTGCGTTTTTCTTTAAGGGCATCCTCGCCCAAGGATCTCATTACATCGCACCCATTGCCGAGCGCGACACGTTCGCCAATGCGCTGGGGGGCATTTCCCTCGGTGCGTGGCAGGAATTTCTCCCGCTCATGAAGACCGCCGGTGCCGCGCTCGTTCTGGGCGGGGGCAGTGCGATGTGGTGGTCCGGTCGGGCCAAGCCCGCCCGCGCCACAGCCTGTGCCGCGCTGACTCTGACCATGGTGGTTTTGTGCAGTCTGTCGACCGTGGGCTTTCGCATCATGGGCCCGAATTTCTCCCTCGCCGAGGCCGCCCGGGCGATCAATGCCGCCGCGACGCCGGAAGCCACCGTCGCCTGCGAAGGCGCACCGCATCAATCCTCCAGCCTGCTCTTCTACCTCGACCATCGGGTGCACTGGGTCAACGCTCCGAGCCAGCGCGAATTCGCCGTGCGCGTGATGCAGCAGGGACAGGAACTCTACTGGAATGACGAGTCCTTCCTCAGCGCGTGGGAATCGCCCCGGCAAGTGTTCTTCATCGTGGAGGATACCCGGCTCGCTGCGTGGAAGGATAAGCTGTTTCGCCACGCGCCCGCAGCCCGGGTGCTCTACCATAACGGCACACGCAACGTGCTCGTGAATCATTGATGGTCGATTTAGTTGCTCACAAGAAAACTGGAGCAACGTGGTATCCCGCAATAGCGAGAGCTGCCGTGAAGATTGACACACCCTGGCGCGTAGCGCCGGGGTGTGTGAAAGAGAGAAGAACTGGTGGACAGCGCCTTTCTTTTTCCACAGTTCCGCATTTCCAAGCGTCCGGGAATCTGTCTTAATGGGGGTAACGGAACAGGTCCCTCCGCTTCGCCTTCCCCAACCCTCTCTCCACCTCATGGATTTCGACTCCATCGCCAGCAAGGTCGACCGCTTCCTCTACCGGAAGCTCTTCAAGAAACTCACCCCGGAAGACCTCAAGCTCGCCGAGACGTGGAGCCTCAATGTCATCCGCAAGAATCATCCCGAGTGGGACGAGGAACAGGTGCGCCGCTACTACGATAATCTGCTGAAAGTCCGCACCTACGCCGTCGACGAGTGGGGACGGCGATTGAATTAAATCGGCTTCCCCTCTGCCTTTTTACTGGCTCCAATTAACAGGAACGGTGGGCAGCGGTGGTGGATCTCCAGATCAGGTCGCGCGTGAACGGCTTCAGGTATCGCTTCGGGTTCTAGGACTCGATTGATCGTCAATCCGGAATCCATCAGGGCATTCAGGTAGGTGCTGAGTGTGCGGTGATATTTGATCACGCCATCGACAAACCAACGGTGCTGGCGTTGACCTTCATCGTGGTAGCAATCCACCGGCCACGATCCGGGAGTGCCATCGGATCGCAGCGTCCAGCCATTCAAGGTTGACGTGCAGATGGGATGTTCGACGGAGAACGCAATGACTCCACCCGGGGTGAGCCACTGGGCGGCACGTTGGATCAAGGGCGCATAATCGCGCAAATAGTGCAAGGCGAGAGAGCTGACGATGACCTCCACGGAGTGATCGGGTTGGGAGTAATCTTCCAGGGCGCAGTGAGTATAATGGATGGCGGAATCGTCTGTTTGCTTGCGTGCGTCGTCCAGCATGAGAGTCGAGATATCCACGCCGCGAACTTCCACGGCTCCTTGTTGCCGCGCCGCGCGGCAAAACACACCAAAGCCACAGCCGAGGTCGAGTACGCGTTTTCCAGCGAGCGGAGGCAGAAGAGATCGAAGAGCAGGCTGCTCCAAAATGGCGTTCAATCCGGACTCGTTTCGTCGCAAGGCCGCATAGCCTGCAAAAAATTCAGGATGATCGTAGATGTTTTGCTTCATTGACTCTTCCGGTGCTCCACCAACTCGCGGACGGAGACCATCGGGATGCGGTGGGTGAGGGAGAAGTCGATCACTTGCTGGCCGCGAGCCATGGTGCCGTCGGCGTTCATGAGTTCGCATAGAACCCCGTAGGGTTTCAATCCCGCGAGACGCATGAGATCGACTGTGGCCTCGGTGTGACCGGGACGTTCGAGCACGCCGCCGGGCCGGGCACGGAGCGGAAAGATGTGGCCGGGACGGCTGAGATCGGTCGGCTTGGCGTCGTCGGCAATGGCGGCGCGGACGGTTTGCAGTCGGTCGCGGGCCGAGACCCCGGTGGTGACCCCCGTGGCGGCCTCGATGGAAACGGTGAAGGCGGTTTGATAGCGGCTCGAGTTCTTTTCCACCATCGGCGGCAGGTCGAGCGCGCACGCCTTGGCATCGGGCAGGCAGAGGCAGACGATGCCACTGCACTCGCGAATCAGGAGCGCCATTTGCGCTTCGGTGAGGAGTTCGGCGGAATAGATAAGGTCCGCTTCGTTCTCGCGGCTTTCGTCGTCGGAGACGAGAATCCCTTGCCCGGACTGGAGCGCTTGCAGGGCGAGGAGGACGCGGGATTCGGCAGGGGAAGACGGATTCATGAGGAGAGGCTTTCTTTCGAGTCACCCAGAATCAAGGGTGAGCGGGGTGGTGTCAATCTCCGGCTGCAACTTCCGTTTTACTGTCCTGTAGAAAACCGGTGGACTCCCCCTGCCGGGACGGACAATATCGTTTTCATTCTATGATCTTCCTGGGAATTGATTGCGGCACGCAGAGCACGAAAGTCATCGCGTTGGATGATCAAACGGGCGAAATCCTCGCACACGCGTCGAAGGCCTACGGCCTGATCGAGGGACTTCCGCCCGGTCATCTGGAGCAGCATCCGCGCGACTGGTCGGACGCGATGGACGAGTCGATCACGAAAGTGGTGGCGCAATTGGGCGCACGGCGCGGGGAGATCGCGGGCATCGGCGTGTCGGGTCAGCAACACGGTTTTGTCGCGCTCGACGCGGCGGGGCAGGTGATTCGTCCGGCGAAGCTCTGGTGCGATACGTCGACCGTAGCGCAATGCGATGAGATTCGCGCGCACTTTGGCGGCACGGCGGAGCTGATAAAACTCCTCGGCAACGATATGCTCCCCGGATTCACCGCGCCGAAGATTCTTTGGCTGAAGCAAAACGAACCGGAAAACTTCCGTAAGCTTGCGCAGGTGTTGCTGCCGCACGATTACCTGAATTTTTATCTCACCGGAGATTCTACGATGGAGTATGGCGACGCGTCCGGTTCCGCGTTGATGGACGTGCGGACGCGGACATGGTGCAAGCCCGTCGTGGATTTCATTAATGACTCACTACTGGAAAAAATTCTTGTTTTGCAGTCTTCTCGCAAGCTTGCGGGTTATCTCAAAAGTGAACTCGCAACGAAGTGGGGACTGAAGGACGACGTCATCGTCAGTGCCGGCGGCGGCGACAACATGATGGGGGCGATTGGCACTGGCAATGTGCGGACGGGATGCGTCACGGCGAGCCTCGGCACGTCGGGCACCATCTATGCCTATTCCGAAAAACCGGTGATTGATCCCGAGGGAGAGATCGCCGCGTTTTGCGACAGCACGGACGCATGGTTGCCGTTACTCTGTACGATGAATGTCACTGTGGCCACCGAACTCGTGGGCAAGTTGCTTGCGATGGATCATGCCGCCTTGGATCAGGCGGTGCGCTCGGTTCCGGCGGGTGCGGAGGGCTTGCTCTTTCTGCCATACCTGAACGGCGAACGGACGCCGAATCTGCCGAATGGGTCCGGCGTGTTGCATGGGATCGCCCCGCATAACTTCACGCCCGCGCATCTGGCGCGCGCGGTGATGGAAGGGGCCACGCTCGGTCTTGCATATGGGTTGCAGCGATTGCGCACGCTCGGGATCACGCCGTCGGAAATTCGGCTCACTGGCGGCGGCAGCAAGAGCGCGGTGTGGCGTCAACTCTGCGCCGATGTGTTTGGCTGTCGGGTGGTGACGTTGAAGAGTGCGGAAGGTGCCGCTTTGGGCGGAGCGATCCAGGCTCTCGCTCTGGTGCGACCGGAAAAGACGGTGGCGCAATGGGCGGAGACTTTCGCTCAGCCGAACGAGGCGGAAGCGGTGACCTCGCAATCGGGTGGATTCGATTATACCGAATTGTTGGAGAAGCAGACGCGGTTGATGCGGACGTTGCGGGCGGAGAAGTTCCTGTAGGAAGAGGGGGGATTTTTGACGAAATTAACGGAATTTACGAAAAAAGGAAAAAGCAGAGGCTGATCAGGAACTCAAAAAACTTTATAACCAGTTTCAAGTCTGGAAGCTTCTGTATGTAACTTGACCCATTCTACTTTCCTGAGTTCATGATTTTCTGATAAAGCCTTTTCCCATTTCGTAAATTCCGTTAATTTCGTCAAAAAATCTGCTACTACTTTTCTGTGAGCGAAGTCTATTACCAATGCCAGCGGTGCACGAATTGTTGCCGTTGGCCCGGCACGGTGGCCCTGGCAGAGGGGGAGGCCGAGCGCATCGCGGCGTTTTTGAAGCTCGAAGTGGATGACTTCATCAATCGCTATACCGATCTGTTGCCGAATCGCAACGGGCTGACCCTGATTTCGCGGCCCAATCACGAATGCATTTTTCTCGACGGACGCGACTGCGCTATTCAGGCCGTGAAGCCGGCGCAATGTTCCGGATTTCCGAATACGTGGAATTTTCCCAGCTGGCGCGAGGTATGCGAGGCCATTCCGGTGGAGCGGCCCGTCTCGAACGGTGGCGATTCTGCGGCGTCTCTGTAAAAATTCTGTGGTAATCTGCGGAATCCCGGCCTTATTGTATTCCTTCACCCATGCAGCGGTTTGATTACATCGTCATTGGCAGTGGCATCGCCGGGCTGATCTACGCCCATAAAATCGCGGAGCACGGCACCGTGGCGATCATCACCAAAAAGGGCCGCGCCGATTCCAATACCAATTACGCGCAAGGCGGCATCGCCTGCGTGATGTCCTCGGAGGATTCCTACGATCTCCATGTGCGCGACACGCTCGAAGCGGGCGCGGGACTGTGCAAGGAATCGATTGTCCGCCAGATCGTGCAGGAGGGACCCGAGCGCATCAAGGAGTTGATCGCGCTGGGCATGAGCTTCACCGAGCGGACGAATGGCCACAGCGGCGAACTCGATCTCGGCAAGGAGGGCGGCCATTCCAAGCGACGCATCCTGCACGCGGGGGATATCACCGGCCGCGAAATCGAACGCGCATTGCTCGCTGCGACGGCGGAGCATCCGCGCATCACCATTTTTGAAAATCACGTCGCGGTCGATCTGATCACCAAGGCGAAGCTCGGTTTCACCACGGAGAATCGCTGTCTCGGCGTCTACGTCCTGAACAAAGTTTCCAACGAGGTCGAAACTTTTGCCGCCTCGCACATCCTGCTGGCGAGTGGTGGCTGTGGCAAAACGTACCTCTACACCACGAACCCCGACATCGCGACCGGCGACGGCGTGGCGATGGCTTATCGCGCCGGGGTGCCGGTGGCGAACATGGAGTTCATCCAGTTTCATCCGACCTGCCTGTTTCATCCCGAAGCGAAATCCTTCCTCATCAGCGAAGCCGTGCGCGGCGAGGGCGCAGTGCTGGTCAATGCTGAGGGCAAGCGATTCATGGATGGCTACCATCCGCTCAAGTCGCTCGCGCCGCGCGATATCGTGGCCCGCGCCATTGACTCGGAGATGAAGAAGACCGGCGCGAAGTGCGTTTACCTCGACATCACGCACCACAAGGAAGAATTTCTCCGCGAACGGTTCCCGAATATTTTCGAGACGCTGCTCAAGCTCGGCGTCAACATGGCCACGCAGCGCATTCCGGTGGTCCCGGCGGCGCATTATCAATGTGGGGGCGTGGTGACGGACATCGATGGCCGCACCGCTTTGCCCGGATTATGGGCCGTGGGGGAAGTGGCCTGCACCGGTCTGCACGGGGCGAACCGGCTGGCGAGTAATTCACTTTTGGAAGCACTCGTCATCGCGCATCGCGCGAGCCAGATGGTGACCAAGGAACCGGTCAAGCCGTGTCATCTGAAAATTCCCGAGTGGGAGCGCGGGCTTGCGCATGATCCGGATGAACTGGTCGTGATTTATCACAACTGGCACGAAATCCGTCAGATGATGTGGGATTACGTCGGCATCGTGCGCACGACGAAACGTCTGCGACGCGCGGCGGCGCGCTTGCGTCTGCTGCACAGCGAAGTGCAGGATTTTTACTGGAACTACACGCTCACGGCGGATTTGATCGAGTTGCGCAACCTCGTGCTCGTCGCCTCGATCATTGTCGATTCCGCACTCGCCCGGCAGGAGAGCCGGGGTCTGCACTACACGCTCGATTATCCGGCCCCGGATGAATTCCGCGCGCCGACCGATACGATTTTGACTCAGGTCGGGTAAGTCTCTTTTCCATTTATGAGGTGGCCTTGCCCCATTGACGAAATGTCAGGTTAATATATTAAATGAAAGCCCGGCCCCGCTGCAATCTGAAGGACGTGGGATGTCGTGCCGGGGTCACGGCGGCGACCGCGTCATTGGCGTTGCGGGGTGATCCGCGGATTCCTCCCGTCACGCGCAAGAAAGTGCAGCAGGCGGCGAAGGCGCTCGGTTATCTCCCGGACCCGGTGTTGTCCGCCTTGATCGCCCGCCGGGACGAGGGCCGCGTGCGGCGGGTATATGCGAATCTCGCCGCGCTCGTGGACGAGCGCTGGTTTGCGGAGGGCGGGAAACCGCGTTGGATGGAGATTTGTCTCGGCGCGATGGAGCGCACGTGCACGCAACTCGGATATCATCTGGAGGTGATTTCGATTCAGCGCGATTTGTCGCCGAGTTCTCATCCCGACCGGATTTTGCAGGCGCGGGGGATTCGTGGAGTAGCACTGCTGGCACCGATTGACGACGATCTGGAAATTCGCATCGACTGGGAGCGTTACGCGGCCGTGACCTTCGGCAATCCCTTGCTCGGACGACGGCTCAATCGTGTGGGAACGGATGCCTACGCCGCGATGCAGATGGTATGCGAGAAAGTGGGCGAGCGGGAGTATCGACGAATTGGTTGGGTCAATCAACATGGAGCGGAGCGGCGGCATCGATTCGGTTGGTTGGGGGCTCTGGGAGCGGAGCATCTCCGCGCGGAAAGTAAACTGCAGGTGCTGCGGCCCTATCTTCCCCAAGTGGCGGAGCGGGAGAGCTTCCTGCGCTGGGTGGAAAAGCAGCGTCCGGATTGCGTGTTGACGAGTCTGCCGCACGTGTACGACTGGTTGATCGCGGCGGGCTACCGGATTCCCAAGGATCTGGGATTCGTGCTGCTCTCGCGCCGCACCGGAGAATATCCGCACATCACGGGAACTTCTTCCCATCTCGAAGTGGCGGGGGCGGCGCTGATCGAGCAGCTTCATGCCCAATTGTTGCGAGGGGAAATTGGTTTTCCCGAGGTCTCGAAGGAGATTTTGATCTATCCCCGATGGGTGGAAGGCCGGACCTTGCGTGCCGCGAAGAGTGCGCGTGGGAGAAGTTAGTTAATATATCAAATAAACCGCGCGTTGTGGCGTTGATCCTCGCGGCTCAGGCTTGTGGGTACACAAGCCATGACGACTTCTCTCGCTTCCCCGGAGCTCACACGTTCAACTCCTCCTTCTGCGCCGGTCGATGCCCGGCGGGCCGGAGTGACTTTTGGTTTCAATGCGCCCAACGGCTATTTTTCCAGTGCCGCCGCCCGGCAGGAGGTGGAGCGGATGGCCGAACTTGGCGTTCGTTGGTGCGTGCTGGTGCCAACCGTATTTTCGGAGTCGGCTGCGAGCGAACATCAGTATCGCCACTTTGCCCTGACGCCGGACGATACGGAGCTGCGTCACATGATCGAGCAACTTCACGGAAAGGGAATTCATGTCCACCTGCGACCGATGCTGGAAACGCTCGACGGTCACGGCCGCAATATGATCTGGTTTCCACCGGACCGGGAACGCATTCCTGGCCGCATCTCCGCCCATCGCGCGGCGTGGTTTCGGAGCATGACGGAACGGACGGTTCACTATGCGCGCATCGCGCAGGAGATGGGTTGCGCGTGGTACGGCCTCGATAGCGAACTCGACCGGATGACGGACGAGAACGATCATTGGAAGGCGGTGATTGCGGCGGCGCGCAGTGTTTACCAGGGACCGATTGATTCCACGCATACGAGGCAGGTGGATGTGCTGGCGGAGCTCAAACGCCGACCGGATCACTGGTTCTACGATTTGGACGGTCTGAGCGTGAGCTATTACAATCCCATCGCGGATCATCCCGGTGCACGGGTGGCGGAGATGATGGTCAAGGCGCAGGAGCTGTTGCCGTACTATCGCGAGATCGCGACGACCTTCGGCAAGACGTTCCTCTTTGGTGAAATCGGCTGTCGCTCTTCCACCGGAGCCGCAATGCATCCGGGACATTTCGATGGAGCGGGTCAGTACTTCGCTCCCGAGGAACAGGCGAATTTCATGGAGGCGGTTTGCCGCGTCTTCTCGCCCGAGCCGTGGTGGCGCGGGTTTTACTGGTGGAAGTGGGAGGAGCAGACGCCGCGTCCGGTGTTCAAGGGCGATCCGGCGGGCGACAAGGGCTTCACGATTTACGGAAAACGCGCGGCGCAGATCTTCGCGGAGTGGACACAAAAATTGTAGCTGTTTCGCGAACGCCGGCTATTCGGAGGGCTGCTTCTGCGGGCCATCCACCGGGGAGCCTAGATCCTTCCGCTGCCAGACGCGCACGTAATCAATCACCCACTCGGCGGGGAGTTGCGCGTCGTCCAGCGGATCATTATCCCAGCCGCCGGTCGGCACGGTGAACATGATATCGGCTGGAACGGAAGCCACGCGCGGGTTTTCGAAACGGAGAACTTCGCGGCCATTGATGTAGTAAGCGGCAACGCCCGGTGTCCACAGCAGACCTGCGGTGACATAGCCGTCCTTGTCCGGAGAAAAATAAATTTTGTCCGAACCCGTAGCCTGATGACCCTTGCCATAGCCATCCCAATGCATGGCAATGTTCGTGCGGTAATCGCCCCAGCGGGTGAGATGCTCGAAGATGTCGAACTCCATGCCGCCATCGGCGGTGTCCTGCCGCTTGGATTGTTCCTGGCTGCCGACGCCCCGGTCGGGCATCAGCCAGAACGCGGGCCACAGTCCGGGTGCTTTGGGGAGTTTGAAACGGGCTTCAAAGTAGCCATAGCGTTGCACCCATTTTCCGTACGTATCCAGATAGCCACCGGTGTAATCCGATTTCTTTTCGCGCGGGTCGTCGTTGTGGAAGCCGGTCTTCTTTTCGTACCGCATATGGATGAGTCCATCCGAGACGGTGACGTTGCTGGGTGACCAGTGACTTTTCTTGTCCCAATAATTGGGACCGGTCACATTCCATTTTTTCAGATCGACGGTCGTACCGCTGAAGTCGTCATTGAAAGTCTGCACCCAATCGCCCTCGACGGGCGGACGCTGGCCCAGCCATTCCGGCAACGCGGCCGGGAGCGGCGCGCGGGCCAGGATCGACTCCACTACGAGTGACACTGGCCCTTCGGCGGCCAACACCGAAATGGTGACGCCCGAAACGGCGTCGTTGGTGAGGTGATTGCCGCAGGTCTTGTCGCCGTTCCAGATGCGGGCGCTGATGTAGGGAATTACAACCTCCTGCGTGGCGCCGGGCGGAATCGGCGCGGAGACGATATGATCCGTCTCGCCGGTGCGACTCTCCGCGTGAAAACCGGGCGTCACGGGTTTGTCGCCGTTATTACGCACGGTCAACACAAGACTCAGGCTGTCGCGCAAATCCCAGCATCCGATCTCCGGTCGAAAAGTGACGGACGCTTGGGTGCTCGATTTCGGAAAGGTCAATTGGAGCGCGGGTGCGGGAGTCGAAAGAAACGCCGCTTGCGCGCCACCGCGCCGCTCGAGTTGTTTTGCCGGATCGATCGTCACTCCATCGCCGAGAAGGATGCCACCTTTCGGCTTGATGCGAATCGAGCGGGGATCAATGGCCGGTTTTTCGCCCGTTGTCCCGGCGGCGATGAGCGATTCGATGCGGATCGTTTGCGGTTTGTCGGAGGCGCCCGTGAAGAGCAGGAGTTGGACGATGGCGTCGGGCTTGAGCGGCGCTGGTTTGCCGTAGGAATAACCGAAGTACACTTTGACGACTCCCGATGCGCCGGGCTTGAGATGAATCGATTCGGAGTTGGTTGCGCGGTTCGGCCACGCACCGTCATTGTCGAGCCGGAGCGAGACCGTCGTGACGGCATCCCCCGTATTGACCACCGTCGCCTCCACATGGCCGTATGCCGAGAGATCCCACGCGGAGCCCGTTTCGGGTTTGAGCGCCACGCCGGGATATTTTTCCGTTCCGGGAAGAATGGTCATCCGCCATGCGGGCAGGACCGCAGTATTGTCGCGAGCCACGGTGACCTGCGCGGAATTGGGCGCGAAACGTTTTTCCGCCCCTTCGGTGGTGGGAGTATTCAGCGCAAGCGATGCGGGCGATTCTGCGTGGAGCGAAGCCAGCGCGAGAAATCCGAGGAAGGTGAGGGACGCCGTGCGACGGATCTTCATGGTCAAGATGTAGCGGGCCGTGAAGAATGGAGCGAGCGCGAAAATCAAGTGCTCTGCCGGGCGTCTCCGTAATCGAAGAACCGTTTCGGGTGCGACGGATCGCGCGGTTTGCGCCGGTAGTGCAGCGGGCTTTGGCCGACGAGGCGCTTGAACCACATCACGAAATGCGCATCGGAGCGGAACCCGGTGCGGTGGGCGATTTCCTTGACCGACAAGGTGCTGCTGGTTTCTAGATAAATCTTGGCTGCTTCCAACCGCCGCCGCTCCCAATACTTGCGCGTGGTCAGGCCGAATTCCCCCACGAAGATGCGGTCCAGATGGGTCAGGCTCAGCCCCCCGGTTTCCGATGCCAGCCAGTCATGCGGAAACCCGCGATCCACCGGCGCTTCGTTCAGGCAGCGAACCGCCCGCATGGCGCGATCGTCGCCGGAGTGCAGGCGGGTCAGGCTCGCGCCGTGCGTGACGCGTACTTGAAACCACAGTTGCAGCCAGTTGAGGAACAAACCTTGCAGCCGCAGGAAGAGCGGGTAATGGCCGAGCTGCGTCGCAAGCCGGATGTCGGCGCGCGGCAGATGACGGCGGACGAGCCGTTCCATTTTGATCGCCGCGCGTTCCAGTTCGGGATGATCGGCTCCCTTCACGACCAGCCCGGCCTTGGTGGCAAAGAGATTTTCGCCCGAGGGCCACTGGCAGAGAAAGTAAACGGAGAGAATGCTGATATCGTGGGAGAAATCCTGACGGGCCGCCTCGCGCGGCAACATCAACCACATGCCGGGCCCCGCCGTGTACGTGCCCGAGGCGGAAGTGATCTTCACCTGACCGCGGCGCACATACCACGCCCAGTGTCCCTCGGTGCGATCCCACGTCACATGCCGCACATCTTCCGGCACCGGGTGATCGTAAATCCAGACCAGTTCGGCCCGCAGATAGGACCATTCGTGAAAGGAGAGGATTGGAAGCTCGGTTTCGGCCATAATGTGAATAATATTGAATGAAAGAATTAATTTTACAATGGATTACTTTTGCGACCAAATCCACCCAAGCTTATGCTTTGGCTAACCATTCAACCTCCTGACAGCACGGTCCACCGACCACCCTGGCAGAGGCATCGGAGCTAACCAAAACATGAAACAACATTCCTTAGAACCTATCCACGATCTTTTTGGGAGTGGCGTTGCCAGAAATTTTGTCTCCGCAGAGCGGCGGAGCGGCAGGCCAATATCCGCAGCGATCTTGGCC
>NEUU01000015.1 GCA_002304345.1 Verrucomicrobia bacterium Tous-C9LFEB
AAAGGAGCTATTGGTGACGGTACCCGTATTAGAACCGGCCAAGCCGCCAATATAGTTACCTCCGGTCACCGTCCCCGTGGCGGTGCTGCCGCTGATGGTACCGGTGTTATTGCCCACGAGGCCACCAATGGTGTTGCTGCCCGTCACGACCATCGCCGAGACCGAGCTATTGAGCACCCGGCTTCCGTTCTCGCCAACCAAACCGCCCGCATAGGTCGTACCCCGCACCGAGCCCGTCGCGTAGCTGCCGCTGATGGTCCCCGTATTCGCGCCCGCCAGGCCTCCGACATAACCCGCTCCCGTCACAGCAGTCGAAGCGGAACTATTGCTGATCGTGGCGAAATTATTATACGCCACCAACCCACCGACATAATTACCACTTCCCGTCACCGTTCCGGTCGCATAGCTGTTGATGATCGCTCCGGCATTCATGCCGACCAAGCCCCCAAGATAGGTGGTGCCCGAGATGGTGCCCGACGCGGAACTATTGCGAATGGTGCTGCTGGAACTCTCGTTATACCCGACCAATCCGCCAACGTTGCTGTTGCCAGTCACCCGGGTCACCGCATAGCTGCCCGTAATAGTTTGGCGCACACCCATTCCCACCAACCCGCCAACGTTGCTGTTACCCGAAACGGTGCTGGTCGCAAGGCTGTTGCTGATCGTGCCGTTATTATTGTAGCCCACCAAGCCACCCACATACGTGTTACCGGTCACCGTGGCCACGGCGGAGCTATTGCTGATGGTGCTGAAATAGTTCACTCCGACCAACCCACCGATATAAGCACTGCCCGACACCGTACCGCTAAAGGAGCTGTTGCTGATCGAGGCAAAACTTCCCGTCAGACCCACCAAACCGCCGACAGTGCTGGTGCCGATCACCGTACCGGTCGCATAGGCGTTGGCCAGTGTGCCGTAATAATACCCCGCCAGGCCGCCCACATACTGGTTGCCCGACACCGTGCCGCTAAAAGTACTATTATTGATCGATCCGTTATTATTGTGGCCCACCAAGCCGCCAGTGTAATTACTGCTGCCCGTGACCGTGCCTGTAGCGAAGCTCCCATTAAGTGAGCCGGTGTTCGCGCCCACCAAGCCACCCACGCTGCTGGTTCCCGATACCGTCCCCGTCACCGAGCTGTTACTGATGGTGCCGGTATTCGAGCCAATCAACCCACCCACAGCGCTGCCTCCAGTTACTGTACCCGTTACCAGACCACCGCTGAAGGTCCCGGCATTGGCACCGACAAATCCACCGATGTTGTTGCCACTTGCCGTCACCGTGATGGCTGAAACGGAGCTACTGAGAATCCGGGCACTGGTCGTATTAAGACCAACCAATCCACCCACGTTGCTGCCGCCCGTCACAGTACCCGTGGCGGAGCTGATCGATATCGTGCTATTGGAGTCATTATAGCCCACCAAACCACCAACGTAGCTGGCCCCCGTCACGGTGATCGCTGAGACCGAGCTATTGAATATCAAACTCGTATTGTGTCCGACCAGACCACCCACTTCGTCGCCGCCCCGTACTGCGCCAGTAGCCAGACTACCGCTGATCGTGCCGCCATTATAGCCCACCAGGCCTCCAACATAGAGAGAGCCCGTCACCGTAGCCGACGACGAACTGTTATTGACGATGCCGTACTGACTTCCCGCCACCCCGCCGACATACTGCTGGCCCGTCACGGAACCGGAGCCGAAACTGCCACTGATCGTCCCGCTACTATTCTGCCCCACCAGCCCCCCGACACCGTAATTTCCCGAGACGGTCGCGGACGCCGTGCTGCCATAGATCTCTCCATTCGCGTAACTCCCCACCAAGCCGCCAATATTGTACCCTTGCGTACCGGAAACGGTGCCCGTTACGGAGCTATTACTGATCGTGACGGTAGTGCCCGTTCCCACCAACCCACCGACATTGTTATTGCCCCGGATATTAACGTTCGTCAAAGCCACCTTATTCAGGATCGCTCCGCCGTTGCCAGAACCAATAAGGCCCACATAATCCGCTGAAGAACGATTGATCGTCAGCGCATTGATGACAAAACCCTTGCCGTATAATTGACCGGTAAATTCGGTGGACGTATCATTGCTTCTATAATTACCAATCGGGGAGAAGCCAGTCGTTGTCTTCCACATGCTGTTGCTGGCCGTGACTTCTGCCAGATTGATATTACCCGCGAGGGTATAGGTCGCCCCGAGATTGTAGCTCATCAACTGGAGCTGGTGGCTGTTGACGACATTCTGCGACCATTCGGAGATCAGGAAGGGCCGGGTCGAGCCTTCGATCATGAACCACATACTGTTAGTGGTCTTATAGTAATCCCCCGCGATGTTCACCCAGGTGCCCAAATTTCCGTAGCTCGCTCTGTTATAGGCTGTCGAGGCATTGAGTCCTGTAAGACCTGAAGAATTCCCATCATCGATGGAGATCGCAATGCTCACTCCAGTCGATGCGACGTCCCAGTAGCTGTTATTGACCACACCATCATGAAAGGTGCCGCCCTCGTTATAACCGACTAATCCTCCCCTATTGGATCCACTCACAGCCCCAGTGGCATAACTGTTACTGATGGTGCCGTAGTTATAGCCAGCAATACCGCCTACTGCGGCGCCTGTAACATTGCCGGTGGCATAACTGTTGAAAATATTCGCATGCGCTACGAGTGACCCATAGTTATACCCGACTAAACCACCAACGTAGTTCGCACCCCTCACATTAGCCGACGAGTTCACCTGGCTCAGTGTGCCACTGTTGTATCCAGCAACGCCGCCCGTATTACTGCTACCGGTGACGGTCCCGGTCACGTAACTGACCGAGATTGTGCCGCTATTGGAGCCGACCAGTCCACCCGTGTAATTGCCACCCCGGACACTGGCATTGACCAAACCGATGTTTTTGAGAATTCCCGAATTCGCACCAAAGAGCCCCACTTGAGCTGACGAACGGCTGATCGTCAGTCCGCTGATCGCATAACCCGCGCCATCGAAGGTGCCACTATAGGCTGCGATCGGATTGAAACCGCTCAGGCTATTCCACGTGGCAGTGCCGGTGGCGTCGATCGTATTGGCGAGGATAAAGTTGCTCGTGGAATAAGTGCTGATGCCTTGCACGCCATAAATATCAGTGAGTTGGTAAGGCGTGCCGCTGCTCCCGTCCCCACCGAGAGCGCGCAGGAAGGTGCCACCACTAATCCGAAAATCCTTCGCGTAGAAAGTCGGCAGGCTGGCGCCGAGCTGGCGCCAGTTTCCGCTCTGCAAAGTGAAAGTCCCCACGCTGACGGTCGACGACGCGCTGATCGTATTGCCCGCCTTGAGAACCAACCCGCCATTGGTGCCGGTGATGGCGGCCGCAATGCTGATGTCATGATAGGAATCGAGAGTCAACGTGCCCGTGCCGGTCCAGTCAATCGCAGAAGCGACGATGATATCGCCATTCCCCGCCGAGGTGGTGCCCGAACCGAAAGTTCCCGAAGCCGTCGTCTGCTCGAGCACGTTCGTGCCCACATTGAGCGCTCCCACGATGGTCGCCGCCGCGGCCGCATCAATGGTCAGATCCGTCGGATCGATCAGCCACAGACCGCCTTCTCCCGTCAGGATCGAACCGCTCAGCGAGACGCTCTCGCCGCTGGTCTCGACGAATCCACCCCTGCCGTCCGCATTTTTCGCCACGAGAGTCCCCGTGTTCTTCGTCGTGCCGGAGCTGGCGAAGAGTTTGATCTTGCCGTCAACATTACTCACCCCCGTCGCACGAATGGTGCCGCCATTGTTAATCGCCAGCGCGTAGGCATTGCCGCCCGCCGCTTTGAGTTCAGCCTGCACCGCGTGGATGGTCCCCACATTATTCACCGCACCATTGGACCCAGGCACAATAAAAAGACGCTCGTCCCCGGATTGTTGCAACATCACATCGTGACCGCCCGCCAAGCCCACTCTTCCATTCGGCGCGCGTATCTCCCCCTCATTGCTCACCTGCGCGGCGATCAGGTAGACATTGCCACCCACCGCATTGATGATGCCCTGATTGATGACCTTCGCATCCGAGCTCCCCACGAAATGCAGATTTCCCCCAGCCATGAACTCCGCGTTGCCCACATCGAAAGTCGACGCGACGAATCCACCGGTATTGATCACACCACTCGCGCCGATCAAAACGCCATTCGAGTTAATGAGATAAACCTGACCATTCGATTGCAACGTCCCGTAGATCGCCGAAAGATTTCCACCCGTAACGCGATTCAACACCGCGCTGCTCGCATCCGGCTGCAGGAACTTCGTCAACTCACCCGCGCCGATCGAAAAGTTCTGCCAGTTAATGATCGCCCGCCCGCTATTCTGCGTCACCGTTACCGCACTCGTTCCCTCCCCCGCGATCGAGGCACTGCCGCCAGCAACGACACCGCCGGTCGGGTTGGCCAAGGCAAGTGAGGGCGACAATTGCCAGACCACCAGTAAGATCAACTGGATGATATTGCCAACTCTCCTTGTTTGCGCCTCCCTCAACTGAGACCTTCTAGTCGTGCTTTTCATTATTCCCCTACCCTTAATATTTTAATCGCGTGGTTGTCTTAGACTTAAAAAAGAATATCAACCAAGTCGACTCGAAAATATTTAATACCTAATATATTAGATTAATTACTCTAATTCTCGCGAGGGCTGAAATTTCCTAATAGAGCAGTAGAAATGCCGAGTGATTAAGCTCGGTCGTTTACTCGTCGAAGATTTCTTTCCCTATTCACCTCATTCTCCTCGTTCAACACCGCCGATACCGGCCTTACTCAGAAGCCTACCTGCTAGTGAGCAAAAGTTAATCTAATGACTTAAAGTTTAAGGAAAGTTAGCCCGATTGTGGCTATAGGGGGCGATCGTACCAGCCATTGAGATGCTCAGAAGAATCGGCAAGAGGGGCTTGAGCTTATAACCGTAACTATGGAAGTGCCGACAAATTAAACGGGACTCTCTTCAAATTCGAGCAACTGTCCAAATGGAACTAAAATGGGGATTTCGTCAAATCTTGCGCCGAAAAGCCGCGACAATATCTCCATTGCAGCGATTGTGCCGATTGCTGGCACACTAGAGATTTCAAAATTCACCAATCACCTCCCGCATGACATGACGGCTTTTCGCAATCGGTTCTATTGGTAGAAAAACTACATTTCATGAACCCGACGAGCGCATACCAGAAAATCTCAGAAAAGATCGCGCTTATTTCGGCGACAATGAAAATGCTGGGGTGGACAGTATTGGGGATAACCCTGCTGGGAGCCCTGATAGGAGTTCACGCTCTAAGTGCAAAAATTGATGAGGAACTAAAGCTCCATGGAGACGCAATCTATGGCACCGGCCGCATTCGCATTTTTGAGGTAAAATTTCGGGCGTTGCTTGCTCAAATTGAATTGGAACGAAGAGATGGCGTCTCCTTTCAAAAGCATGTGCAGGATCTTTCTGAAGCTGCGGAGAGAGGGACCGCCCTGTTCAGCGCCTATAGTAATGCAGGCATAGTAAAAGATGTTACCGGTCGACTCGCCTACACCCGCGAAGTGATCACTCCAGACGGCATTGTCGCGGGCAAAGAACTGCTCGCAGTCTGGTTCCCGTTGGAGAGGAAAATTAAAGCCGTGGCACAGCAAGGAGATAAGCTCAATCCTGCGGTGATTGCCGACGCTCTTCGTGAGGCCGACCAGAGCAGTCTGAAATTCATTTCCTTGTCAGAACGCCTGGCTCGTGAAGAGGACAACTATCATAAAGCGAAACTTTCGCGGCTCACTCTTTCTCGAAATCTGTTGGGACTCTATTTTGCAGCAACAACAGGATTACTTATTCCGCTCGTTATCCTAACCGGAAGAATGGAGAAATTGCGTGAAAGTGAAACACGCTTTAGAAAGCTTTTTGAAGACTCTGCAGAAGCTATCTTAATTCTAGAGGATGGCGTTTTCGTGGATTGCAATCGAGCGGCATTTGCTATTCTAGGGGTGACTGATCCAGAGCGAATACGCCATATATCTCCTCAATCATTATCGCCAGAATTTCAACCCGATGGCCGGCGCTCGGATGAAAAGGCGGCAGAAATGATAGCCTATGCCTTTGAGCGCGGGAGCAATCTTTTTGAGTGGATGCACTTGCGTGTGGATGGAACCCCATTCATGGCGGAGGTATTGTTGACGCCAATACAAGACAAAGGGCGGCGGCGACTTCACGTCGTGTGGAGAGACATCACGGAGCGCAAGCAAGCCGAGCAGGTGCGACTTAAACTCTTGGCCGAGCTTGAACGATCCAATCAAGATCTTGAAAAATTCGCTTATATCGCCTCACACGATTTGCAGGAACCTCTGCGCATGGTTTCCAGCTATACCCAATTACTCGCCGAGAAATACCGCGGCAAGCTGGACGAAAAAGCAGACAAATACATTTTCTATGCCGTTGATGGGGCAACCAGAATGCACGATTTGATTCGCGACCTGCTGGCCTATGCCAGTGTCCATAAAACCGAGAGCGCCCTGCCTGAGATCCAGTGCAGCGAATTGGTCAGAGATGCATTGCGCAATCTATCCTGCGCCATCGAAAGCAGTCGCGCCACAGTGATTGTCGGGGAGTTGCCGGTGATTCGCGCGGATCGCATCCTGATGTTGCAAGTATTTCAAAACCTCATCGGGAACGCCGTCAAGTTTTCGAATCCAAACAATCCACGCATCGAAATTTCCTCGAGAAAAGAGGGGCGCGAATGGTTTTTTGAGATCCGGGATAATGGAATAGGAATTGACCCTCAATTTCACGAGCGAATTTTCGGAATCTTTCAACGATTACATGATCGAAAAAAATACCAGGGAACCGGGATTGGACTCGCGGTGGTGAAAAAAATAGTTGAACAGTACGATGGCCGGATTTGGGTCGAGTCCAACCTTGGTCAGGGAGCCTGTTTCGCCTTTTCGTTTCCAGAAAAATAGACCCTCCCTTATGAGCAGAAAAATCAATTTGCTTTTAGTCGAAAACAATCCTGGGGACGCGGATTTGGTTGCAGAAATGCTGCGGTCAAATCAGTCCTCCTGCGGCTTGTTTCACGTCTCCAACGGAGTGGAAGCTATGGCCTTCCTGCGTAAAGAGGGGGATTACAATCAATCACCATCGCCGGATCTGATCCTCATGGACCTAAGCATGCCTCAAATGAGCGGGGCTGAAGTACTGCGCGAAATTAAAACAGACGCCTCCCTGCGAATGATTCCCGTCATCATCATGTCCTCATCCCGATCAAATCATGATGTGGAGGAATTATACAGCTTACAAGCCAGTGCTTATATAGAAAAGCCTATCGACCTTGAGCGCTTCAAACAGATCATATGCGCAATTGATGCCTTTTGGATTCAAGTGGTGCGGTATTCATTAAGAGGGGGGAATGAATGAAAAACAATCGGGAGACGGAACGATTTTCAACCGGGACGAATTTAGAAACTGGAATATTCGTACCCGAATCGGCTACAGGGAAAGAGGCGGTCAATTTGCAAGCCGCTAAAATTTTATTGATCGAAGACAATCCCGGAGATGCCGACCTGATAGAAGAATGGTCCTCCAGGGATACATTGCGCCCGGTGAAATTACACCATGCCTCCTCATTAGTGGAAGCGCTTCAGACCCTGCAGCGAGAGCTGTTTGACTTGATTTTGCTCGATTTAGGCCTTCCAGAAAGTGTCGGAACTGCCACCTTCAAAAGATTTCAAGCTGGCGCGCGAGGCATACCGATCATCGTCATATCAGGACAGGACAATCTCGATGTAGCCAAGGAATGCATCACCGAAGGCGCGCAGGATTTTCTCACGAAAAATCATATCGGCGGATCCCTCAACGGCGTAATCTATAATACGATCGCCCGTGTAAAAAGGCTTGAAATCGCAGAAGCCGAAAAGGCAACGCGGTCAGCACTGGAGACCGAAGCCATTCCATTTCAACCCTTCGAACTCAAGCCTGGAGCACTCCTTGGACATTACACCATTATCAGACATATCGAGACTGGCGGCCTAGGCACCATTTATCTGGCACACGAAGCCGCACTCAATCGAGACGTTTCAATCAAGGTGTTGCGGCCCAAATTTTGCTCCGACGTAACATTGAAAAGTTCTTTTTGCGCGGAAGCACAGATTCTCGCGAATCTGCGCCATCCTAACATTATGCCCATCCACTATATTGGATTTGAAAAAGGTTTGGTGTACTACGCCATGCCACACATTAAGGGAGGCAGCATCCAAGCTTGGATGACCAAACATCACGTCATGACCATTGAAGATGTGCTGGATTTCTTTTCCCAAGCCCTCGCAGCTCTCAAAGCGGCAAAAGATCACAACATCATCCACCTGGACGTGAAACCAGATAACTTCTTGATTGATGAAAACAACCTGATCCTGTTATGCGATTTTGGTTTTGCCCGCATGGTTGATAATTATATCGAGGAAGACAAAATCAGCATATTCGGCACACTGGACTACATCGCACCCGAGCGGATTTACGGAGGTGCGGTGGACCATCGCGCCGATATTTACTCGCTCGGCGCTACGGCATTTTATCTGCTCACCAAGATTCCCCTGAATAAAGGGCGGAATGTAGTCGAGATCAAAGAATCTTTCGCCAAGCCATTTCCTTTCGATTTTCTTAGGAATGTAAATATCCCTGAAGATTGGATCGAATTCCTGTCGCATATGACCGCGATAGATCCAGCGCACCGCTTTCAGACCTATGATGAAATCATAGAAGCGGTAGCGGAATTGCAGCCCACCTCTTCGGGAACTCTGATAGAAAAGCAGACTCCTGCCGATGCCAGCGCCGATCTACGGGGAGATACGAGGCAAATTATTATAGACCCATCCGAATTCCGCTCGAACGAAGCGACAGGAGATAAGAGCTGAAGAAATCCCGCTTGAATAAGCCCACAAAATCCTCGAATTGGCTGGCGTATGTGGATGTCAGCATGACAACTTTGAATTCTGGAAGTAATCAGAAAGAAAATTCGAGACTTTGAAATCCTTTTGCGCGAACAGAGTGATCTTCTTAAGGTGAATTGTATTCTGAACTATCGAAAGGAAGATGGCGACCTTGATTCTTACATGAATCATTATATGGAACTTGGGAGGCTGTACCGTAAGTGGACTAATTTCGATACTTCCACCAATCCATTCTTTGAATGACGAACGGATAAATTTGAAAGTCTGCTACCACCATCCCCGTCCAACCGTCATTTTTTGATGGAAATGTGAGGAATGTTGGTCAGGATTGGGGTGTGGAAAGGGGGAAGCTGATATGAACTCTGATTTAATGGCGATTGGATGCCAAATCGCCGAAGAAATTCGTGATGGCAAATGGAATCATATTTCCGAACTATCCGTAAGACCAGCACCAGCCTGTGACCAATTGATTGCGGAATTTGCACGCCGCTGTCCCGGATATACTCGAAAAGCATATCAACAAGCATTGGCGGATGGTTTGCACGAAACTAGGTGATTGCTCCACCCCGCTTGTAAACCCCGCCATTTCTCGCTACACACTGGGGTTGTGAAAAAGGGGTGATTACAGAGTGGGACGAAGGGTTTTTATGTGGTGGGTTCTCACTAATAGTAAAGGTAGATATGAGTTTCGGAAACTTATCATCTTTGATGAATCACTATTATGGAAAATGTAGAAATTAAAGTTACGGAAATCAGGGATGTCTTCGAATGTCTCGAAAAATTGAACGATTTCCTGCACCAGCCAGAAAACTACCGCTCTCCGGAACAGATAGAACGATTTATGCAAAGCGGGGCATATCAGAATCTTCGTCACCTCTACTACGATGTCGTATGGCAATGGCTGCCGCCAGAAGTTCAACGAGAATACGAGAACCGATAGGATGCTGATCCTGTCCTCCCATCCCGACTTGACCTCCTGCCCGTCCCTGATACCCGTTGCCGGATGAAAACGACGAGGTTTCAGGAAAAAATGTTAGTACCAGACGTTAGTACTGAGGTGGTCGGAAAACGTAACTCCTTGGAAACAAGGAATGGTGACCCCAACGGGATTCGAACCCACTTTGATGATAGCGTAGCACGTCGTAAAAACAGCGTATCTATTCGCAATCAAACATGTTAAGGAGCTTATCATGAAAAGTCAGGTTGGAGAAAAAACGCAAGATTATGCGGTTTTGATGCCCGAAAATGTCCGAAGGACGAATTCCTGATTAGAAGCCCCATTCAAGGCTCGCCACCTGCCCAATAATAGCCAGCAGTTAGACCTGAGCGACCCACTTCAAAATGGCGCTTATCTTTAGCGAGAACAGATTTCAAGAGCCATCCCACATCCTTACCTGCTGCTTCGATAGCGTCATCATTCGCTTTTCCTAACGCGCAATGCTTTTTATAAAGCACGTAAAGAGGAGTGCCTTGCCAGTCAAAATTTTCGGCTCCAACCAAATCCCGTGCGGCAAATTGCTCCTTATGGCGGTTCTTAACCCAACAATAAACGGCTCCCTGCAAGAAAGCTTCAATAAGAGCCTTTTCATCATCAGTGATTCCCGAAACTTCACGGCATTCAGAAGGCGGTAGGAGACTCATAGAGAGAATTTATGAGCTTCTTTAGCAGATCAAAGCCATTTATCTGTACTTCTCATCAACTTAGCGAGCTTGAGGCGTCGTAATCACTAAAGTTGGATTTTCAAGAATGGAGCTTATTCACTCCACCTCAAAACTATAGACTGCCAATGTCCGCAGTAGCCGATCTCACTCGCTTAGATGCCCCAATAACCGTCGTATAATCTTTCGTTCCCGTAAACCATATGAATCCTTCCCAGCTATCACCATCCACCAAACTGCTAGGAAGTCCCGTGACCCAAATGGGCTCGTCTAATTTTGTCCGTCGTTCTATAGTTCGCTTGCGAGTCTCTTCTCGGACTCTATCAGGGCGCAATGCTGTTGGATCAGGAACAGTGGCTTTTTCCACCACATCTTCTTGTTTCACTATGATGCATTTTGCTATGGCTCCACTGGGAGTAATTTGGCTGATTTTCAATTCTACGCGGTAGGCTGCCTCTTTCAGTTTCTTTATCCGTTCTGCAGTTTCTAGTGCCTCCAAATTTGCCTGAGCTTGAGCTTTGCGCCTTGCTACCTGTTCAGTCGTGTATTTCTGCGCTACGTTTGGATCGAAATTGTATTTCTGCTGGATGTCCGTCGGAAGCTTCGAAAAAGGAATCTTTGCTGCACCATCACTATAAATGATGGTCAATCCATCCGGTTCAACCTTGGTAACAGTACAGGCGTTATAGGTGAGTCCGTCTGCAGTTTTTAGCTGATCGTAGGTGTCGGTGGAAGCGGCTTGCAGTACTCCGAAAGAAAGAATCCAAAGTCCAAAATAAACAATCTTCACGTGTCTATTCCCTCCAATTTCTATTTGCATGTTAGCCGAAGGAAGAAATTTCATACAAGTAAAAACACACACTAATAGATCGTCACACCTATAGGTCGTGGAGAAGCTGTTTGTGAAGAGCTAAGAAAGGAAATTGCTTAGCTCGTGAAAACCACTCCTAATCCATCTATTCGCCTTGGCCGAAACGTAGCCAAACTGCGTCAGTCTCTAAATTTGACTCAAGAAGCGCTTGCGGAGAAGCTGGACGTCAGTACTCGGCACGTCCAAAGCATAGAGGGCGGGTTGAGAGTGCCATCGCTTGCGGTGTTTGTGCGTTTGAGGAAAGTGTTAGGATGCGAATGGAACGACCTGCTCCTAGGGCTTTGATGCCTTTTCCGCGCTTGTATTTGCAGAACACCGATTCATTGTTTTGGTGGGATAAATAAGGCACTTACGTTCAAAAACGTATGGCACACCACATCAAAATGAGCCAAGCTCTCAACTGAAATACAATGTCGCTCCACCCGGAATTTCCAATTTCACCCTACGCGCCGCTCGTCCCGGAGCAGCGCTGGTTTCCCGCTGACGAAGCTCTCCGTAGCACGGCCTACGAGAAGTTGCTACCGCCTCTCGTCGCCAAGGTGCGCAAGGAAGTTCAAACATGGCGTGACAGTGGGTACTTGGGAGCGTCTGTAACCTCTGTTGCCTTGCTTCGTCATTGGTTTGAGAGCGAGCATTTGGTCGAGAATGCCGATGGGTCTCTTTCGACTTTCCGGTATTACTTCGCCCAGCGCGAAGCGGTAGAAACGGTCATCTGGTTGTACGAAGTGCGCCGCGCCCGCGACAAATATGACCTCCTTCGCTTCGACGCCTCCGGTGCGGTATCCAGTGGCATGTTCCCAGAGGATTGGCCGCGTTACGTCCTGAAAATGGCAACCGGTGCGGGCAAAACTAAAGTCCTCTCGCTTCTCATTGCATGGAGCTTCTTCCACAAACTCTACGAAGCCGACTCCGCCCTTTCACGAAACTTCCTCGTCATCGCGCCCAACATCATTGTGCTCGACCGTCTTCGTGCCGACTTCGATGGCCTCAAAATCTTCTTCAATGACCCCATCCTCCCGCAGAATGGCCACGATGGGCGTAACTGGCGTGACGACTTCCAGCTCACCCTCCACATACAGGACGACGTTCGCATCATCCGTGACACTGGAAACTTCTTTCTCACCAACATCCACCGCGTATTCCTTGGCGAGATTCGCGACCCGTCGCTCGAAGACGAAGACCTCCGGGATTACTTCCTTGCCCCGTTCGGCGCAAAACCTGCCGGGAAAACAACAGACAGCAAAACCGACCTTGGCGAAATCGTTCGAGAAATTGAGGAGCTTGCCGTCTTCAACGACGAGGCGCACCACATCCACGACAGCCGCATGGCATGGTTTAAATCCATTCAGGACATCCACCACAAGATGGTCCAGAAAGACCACCGTCTAGCATTGCAGGTTGACGTGACCGCCACCCCCCGCCACGACAACGGCGCGATCTTCGTACAGACCGTATCCGACTACCCACTAGTAGAGGCCATCCACCAGAACGTCGTCAAACACCCCGTTCTGCCTGACGCCGCCAGCCGTGCGAAGCTCCACGATAAAACCACTGCCATTTTCACCGAAAAATACGAAGACTACCTCAAACTCGGTATCGAGGAATGGAAGAAAAGCGAAACCGAACACAAGGCGCTCGGCAAAAAAGCTGTTCTATTTGTCATGGTCGACGACACCCGCAACTGCGATGACGTCGGTGCGTATCTTGAAAAAATCTGCCCGGAATTGCAGGGGGCAGTTCTCGTCATCCACACCAAAAACAACGGCGAAATCTCCGAAGCGGCTTCCGGTAAAAACAAAGAGGAACTCGAAAAGCTCCGCAAGGAAGCCAACGAGATCGACACTTTAAAATCGCCACACAAGGCCATCGTCTCCGTCCTCATGCTCAAGGAAGGTTGGGATGTACGCAACGTCACCACCATCGTGGGCCTCCGTGCGTATGCCGCGAAGAGTGACATTCTACCCGAGCAAACTCTCGGGCGCGGCTTACGTCGCATGTACTTTGGCACCGATACGAGGGAAACCGTTTCCGTCATGGGAACCCCTGCATTCATGGAATTCGTTGAATCCATCCAGAGTGAAGGCGTCAGCTTTGAACATGTCCCGATGGGCATTGGAACCACACGTAAAGACTCCCTCATTGTCGAAGTCGAAACCGACCGCGACGACAAGAATCTCGACGACCTCGACATCAAGCTCCCACGGTTGACCCGTCGCTACTATCGCGAATTCCTCAATCTCGAGGCTCTTAATCCCGCAGCCCTAAATAACACCAAGCTTCCTCTCAAGCCATTTTCCCCGGAGGAAACTCGCGAGATCGTTTTCAAGACGATGCTCGATTCCGAAATCCACCACACCATCCAACTCGATGGCTCCGGCCCTGCCGATTACCGTTCTGTTGTCGCTTTCTTCGCTCGGCAATTGCTCAAAGACCTACGCCTTGTCGGTGGTTATGAGGTGCTTTACCCCAAGGTGCGCGACTTCATCCGCGCTCATCTCTTCACCGCGCCCGTCAATCTTGAAGACCCTGTCGTGCTCCGCAATCTCTCCGAACCGGAAGCGGGAAAGGTGATCTACGATTCCTTCAAAACTTCCATCAACGCTCTCACCATTCAAGACACCGGCTCATACGAAGACGGCGGCAAAACCGAGATCGAGGGTTTCATCGCCCTTACCAACACACGCCCCTTCCGCACCGAGCACCGCCAATTTCTTAATCCAAAAAAATCAGTCTTCAACAAGGTGGTAGGGGAACCCAACTCCGACGGGTTTGAACTCCGTTTTGCCTCATTTTTGGATGACGCGAAGGACGTACAGGCATTCGCCAAAAACTATCTCGCCATCGGCTTTAAGCTCGACTACGTGAAGGCAGACGGAGATTTGTCAAACTACACTCCCGACTTCATTGTCCGCACCAGCGATGATAAAATCTGGATTGTAGAAACCAAGGGGCGCGAAGAAATCGACCTCCCGCAGAAGATGTCCCGGCTCAAACAATGGTGCGCCGACGCCACCAGCGCCAGCGTCACTGAGGACGGTGTAGTCTATGGCTTTGTCTACGTTGACGAGGAGGGTTTTGATAAATTCAAACCCAAGACATTCACCAGCCTTGCCGCCAGCTTTACAGAGTTTCAATCCGAATCATGAGCGCCAACCCCACACCAGAATACTTGAAAGGACTTGTCGACGAGCTGCGTAAGCTGCCCGCCGAAACTGGCTGGGTGGAGTTCAAGGAGAACAACTCCGACCCCGAGGCTATTGGAGAATACCTCTCCGCCCTCAGCAACACCGCCGCCCTTGCGGATAAAACTAACGCCTATCTCGTCTGGGGCATTAAAGACGGGACTCATGAAGTAACGGGAACCACCTTCAAACCTTTTGCCGCTAAGAAAGGTAACGAAAACTTGGAAAGCTGGCTTAGCCACTCAATCGAACCCCGCCTCCATTTCAATTTCTACGAACTCGAATACGAAACCAAGCCCATCGTCATTCTCGAAATTCCCCGCGCCCACGGTCGCCCCGTTCAATTTCACGGCACTGAATTCATCCGGGTTAGTTCCTACTGCAAAAAGCTTAAAGACTTTTCAGAACAGGAAAGAGACCTCTGGCGGACGTTCGACACTACCTCCTTCGAGGAGGGAGTTGCCGCTCCTCATGCTGACACCGCCACGGTACTCTCCCTATTGGATTATCCAGCATACTTTGACCTACTTGAACAAACCCTCCCGGAAGACCGTGCGAAAATCCTGAGCCGTCTGGAAGAAGACAGGCTCATCGTCAAAGACACCGCCGGTAAGTGGAATATCACCAATCTGGGGGCAATCCTATTTGCCCGTGACCTGAAAGAATTCAAAGCTCTGGCCAGAAAAGCCGTGCGTATCGTCGTATACGATGGCCGCAACCGCCTCAAAACCCTCCGCGAGCAAACGAGCCCGCGTGGCTATGCGGCTGGTTTTGAGCGGCTCATCGAACTCGTCAATGCGCTTCTCCCTCGCACCGAGGAAATCGGCCAAGCCCGCCGCCGCGAAGTCCCGCTTTACCCGGAGCTGGCCATCCGCGAACTCATCCCCAACGCTCTCATCCACCAAGATTTTTCCGTCTCCGGTAGTGGCCCGATGATCGAGATTTTTTCCGACCGCATGGAGATTACAAATCCCGGTCTGCCTCTTGTCAAAACCGAACGTTTCCTCGATAGCCCGCCTCGTTCCCGTAACGAAGATTTGGCTTCCCTGATGCGCCGCTTCGGCATCTGCGAAGAACGCGGCAGCGGTGTGGATAAGGTGGTGGCCGAGATTGAAAAAAACCAACTACCCGCCCCCTTGTTTGAAACCTCGGAAGGCTTCACCCGCGCAATCCTCTTCACCCACCGTCCCCTCCGCGACATGAGCAGCGCCGACCGCGCCCGCGCTTGCTACCTCCACGCCTGCCTCCGCTATGTTGAGCGGCAGCCCATGACCAATTTGAGCCTCCGCACACGCCTCGCCATCTCTGAGCCAAACAAAGCGATGGCCTCCCGTATCATCGCAGACACCGTCAAAGAGGGGCTCATCAAACCCGAAGATCCAACCCAAGGTAAGAAATATGCCAAGTACATCCCGTTCTGGGCTTAACCCGGATTCTTTATTGATTGGCAAACCCGGTTTTGAACCTCAGAAAGCTGCAGCTTTAAAGGTGCTGTTAACAATCAACCACTTACAGGACTTTTTAGGTCACATTCTTAATTGACGGTTAATTGACTGGAAACATCTTTATGGCTCGCCCCGATTCCGAAAAGTACGAACTGACAGACGCAGAGAAGCGCGACCTCATCAAGCTCATTGAGCTGGGGAAACCGCTCCCCGAGAAATACCGCTTCCTTCTCTTCGAGGATAAGCGCGAAGTCGAACTCGTCTGGAACGGCAAAACCCGAGAAGTCTGCACCGCCATCCTCCCCTTTCAAACCCTCGAACACATCGACGAACCCCGGAAAGAAAAACGGGAGGAAGATGAACTCGGCCTCGACATCGGCGGGCGTCAGATCAAAGGGTGGACAAACAAACTCATCTGGGGGGATAACAAGCTCATCCTTGCTTCTCTGAAGGCTGGTGCGCTTCGCCGCCAGATTGAAGACGCTGGCGGTCTCAAGCTCATCTACATTGACCCCCCCTTTGACGTCGGCGCTGATTTCAGCATGGACATTGAGATCGGTGGGGAAACCTTCCACAAGGAACCCAATCTCCTTGAACAAATCGCTTACCGCGACACATGGGGGAGGGGTGCAGACTCATTCATCTCCATGATCTATGAGCGGCTCATACTCATGCGCGATTTGATGCACGAAGAAGGCAGTATCTACGTGCATTGTGACTACCGAGTAAGCAGCTATATGAGCCAGATTCTTGCCGAAGTGTTTGGTTTCGATAACTTACGAAATGAAATTGTTTGGAAGCGTCGGGTAGGAACGAGCAGTTCTGTCCACGAGTCAAACCGATTTGGAATTTGTACGGACTCAATCCTTTTTGCCGCAAAGTCTGAGATCACGCAGCTAAACGTGCAGTACAATTTAGGCTCTCCAGAGTATCAAGAATACATCGAAACCAGATTCACTTCGATCGACGAAAACGGTCGAAGGTACCAGCCCACAAGCCTCGTTAATCCTGGGTATCGTCCGAATCTCATTTACGATTACAAGGGATATAAATCCCCGCCAAATGGGTGGATGATCTCGAAAGAAAAAATGGAACAGTGGGATCGTGAGGGACGGTTGCATTTTCCTGAAGATAAGAACTCTCGAATTAGAAGGAAGAGTTTTGCTGACGAATTGAAGGGAATGCCCATCCAAAATCTTTGGACTGATATATCTGAGATAAACTCACAGGCAGCGGAACGAATGGATTACCCCACTCAAAAACCCGAAAGTCTTTTGGAGCGAATAATTCAGGCTAGTAGTAACGAAGGTGACTTAGTTGCGGACTTTTTCTGTGGTAGCGGGACGACTGCTGCGGTAGCTGAGAAGCTGGGACGTAAATGGCTTTCCACCGACCTTGGTAAGTTTGGTATCCACACCACCCGTAAGCGATTGATTCAGAGGCAACGCGAATTAAAAGCCAATGGGAAGCCCTTCCGCGCCTTCGAGGTGCTTAATCTTGGTCGCTATGAGCGTCAGGCTTACCTCAATGTCTCGGGTCGACTCACTGGCAAGAAGAAGGAGCAAGCCCTCGCCCGCAAGGAGCAGGAATTCCGCGACTTGATCCTCCGTGCTTACCGTTCTGAGCCGTTGCCCGATACTACTTTCTTCCACGGCAAGAACGGTGGGCGGCTTGTTGTCGTCGGCCCGATCAACCTGCCGGTGGGGCGGTTGTTTGTAGAGGAGGTCATCACTGAGTGCCGTAAGCGTGGGGCGTCCCGTGTCGATGTGTTGGCGTTCGAGTTTGAGATGGGGTTGTTCCCCGCCGTCCTCGAGGAAGCCAAGCAAAAGGGCATTGACCTTGCTCCCAAAACCATCCCGCCAGAAGTCTTCGACAAACGCGCCGTCGACAAGGGGCAGGTGCGTTTCCACGATGTGGCCTACGTCGAAGCCACCCCGCGCTACGACAAGAAAAACCCGCTTGCCTTGGCCGTCGAATTGACCGATTTCTCCGTCTATTACTCCCAAGGATTGGCCGACACCATCGCCGCCGACATGAAGGAAGGTAAAAGTGAAGTCGTCTGCGACGCAGGCAAGCTCATCAAGTTAAACAAGGACAAAGAGGGAATCATCACCCGCGACGTCCTCACCAAAAAATGGACAGACTGGGTCGATTACTGGGCAGTTGATTTCGATTACGAGAGCCGCAAAGAAATCATCAAAGTTGCCAAAAACCTCGGCGTGGAAGGGGCATTGCCCGGCACCGCTACCGCAGGCGAGTTCCTCGACTTCGAGGAACGCTGGACAGGCGCATATATCTTCGAGAACGAATGGCAGAGCTTCCGCACCCGCCAAAACCGCGAACTCGAACTCAAATCCGCTCTCCACACCTATCCCAAACCGGGGCGCTACGTCGTCGCCGTCAAAGTCATCGACATCTTCGGCAACGATACCATGTCCCTCGTCCCTATCAATGTGGGGTGAACCGCTAAAACAGAAAGGACTGAATATGAGCATTCAGCTAACTACAGAGGAGACAATACTCCGCGATAAAATCGTAGTACTCATGGAGAAGATAAAGAAGAAGTTCGATCAATTCTCTATTGGGAATGAGGTTCATGAATTTATTGAAGAGGCTGGCACACTCTCTCACCAGCTCCACATGTCGCTTAAAGAGCGTAATCATGAGCCACGCCATCATAAATACATGGTTAAAAATCGCGAGCTGGCGGTTGAGCATCCCGATTTTTACAAGCACGTTCATCCAATCGAAGATTTATTGAAATTTCTGGATAACGAGAAGGCCAACGACGACCCAGTCGACCAAACCATAGGCTGTGAATTTAAGTTCGAGATATATACGAGGCGTTGGGAGCACAATGACATTTATACTATTAAGCGTACACAGGACGGATGGCATGTTTCGTTCAAAATGATCAATGGCCCTTGCGATAAGGGAGGGAATCCATTCCTTTACAGAAATTTCGATCAAGATTCCGTATCGTACCCTAGTGGATTGGAATACTGGCTTGAGAGTTTATGGAATCAAGCTGAGTCCAAGGGCTTGTCTCAGGTAGAGGTACAGCAGGCGCTAGACGAATTGGCAAAGTGGGTTGTTGTTACTGAGAAAAATGCTCCGTCTGGAGGCGTTTGGGGGGACTATTAATGGCTGATCCCAAGAAACCTATCTCACCTCAAAGCGGTGTTGTCACCTTCCTTGATGTTCTCGGATGGAAAGGTGTTTATGATCGCCAGTCCAATGCAATAAAAAAGCTAACAGACTTGATCGAAGGTCTTGAAAATCATGCTAAAACAGAGCGTGGAGGGCCATTTGCGGCTCAAATTAAAAGCATTTCGGATACCATTGCTATTTTCTCATTCTGCGAGGAGATGAAGGCTAGTGGAGCTATTGAGATGCATGGGAGGTTGTGCCAGTGGGTAATTCCAGAGTCAATTACTTCCGAAATTCCCGTAAGAGGTGCGACTTCATATGGTGAGTTTGAAATTAGTAGCAACGGCAATATTTTTGTCGGCAAGGCTGTTGATGAGGCCGCTTCATGGCATGAGCAATCGGACTGGATCGGGGTTCATCTCACCCCATCAGCCGAATACATTTTCAAACCCGAAATAGCAACCAGTGCTTGGAGGACATATTGCCCCCCTAACAAGACTAGATTGAGCTGGAAGCCGCATTGTGTGAACTGGGTATCTGACATAAATAATCCACAAAAAATGGTGGATATTAAAACCAAATTCAGATGTCTCGGGCCAATTGTTCCAGAAATTGCGGGGAAATTCGCTAATACCTTGCAATTTATTGACACTATCTCACCTCAGACGGTCGAGCCTTCGCTCGTAGGGGAAGAGGAGGCAGGATCGGGAATCTAGCTTTGGTTGAAAATCGATTGTAGTACTATTGGGCTGAAAATCTTATGGCAAATATCACGGCACACCGCACGGGGGAAATTCAACGAGCAGTCTTGAATATTCTGACACAGCATCCCGAAGGACTTCGGGCTAAAGATGTGCTGCAAAAGGTAGCTGACAGCTTGGAGCTTACGGACTTTGAAAAGGGGAACTATGCCAGCGGCGTTCGTCGGTTTGAGAAGATTGCGCGGTTCTCAACTATTGGATTGGTCAAGGCTGGATGGCTAATTAAGGACAGTGGTATCTGGTCGGTTACTCCAGACGGCAAGACTGCTTTATCTCAACATAAGGACGTAGAGGACTTCAAAAAAGCAGTAGATGCCAAGTACCGCGAATGGGAAGCCGGACAGCCTGAGGACAAAGAAGTGGAGACTTCCGAGGAATCTGTCTCCTCCATCGCCACGTTGGAAGAAGCTGAAGAGGACGCTTGGACTGAGATTAGCGATTACCTTTCCGAATTGCCTCCATACGACTTTCAAGACTTGGTTGCTGGCCTGATTGAAGCCATGGGCTATCACGTCTCCTACGTCTCCCCTCCGGGCCCGGATCGTGGCGTGGATATTGTGGCAACCGTTGATCCTCTTGGCATCCAAGGAACGCGAATCAAAGTCCAAGTAAAACGCCGCGCTGATAAAGCCGATGCCGATGCAATCAGGTCTTTCTTGTCACTGATTAACGACAACGACGCTGGCATCTTCGTAAATCTTGGCGGTTTCACCAATGAGGCTGAACGCATTGCTCGTGAACAAGAACGTCGCAAGCTGACACTTATAGACGGTCAAAAACTTTTGGCTCTTTGGGTTGAGCACTACAGTAAACTCAAAGACACGCCGAGACGCCTGTTGCCTGTTAAACCGATTTACTTTTTGAATCTTGGAGAGTGACGATTTGCTAGCGTAAGCTCGAGTTGAGCGCTTCGGATGAGGATTTGCGTCAGCTTCTCGGCGATCTTGCGCTGTTTGCTTTCAGGAATGGCCTTCATGTATCCCGCTCCCTTGGGGTGATAATGTTCACATTGTTTCTGAATCCACTTAAATTCCGACGCTAAATCTGCAGGCACATTATCGGGGATTATATGCATAAGATGCGAGTTATAAACATCGTAAAGCAGTTTTTCGAAGGGCTGATCTCCGGCGGCAAGTGATTCTAATGTGAGCCTAGCATGGAATAGGATATTGGCTATAGATGCTGATTTCATATGTTTCCTTTAAGTTAGCCACCTTTCATCCGTCCAGCGAAACCGGACCGTTTTTCCGATTTTTAAAAATGGTACTCTACCGACACGCATCCACTGATCTAAAGTGCGTGTTGAGATTTTGAGACGTTGTGCGGTCTCGGGCTTTTCAAGGATTTCGTCGGCGCTCGCAGAAGCGGTCAGACCCGGCGTAGTAGTGTGCTTGTTTTGCATGTGCAGTGTAATAGCACATTTAGCAAGCAGTCTTATTTTGCCTGTCCGGCAGCTTGCGCAGTATATCCGGCAAGATGGGGCCAACGTCCGGCCCCTGTTCTTGATAAAGTCAAATTTTCCGGCAGAAAGACATCAATGAAGAGGAGTAATGAGGAAAAACATCCGGCTTAAATTTATTTAGATTTTGCGTTCCGTTCTCTTCTTTTGCGTGAATCGTTGTCTTTGCGTTTTTCCACCAGCTTCGTTAATTCAGCCTCGCTAGTGTCCACTTGATTGGGTTTGGCTTCGATCATTTCAAGGACTCGTTTCCTAGCAGGCGATTTTGCGCGATGCTTGTATATTGCAGCAGTAAGCCCCATTGGAGTTTTGTACTTATAATCGTTGTTCTGAGTAATTTTTTCTAATGTACGGAAGGCTTCCTCCCCATCTTCTTTGGTTATTTTAATCACTTTGGATGAGTCTGAAATTTTGTTCTGTAGCGGCTTTTTAGGATTCAGAACACATGCGCAGGCCATCCATAGCTCAAGAGCTTTCTTTGCCAATTGGTCAGGGCTAGAATAAGGTGAGCGAGAAAATAGACCTGCTGCTATTTGTGCTAATTGGTGTGTGTTGGGGAGTTTTGGGGTGCTCATGTTTATGCTTCCATTTGAACTACGTTCTTGGCTCTGCCGGGACCAATATTAAACCATGCTTTTGCATCTGACGGCGTGCAAAGCTCACGGTAATGCTGAAAGATCATCTTGGGTGAATTGCCTGCTTCGAGGGCGACACGATTCACGTCCTGAATTTCTGCGAGTCGATAGGAAATGAAGCTGTGGCGTAGGGCGTTGATTTTCCAAGCAAAGGAAGGCTCTTCCCCATTTTCTTTTCGTGCCTTGTTAATGGCTTCGACGGTGTCGCTCATGGATTCGAAGAACCATCCTTTCCCATGGGACCAGACCCGTCCGTTTTGGTTCTTGGAAAGGGCGAGCCACTGCGAAAGATTGGGCGTAATCGGAACGAGACGGCGTGCCGCAGTCTTTGCTTTGTCAGCCGCAATTTCGATGAATCCGGGACGGCGTTTCAAATCTGACCATTCTAGCCGCAATATCTCTTCCGACCGCAAGCCAGCGAAACCAGCCAAGGCAAGGCAGGGACATAAATCGAAGGAGCTGTACGTAAGTACTTCCTTCATTTCGGAAGGAGTGAATATCTCGACTGGAACGGCCTTTTCACGGCGCTTCTCGATTCCTGCCAGCAAGTCAGATTCTTTTGACAGCCAACCGCGATCTTTCGCGAAAGCGAAGAACGTATTTAGTGTCGCAAGAGTGTTGTTGAAGCCGCGCGGAGCGAGCTTCAACTCATTCAGGAAATTCCTCAGATCGTCTGGAACAAGTGAATTTACATCGCAGTGGAAGGTAGAAGAAAATGTTCCAAGACGATAGCGGAGGTCCGCAAGATAGGAGGCGCTTACGCCTTTTTCAGTCTTTGCGGCAATCATCTCCGCAACTGCGTCGGCTACTGGAATAGCTTTGATTCCATGGCCATGATGCCGCATGTAAAAGCGCGCCGCATCATTGAGAGAAAATCCTCCTATGAGCTTTTTCGCTTCTGCGAATTCCAATGCAGCAGCGTCTAGAGGGAGGTTGAATGGGCGAACTGCTTCCAAGGCTCTCCCATAAATGAGGCGATCTTTGCCAGTGATTTGAAGGGCGTCGAGGTCGCCTCTTGATAGTTGTGCGGCCTTGGCTTCGGCCTCAAGCTTGGCTTTATCTAAATCAGTAAAATTTAGTCCACAACGTTTTCCACCCTTATAAAAACTCACACGGTAGTAGGTGCCGCTGGTTTTTGTAGACTCACGGTAGATTTTAACAACGGAGGAACCACGTTGAACCGTTATTGGGAACTTGGATAGTTTCGTCTTCATGCGCTTTCTAACGCGATGATTGTCCGAAAACTGTCCGAAAAATCAAGTCATGAAAACCAATTAAGTTCCAAGGTATTGGGAGATAATAAGATGAAATGGCGACCCCAACGGGATTCGAACCCGTGCAACCACCGTGAAAGGGTGGTGAGCTAACCGCTACTCCATGGGGTCGTGAACGGCAGGTCTGGAAGGAAAGCATAGTGGCCAAAAGAATGCAAGCCCGGTGGTAAAAAGTTTTGTGATCCCCGACTACCAGGCGACCACCATTCATTTCGATAGCAGTGGGGCTGAAGTAGTAACGGGAGCGATTTTTTTCGGTGCGATGAAGAGATAAGGGGGATGCATGAGGCCAGAGTCGGGCTTGCGGAGCTTCATCATTCGGCCCGAAGAGTGGGAAACCAGCGCATGATTTGGATTGCGACGGACAGAGCGACCCGCAAGGATGTCGCTTACGCATGAAAGTTAAAGGGACTCCGTTTCGTTCAATCTGGCTGGCGATGGATGGCTGGTCGGTTGAAGTCATTGATCAACGCCGTTTGCCACACGATTTCTCAATCGTGCAGCTCACCAACGTGGAGGAGGCGGCGGTGGCGATCAAGGACATGGTGGTGCGTGGCGCGCCGCTGATCGGAGCGACAGCCGCTTACGGCATGGCCCTCGCGATGCGTTCGGATGCATCGGATGCGACGCTCGAGGACGCGCATTCCATGTTGCTGGAGACACGCCCGACCGCGGTGAATTTGCGCTGGGCGCTGGAGACGATGCGCGAGGTCTTGCTGCCGCTGCCACGCGAGGAGCGGTTGGTGACGGCCTATTCGCAAGCAGCGCGAATCTGCGACGAGGATGTGGAGATCAATCGCTCGCTGGGCGAACACGGGTTGAAGATTCTGCAGGAAATCGCCGCGCGCAAGAAACCGGGCGAACCGGTGAATGTGCTCACGCATTGCAATGCCGGCTGGATCGCTACGGTCGATTGGGGCACGGCGCTGGCACCGATTTATCTCGCGCATGACAGCGGCTTGCCGGTGCATGTGTGGGTGGATGAGACGCGGCCGCGCAACCAGGGCGCTTCGCTCACGGCGTGGGAACTGGCGAATCATGGCGTGCCGCATACGCTGATCGTGGACAACGCGGGCGGTCACCTGATGCAGCACGGGATGGTGGATGTCTGCATCGTGGGCACAGATCGGACAACTTCCTGCGGCGATGTGTGCAACAAGATCGGCACTTATTTGAAGGCGCTCGCGGCCAAGGACAATGGCGTGCCGTTTTATGTGGCGCTGCCGAGCTCGACGATTGACTGGAGCCTGCGCGATGGACTGAAGGAAATCCCGATTGAACAGCGCGATGCGCGCGAGGTGACGCATGTGCGTGGTCTCAATGCGGAGGGCGAACTCGCCGAGGTCGCCATCACGGAAGCCACGACGAAGGCGTCGAACTATGGATTCGATGTAACCCCGGCACGTCTGGTAACAGGATTGATCACCGAATGCGGCGTGTGTGAAGCGTCGGAAGCGGGGTTGAAGAAATTATTCAATAAATAGCGAAGCGGAGATTTCACGATGTCCCAACTTAAAGTCTATACTTATGCCAACTGCGGTACCTGCCGCAAAGCCGTGTCCTTCCTGAACGCAAACCACGTCTACTTTCAGGAAATCCCGATTCGCGAAACGCCGCCGTCGATTGAGGAATTGAAAACCATGTTGGCCGCTTACGAAGGCAATCTCCGCAAGTTGTTCAACACCTCGGGACTCGATTACAAATCGATGGGGCTCAGCGAAAAACTCCCCACGATGAACGAAGCGGACGCGTTGAAGCTGTTGGCATCGAATGGAAATCTCGTGAAGCGGCCGTTCGTGATCGGCGAAAAGGCCTCACTCGTCGGCTTCGACGAACTCGCGTGGCGCAAGAAGTTCAGTTGATCTTTGCACCGCGTCATTGGAAGAGCAGCCGGGGAAGATCGGCGATGGAATCGAGAACGAAATCCGGTTTCTTCCCCGACACGGCGAGTTGTTCCGCGCGGAATTTTCCAGTGCGGACGAGGACACCGCGGAGACCGCAGGCTTGTGCGCCCAGGGCATCGCTCTCCAGATCGTCGCCAATCATGACGGTGTGCGCGGGATCGGCGTGCAGGCTCGCGCACGCCACCTCGAAGAAAGCGGGAGAAGGTTTGCCGATGAGCTCGGCCTTGCGGCCCGTGGCAAATTCGAGCGCCGCAACGAACGCGCCGACATCGAGACAAAGACCATCCCCGCCTTTGAAGCAACGATTGGCCGCGAGCGTGACAAACGCACAACGCTCGTCCAGCAGGAACCGAAATGCGCGGTTGAGTTTGTTATAGGTGAAATCATCGCCCATGTCCCCCACCACCACAGCTTGGGGAGTTTCATCGACGGCCTCCACTCCCTCGAGATCGGCCAGGAGCGGTGGCCGCAGGAGAAAGTAACAGCGAGTGAATTGTTTTTCCCGCAACCAATCCCGGGCCACAGCGGGCGCGGTAAAGATCTGCTCGGGAGTAGCCGCAATGCCGGCCTGCCGCAAGCGTTCGACAACGACGGAGCGGGGCTTGCTGGTGGTGTTGGTCACGAAGCAATAGGGAATACCGTGAGAGCGGAGCGCGGCCAGTGTTTCGACCGTTCCAGAAATGGCATGATCTGCCTCGTAGACGGTGCCGTCGAGGTCGAGGAGCACACCCTGAATGTCGGTAAGGCGGTCGTGGCCGGACATAAACCAATCTAACCCGCAATGAGTCGGAGGCAAGTGAGGCTCTTGGCTGAAATCATTGTCCAAGTGACGCTAAAATAGCATAGGAATGCACTTTTTTGGCGATTTTCTGCAGTAGCCGATCCGTTTCCGCCGCCATAGAGTGAACTCATGTCCCATTCGTTTGCTCCCTATGCTCCCGCATGGGACGTCGCCCGGCTGAAGTGTCAGCGCCAGCCTTGGACCCACGATGTCTTGCGCGCCTTGCGGGCGGACTTCGATTGGTGGCGACAAGCACTCGCGATTCCCGCGTCGGACCAATCCTCGCACCGGTTCCATACCTATTTCTGCGATGCCGACGGCGAGAAACTACAATTCGATGTGCAGCGTCCCCACGAGCATCGCTGTCCGCGCTGCGGCAAGGTCCACACCGGTCAGCCCTGGGATGGCGCGTGGGTCATGCAAATGCACAACGCCGCCGCGTGTCAGGCCGAGCGCGCCGTCATTTTGATGCAGCTGGAATCCGGCGACGCGGCCCAGCAAGCCCGCGCCGTGTTCGAAGAAATTCTGCTCCATTATGCACGTCATTACCTCGACTACCCCGTGCATGGCGACCGTCCGCCCATGCGGGGCCGCGTGCAGCCGCATGGACTGAACGAAGCGGTGTGGCTCGTCGCCCTGTTGCGGCCCCTGCGCTGGAGCGGACTTCTTTCGACCTTCTCTGCCGTCGATCGCGCTGCGGTGGAAACCATGGCCCGCGCCGCGGTCGATCTGCTCCAACCGCAACTCGCCGCCATTCATAACCACGACGGCTGGAAACTCGCCGCGCTCGCGGAATGCGCCGTGCTCCTTCACGATAATACTTTATTGAACTGGTGTCGCGATTCTCAATTCGGGATGGAGACGCAACTTCGGCAGGGCTTCAATGAAGATGGCTTCTGGCACGAGAGCAGCATCACCTATCATTTCTATATGCTCGACGCGGTGTTCTCCTATCTGGAAGCCGCCGGGCCCGACGCGATCCGCGATCCGCACAGCCTGGAAAAATTGATCCTCGCGGTGCGCAATCCCGCGCGGCTCGCCTATCGCGACGGCCGCATGCCGGCCTACGCCGATGGCTGGATCACCACCACACTCGGCGATTTTGCACACGTCGCGGAAATCGCGTGGACGCGACTCAATCGCGCCGCCGATGTCACTCCTTACTATCGCGGCGAAAAACCGCGCGCCGTGCGACTCGTCGGTTCCGGCGCTGGTCCCGCCTGCGTCACCCACACCGCCGCGCATCGCGCTTCCACCGCGGCACTCCTTTACGGTCCCGAGCAAATCGAAGCGCCCACGAGCCGCGAAGAAACGTCATTCGTCTTGCGCGACGCGGGCATCGCCGTCCTCAAAAATGATCAGGTTCGCATCGGCCTCCGCTTTGGCGCGGACGGCGGCTGGCATGACCACAAGGACAAGCTCAACGTCGACATCGAAACCGCCACCGGCTGGCGCAGCCTCGATCTCGGCACCAGCGGCTACGATTCCCAATTCACCCACTGGCTGCGCTCTCCCCTCGCCCACAACCTCATCGTCGTGGAGGGTCAACCGCAACCCGCGCACACCGGTCAATTGATCGACTTCGCGCCGGACAAAATCACGGCGGCCTCCGCCTACGGTCCTACCCGCTTGCAACGCACCGTGCGCCTCACCGCCGACGGTTGGGAAGACGAGTACAGCGTGACGCTCGACACCGAGTGTCGCCTCGAATGGATTTTTCACGGTGACGGCTTGTTCACGCCGGAAGGAAATCCTCCTGCAACGCTGGAACCCGCCGCGGACGAATATCGCTGGCTGCAAAATCTGCAGACACTCATCACATCTCCCCGCACCCTCGTCGGCGCGTGGCGGCAGGGAACCACCGGCGTCCGACTCTCCCTCGTTCTGCCCGAAGGTTTTTCCGTGCACTGGGCCGAAGCACCCGGCAATGCCGAAGGCCGTCCTCTCGGTGTCGTGCTTGTGCGCGGTCGCGCCCGCACCGCCACGTTCCGCGCGCAGTTCTCCCTATTAAATTCCTAAGCTGATTCGGTATCGCAAAAAAGTGTTGGAGCCCGCGTCCCCGGCCCGATACGCTTGCCGCATTGATCTTCCACGCGGCCTGCCCGACCGCGCGGAGTATGACTATGCGGGCAACCGAGACCCTTCCGGTGAACGAAAGGCTGCAACGACAAACGAAGGATTCCACTCATGGCGAAAGTCGTCATTGAAAACCTGTACAAAATTTATCCCGGCGAAAAAGGCAAGGATGTCACCGCCGTCGACAACGCCAACCTCGTCATCCAGGACCGCGAATTCGTCGTCCTCGTCGGTCCCTCCGGCTGCGGCAAGTCCACCACTCTGCGCATGATCGCCGGGCTCGAAGACATCACCAGGGGCGACATCTTTATCGACGACGTCCGCGTCAATGACGTCCCGCCCAAGGACCGCGACATCGCCATGGTCTTCCAGAACTACGCGCTCTACCCGCACATGACCGTCTACAAGAACATGGCGTTCGGTCTCGAACTGCGCAAATTCCCCAAAGCGGAAATCGACAAACGCGTCCGCGACGCCGCCGCCATTCTCGGCCTCACCGACGACATGCTCGAGCGCAAACCCAAGGCCCTCTCCGGCGGCCAGCGCCAACGCGTCGCCGTGGGCCGCGCCATCGTGCGCAAGCCCAAGGTGTTCCTCTTCGACGAACCGCTCTCCAATCTCGACGCAAAAATGCGCGTCCAGATGCGCACCGAAATTTCCAAGCTCCACACCCGCCTCGCCACCACCATGATCTACGTCACGCATGATCAGGTCGAAGCCATGACCATGGGCGACCGCATCGTCGTGATGAAGGACGGCGTCATCCAGCAGCAGGCGGCTCCGCTCGAAATCTACAACACCCCCGCCAATGCCTTCGTCGCGGGATTCATCGGCAGTCCCGCCATGAATTTCCTCAATGGCACCATCGTGGAAAAAGGCGGCGAACTCTACTTCGCGGAAGACAGCACGGCGAATGGTGCCCTGCTGAAACTCGAACCCGAGCAGGCCCGCAAAGCCGACGCCTACCTCGGCCGTCCCGTCATCTTTGGCATCCGCCCGGAAGATCTGCAGGACCGCCTCTACGTCGTCGACTCCGATCCCGGCCATACCTTCCGCGTCACTGTGGAAGTCATCGAACCGATGGGCGCGGAGACTTACCTCTACCTCACCACCGGCGCGCACAGCCTCATCTCCCGTTCGCAGGTGCAGCTCAAGGTTGAGGTCAATAGCACCATCGAACTCGTCGCGAACATCAAGCGCGCGCACCTCTTCGATGCAGCCCGCAAATCCGATTACACCAAACCCAATGGTGAGTTCGATGCCGACAAATGGCACGCAGCCTGCCCGCTGATTTTCTAGGAAAAAAGAAGAGTCAGCGCCGTACTGAATACCACCACCATCCAAACCGATCCTTCGACAAGCTCAGGATGACGTGGAATGAAGGTAATATATTAAGATAACGAGAATCTCTTTCTCGCTACCATGGAGCTTACTCTCACCAAACCGTCATCCTGAGCTTGTCGAAGGATCGGTTCAGATCGCTCAAGAATGCGACCGTTTATTTGGACTCCTGCAGTTCTCTACACCCTCAGTAACGACCGCGTATAGAGCCGACTATAGAGTCCCGCGCGCTCCATCAACTGCGCGTGATTCCCACGCTCCACGATCTGCCCGTGGTTCAGCACCAGAATCTGATCCGCATCGCGAATCGTGCTCAGCCGGTGCGCAATGACGAAACAAGTGCGCCCGCTCATCAACCGCCGCATCGCCTCCTGAATATGTTTCTCCGTGCGCGTGTCGACACTGCTTGTCGCCTCATCCAAAATCAGGATGCGCGGATTCGCCAGGATCGCCCGCGTGATCGCCAGCAATTGCCGCTGGCCGTGACTCAGATTTCCCCCGCGCTCGGAGAGCACCGTATCGTAACCGTCCGGCAGGCGGTGAATGAACAAATCCGCGTTGGCCAGATGCGCCGCCGTTGCGATCTCCGCATCCGTCGCGTCGAGTTTTCCATAGCGCAAATTATCGCGCACCGTGCCGCTGAAAAGATAGGTATCCTGCAACACCACACCCAGTTGTCGCCGCAATTCTGTTTTGGGAATCTCGCGCAAATCGCGGCCATCGATGCGAATCATCCCGCGATCCACCTCATAGAACCGCGTCAACAAATTCACCAGCGTCGTCTTCCCCGCACCGGTCGGACCGATCAACGCAATCGTCTGACCCGCCCGCGCATGCAAGCTCACCTCGCGCAGCACCGGCGTCTCCGGTCGATAACCGAACGTCACTTCCGTGAACTCCACCTCGCCTTGAATCACCGGCGCGGTCGCTCCCGGCGCGGCATCCACTTCCGCCGGTTGATCGATGATTTCGAAAACGCGCTCCGCGCTCGCCATGGCTGACTGAATCTGGTTGTACAGCATTCCGATTTCGTTCAGCGGACGGCCCAGTTGCCGCGTGTAATTGATAAATGTCGCAATCGTCCCCACCGTCGCCAGACCCCGCACCGCCATGATGCCACCCACGCCCGCCACCGTGGTCAGCGCCGTGTTATTGATCGCATTCATCACCGGCGCGCTGATGCTGCCGAAGAGTTGCGCGCGCAACGCACTCTTCTTCAACTCCCGGTTCGCCGTGTCGAACTGCGCGGTCACGCCTTCCTCGCGATGATACGCCTTCACCACCCGCTGTCCGCCGAGCGTCTCCTCGATGAACCCGTTCAACCGGCCCAGCGCCGCCGCCTGCTGACGAAATCCCTCGCGCGCGCGCTTCGCGATCCAGCGATTTACCAACACCGTCAGGCTGCCCACCGTGAGCACGCTCACCAGCGCCAACGACGGATTGATCCACAACATCGCCACCACCACGCCCACCGTGCCGAGCACGCCCGAGGTGATTTGCGTAACGCTGCCACTGAGCACTTCGCTGAAATTTTCCACATCGCTCGTCACCCGGCTCATCAAATCACCATGCGCGCGGCTGTCGAAAAACGGCAGCGGCATCTGTTGGATCTTTGCAAACAAATCACGCCGGATGTCGCGCACCGTCCGTTGTGTCGCATTCACCATCGTGTAATTCTGCAACCAATGCAGCGCCGCGCTCGTGGCGTAGACCGTGAGCATGAGCGCGAGAATCGGCCGTAGTGCCGCCAGATCGAAATGCGCAATGCCCTGATCAATCGCGCGGCCCAGCAAATACGGCCCCAGCAAATCGAGCCCCGCCGTGCCGCACACCAGCAGCGCCGCAAAGACCAGCGCCAGCCGCTGCCGCTGCAAGTACATCCAGAGACGCCGCAACGTCCCCTTGCGGTCATGCGGCTTGCGCATTTCCGTCTCGCCCGGCATGGGCGGTCCCATGTGGCCCACCTTCGGCAGGGCCGGATTCGTCGCCGCGGCGGCCTTGGGGCTACTCATGGATCATCACTCCGCTCTGGGTTTGCGATTCGTAAATCTCGCGATAAACCGCGTTGTCCGCGAGTAGTCGCTCATGCGTGCCGTCGCCCACGATCTCACCGTCTTCGAGCACGAGAATCCGGTCTGCGCGATAAACGGTGCTGATGCGCTGCGCGACGATGAACCGCGTCTGCGCGAAGCCCTGTGCCAGAATGGCCTCGTGAATCTTCGCCTCGGTGTGCACATCCACCGCGCTGGTGCTGTCGTCGAGAATCAAGACGCGCGGCTTCGGCAACAACGCCCGCGCAATCGCGATCCGCTGCTTCTGTCCGCCGGAAAGATTCACCCCGCGCTGGCCCACTACGGTTTCGTATCCATGCGGTTGACGGAGAATAAACTCCTCCGCCTGCGCCGCGCGCGCGGCGGCGACCACCTCTTCCTCGCTCGCCTCGGGTCGGCCATAGACAATATTTTCGCGAATCGTGCCGCTGAACAAAATCGATTCCTGCAACGCGATCCCCACCTGCTGCCGCAAATCCGTTTCCACCAGCGCGCGTACATCGCAGCCATCCAGCAGCACGCGGCCCTGCGTCACGTCGTAGAAACGCGGGATCAACTGCACCAAGCTCGACTTGCCGGAACCAGTTGCACCGACAATCGCCACCGTCTGTCCCGGCTGCGCGACGAACCGCAGATTCCGCAACACCGGGTCATGACCGTGCGCGTTGTAGCTGAAATTCACATTCTCGAATTCGATTTGTCCCGGTGTCACCGTGAGCCGCTCCGGCGATGAAGCCGTCGGCAGGCCCGGCGCTTTTTCGAGTACCTCCACGATCCGCACTGCCGAGGCCCGTGCACGGGAAAGTTGAATCAGGATGAAACTCGCGACGAGCATCGAGATCAGCGTCTGCATCAAATAATTCACGAACGCAACGACCTGTCCCACCTGCAACTCGCCGCTCTGCACGTGATGTCCCCCCAGCCACAACGTCGCAACGATGCACGAGTTCAACGTCAGCATCATCACCGGCATCGTCAACGCGCTGAATCGCACCGACGTGATATTGCTCACCATCAACTCCAGGTTCGCCTGCGCAAACCGGTCGATCTCCCGCGCCGCGCGCGCGAAGACGCGCACCACGCGCACACCCGCCAGATTTTCCCGCAGCACCGTGTTCAGCACATCGAGCCGCGCCTGCACTTTGCCATACAACGGATACGTTCGCCGCGTGATCCAAAACATGCTCAGGATCACGACCGGAATCAGCGCGAGATAAATCACCCCGAGCCGCGGACTCGTCCACACCGCCATGATCAAACTCCCGACCAGCAGCAGCGGCATCCGCACCATCCCGCGCAGCGACATCATCACCGCGTTCTGTGTTTGCGTGATATCGCTCGTGAGCCGCGTCATCAATCCGCCGGTCTCCATCTCATCGAGATTGCTGAAGGAAAATTCCTGCACCTTGCGGAACAACCCGGCGCGCAAGTCGGTGCCGAAACTGAGTCCACTCAACACCGCCATCCAGCCGCAGCCCGCCCCGGCCAGCAGGCCCACGAAAGCGCAACCGAGCATCGCCAGCCCGGTATGCCACACCACCGTCATATTGCCCTTGGCGATACCATCGTCGATGATGTGCTTGATGAACTGCGGTTGCAGCAAATCCATCGCGACTTCCACCAGCATCAATAGCGGAGCGGCCAGCGTGCAACGCCAGTACGGCCTCAGATAGCCCTGTAAACTGCGAAATAGTTCAACCATGGTGGAACGGCAAAAATGCCTTCTGTAAACCCCGGCCAACTCTCCGCCCGCAGCGGATTATTTTTTGGCTTTGGCGGGAGCGCTGCTCGACTTGAGGTTCAGCGCCTTGAGCGCGCGCGCCACATTGTCGGGCCGGATGATGAGCATGCCGCGCGTCACCATCGGCGACGTGGCACAGTAGGCGTACTCAATATTCACGCCTGCTTCGGCCAGCGTGCGCATGATTTGCGCGAGGCTGCCCGGCTTGTTCGAACCCTCGATCATGATCACTTCCGTCTTGATCACGAGCGCGCCGATTTCCTCCAGCATCCGCTCCGCCTTCACCGGATCGGCCACGACCATGCGCACGACGGAATGGTCGACGGAATCGGACGTGGCGATGGCGTAAATGTTGATCTTCGCTTTGGCCAACGCTTCGCAGACCGCCGCGAACGTACCCGGTTTGTTGGCGAGGAAAACGGCGAGCTGTGTAGTGACTTGCAAAGGATGAAAAAGTGAAGGTTAATGCACCGCAGCCACGGCCGTGGGCGCCGGGGCGACTATAGTCCCCACCTTAGTGGGATGTGGCACAACCTTCCAGAAAAATGGTTCGTAGTGCGACCAATTCGCAAGAATGTCCGTGGCCTGACGGCTTTCGGTCGCCTCCAAGTGTTTGAAGATCAGTCCTTTGAGCTGCATGATTTCCTCGGAGGTCTTCAATAATTCCAGGCACACCATCGCGGGATTGATCCGCTTTTCGAACTGGCGTTGTTCGTCGAGCACATAGGCCACGCCGCCCGACATGCCCGCGCCGAAATTTTTCCCGGTCTCGCCCAGCACCACAACGGTTCCGTTGGTCATGTACTCGCAGCCGTGATCGCCGATGCCCTGCACCACCGCTGTCGCACCGGAATTGCGCACCGCGAACCGCTCGCCCGCGCGGCCCCGCACATAGAGCTCCCCGCCGGTCGCACCGTATAAAACCGTGTTGCCGCAAATCGAATTGCGCGTCGGCACAAAGGTCGCCTCGGGCGGTGGCGCGATGACAATCTCCCCGCCGCTCATGCTCTTGCCGACATAATCGTTCGCCTCGCCGATGAGCGTCAGCCGCACGCCATTTACCAGGAACGCGCCGAAGCTCTGGCCCGCGCTGCCTGCAAAGGTCAGATCCACCGTGCCACTCGGCAATCCCTCGTCGCCATAACGATAAGCGATCTCGCCGCTGAGCTGCGCGCCCACGCTGCGGTTTGTATTCGCGATCTTGTAGCGATGCGAAAATTTCTTGCGCGTCTGCAGTGCGCTCTTCGCATCCTGCAACAGCACCGCATCGAGCGGCCGATCCTCGTGCTTGTCGTTGCGCTCCCATGTGTGATAGCGCACCGCCGTCTCGTCGAGCGGAGGCATGTTCAGCAACGGACACAGGTTCAACCGGTTCGCCTTGGGATGATCGGCGATGGGACGCGATTCGAGCCACTCGGTGCGGCCGATGAGTTCATTCATCGAGCGAACACCGAGGCTCGCCAACGTCTCGCGCACTTCCTGCGCCACGCCGTTGAAGAACGTCACCACGTTGTCGGGCGTGCCCTTGAATTTCGCGCGGAGTTTTTCGTCCTGCGTCGTCACGCCGACCGGGCAGGTGTTCAAGTGACATTGCCGCACATAGACGCAGCCGAGCGAGATGAGCGCCGCCGTGCCGAAATTGAATTCCTCCGCGCCGAGCAATGCCGCCATCACAATATCCGAGCCGTTGCGCATACCGCCGTCTGCGCGCAAGGTGACGCGGTTGCGGAGATCATTGAGGAGCAACACCTGCTGCGTCTCGGCGAGTCCCAGCTCCCACGGTGCGCCGGCATACTTGATGGAAGAGATCGGCGAATTGCCCGTGCCGCCGTCGTGACCGGAGATGAGAATAATATCCGCGTGCGCTTTTGCCACGCCCGCCGCGATGGTGCCAACGCCCGCTTCGGCAACCAACTTCACGCACACCTTCGCGCGCGGGTTCACCTGCTTGAGGTCGTAGATGAGCTGCGCCAGATCTTCGATGCTGTAAATATCATGATGCGGCGGCGGCGAAATCAACGTCACTCCCGGCACGCTGTGGCGCAACTTCGCAATCAGCCCGTTCACCTTCAGACCGGAGATCTGGCCGCCCTCGCCCGGCTTGGAACCTTGCGCCATCTTGATCTCGATTTCGTCCGCGCTCGCGAGATATTCCGCCGTCACGCCGAAACGACCGCTCGCAATCTGCTTGATGCGGCTGTTCTTGCTGTCGCCATTTTCCATCGGGTGAAACCGCGCGCGATCCTCGCCGCCCTCGCCGGAATTCGATTTCCCGCCGATACGATTCATCGCGATGGCCAACGCCTCGTGCGCCTCCGGCGACAACGCCCCCAGCGACATGCCCGCTGTGGTGAACCGGCGACGGATCTCCTCGATCGGTTCCACTTCATCGAGCGGAATCGGTGCGCCTTTTTTCAGCTTCAACAAATGCCGCAACGCGATCGGCTCCGACTCGCGCAATGCGGCGAGCAGCTTCGCGTAATCGTCCGCCGCGCCCACCTTGTCCTTGTTTTTGATGCCGACGTAGCTGTGGAAATTCTGGATCACCGCCGGATGATACGCATGCACCTCGCCATCGCGGCGGTAGCGGTAATAACCCGCGTCGGTCAAGGCCGCCTCCGGCGAAAAAGCGAACCGGTGCCGCTGCAAGGTCTCTTCCGCGATCTCGGAGAAATTCAATCCCGACAACCGCGATGGCGTGCCGGTGAAACACCGCTGAACAACCTCCTCGTGCAACCCAATCGCCTCGAATGTCTGCGCGCCGCAATAGCTCGCGAGCGTGGAGATGCCCATCTTCGACATGATCTTCAGCAGTCCCTTTTCCACCGCCGCGCGATAATTCGAAACGATCTGCGCCGGATCGGTCACCTTCAATCCACCCTGGCCCAGCAGATCGGCGAACGTCGCCCACGCGCCGTACGGATTCACCGCCGAAGCGCCGTAGCCGATCAACGCCGCATAGTGCGGCACATCGCGGCACTCGAATGTCTCGCAAACCAGACTCGCCCGCATCCGTTTGCCCGCGCGAATGAGATGATGATGCACCGCGCCGACCGCCAGCAACATCGGCAACGCGGCGCGGGAAAGCGTCACGCCGCGGTCGCTCAAAATCAAAATCGTTTTGCCTGCGTCGACCGCCTTTTCCGCCTGCGCACAAAGACTCACCAGTTGCGTGGCGAAATCCTTGTCGCCCGCCGCCGCATTGAACAGGCACGACAACGTCTCGCTCTGCACCGCCGGATTCGACAGCCGCCGCACATGCGCCAACTCTTCGTTCGTCAACACCGGGCTCGACAGGTGCAGCAATTGCGCGTGCTCGGGCGATTCGGAAAACCAGTTGCGGCGCTGACCGAGAATCATCTCCACCGACATCACGAGCTTCTCGCGGATCGGATCGATCGGCGGATTCGTCACCTGCGCGAAGAGTTGTTTGAAGTAGGTGTAGAGCAGGCGCGACTTGCGCGACAGCACCGCCAGCGGCGCGTCATCGCCCATCGAGCCGGACGCCTCCTCGCCGTTCTCCACCATCGGCTTCAGCGAAAATTTGATCTCCTCCTCGTTGTACCCGAAAACCAGTTGCTGCTGCAGCAATGTCGCCGGCATCGGCAACGAGGGCGTGAGCGCCCCGCTCTTGGGCAGCCGGTACAACTGCTCCTGCAACCACTGCGCGTAGGGTCGACGATTCGCGTAGATCGATTTGATCTCAGCGTTGAGCAACAGCTTTCCCGTCACGCAATCCACCGCCATGATTTCCCCCGGCGCGAGCCGCCCCTTCTCGACAATGTCCTCGTCGTCGATATCGAGCACGCCCACTTCCGAGCTGAGCGTAAACAAGCCGTCGCGCGTCACCTTGTATCGCGCGGGTCGCAGTCCGTTGCGGTCCAGACACGCCGCCACGATGCGCCCGTCGCTGCACACCAGCGCGGCGGGGCCGTCCCACGGCTCGTTCAGGCAACTATGAAATTCATAGAACGCGCGCGACTCCGGCGTCGCCATCTCGTCATGCTGCCATGCCGTCGGCACCAGCATCATCATGCTGTGCAACAAATCCCGGCCCGACATCACCAGCGCTTCGAGCGCATTGTCGAGACTCGCCGAATCGCTCCCGCCCGGCTGGATCACCGGCCGCAACAACTTCACATCGTCGCCCCAAAAGTCACTCGCCAATTCCGGCTCCCGCGCCAGCGTCCAATTGCGATTGCCCGCGATCGTGTTGATCTCGCCGTTGTGGCTCAACAGCCGGAACGATTGCGCCAGCGGCCATGTGGGAAAGGTGTTTGTGCTGTAGCGCTGATGAAAGACCGCCAGCGCGGTCGTATAGAGTTTGTTCCGCAGATCGAGATAGAATTTCTCCAACTGCGGCGACGCGAGCAGTCCCTTATAGACAATCGTCTGACTCGAGAACGAGGGGATATAGAGATTCTTGATTCCCTCCGCCTCCGCCTGATCTTCAATTTGATTGCGGCAGAGATAGAGCGTCCGCTCGTACGCAATCGCGCTCATCTTCTTCGGGTCCGTCCGCCCGATTAGCACCTGCTCGATGCGCGGACAGGTCCGCAGCGCCTTGTCGCCGAGCACTTCCATCCGCACCGGTACTTCGCGCCAGCCGAAGACGAACAACCCGCGCGAGCGCACCACTTCCTCCACGATGTGACGACACCGCGCCTGCGTGTACGCATCGCCCGGTGGTAGAAAAAGCATCCCCACGCCCAGGTCGCCATCCGCGAAAAGTTTATGCCCGAGCTTCTCCACCTCGGGGCGCAACAACGCGTGCGGAATCTGCGTGAGCAAACCCGCGCCGTCGCCCGTCTTGGAATCCGCATCCATCGCGCCGCGATGGGTCAACGCACAGACCGAATGAATGGCCTTCTTGAGAATATCGTGCGATTTGCGACCCTGAATGCTCGCCACAAAACCGACGCCGCAGCCGTCATGCTCAAACGCAGGATCGTACAGCCCCCGGTAGGAACCGATCTGATCCAGGATGGATTGGTTGAGAGCCATCGCCGTTTTTTCCCGATCCCCAGACACAACCGTAGGGTCGCGCGCCACGAGCCGCGCAAGCGACCCTGAGGATGGAGCGATGGAACCGTGGTTTTAGACTGAGTCTCTGCCAAAACTTAAAGCAAGGATCAGGCCATGCAACCGGTTTGATGAAAAATTCTGATGACATTCATCAGAATTGCTAACATCCCGCCGCCGCCTCGCCACCCTTGTCAACACCAGCCTCCCCATGATACACCCAACGCATGGTCAAGCACGGCGTGGGACTCCTTCTCTGCATCCTCATACCCGCCGCTCTCGCCGCCCTTTTCTGGAAGATCCGACCCGCTTCGACAGCGCCCCTCGCCACGCCATCACCGACGGAAACCCGTGACACCGGCAGCGAAACCGCGACCGATCCCGTCACCGCCGAGCATCGCCAATTGCAAAAAGCAATGGCCCTCGACGAAGCCAGCGCCCGCCGGGAACTCGACCGCCTCGCCACCCAGTCCGATCCGCAGACCATCATGACGCGCTGCATGCTCATCATCCGCCTGACCGGACTCAACCCGCGTCTCGGCGTCGAGTACGCCCTCAAATTCGAAGGCGACGATCTCGGTCCCCGCTCCATTGCCATCGCCGCCGCCTTTTATACATGGGCTGGGCACGACCCCAAGGGAGCCTTCGAGTACATCGCCACCATGCCGCCCGGCGCCAATCGCAAGTATGCCGTCACGACGGCCCTGCAAACCGTTCTGAAGGCTAATTCCGCCCAGGGCATCCAACTGGCCACCACCTACCTCACCGCCGAGGACACGCAGGAGGTCATCCACCTCCTCTTCAAGGCCAAGGCCGAAAGCAACCCCCGCGCCGCGGCGGACGACGCCCTCCAAATCGCGCACACCGATACCCGCAACACCGCTCTCCTCGTCACCATGCAATTCTGGACCCGAAAAAATCGTGACGAAGCGTTTGCGTGGGCGCACGGTCTGCCGTCGGCGGAAGATCGTAAATGGGCCATTCACTCCATCGTCTCCACCTGGGGCGAAACCGAGTCTCTCCCCGCCCTCGCCTACGCGATGGAACTCCGCGACGTCCGCGAAGGTGATAGCCTCGTCCACGGCATCGTCTTCGGCTGGATGACCCGCGACCAGACCACCGCCATGAACTGGGTCCAGGCCCTGCCCGAAAGCACCACCAAGGCACAAGCCCTCGAAGCCGTCATCGTCCGCCTCTGCAAGCCCGATCCCCACGTCGCGGCCAACTTCGCCCTCACGCTCAACCCTTCTCTCCTCACCCCCACCGCGATCGGCAATGTCCTCTCCGCCCTCAGCCGCGTGAGTCCCCAGGAAGCCCTGCTCTGGGCGCAAAAACTCCCCGCTGGCCACATGCGACAGGATGCCGTCGACGTCCTCAACCACATCGTCGCGGACCGCAGTTCAGGCCCGCCGCGTTAGAACGGGTAACAGGGTCTGCCTTCTCTTCGACAGGCATCGTCCCGTCCCCCCACGAAAATTCGCTGGATTTCATTTCCAAAACGGCGAAGGTAGATGGTTTACATGGCAGCCGAATCCACATCCTCAATGACTTACCTTCTGACCGGCACCGCGGGCTTCATCGGCTTTCGCGTCGCGGAGCTCCTGCTCGCGGCGGGTCATCGCGTCGTCGGTGTCGACAATCTCGCCCCCGCCTACGACCTCCGCATCAAGGACTGGCGGCTCGCCCAGATCAAGAAACACCCAAATTTCACCTACCACCACTTCGACATCAGCGACGTCGATTCCGTCACCAGCCTCTTCAAGCAGCAGCAGGCCACCGAAGGTCGCCCCTTCGCCGCCGTGATCAACCTCGCCGCCCGCGCCGGCGTCCGCGCCTCGATCGAAAACCCCGCCGTCTACGTGCAGACGAACATCACCGGCACGCTGAATTTGTTGAATGCCTGCCGCGACTTCGAGGTGAAGAAATTCATCCTCTCCTCCACCTCCAGCCTCTACGGCGAAGGCCACCCCGCGCCCTATCTCGAGAGCCTTAACACCGAGCGCATGCTCTCCCCCTACGCCGCCACGAAAAAAGCCGCCGAGGTGCTCTGTTACACCTATCATTATCTCTACAAGATCGACATGACGATCTTCCGCTACTTCACCGTCTACGGTCCCGCCGGTCGCCCCGACATGATGCCCTTCAAGTTCGTCCAGCGCATCACCGAGGGCCGCACGATCCCCGTCTTCGGCGACGGCAAACAATCGCGCGACTTCACCTACGTCGACGACATCGCCCGCGGCACGCTCCTCGGCTTGAAACCCGTCGGCTACGAAATCGTCAATCTCGGCTCCGATGAACCCATCATCCTCAGCGACGCCATTGCCCTGATGGAAAAACTCATCGGCAAACAAGCCGTCATGGAACGCCTCCCCCGCCACCCCGCCGACGTCGTGGCCACCTGGGCCAACATCGACAAGGCCAAGTCGCTCCTCGGCTGGAAACCCCAAGTCACTTTCGAGCAAGGCATCCAAAATACCATCGATTGGTATAACGCCAACCGCTCCTGGGCCTCGGAGATCAATACATGAGAGGGGCTCTGCCCCCCAAGCCCCCGCTCAATGGGCTGAGCCCCTTGAGAATCCTCAATTTTGCGAATATGTTTTTTCCGCAGCGGAAAAAACATATTCGCAAGTTGGGGTTCCCAAAGGGAATCATTCCCTTTGGCAGGAGGTTTGGAGGACAGCGTCCTCCAATATGCTTATGAAGAGACTATTTTTAGTGGATGGCATGGCGATTGTGTACCGCGCGCATTTTGCGTTTGCGGTGAAGCCCATCATGACCTCGAAAGGGCTCAACACCTCCGCGATCTACGGTTTTGCCAACACGCTGACCGACCTCATCAAAAACCAGAACCCCACCCACATGGCCGTGGTGTTCGACACCGAAGCGCCCACCCAGCGCCACGTCGACTTCCCCGAGTACAAAGCCCAGCGCGAAGCCATGCCCGAGGAACTCAGCGCCGCGCTGCCCTATGTGCGACGACTCATCACCGCGATGAACATCCCCGTCATCACGAAGGACGGGTATGAAGCCGACGACATCATCGGCACCCTCGCCAAGCGCGCCGAGCCCGAGGGCTTCGACACCTTCATGGTCACGCCCGACAAGGACTTCGGCCAGCTCGTCTCGCCCCACATCTTCATCTACAAACCCGGCCGCATGGGCGACGCGGCGGAAATTCTCGGCGTACCCGAAATCCTCGCCAAGTGGGGCATCGAACGCATCGACCAGGTCATCGACATCCTCGGACTCTGGGGCGACGCCTCGGACAACATCCCCGGCGTGCGCGGCATTGGCGAAAAGACCGCGCAAAAACTCATCGCGCAATTCGGCAGCATGGAGAACCTCCTCGCCAACACCGCGCAACTCAAGGGCAAGCAAAAGGAATCGCTCGAAGCGAACCGCGAGATGGCGCTCCTCTCGAAAAAACTCGCCACCATTTTGCTCGACGTCCCCATCGAAGTCGACTGGACCACACTCGAACGCCGCGACTTCGACCACACCGCCGTCGAAGCGCTCTGCACCGAACTCGAATTCAACTCCCTGCGCAAACGACTGCTCGGCGATGAATTCCGCACCGGCAACGCCGCCACCACCACAGCCACCAGCCCCGCGGCAGCGGCTGTCGCGGCGGAAAAGAAATTCAGTGGCGAATTCGATTTCGGCGGCACCCCCGGCACCGTCTCCACCAAGACCCCCGCGCCCGAACCGGAACTGGAACGCGCCAGCGAAGAGACCGCGCCGCCCATTCTCTACAAGACCATCGCCGACATTCCGCACACCTATCACCTCGCCGCCACGCCCGAGCAACGCGCCGAACTCGTGGCCGCGCTGGAAAAAGAAAAGTCGTTTTGCTTCGACCTCGAAACCACCTCGCTCGACACCAAGGTCGCCTCCATCGTCGGCATGGCCTTCTCCTTCGCCGATCACAAGGCATGGTACGTGCCCTTCCCTGCCGACGTCACCGCAGCCGCTGGCATCCTCACCGAATTTCGCGCCCTGCTCGAGAACCCCGCCATCGAAAAAGTCGGGCACAATTTGAAATACGACATGGGCGTGCTCTACTGGCACGGCTTGCGCGTGCGCGGTCCGCTCTTCGACACCATGCTCGCGCATTGCCTGCTCGAGCCCGACCAGCGCCACACCATGGACTACCTCTCGCAGGTGTTCCTCGGCTACGCGCCCATCTCAATCACCAAATTGATCGGCGAGAAAAAAGGCAAGCAGCTCAACATGCGCGACGTCCCCGTCGAAGCCGTCGCCGAGTACGCCGCCGAGGACGCGGACGTCACCTGGCAACTCCGCTCCCACCTCACCCCGCTGCTGAAAGAAAAAGGGCTCGAACGCGTTTTCTACGACATCGAATGCCCGCTCGTCTCCGTCCTCATCGAAGTCGAAGCGCAAGGCGTGCTCATCAGTCCGCCCGTGCTCGCGGAATTCTCCTTTGAACTCGAAGGCAAGATCGCCGAGGTCGAAAAACTCATCTACGCCGACGCCGGCACGCCCTTCAATCTCAACTCGCCCAAGCAACTCGGCGAAGTGCTCTTCGGCAAATTGCAGCTCAACCCCGCCGCGAAGAAAACCAAGACCGGCCAATTCTCCACCGACGAACAAACGCTGCAAACCCTCGCCGCCGTCCATCCCATCGTCCAGCGCATCCTCGATTACCGCGAGATGACCAAGCTGAAATCGACCTACGTCGACACCCTGCCCGGCACCATCTTCGCCCGCACCGGCCGCATCCACACCACCTTTCACCAAGCCCTCACCGCCACCGGTCGGCTCAACTCGCAGGACCCGAACCTGCAGAACATCCCCGTCCGCACCGAACTCGGCCGCGAGATCCGCAAGGCGTTCGTCGCGCCCGAGGGCGACTTCTCCCTCCTCTCAGCGGACTATTCGCAAATCGAACTCCGCATCATCGCCGCCCTCAGCGAAGATCCCGGCCTGCTCGAAGCCTTCCAATCCGGCGAAGACATTCACCGCGCCACCGCCGCCAAAGTCTACGGCGTCCCGCTCGCCGACGTGACAAGCGACATGCGTCGCAAAGCCAAGATGGTCAACTTCGGCATCATCTACGGCATCTCCGCCTTCGGCCTCGCGCAACGCCTCGCCATCCCGCGCAAGGAAGCCGCCGAGATCATCGAGTCCTACTTCAAGCAATACCCCGGCGTGAAGGACTACATGAACCGCACCATCGCGTTCGCCCGCGAAAACGGCTACGTGGAAACCGTCACCGGCCGTCGCCGCACCCTGCGCGACATCACCTCCGCCAACGCCAACGTGCGCGGTGGTGCGGAACGCAACGCCATCAATTCTCCGATCCAAGGCACCGCCGCCGACATGATCAAGATCGCCATGATCCGCGTCCAGCAAGCGCTCAACGCCGGGAATTACCAGACGCGCATGATCCTGCAGGTGCACGATGAACTCCTCTTCGACCTCTACAATCCCGAGAAGGACATCATTCTGCCCCTCGTCGAAGAAAAGATGAAAACCGCCATCCCCACCCTCCGCGTCCCCATCGTCGTGGAAATGGGCCTCGGCCAAAACTGGCTCGACGCCCACTCCTAGCGGAGGGCTGTAGCTGGCGGCACACAGTGCCGCCGCTTGTTGGATGCAACGTTACGTTGCCCAGCGTGACGCCGGACCCACGAGCGCTTCGCTATGAATAGAGATTGCTTTTCCAACCCGTCATCCGGAACTGAGCTTGTCGAAGGATCAGTACGCATGACCGAAGGACAGGGAAACTATCTCGGAACCATTCCGAAAAAAACGGCGTCCATCTGCGTAATCTGCGGACTTCCCCTCATCAAAAGACGAGAACGGACCGCTGTGCTCTTACTCTGTGAGTTCGACGTTCCAGTAGGCGAGATCGAGGAAATGCTTCCACGATTCATCGGCGGGTCGCGAGAAATGGATTTGCAGCAATGGTCGCCACTTCGGACGCTTCGGTTTCTTCAGCAGCTTCAGGCCTGCCTCCGACGGCGTGCGGTTGCCCTTGTTGCTATTGCACTTGATGCAGGAGCAAACGATGTTCTCCCAACTCGTTTCGCCGCCGCGATCGCGCGGCACGACGTGGTCGAGATTCAGGTCCTTGCGGTCGAACTTCTGCCCGCAGTACTGGCAGGTGTTGTTGTCCCGCTCAAAGATATTGTGCCGCGTGAATTTGACTTCCTTCTTCGGCATCCGCTCGAAGAACATCAGGAGGATCACCTTCGGCACGCGGATTTTGAAAGAGATGGTATGGACCACGTCATCGCCTTTGTAATTGCGCGAGACATCGTGCCATTGATCGAAAGTCATCGTCTGGAAGCTGCCGCTGGAGGCGTCGACGACGTGGGCGTGCCCTTGGTATAGCAGCATAAACGCTCTTTTGACGGAGCAAATATTCACTGCCTGCCAGAGCCGGTTCAAGACCAGCACATTCTGACTGAGAGTTTCCTCCATAAGTTCACCTACCCGTGGGTTGGTACGAACGTAAAGAGCAAATATCATAGTGACGGCACCTTGTCAATGAGGCGGCGGGTTTGGTGCGTGACGAAAAGGTGAACATTTTGGCCTCAGTTGGCGTCTAACGCTTTTGATATAAATACGACACAGTGATTGTCGTGTTTGACTTTTTACCACTAAAACCGTTAATTTCTCCCCCGCATGTCTAAATCGCTGCTCATGCCGCTCCTCGCCCTTTTCTGGGTTGTGGGCGCTGCGTCCCTTTCGCCTGTTCACGCCGGACCACAGGAAGACTATCTCCAGATTTATCTTTTGATCCAGGAAGCTGAAAAACTGGAGTCCGACGGCCAGGCCGCCTCCGCCGCCGCGCGCTACGATGAAGCGCAGAAGCGCCTGCAGCAACTTCCCGAGGGTTGGGAAGAAGGCATCGTCAAATACCGCATCAAGTATTGCCGCGATAAAATCGCCAAGTTGAAGGACGCGAAGGATGCCAATCCCGGAGCGACACCGCCCCCCGCTCCCGCGCCGTCCACCCCCACCACGCGCGAGACGCCGCCGTCTTCGCCCTCGCAAATTTCTCCTCCCAGCAGCGAGGAAATCAACAAGCTCAAGGACGAGATCGGTCGCTTGAAGCAGGAACTGGCCTCGACGAAGCAACAGCTGACGAGCGCCCTCGACGAAGCGAAGGATCTCCGCACGAAACTGGAATCGGCCCAGCAACAGCTCGCGGCCGCGAAGAGCCAGAACACCGAGCAGAAGATGGCCGACCTGCTTTCGGAAAACGCCTCGCTCAAGGACAAGCTCACGAAGGCCGAGGCGCAGGTGAAGACGCTGCAGACCGGCGGCACCGATGGCGAGACGAGCGTGCCGATGTTGCAGGCGCAGTTGAAGAAGGTGCAGGGCCTTCTCGCCGCCCAGCAGGAAGCGAACGCCGCCTTCGAGAAGACGACCTCCGATTTGAAGCAGCAACTTGAGGCCGCGCAAAAGAGTTTGGCCGAAGCGCGCCAGCAGATCGCTTCCGCGCAGAACCCGGACGCCTACCGTCGTGAGAATGAAATCCTCCGCGGCATCATCACCCGTCAGTTGCAGGAACAGGCCCGCCGCGACGTGGCCAAGAAGATTGCGCAGGAACAGCTCGACAGCCTGAAGATCAATTCCGAAATGTTGCGTCAGCAAATCGATATTCTCGGTTCACCCGTCGTTGTCCTCAGCGAAGAAGAGCGCGCGCTGTTGCTCAAGCCCAACGCCGATCTCAATAACGGCAACACGGTCACCGCCCCGCTCACGCCGCCGCCCTCGAAGACAGTCACCGTCACCACGACGACGAGCTCCGCTCCGGCCGCGCCCGCTCCGGCGCCGACTCCCGCCGCCCCGGAACCGGCTCCGTCCGTGGCCACCGCGCCTGCGCCGGAAACCCCCGGCACGACCCCTCCCGCGACGATCCCGAACGCCTCGGAGCAATTCGCGCCCGCCCCCGCTCCCGGCACGACCACCGCACCGGAATCGGATGATTTCCGCAGCAAGCCGCGCATTCCGAACGATATTCGCGCGCTCGCCCAGCAGGCCAGCGATCTGTTCGCGCAAAAGCGTTATGATGACGCCGCCGCCGTTTACCAGAAGATGATCGAGAAGTATCCCGAGAGTCTCTACGCGTGGTCGAATCTCGGCGTGGTCCGCTTCCAGCAGCAGAACTTCCCGGAGGCGCAAAAGGCGCTCCAACAGGCCGTGCGGCTCTCACCGACGGACGCGTTCTCGCATTCGATCCTCGGCATTGTGTATTACTCGCTCGGCAAATATGACGACGCGGTCAGCACGTTGACCCGCGCGAAGGCGCTGGAACCGAACGATGCGAAGACGCACAATTACCTCGGTATCGCGTGCTCGCAAAAGGGTTGGCAGGAAGCCGCCGAACAGGAGCTGCGCAAGGCGATTGAAATCGATCCGCAATATGGCGATGCGCATTTCAATCTCGCTGTGATCTACGCCACGCAAAAACCCCCGGCCAAGGAACTCGCCCGCCGCCACTATAAGCTCGCGCAGGACCTCGGTATTCCCAAAGATCCCCAGCTGGAGAAATTACTGCAATAATCTTGGGGGCTCTGCCCCCAGCCCCCCGCTCAAGGAAATGATTTCCTTGAGAATCCTCACTTTTGCGTTTTGGTTTTTTCCGCTGCGGAAAAAACCAAAACGCAAGTTGGGGTTCCCAGGGTATCATACCCTGGGCAGGAGGTGTGGAGGACAGCGTCCTCCACAAGGAAGCTTTACCATCATGCGACCGACACGACTTTTTTGGCTGCTGACGATTCTGCTGCTGGCTCTCGATCAGGGCAGCAAGGAATGGGTGCAGCGCATCCTGCCCCGGTATGATTCGGTTGTGGTGATTCCCCATGTTTTTCATCTCACCTATGTCCGCAATACCGGCGTTGCGTTTGGCATGATGGCCGGGAAAAACTATTGGCTTGCGGGGTTCACCTTGGTCGTGCTCGCGGTCGGTTTCTGGTGGGCGCGACAGCTCGATTGGAAACGGCGCGAGACCAACATTCTCGCGGCAATGTTACTGGCGGGCGCGATCGGCAATCTGATTGACCGGTTGCGGTACGGGTACGTCGTCGACTTCTTCGATTTCAGCCGCGTTTATTACCCGTGGGTTTTCAACGTGGCCGATAGCTGCATCACCTTGAGTCTGGTGTGGATTATTTTCCGGCAGCTTTTCCCCGCCAAGGAAGTCGCTTCTCAACAAGGTTGATCTGATGAGCCCGAGCCACTTTCTCCTCTCCTTGGTGATCGGGCTTGCGTCGTTGATTTCGGTTCCGGCCCAGACGACGTCCGATGCACCCGTGAAAATCGGCGCGTACTATTTCGACGGCTGGACCGGCAAAACGTTTCACATCACCGAGCGGCTCAAGACCGAGTTCGCCAATCGCGAGCCCGTCTGGGGGTGGAAGGATGACACGGTCGAAATCATGGAGCAGCAGATCGATCTCGCTGCGAAGGGCGGGCTCTCCTTCTGGTCCTTCTGCTGGTACTGGTCCGAAGCGGGCGGTCACGACACCGATCCGCACAACGCCGCGCTCGGGCTTTATCTACAGGCGAAGAATCGCTCGCAGATGCAATTCTGTCTGCTCGTGGCCAATCACAAAGGCTATCGCATCGGACCGAAAGATTGGCCGGAGTTGACCAAGCGCTGGATGACGCTCTTCAAGGAACCAACCCATCTCACCGTGGATGGCAAACCGCTGATCATCATTTTTTCGCCCAAAGAACTGCTCACCGCCTTCGGCACACCCGAGGCCGTGAAAGCGGCGCTCGATCAACTCCGCGCCGACGCGAAAGCGGCTGGGCTTCCCGGTGTTTCCGTTGCCGCGTGCGCGTTGCCCGGTCCGCTCTACGGATGGGACCCCATCGCGCCCTACATCGCGTGCGGTTACGATCTGTTCACTGGTTACAACTACAGTGGTGCGGGCAAGAAGGTCGCCAACAGCATCGAGCAACCGTTCGCGAACATGATTCCCGGTCACGAGGAAATCTGGAAATCATTCGCCGAGCGCGTGGCGCTTCCGTATGTGCCCTTGGTCACCACCGGCTGGGACAAGCGCCCGTGGGAAGCGCTCGATCTGCCCGCTGCCAAACAATCCCGCGTCTATCCCGACCGTTCCCCCGCCTTGGTCGAGGAGATGATCCGCAAAGCGATCCAGTGGGTGCGCGCAAATCCAACGCACGCGACTGCCGAGAAGCTCATCCTCCTCTACGCCTGGAACGAGAACGGCGAGGGCGGCTATCTTACCCCGACGAAAGCCGAAGGGTCGGCCTATCTCGACACGGTGCTGAAAGCGCAGCAGCCCGTTACCGCGCCGTAGGAACCAGTTCCAACTCGTCCCGCGCAGCAAGGTTGCCGCCGCCTGCGATTCTGCTAGGCTGACTCTTTAATCCTTTTGCTGCCACGACCATGACGTCACCACTTTCCGCCTATCGCCTTGCCATCACCGATCTCGACGAAACCCTGCTCGGTCCCGGCAAACAAGTGAGCCCCGAAAATCGCCGCGCGCTCGAAACCCTCCGCGCCGCCGGACTCACTGTGGTCCCCGCCTCCGGTCGGCACCACGACAACATCATCATCTACGCGAAAGACATTCATCCGCTGGAGTGGGTGATTTCCTCCCAAGGCGCGGTGGTGCGCCACGCGCAGACGAACGAAACGCTCTACGCGCTCACGATGACCGCCGAACTGGCCAATGAAATCCAGCGGCGCGGGCTCGAGCTCGGTCTCGACATGATCGCTTACCACGCGTCCGGCGTGTACAAGGAACTCGATGGCGAGTGGAGCAAACTCAGCGGCGTGCATGCGGGGACAACGAACCATCTCGTGCCGTTCGAAACGCTATCGAGCACGGGTGTGATCAAACTGATCTGGTACAGCAAACCGGCCCATATCGAAGCCCTCCGCGCCCAGCTCCAGACCGAGTATCGCGGTCGCCTCTACATTGTGAAAACCGAGGACGACGCCCTGGAATTCCTCTCGCCCGAGGCGAACAAGGTCCATGGCGCACAAGCGGTTGCGGCAAAACTAGAGATTCCCGCAACCCAAGTGATCGCTTTCGGCGACAGCAATAACGACATGGAATTACTCGCTTGGGCGGGCATGTCGGTTGCGATGCATCATGGCCGCGACGCCCTGAAGAAGGTCGCCCGCCATGTCAGCCCTCCCGGCCCTCACGAATCTGCCCTCGCCCGGGCGGTCGAGCTGTTGGAGCGTTCCGCTTCATAAAAAAGGAATAACTAGGTCCCGCGTCACGTTGGCCCCCTACTGCTTGCGCAGTGAGGGGGATTCGTATAGGCTGTTGTGCTTTCCATGCTCGACATCAAGATTATACGCGAAAAGCCGGAGGAAATCCGCGCCCGGCTCGCCACCCGCAACCGGGGCGATGAAGTTCACATAGATACCCTTTTGACCCAGGACAAGAAGCGCCGCGAGTTGCTCACGCTCAACGAGACCCGCAAAAGCGAGCGCAACGCCGCCAGCAAACAGATCGGCGGCATGATGGCCAAGGGCGAGAAAGCCGCCGCCGAAGAACTGAAAGCCAAGATGAAGGGGCTTTCCGATCTCATCGCCGAGACCGACAAGGAAATTGCCGACGTCGAAGCGAAACAGGAAGCGCTCCTGCTCCAGATTTACAACGTCCCCCACAGCAGCGTGCCCGTCGGGGTCGATGCGAACGACAATCCCGTCGTGCGCCAGATTGGCGAAAAAGTCGTACTCCCCTTCAAGGCGCTCACCCACTGGGAAATCGGCGAGAAAAAGGGGATGCTCAATTTCCAGCAAGCGACGAAAATTTCCGGCAGCGGCTTCATCGTCTATCGCGGTGCGGGTGCCCGGCTCGAACGCGCGTTGCTGAACTACCTGCTCGACCTTCACACCCGCGAACACGGTTACACCGAAGTGGCCACGCCCTTCATGGTGCGCCGCGAGTGCATGGTGGGAACGGGTCAGTTGCCGAAGTTCGAAGAGGACATGTACGGCCTGCAGGGCGAGGACTTGTTCCTCGTCCCCACGGCGGAAGTTCCCGTGACCAACTTGCATCGCGAGGAGATTCTCACCGAGGAGCAACTTCCCATTCATTACGCGGCGTACACCCCGTGTTTCCGTCGCGAAGCCGGCAGCGCGGGCAAGGACACGCGCGGCATGATTCGCGTGCACCAGTTCGACAAGGTCGAGCTCGTTCACATCGTCAAACCCGAGGATTCCTACGCGCAGCTCGAAACGCTCGTCGGCCATGCCGAGCGCGTGCTCACCGATCTGGAACTCAACTACCGTGTGATCACTCTTTGCACGGGCGATCTCGGTTTCGGCGCGGCGAAATGCTACGACATCGAAGTCTGGGCGCCCGGACTGCAGAACTGGCTCGAGGTTTCCTCGTGCAGCAATTTCGAAGATTTCCAAGCACGCCGCATGAACCTGCGCTATAAAGATAAGAGCGGGAAGAATACTTTCTGTCACACGTTGAACGGCTCTGGCACAGCGCTGGCTCGGTTGTATATTGCCTTGCTGGAGACCCATCAACAAGCGGACGGAAGCGTCAAGATCCCGAAAAAATTGCAGCCTTACTTTGGAAGTGATTCGATATGAATAAACTGCGGCGTTCCGCCCTTGGTCTCTTGACCCTGTCATTCTTCGCCTTGGGCGCTTGCGGTGTGGGCCTTCTAGCCACGGCCATCGCCCAGACTGATGCCAAGGCCCAGGCCACGCCCAAACCGGCGCAGCTTCTGGCGGAACCCGCCAAAGCGGCCGTTGCCACAACCCCGGCCCCGACCTCTTCCGCAGCGTCGGCGGCCAGCTCCGTCGAGAAAAAGCCCGCCCGCAATGGCAAGATCGCCCAGCTCGTGGGCCGCATCCTCGAGCAGTATCACTACAACCAGCAGCCCTTCGACAACCAGATGTCCCAGAAGATGGTGAAGGGCTACATGGACGCGCTCGATTACTCGCACCTCATTTTCCTCCAGAGCGACCTCGATGAGTTCCTCGCCCGCTACGGCAACGAACTCGACAAGTTCACCGTCCGCGCCGACGCCGCCCCGGCCTTCGTTATCTTTCAACGCTTTTGCGAGCGACTCGACCAGCGCCTTAAGCTCGTCGAAAAACTCCTCAAGGAACCGTACAATTTCGCCGGAGCCGACCGCTTTACCCCGGACCGCGCCAAGGTGCCCTTCCCCAAGGACGAAGCCGAGGCCGAACAACTCTGGCGCAGCCGCATCAAGTTCGAAATTCTCCAGGGCAAATTGACCAAGGAAAAGCCGGAGGACGTGCTCAAGAAGATCACCCGCCGCTACAACAACCTGCGCAAGTACACGCTGGAGATGGACGAAAACGAAGTGCTCCAGACCTACCTCAACGGTCTCGCCCACGCGTACGATCCGCACTCGGATTACATGACTCCGGACGACGCGGAGAATTTCAACATCAACGCGATCAAGCTCAAGCTCTCCGGCATCGGTGCCGTGCTGCGTTCCGACGACGGCTACGCCAAGATCGAGCGCCTCGTCCCCGGCGGTCCCGCCGAATCGAGCAAGAAGTTGAAGGCGGGCGACCGCATCATCGGTGTTGCGCAGGGCGACGGCGAATTCGTCGACACCATCGACATGAAGCTCAACAAGGTCGTCGATCTCATTCGCGGTAAACGCGGCACGAAGGTGCGCCTTTCCGTCATTCCGGCGGGGCAGACCGACGCGTCCATGCGCAAGGAAGTGGTCCTGACCCGCGACGAGATCAAACTCTCCGAGCAATTCGCCAAGGCGCAGATTTTCGAACATCCCGGCCCCAATGGCGCCATCATCCGCGTGGGTGTGATCAATCTGCCGCAGTTCTACGACAACACCGTGCGCGACGTGGCGAAGCTCATCGAGCGGCTCAAGCGCGAGCAGGTGGTGGGTATCATCCTCGACCTGCGCCGCAACGGTGGCGGGCTCCTCGACCAAGCTATCGATCTCACCGGTCTTTTCATCCGGCAGGGACCGGTCGTCCAGGTGCGCAATGGCAACGGCCAGATCACAACTCTGCGCGATGACGACAGCGCCCAGCTCTACTCCGGTCCGCTCGTCGTTCTGGTTGGTCACCTCAGCGCCTCCGCTTCGGAGATCGTGGCGGGTGCCTTGCAGGATTACAACCGCGCCGTGATCATCGGCGATTCCAGCACCCACGGCAAAGGCACCGTCCAGACCCTGCTGCCGCTCGACCGCTGGGTTGGCTTCGGATTCGATGGCGATCCCGGCAACCTCAAGCTCACCGTCCAGAAGTTCTACCGCATCGCTGGTGGTTCCACGCAGAAGAAGGGCGTCGTTCCGGATCTCACCCTGCCGTCGCTCCTCGATTACATGGAGCTGGGCGAACGCACCCTTACGAGCTGCCTGCCGTACGACGAGGTCAACCGGGTCGACTACGATAATTACAATCTCGCCGCCCCCTACGTGGCGGAACTGACGCGTCGTTCCGGCCAGCGCGTGGCCTTATCGAAGGATTTCTCCTACGTCCGCGACGACATCGAAGTGCTCAAAAAGCGGCTCGCCGACAAGAGCATCTCGCTGAATGAAGAGGCCCGCAAAAAGGAAAAAGCCGAACTCCTCGCCCAAGCCGCCACCCGCAAGCAGGAGCGCACTCATCGCAGCGTCCCGCGCGACAAGGTCTATGACCTGACCCTTGCGGACGTCGACAAGAACACGCCACTCGAAAAGATTCAGACCACGAAGACCGCCGCTGCACCGGTGGACGATGACAAGGATAAGGACAAGGAAGGCGAACTTCTGGAGGACGATCCCACCGTTGATCCCCAACTGGATGAGGCCGTGAACATCCTCGTCGACTACGCGGCACTCCTCGGCGAAAAGAATGCTCTGGTCAACAAGACACCGTAGGGCTACACTTCGCGTCCTACAAAAGGTCTATATTTATGGGTTCCGACGATACAATTGAGCTAGAGGGTAAGATAGTCACCATTTTGCCCGGCACCATGTTCCGCGTGGAGCTCGACAACAAACACCAGGTCCTTGCCCACATCTCCGGCAAGATGCGCAAGCGTTTCATCCGTCTGACCCCCGGCGACCGCGTGAAGCTGGAAATGTCCCCCCACGATCTGACCAAGGCGCGCATCGTCTACCGGCTCGACAAGAACCGGATGCCCCCGCCCCAGTACCGCCGCTGATCCGTCCGTTTTTTTACTCTACCGGAGTTTTTCCCATGCCCTCTTTTGATGTTGTTTCCGAAGTGGATCACGGCGAAATCGATAACGCCCTGACCCAGGCCCGCAAGGAAATCGCCACGCGGTTTGATTTCCGCGACGCCAAGGCCGAGATCGTCCTCGAGAAGGAAACGATCACGCTCACCGCCATCGACGCCTACAAGCTCGAAGCGTTGCGCGATGTCGTCCTCGGCAAGTTCGCCCGCCGCAACATCAGCCTGAAGAACATCGAGCGCAAAGAGCCGGAAGTCTCCTCCATCGGTCACGCTCGCCAGATCATCAATATCAAGCAGGGCCTCGAACACGAAGTCGCCAAGAAAGTGTCCGCCGCCATCAAGGAGACCAAGCTCAAGGTCACCGGCGCGATCCAGGACAAGCAAGTCCGCGTCACCGGCAAGAACCGCGACGATCTTCAGACCGTCATCGCCGCCCTCAAGGCGAAGGACTTCGACGTCGCCATCGACTTCACCAATTTCCGCGCGTGACGGAACGGATTTTTGACGAAATTAACGGAATTTACGAAATTCAAAACTCTGAGCTTTTAGTCCAGAAAATTTTCCCGTGTTCGCATTGCGTGAGCCATTGCCTTTTCCAATTTCGTAAATTCCGTTAATTTCGTCAAAAAATCCCCCCGTCTCTCCGATGAAATCGAAAACCTCGTGCGCTGCCGTCCGCTGCTGGCTCGTGAAACAAGAACCCGCCGCCTACTCCTTTGCCCAGTTCCAAAAGGACAAGAAAACGGCGTGGACCGGCGTTCGCAATTTTCAGGCACGCAATAATCTGCGCGCCATGCAAAAGGGCGATCCCGTGCTCTACTACCACAGCAACGACGACCGCGCCATTGTTGGTCTCGCCGAGGTCGCGAAGGCTGCTTACCCCGACCCCACCGCCACCGAGGGTGATTGGTCCTGTGTGGATTTAAAAGCCGTGCGTCCGTTCGCGAAATCGCTCGCGTTGCCGGAAATCAAGGCCGATGCGAAGCTCAAGGACATCGCGCTCATTCGCCAATCCCGCCTTTCGGTGATGCCCATCACGCCGGATGAGTTCGCGCATATCCTCAAACGGACAGCGTGAGCCTTCACGATGGACTGTCGCTATCGTCTCCCGCTCCCAATAACTTACGATTCAGACTGCCACCCGAGAAAAGCATCTCGTCAAGGGCTTGCTCTACCTGCTCCGGCAAGAGCATATTTCCATTTTTAGCCTGCAAGGTATATTGGGCACTGCGACGCATCAGCTCCTTGATAAAAGCGGCGCTCGCTTTGCGCGTTTTTCTGACCAGAACCTCAACCAGCTCCGCCGAAATCGTCAGACCTCCAGCATAAAGTTTAACGAGCTTGCGTCGCCCCTCGTCATCCGGCAGCGGAAACTCAATCGCCTGATCGATACGTCCCGGGCGAGCGGCTAGGGCAGGCTCGAGCTGTTCGGGCCGATTGGTCGTCAAAATGAAGAGCAACTGCGCGTCCTCTCGCAAGCCATCCATTTCGTTGAGCAGTTTATTGAGCAAACTCTCCTCGCAGGGCGAATTCATGGAGGTGCGTGAGCGCGCAATCAGATCCGCATCTTCAATCACAATGGCCGCGGGTTGTAAAAAACGCGCCAGCTGGATGTAGTGGTCCATCAAAGCCACTTGTTCCGCATTAATGAGAAAAGTGGTGTGATCGGGCATTTGACTGGCCAGATAATGAATGGTGTGCGTTTTTCCGGTTCCCGGAGGGCCATAGAACAAAAGCCCCTTCTTGATCGGCATCTGGAGCGCCTTCAACTCTTCACGATATTGAATGAAGTCGCTGATATTCCGCTCCAGTAATTGCAAGGTCTTCTCCGGCAGAATCACCTGGTCACGCGTCACGGAACGCAAACGGTGTACTTTTACCCCGCTCACCTTCCCGGAATAATTGTCGGCTATTTCCAATGATAAAATCTTACCCCGGTAGGACCCCGCCGCATTGACCTGCTTTTCAAGTTGACTCAAAAAGCTCCGCGAAAACTCCAGCCCAGCTTCTCCTGGTGGTACCGCCACCTCCACATGCACGCCTGAGACGCGGCCGTAATTCATCGCTGGGCTGGTCAGTACGACAAACGGCAGTTCTCCGCTATGAGCCATCCACAACGCATTCTTCAGACAGCGAGCGGGCAGATCATTGCCAACCTCAACATCGTCGTATTGCAAAGGCCCAACCGTTGCTTCTGAACCGCCGGATGAAAGTAGACTGGAGAAGCTGGTCGTATCGTGTGAGTAACGCTCATGCACACCGACAAATTTTTGAAGCGGATACTGCTCCTTAAAAATGGTATCCAGTGCTTGTTGCAGATCCACCCTTGCGGTGGATGGAAAAACTCGAACCGTCGTCACAATCGAGGTTAAAGACAGACTACCGAAATGCTTCTTGAGCAAATCCTCACACGATTCGCCCGAAGCCAGCCATCGATCTACAAAGTATTTGATCCACGAGCCGATCCATCTCTTCATGCCACCCTTTCCCTTGGAAGGTTTCCTTGCGTGTGCGTTTCGCCATCTTTGCGAATTTCTAAACGAAATCGAGCTGATTTATGTTCAACCGCTTAGTCCATTTGGGAAGCTTTCTCTGTAAACCAACTCCTTCATAAGGTTGACGTTTACCTCCCTCTCTGGCTATAATGGCAACTTATGGCCGCCCACTCTCTCGAACAGCTCGAAGCGATTTACAATCAACCCTTTTTCAAACTCATTGATCAGGCCCGCGCCACCCTTCTCGAACATTGGCCCGCGGATCAGGTCCAGCTTTGCACGCTGTTGAGCATCAAGACCGGCGGTTGCAGCGAAGATTGCGGCTATTGCTCCCAGAGCGCGCGCGCGAAGGCGGGCGTGAAAGCGGAATCGTTGATGGAGACCGAGGACATCCTCAAGGTGGCTCGCCTCGCCAAGACGAATGGCGCGACCCGTTTCTGTATGGGCGCGGCGTGGAAAGGCATTCGCGAGACAGATGCGAAATTTCAGTCCGTGCTCGAGACGGTGCGCGCGGTCAATGATCTCGGCCTCGAAGTGTGCGTGACGCTCGGCCAGCTCAGCGAGGAAGCCGCCCGCCAGCTCAAGGACGCGGGTGTGAGCGCGTACAATCACAACATCGACACCAGCCCCGAGTATTACTCGGAGATCGTCACGACGCACAGCTTCAAGGATCGTCTCGACACGATCAAGCACGTGCAGAACGTCGGTATGTCCGTTTGCTGCGGCGGCATCATCGGCATGGGCGAGACGGTGACGGATCGCTTGAAGATGCTGGAAGTGTTGACCAAGTTTTCCCCCGAACCGGAGAGCGTGCCGATCAATTGTCTCGTGCCGATCGAAGGCACCCAGATCGCGGCGAAATTGCCGGATCACAAGATGGTCGATATTTTTGAACTCGTTCGATTGATTGCGACGACGCGCATCGCGCTGCCGCGGACGAAGGTTCGCCTCTCCGCCGGTCGCCGCTCGCTCTCGAAGGAAGGCCAGGCACTGTGCTTCCTCGCGGGCGCGAACTCCATTTTCTACGGCGACAAGTTGCTGACGACGCCGAACCCGGACGAAAACGACGACGATCAACTCCTCGCCTCTCTCGGCTTGGAGAAAATGGCCCCTGTCACCGCGGTCTGATTTCGTGGGGCTCTGCCCCACCCCCCGCCAAAGGGAATGATTCCCTTTGGAAACCCCACATTGGGCCGAATTCGCCTTTTACGTAGACGTAAAAGTTCGAATTCGGCCCCAGTGAATTTCAAACGCAAATCTTTACCATTTGCAGAGGTTCTGGGAACAGAGATCCCAAGTCTTGGTGAAGGAGTGAACTCCTTGAGCGGGGTGTGGGGCGGAGCCCCAAAATTACAATTGCGACAGGGCGGTTTTCACGGCGTCGAGATCGACGTGGATATCACTGCCGTAGAGATCGGCGGGATTTTGCAGGGAGCAGCGGATTTGCTGATAGCGCAGGTTGCGCGACTTCGCGATCCGCTCGTAGAACGGACCCTCCAGCCCTTGCGCAATCAGCTCCAGAGCAAACGCGCCGCTCTCGCTGAACGTCAGATTCGTCAGGCCCGCTCCGTGCGGAGCCACGACGGCTTGTGCCGCATGGAAGAGCGCGATCTGACCGCTCAGCGCGTAGTCCTCGAGGCAAATCTCCGTGAAATCGTATTTCTTCAGGAGCTCCACCAGTGCCGGTTCATTGACGATCTTGCGGCTGCGCGCCTGCTTGCGGGAAATGTAAAGGCGTTTGCGGGTGTGGAGCGAACTGTGCTTCAGTGCCGGGGCCAGCAACGAATCGCGCAGCCACTGACAGATCCACGGTTCATCACTGCGCACGAAGGACGGCACTTGCAGCACATCCGCCCGCAGGAACGGCAGCGAGGCGGAGTCCACGATACGCGCCGGGACCAGACCGAGTAGCGCGAGGCTCTCGCGGTGGAAGCGGTGTTGCAGGAAGGTGTAGACGCTGCCGTTATGGGTGAGACCGGAGGCCTTGATGATATGCCAGCGGGGCAACACTTCGTACATCCAGTGGAAAAAGTTTTTGTGCCCATCCAGCGCGAGACTGATGACCGAGCCCGCGCGATGCGCCACGTCCGGCAACATCCGCTGGTGGATGAGAAAGCGTTCCATGATCGGACCGTTCGCGCCGGGGGAAAGTTCGGGAATGATCAGCCCGTCGGCGGTGAGATGTGCGCCGAAGTCGCACGCGATGCCGTTTTCAATCGAGGCAAGAAACGCGGTTCCGCCGCCTGCTTCCGGAGGAAGAGGGGCTTCCTTTTTTTTCCACGCGCTCGCAGGGGCCAATCCACCGGGCAAACCGCACACTTTGAATCGCATCGAAGCGGGGAGGTACGTGGCAAGTTTTGCGGCCAGCACGCGACGGGGATGAAGCCGGCGTTGATTCTTTGCGCGCGCCTCGGTGATTAGCTGTTGAAAGTCGGAACTCATCGCCACTGCCCGCAGCATGGCAAAGCCCACGCATTAGGGCAACTCCGCATTCTTTGGGGCTCCGCCCCATACCCCGCTCAAGGGGCTGAGCCCCTTGAGAATCCTCTTCTTTAGGCGGCTGGCTTTTTTGCACGGACGCAAAAGAAGTCAGCCGCCTAAAGGGAGTTTTTCTCAAAGAGTTCATACCTGATACGAGGATGGAAACCCGCGTTCTCATACCCCCTCAAATGGTAAAGATTTGCGTTTGAAATTCACTTGGGCCGGATTCGATCTTTTACGTCAGCGTAAAAGGCGAATCCGGCCCAATGCGAGGTTTCCAAAGGGAATCATTCCCTTTGGCGGGGGGTGGGGCGGAGCCCCACTATCCTCGAGCGGCGGTGTCGAGGAGCCAGAGTTTTTCGCCATCGACGGGCTGGACGAACTGCACCGGGTAACGCGGCGCGTCTTTGTACTCCACGAGGACTTCGTGAATCATCGGGGCTTTGTCCGCGCCCGCGACGAACAGCGAGATCTTAGCCGCGTGATTGATCGCCGGGTAGGTGAGCGTGATGCGATCCGTTTTGAATTTCTCCACCCACGTCGACACCACCCAGCGCTGCTTTTCCTCCAGCGCGGTAGAGCCCGGAAAGAGCGAGGCCGTGTGACCGTCCGGTCCCATTCCGAGCAGGATCAGGTCGAAGCGTGGGAAACCATTGAGCACCAGTCCACGTGGTTCGAAGAAAGCGCGCAATTCGGTTTCGTACTCTGCGGCGGCTTGCGCGGCATCGGGATTTTCCGCGCGAATGCGATGGATGTTTTCGGCCGGAATCGCAATACGCGAAAGGAGCGCTTCGTTCGCCATGCGGAAATTGCTGTCCGCATGCTCGGGACCGACGTGACGTTCGTCGCCGAAGAAGCAGTGAATGTGTTCCCACGGAGCGGCGAGAGCACCCTGAGCTTCGTCCGCGAGCATGGTGAAGAGTCGTTTCGGCGTGGAACCGCCCGACAGCGCGACCGTGAACACGCCGCGTTCTGCCACGGCGGCCTGCGCCAGCAAAACAAAGTCGAGGGCAGCGGCCAGAGTGAGGGCATCGGCATCGGGATAGACTTGAACGGTCTCGCGGGAGGTCGGGCTCATGGAGTCACGTTAGGGGTTGAGTTGGGGGCGGGGCAAGCTTACGATGACGGCAGCGTTCAAGGGGGAGTTCTATGCGTGAATTCATTTCACTTTCGAGAAGGTGCGGACTGCTGCTTTGTCTGGCGTGGTTGTCGATTCCGGCGGCGTTCTCCCAAGCCCCCAACTCCGATCCTGGTGAGGGCAAGCTTGTGCCGAGTACGCGCACGGACCAGAAAATGAACACGCATATCTGGATCTGGGGCGGACCCAAGGGGATTGATATTTCCCCTACCACGACTACTAAAACGACCGCGTACTTCCATTTCTTTGTTGGCAAGTACGCTAGTGGTGATTGGAATGTCAACGAAGAGATCGAAGAGGGACGCATCGTAGGAGGCAGCGTCTCGAACCTGGCACAGTATGTGAAGAGCAGTTCCCAGGGAAAGGTTATGACCGGCCCTACAGATATGCCCCTCGATCTGTCACGTGAACGGGTGCTCAATACGATGAGGCCGCCGTTCCTATTCCTGACAGGCACAAAGGATTTTGTCTTCGCAAATATAGAGGTGGAGGAGTTGAGGAAATACCTCAGAGCTGGCGGTTGTCTCTGGGTGGACAATGGAAGTCCCGGTCCGGATAGTCCGTTCGACAAGGCGTTCCGACGCGAGATCTCACGTGTGATGCCTGACAAGGAGCACGTCTTGAAGCCCATGCCGATGACGCATCCCCTTTTCTCAAGGAGTTGGAATCTGATTCAGACTCTCGCGTCGGGTAGCACCGGACTGACTACGCCGTTGGAGCAAATCGAAATCGACGGAACAATGGGAGTGCTCTACATGCCGAACGGTTACGCCGCTTTATGGTCGGTGCCGCACGGTCAGCCCGAAGCCAAAACGGAAGAGCGGGTACGAGCCTATGAACTCGGCATGAATTGCGTGATCTATCTGCTGACCCGCTGGGATGAACGCATTCTTTTTCCAGAGGGGATTTCCCCACGCTAAAAACGTCGATTTTTCTGATGTGTTCACTTGTTTGATTTTGTGCGAATCGAGTGCAGGAAAGAAATAACTGAGGAGAAACGCGAAATCAGCAGTAAGTCAGAACCCCCTATGGGGATTGACACACCCCGGCGCTACGGGGAGCGTTCATTATTCCACCACGATTTCGAAAAACGGCGTGGGCCCCGCCTTGGGCAGCTTCTCCGTGTCGACGCTGAGCGCGAGCGTATTGCCCGCGATCTTGACCGGCACTTCGTCGCCACGCTCGCCATTGAGCTTGAGCGCATACGCGGTCGCCTTCTTCGGTGTGGCCGCGCGAGCCAGCGTCACCGCAAATTCCCCCGTGCGCGAAAGAATCGGCAGCTTGCCGAGATCCACAATCTTCTCCTCCTTCGCGTCGGCGAATTTCATATCCGTGTTGCGCGCATCGGTGGAAATCACCAGCAGCAGACGGTTCGCCTCACCCACCGGTTTTCGTCCATCAATCGACGCCAGTGTGATCGACGCGGGAACCGTGCTCCGATCGATGGTCATTGTCTCAAGTTTCACCTTCTTGTCGCTCTTGATCACCACGCCCTCGAGCCGTGGCGTGCGAACAAACAACTCGCCACCCGTGGTGGTGTTCAGAGTGACCTCCCCGGTGTCGCTCTGGAGAATTCCCGCTGCCGGATCGCTCGCGTTGGAAGCGGGCAACACTTTCCGTTCCCGCAGTTTCGTCACGATGTTGGTGAGCAGTCCCGTTGTCTTCGATTGCGCCACCTCGGAGGTCCACAGCGTGCCGCCGATGGAAGAGGTTTTTCCCGGAGGAACCGTCAAATCCGCCGGCAAGTTCGCCTGCTTCGGACCGTAAGTAATGCCCACACGGCATAGCACCCAGAGTCGCGTCAATTCATCGTCGAGCGCCTTCATGCCGCGACCGGCAAAAATGAAGTCGTCGGTGAGGGGAATATCGATCGTGTGCGTCGAGGCCGCCACGTCGCCGCGCCGGAACGTGAGGGCTTCCACCACCTCGGCCGCGCGAATGACGGGATCGTCCCCGGCATGAAACCACGTGAGCCGCGACGCCGAGTCGACGACCTGCGCCGCGTGGCACGTGATGCCGCTCCAGCCCTGCAACGCCGCGCCTGCGCCATTCATCAGCCCCTGTTCGTGCCGATACGGATTCCAGAACACGTGACCGAACTCGGTGTTCACAAAGGGGCGGTCGAGAAACCGCGAGGCCACCTGCTTCTTGAAACTCGCGCCGCCCTCGGACAACGCACTACCCTGGCTGACCGTCGTACCCGCGACGTCCGTGCCGGTGGCAAATTTCGGATGCGCGTAGTACGCATTCATCGTGATCACCGGATAGAGCGCGCGCGCCGGAACCGTGCCGATGCGGGACCGCATATTGTAGTTCGAAGTCAGACCGGTGAAGCCGAGTTCGCGCAACGTCGCCAGATACCACTGCGTCATTTCCAATTCCATGTCACCGCAACACCTGGCCATGTCGCGACCGGCGGGCGTATCGGAAAGCACAGTCGGCGCGGCGATCGACGGCACATCGGCAAAGGAGCCGTTCTCCGGCAACTCCGTGGTGCCGCACTTGCCGCCCCACGCTTCGCGCAGCTTTTTGTAATCGCCGTATTTCTTCGCCAGAAACGCCTGCCACACCCCGTCGAATTCCTTGCCGTAGTTGCGGCTCTCGAACAAAATCTCCTGCTCGTTCAGGCATGACGTCAACGCCAGCGCGGGATCATTCTTGATGGGCAATTTCGTGTACGGATTCACGTCGTTCAGCAACCGCGTCGTCGCCGCTTTCCAGTTCGCGCGGAAATTCGGATTCACATACATCTGCGCCTTGGTGTTGTATCCGCCCTGCTTGGACGCCTCGCGCACCTGGCCATTCGAAAAACCGACAAACGACGTCATGAAGTCGAGGTTCCAGTACACGCCGCGCTTCTTCAGCTCCGACAACAGCAGGTGAAAGCGATCCAGTGCGAGCGCGTCGAACGTAATCTCCTCCGGTTTCTCCGGCAGCACATAGCGATTCATCTTGTCCGTCTTGAGCGAAGCCGCCTTCCAGTTACCGCTGATCAGATTGTCGAAGAAATGGAACCGCACGAGATTATAGCCCTGCCGTGCGACTGCTGCCGCGTACTCCTCCACGTCCTTATCCTCCCACAAACGAAAGCCCGCAGGTGGCATCAACTGCACCGAGAAAAAGCGCACCGCCACATCCGGCTTCGAGGCAAAGGCGAGTTCTCCCTGCTTGTTCACGATCACGCGACCGTACGTTCCCGCCGGAGCCGGATCAAAGAAGGCCGAGAAATCAAGCGCGCTACCGGGCTTGATATAGAGATCGTCCGTATCGATTGCCTTCCACTTCGGTGCCGCTGTCGGAGCCACGACCGCCGGTGCCGCAGCCGCCGTCACCGGAACCGGCCCCACCTTGATCTGACGCACGCGCACTTCGCCGCTCGTGGGGAAACCCTCGAAGACGAACAACGGCAGATTGATCTTGTCCCCCGTCGTCGGCTTCACCTTGAGGTTGAGCGCATACGATTGCCACGTCGTGCCCAGGGTGACGGGTTGTGTTTCGGAAAGATGGGTGTACGGCGCCGCGAAATCGGAAATCACCAATCGCGCCTTCGTCGCCTCCGTGCTCTGCGCCTCGAACGTCAACTGCACACGCTTTCCCGCCGCGACGTCTTTTTTCTCCGCGACGCCCACCGCTGGCGGACGTTCGCCTTTTTTATCGGCAAAACGAATGACGATCTCGCCCGAGACCACCTCCGCTTTCGCGCCGTTGCGGGCCGTGATTTCCTGCGCGTTCGCCGTCAGGGTAAAAAGACCGCAGACCAGCAGTGGAAGAAGAAGAGTACGCATAAGAGTGGGGGTTTTCGTGAAGGGGAAGCGGAGGAACGAAGTCCAATTTTGCACGCCGAATTTGTCTGCATTGTAGGGCGGTTCTGTGAACCGCCGCGACGGCACACAGTGCCGTCCTACAAGCGAGCTGAGGTTTCTCAGGTAAATAACAAAGGGCTTCATGATCTGATTAGGGGAAAACTACTCGATCGTCTGGCAGGTAACCGGACCCACGAAGTAGTGCTCGCCCTTCTTCGTTTTTTCCAGCAACAGGCGTGGCGCGTTCACCCACCGGCCCGTGATCGGCACCTTCAGCTCGGCCTTGTACTCGATCTTCTGCCAGTCACCCGTCAGATCGTACGATTGATTTTCCGCGAAGATCGTCGAGGCCGCATCCGTCACCCGCACCGAGATTTGCGACCCGGCCGGTCCCTTGATCCAAAACGTGATCGCCACGCCCTTGCCGCCCCGGATCAACGTCGTGCGGCCAGGGTAACGCAAGTGTGACGGCCACACCATATCCTCGCGGTCATAGTCCGGCACCACCTCCAGCGTGGCCTTGCCGTCTGGCGTCTTCACCTCGGCATTGACCGAGATGGCCAGCGAACCGAGGTTCTCCGGCGTGCTGCGCAGCGTGGTGTAATTCCACTCCTGCGTGCGCGGTTCCGCCTGCGCCGTCAGGAGCGGCCCCATCAGCAAACTCGCCACCAAAAGTAATCCCAATTTCATATGTCGTATCCACCTGTGGAAGGGGGTTCCTGAGCTAAGCCCCATTGGCATCCAATGACCAATCGGATAGCTGCTCAAATTCCCGGAATTAGTTTCATAATTTGCGGATGATCGGATTCACCGCTTTCTGGCTACTGTTAACACCCCGGAAAAGAGATCGTTGCTCCATCGATCCCAATTCTTTGGATCAACGATCCAACTACTTGTAGGAACCACCTTCGAAAAACGCGCGATTATTAGCACTAATGCGCGAATTCTTTTTCTTTCGCAACCACTTGATGTAATTGATATTAATCGCTAGTTAAGATATCTTTTGTGTTGTAAAAATATGAACATATGTTTATATTACCAATCAGGAGGCAACAATCATATGAAGCCGATTCGTTCTTTGGATATCTGCAAGACGTTTATTGAATGTCAGAACCTGCGTCCCCAGGATCTCACCGCACCCCCACTCCCCGTGGTCACCATCTCCCGCGCCACCGGAGCGCGCGGTGTCACGATCAGCGATCTCCTCTGCGAGTACCTCCAGTCCAACGAACCGGAACCGACTCCGCCGTGGACCGTCTTTGACCGCAACCTGATCGAGCAGGTCGTCGCCGACCATGATCTCCCCGCCAGCATGGCGAAGTTCATGCCCGAGGATCACCGGCCCATGATCAGCAGCGCCATCGAAGAAATGCTCGGCCTCCACCCCTCGCCCTACGATCAGGTACGGCAGACGGCCGAAACCGTGCTGCGGCTCGGTCACATGGGCCGCGCCATCATCGTCGGTCGCGGCTCGCAAATGCTGCTCTCCGAAATGCCGCAGGTGCTGCATGTCCGCATCACCGGTTCCCGCAATCGCCGGGCGCAACATCTCGTGGAGTACTATCACCTCTCCCCCGCCGCCGCGATTGAAATGCTGGAGCGCGAAGACACCGCCAAACGCCGGTACATGCGCGCCCACTATCACTGCGACATCGATGACCCGACGCTCTACCACCTCGTCGTCAACACCGACCGGCTCACCTCCGAGGATGCCGCCACGTTGATCGGCGATGCGGTGTTCCGCCTCACGCAACGGCTCGACGCCGCCCATCACCTGACCACCTCTGCCGGTGAAAGCGCCGAGCCCGAGCCCAACCTGACCGAGCAGGCAGAGACGTATCATCCGAACCCCGACTACGTTTCCTCGGAAACGGATAATTAGAGTAAGCCTGTTCCATTGAGAAGGCCACGTGGCGCGGTAGCGTTGTAGCCGGGCTCGTTGAGCCCGGAGGACCTGACAGCCAGGAACAATCCGGCTTCGACGACAGATCGGTTGCTGTCACGCCTCGGCGCGGGTATGTTATCCCCATGGCCACGGAGAATTTGCTCAGCGCGCACCAGGATCATCAGCGCAAATGGGATGACTTTTTTTACGTCTATCCCGTCATCTCGCGACGTTCGCGCGGCGTCTCCATCGGCATCAATCTCAACCCCGACAAGATCTGCAATTTCAACTGTGCCTACTGCGAAGTCGACCGCCTCACCCCGGCCCGCCGCCGCGATGTGGACCTCGCCGTTCTGGCCACCGAATTGCGCGCCATGCTCGACATCTGGCGTAGCGGCGAACTCTTCGAACGCGAACCCTTCGCCAGCGCTCCCGCCGACTGGCGGCGGCTGAACGACATCGCTTTCAGCGGGGATGGCGAACCGACCACCTGCCCGGTCTTCGAGTCCGCCGTCGCCCTCACCGCGCGTCTGCGCACCGAGATCGCCCCGCCGGAAACCAAGCTCGTCCTCATCTCCGACTCCGCCTGCTTCGACCGGCCCGGCGTGCAGGCCGGATTGAAAACGATGATGCAATTCCCGCATGAAATCTGGGCGAAACTCGATGCCGGGACCGAGGCCTATTATAAAACCGTCAACCGCTCGCACATCGCATTCGACCGCATCCTGCGCAACATCGAGAACACGGCGAAATGGTGCCCGCTCATCATTCAATCCCTCTTCTTCCGCGTGAATGGCGTGCCGCCCACCGCCGAAGAAATCGACGCCTACGCCGCACGTCTCTATACGATTCGCGAGCATGGCGGCCAACTCCTCGCCCTGCAGCTCTACACCATCGCCCGGCCCACCCCGGAGAAATGGGCCACCGCGCTGTCCGACGCGGAACTCGATGCGCTCGCCGCGCGGGTGAAGGAACTCACCGGCCTGCCGCAGACCCTCTCCTACGGGAATTCGTAGACTGGATCATGTCTCGTGATGTGATGGTTACGAATGCCTTACTGTAGGGCGGTTCGGTGAACCGCCACTGGCACCGCAGGTGCCATGAGTGGGGAGTGTGCTGCGAAATGGCAAATGGCAGCTTCGCTGCCAATCGGCGGTTCACCGAACCGCCCTACAGCGCAAACACATCTACTCGAGGCAAAGCGACAGCCGGACCCAGCCCGGCTCCTGTCCTTGCACGGCCTTATTCCGCGACGTCGCCGATCTCGATACCGAGATTGCGCGCCACGCGAATCGCATCAGCAGGCAAATCCTTGCGCTTGCCGAGGATGTCATCCAGATCGCGCAACTGCATGCGGCCATTCGTCTGGCCCACCATCACGCCGCGCTCGCCCTGCGTCAGGGCCAGCACCGCCATCTCGCCCATGCGACTGGCCAGCAGGCGGTCAAAGTGCGTCGGCACGCCACCGCGCTGCACGTGACCGAGCACCGTCAGACGAACTTCCTGCTCGATCTTGCCCTGACCCGCTTCGTTCAGGCGGCGGACGAATTCCTCGCCGCTGCACACGCCCTCGGCGACGATGATCACGCTGTTGTTATGATTGTTGTGGAACCGGTGATGGAGCACCTCGATGATGCTCTTCATGTTCACCCGGAATTCCGGTACCACGGCCACCTGGCTGCCGGTGGAAATCGTGGTCATGACGGAAAGATACCCGCTCCCACGGCCCATCACCTCGATCACGAAACAGCGGCGATGCGAAGCGGCCGTGTTCTTGATCATGTCGACAAGCGTGATGATCGTGTTCAGCGCGGTGTCCACGCCGATGCCCATCTCCGTGCCGTAAATATCATTGTCGATCGTGCCGGGAAGGCCGATCACCGGCACGCCCTGCTTGTGCAATTCCAACGCGCCGCGCAGCGAACCGTCCCCGCCGATCACGACGAGTCCATCGATCTTTTGAGCCCGCAGATTGGCGATGCCCTTCTGCTGGCCTTCCGGCGTGCGGAATTCCAGACAGCGGCTGGTTTGCAGGAAGGTGCCACCCTGGCGATTCATCCCGCTGACGCGGAGAGCCGTTAACGGGAGAAATTCATTGTCGAGCAAACCCTGATAGCCATTTTGAATGCCCATGACTTCCAACCCCAGGCTCAGGGCGGTACGGGTCACGGAGCGAATGGCCGGATTCATGCCGGGCGAGTCGCCACCGGAAGTCATAATCGCGATACGTTTCATAAAGTCAGCCTACTGAATTAGCACAGCCCGCGCGGCAATAAAGGGGAAAGATCAAATTCTTATGAAATAATCTGTTGCGACGAAGCGCAAAGATGCTATTATATACTTGTATAACAAAACCGTGGAGATGACTCATGATCACAACCCCACTCCTTTTGATCCGCTTCCGGCCCGGCTTTGAGTCGTGGCAGGTGGCCGCCGCCTATCTTCTCCAGCAAAGCGCCGCCCCCAGTTCCATCGAATGGATCGAGTCCGCCGACGGCGACCGCGTCACCCTCTTCCCCGAATTACCCCCCACCCGCTGGAACGAGGACTTCATTGCCCTCGCCCGCCGCGCCGCCTGCCACCGCAGTTCGGAACGCTGGCCGCTGCTTTATCGCGTGCTCTGGCGTCTCATCCACGGTCAATCGCGGCTCCTGAATGATCGCCTTGATCCCGACGTGAACCGGCTCCTGGCCCTGGCGCAGGAAGTCGACAAGGAAACACGCCACCTCGTCCACACCGTGCAGTTCACCCCGATGGACACGCCGCACGGCCTCGTGCAGATGGCCACCTTCCACCCGCGCCACCACGTCGTCGAACTCGCCGCGCCCGCCCTCGCCCGGCAATGGGGCGAGACCCGCTGGACCCTGCTCACCCCCGACCGCTGCGTCTCGTGGAATGGACGTCAACTCGTCTACACCGCCGGGACCGGACTCCCCGCGCCCGCTCAGCCCGCCACCGCCGCAAGCCGTCCCCCGGTCCAACGCTTCAGCTACCATCGCACCGCCCGCACCGGATCGACCAGCGCCACTCCCCGCCCGCGCCAGATGGAATTGCTTTAGCACCGGTTAAAGCATAGTGCCCAGAGTTACGCATCCGAACTGTAGGGCGGTTCGGTGAACCGCCGCTGGCACCGCAGGTGCCAAGAGTGAGGAGTTTGAATTCGAATCACAGCGGGTAGCTTCGCGACCCAATCGGCGGACCTTCCCCTTCTTCTGTCTTCCCCATCTTACTATTAATCTTGATTGAGCTACGACCGATCTTCTAATAGAATAACCCTATGACCGCTCCGACCCCTTCCGCTTCCGAAAGCGTTTCGAACTTCGCGTGGTTCTGGCTTTCCGTCGCCGCCACCATTGCCTTGGTGGCCGGACTCCTCATCACCTACAAGATGCCGGTCCTCGCCTTCCTCAAGCCCTTCTGGCCCTACATCGATATCATTTAGCGCGTCAGCAATACTCTGGCTTCGGCGGGAGCAAGCTCACAGACGGGTGAACATCCCTCCCCAATTTCTCTCCCGCGCCAGCGTACTTCGTACTTAGAACCCAGTACCTGGAACTTTTGCCGCTTCCTGCGGCAAAATATCGCGCACCTAGCAAACGTAGCCAACCTAACGCAAACGCTCCGCGCGTTTCCGTGCTATAACTCGTGGCATGCACGGCCTCGGCTCCTCTGAAATCTCCAATCTGAAATTTGAAATTTCCCGGTTTGGTCTACACCGTCGTCGACACCCAACAGAGACGGTCGATTCTTGTAGCCGTTTGTCGACGCTCTTTTTTTTCGCGCTCACCCCTTTCCACAATTGCGTTTGCAACGCCCGCGAACGTGATAAACTTTCCCCAGTCTAAACTCATGCTTCTCGCCGCCGCCACCACCGCGTCCTGGTTTACCGGGTTTTCCCTGCCCGATGTGACGCTTTCTTTCTTCGCGATCATTCTGGAAGGCGCGCCCTTCCTCCTCCTCGGCGCGATCGCCTCGGGTCTCGTCGATCTCTTCCTGCCGCCGCAACTGCTGCGCCGCTTCCTGCCGAAATCGAAAGCCAAGGGCGTGCTCGCCGCCATCGCGGCGGGATTCTTCTTCCCGCTCTGTGAATGCGGCGCGATGCCCGTCATCTCGCGACTCGTGCGCAAAGGCATCCCCACCTCCATCGCCACGACGTACCTCCTCGCCACCCCGCTCCTCAACCCGCTCACGCTGCTCTCCACCTGGCTCGCGTTTCGCAGCCAGGACCCGTGGCTCATGGTCGGCCTGCGACTCGGCTTCGGCACCGTGGTGGTTTTCTTCATCGGCATCTGGCTGACCCAGCAGCGGCCGGAAAAAATGCTGCGGCCCGAAGTGCTGACCGGCGAAGCAGAAGGCGCGGCCGATGCACTCGTGAATGTAAACCTCCGCCTCGGCGCGCCACTGCCCACGCTGCAACGCTTTTGCGCGACCGTGATCCGCGACTTTCTCGGCGTGCTGATTTTCCTCGTCATCGGCGCGGGCTTCGCCGCCGTCTTCAGCACTGGCATCAATCGCGCGATCCTCGATCCCATCGGGCAGAGCACCTTTTTCGGTCCGCTCGCCGGGATCGGTCTCGCCCAAGTGTTGTGCCTGTGCAGCACCACCGATGCGTTCATCATCGCCACGTTCGCTTCGTTCAGCGTCGCGGCCAAGATCGCCTTTCTTGTCGCCGGACCGCTCTTCGACCTGAAACTTTTCTGGCTCTACCAATCGCTGTATCAACGCAAGTTCGTCGTCACCTTGTGGGCCTTGATCACCGGGGCGACCTTACTGCTGACCGTGTTCTATGGCTTCCATTGAATCCACCTCCACGACGCCCGCGCCGCTCAACCGCTTCACCGCGATCCTGGGCTACGCCCTGCCTCCCGCCACGCTCAGCGCCTGGGGGATGGTGATGATTCATACGTGGGTGACGGGTCGCACGAAAATGCTACTTCATCCTCTCTTCCAACCGCTCATCGCCATCGCGGGCATTCTCCTTCTCCTCTTGGCGGTAGCGCATTTGTGCTATTTTATACCGCGCCCCACGCGTCACGGCTGGCTCCAATGGCTGATCCTGCTTCTTCCTCTTTTCTTCGCAGCGGGCACGGCACCGAAGACCTTCTCGGAACAGCTGATCGCCGCGCGCGGGATTCAGTCGACCTCCACCGCGCTGAACACCGGCGCCCTGGATGAGGAGGCGGAAAGGAAGCTGCTTCAAACCCTCTCCGAGGCCGACCCGTCGAAGCCGCTCCCGATGGATGTGGTGGACCTCATCAGCATTTCCGGCGTGCCCGCCGCCGCGCAAAAGCTTCAGGGCCGCGTCCTCCACCTGCGCGGACAATATTACGGCGTCGGCAAATCCGAGTTCAAAATCCTCCGCCTCGTCATGTACTGCTGCGCCGCCGACACCACCCCCATGGGCATCAAGGTCCACGGCGACATTCCTGCCGACCTCAAGAACATGGACTGGATCGAACTCGACGGACCCGTCCGCTTCGTCCAAACCCTCGGCCAGATCCAGGCCGAAGTCGACGCCCAATCCGTCCAGAAAGTCCCCACCCCCGCGAACCCGTATGCGTATTAGTTGAAATCGAAACTGGTCTTATGGAGCTAAATCGCTACGAAAAACATCGGTGGTGGTATTTCATCCTGCTGGGCTGGGTGGTCTTCGCGTTATTGTTCTTCGCCCTTCCTGTGTCGCATGGCTCCTACGCCAAGGCTCATCTCCTGCGCGCACTGAGCAACACCAAGCAAATCTACACGGCGTTCCAGTCTGCCGACGTGGATTATTCCGTAACCGGGCAAGGCGCCGCCGGAATCTGGTACCCCGCCGACCTCGGAGTGAAAACCAATCTCGAATACGTGACGCGGCTCGTGCAACACGGCGTCTTCAAAGAGAGCGACCTCTCGCTTTTTTGCAAACCCGGCATTCAAGTAAACGCGCTCAAGGATTTGAAACGCGAGCATCTCGCCTTCTGCTTTGCCAATATTTCCGAGAAGGATGCGCGTTCCAGCAACGCGGTGTGGATGGTCACCCGCAATGTGGTTGAGGGCATGCCCGCTCCGAAGAAGTGGTGGGATTTCTCGAAGGACGATCCCTTTTCAAAAGGCTACATCATCTTCCGCATTGGCGGCGACGGAGCTTTCTACACCCAAAATAATCCACCCGACCTCAAAACCCTTGGCGGTCTCCCGCCCCGTGAACCGAAATTTCTGGAGCCTTAATCCGCCCTCAACGAGGGCGGCTACATCCTGAGTTCACATATGGAGTCAACTTCGCGCGCGAGCGTTGTAGCCGGGCTCGTTGAGCCCGGAGGCTGTAACGGCAGAATGAACTCTGCCCGTGGCGAAGCGTTACTGGATGCAACGTCACGTTGCCCAGCCACCGGTCACGCGGAGATTCGAGCCGGTCAGGTAGGATGATTCCGGTCGCAGCAGAAACTCCACGGCGTTCCAGATATCGGCCGCGGTGCCGAACCGGCCCGCAGGAATTTCCGTTTTCGGCGGAAGCCCCACACTGGTTTCGAGGAACCCCGGCGAGACCACATTGCAAGTGATCCCGTGCTTCGCCTCCGCTTGCGCGACGGAGCGGGTCAACAAAACGACGCCGACCTTGCCCACGTGATAACCGAGCGCGAGCGTGCGGGCGGTGAGCTGTTCGCAATTGCCGTCGCCGAGATTCACGATGCGCGCGCCGCCGGTGCGACGCGATTTCCGCAGGAACGGCAACGCGGCTTGCGTGGTGAACAGCGCGGCACTCGCGGTGCTGTGGAAGCCCGCCAACCAATCGGCCTCGCTCAGTTTTTCGACCCGCGCGCCGGTATACGCCCCGGCATTATTGATCAAGACATCGAGCGAACCGCCGCTCCATTTCGTCACCTTCTGCACCAAGGCTGCCGCGCCGCGCCGGGTATCGATGATCCCCTTGAAGGCGCGCGCTTGGCCACCCGCTTTCTCGATGGCAGCAACCACTTTCGCCGCGCCGCTGGCACTCGAACGATAATGGACCGCGACGGCGAATCCGCTCACCGCGAGTCGTTGGGCGAGCACCGCGCCAAGTCCACTGCCTGCTCCGGTGACAAGGACCGTGTTCATGGCATCTTGCGAAAACGACGACTCAGCTTGAAAAAGAGATTTCCCTTCCAACGTTCCAGTAAACGGAGCGTGCCGCGCACCTCGCCCAGATGCAACGCGGGCGTGCGGAACGGTTCCAGTACCACCGCTTCGGAGAGCGCGGAATAATCGGTCACCATCCGTTCGATGCCATATTGCTGCGCGGCGAGATGCGCGCGCGCCATGCGGCTGGTGGCCAGTTGCACCCGCTGATTCTCCGCGAGACGCAACGCCTCCGCAAAGGCTTCCGTGTCACCGACCGGGCAGAGCGTGCCGAAACCGAGCGTATCCACGATGTCGCGATGACCGGACCGGACCGCGCTCAAGACCGGATAGGCCCCGTGCAGAGCGGCTTCAATCGCGGCGAGACCGAGCCCTTCCCAATTGGAAAGGCTCAAAACAATCTCCTGATTGGCGAACGCCTCGGAAAGCGCCGCACCGGAGAGGCGACCGGTGAAAATCACTTCGCCATATTCAATCTCCTTCGCGAACTGCTCCTCCAGCCAGCGGCGCACATCCCCCTCGCCAATGAGCGTGAGCCGTCCCGTGCCGCCACGCCGTTGATACGCGCGCCACACCGTGGGCAGATCCTGCAGGCGTTTATCCGTGAAATCGAAACGCCCGCAAAAGCAGACGCGCAGCGGGCCCACGTCGCCCTCCCGGGTAAAGCGATTGAGATTCACGGTCGGGTTGGCCACGCCATGCGGAAGGAGCACCACGTTGTCTCGATAAGAGGGCGGGCAGAGTTCGCGGCAGCGCGAGAGGATTTCCCGAGAGATGGCGATGTGGCGGTGCACGAAGTATTGCGTGGCGAGGAACTGCGCATAGCAATGGCTGTGGTCGCCATGGCCGATGCTGATCAATCGCGTGGAAGCCGCCAGCGTGTTGAAGGCTGCCAGCAACGCGTCGAAATTATTGATGAAGAGAACGTCGAACTTTTGCGCGCGGATGGCCTCCACCACGCGAATCATCCGCTGGCGGCGCGCCCAGTTTTTGACGTGCAGAATCTCGAGTCCAAACGAACGGGTCGCATTCATCTCGTCAAACGCGGCGCGGGCCGAGTCGTCGCTCTGCTTGAAATTGCGCCCCAGAACGATCGTCACCTCATGTCCGCGCGCGGCGAGACCGTTGGCCAGGTTCTCGCAAAAAGTCGCGATGCCTCCAAAGTCCCAAGTATCGAGATAGATTCCAATCCGTGGCAGTTGGCTCATAGGTCGTGGTAAACAGAAAGAGAAAAGGCCAGACCCGCTCTCACTGCAAGTCTTATTGGACCCGCCCCACGCGCCTAGACTGGCGATCCTCAAGAAAATGCATGGCAAAACGCAAGATCCCTGTGCTATTTTGGCGGTAAGGGAGACTTGTTAATCCATGAAGATTTACCGTGTTCGCGACGAGCAACATCAGATACGACTCACCACTTCCGACAACGGCAAGGATTTCTTCGCCCTCGGCGGCGATCCCTACTATGGCGACCGCCGCATTACGAACGAACGAGTCGTTCCCAGCGCCCTGCTTGCGCCGGTGGAACCTTCGGCCATTTATTGCATCGGACTCAATTACCGCGCCCATGCGGAAGAGACCAAGGCGACCATCCCGGAACACCCCATCGTTTTCCTGAAAGCACCGACAGCGGTACAGGACCCGAATGCGCCGATTGAACTCCCCCGCTCCTTGCGCAGCGACCGGGTCGACTACGAGTGCGAACTGGCCGTGGTGATCGGTTACCAATGCAAGAATGTGAAGCGGGAGGACGCGCTGAAGTATGTGATCGGGTACACGGCCGCCAATGACGTCAGCGCCCGCGACTGGCAGATCAAATGGAGTGGCGGACAATGGTGCCGCGCGAAGACGTTCGATACGTTCTGCCCGCTCGGGCCGTGCCTCGTCACGCCGGATGAAATCTCCAACCCGAACGACCTCGCCATTTCCACGCGACTGAACGGCCAGACGATGCAGTCGAGCCGCACCAATGACATGATTTTTAATGTGGCGACGCTCATTGAATTCCTTAGTGGCAGCACGACGCTCGCGCCGCGCACGGTCATCCTGACCGGTACACCGTCGGGCGTCGGCATGAGCCGCGACCCGAAAGTGTATCTCCAACCCGGTGACAAGGTAGAAGTGGAGATTGAGAAGATCGGCACACTCGCCAATCCCATTGTCGAAGAGCCCGTGTGACGCTGGACCCAGCCGCTAGCTCGTGAGGTCATGGGTTGCGCAAGCGGAATGTCTTTTTGTAGGGCGCGATTGCATCGCGCCTCGGCGCCATACAACAACGCACTCGCAACCGTCATTTCATCTGAAGCGCTCCACTAGGACTTCGGCACTTCCACCTCAGCCACGTCCTTCTTTTCCGAGGACCAGCGCGTGAACAGATAACGTCCCTGCAGAAATGCGAGTATCGCTCCGGCAATAGTGACGGTGATGCCGAGATCCTGAATCACCTGCGTCGCGCCGCGCCATTGCAGCAGGCGACCATCCAGATTGATCCCGAGCGCGATGAGGAAGGAAAGGGTCGTCACCATATTGCGCAGGGCGAAAACCCGGCCCCGGTGCAAATCACCGACTTCATGCTGCAGCCGGGCGTCGATCGGGATGGCGATGATCGCGGCGAGAAAACCGAGCCCGAGGCAGCCGATCAAGGCCGGGCCATAGGTCGTGAGATGCGCAAAGCCGACCATGCCGACGCCAAGTAACAGCAGTCCAAAGTAGGGAAGCCCCTTCAGGTGCGACCAGCGTTTCGATTTGCCACAAAACCAGACGCCGAGACTCAGCCCAATTCCCACACAGGCGAAGAGGACACCGAAGCCGAGCACCATCATGTTGTCAAAGCGCGGCGGCTTCGGCGAAATGGGCGTGAGCACCGCGACAAGCCAATCGGTCATCTGCTGCACCAATGTGAGATCGACGGAGCGGACGGTGTGCTCGAGCACGGTGATTAGAAACACGCCACTGGTGAAGGCAAACAACCCGTTGAGCAGGACCAGCCCGAGCAACTCCGGGGTTCGGCGCAGCAAGTTCCAGCCCGCCGTGAGCTCTTTCCAGTTTTGCTGAATCGGTTCGCCCGTGGGGTGCGGATCGGGCCGAAGCGGAGAATCAATGCGAAAGATGAACCAAGCGGAAGCGATGAATCCGGCAGCAGTAATATAAAAGCTGCTGCGCGCGCCGAAGATGGAGACGGTCATGCCCGCAAAGACCGAACCAACGAGACTGGCGATCACGCCGATGAGCGCGATGAGCGCATTGGCCGTGATCAAGCGGCCATCGCGGATGAGCTGCGGCAAGGCAGCCTGTCGCGCGGGAATGAACAGGCCGTTCATCGCACCCATGAAAAAGACGACCGTGTAAATCCAGACTTGATGATGTCCGCCGTACCAAAGATAAATGAGCAACAGGCACAGCGCGGCGCGAACGAGATCGGTGAAGATCATGACCGAACGGCGGCAAAAACGATCGACCGCCCATCCATACCAAGGAGCAAAAATGAGACCGGGCAACATCCCGGCGAAGATCACGCGCGCGCTTTCCTTGCCCACACCCATGCTCTGGTGGATACCCAGCACGACGCTGAGCAGGGCGAATTGATAAAAGCGGTCGCCAATGGAGCTGATGATTTGACCCAGCCAGAGGCGAAAGAAATTCGGTTCGCACAGGACAGCGCGAAAAGAGGAACGGGGCCGGGGAGTATCGCTCACGAAGCGACCCCGGGGCAATTCGTCATGGTAGCAAGTGAAAGCATAAAATCAGAGTCGCGTGTAGGCCGGGAGCAGCAAGCGCAAGAGGAGCACCACGATCAGGCCGAGCAGCGCATAGAGCGACATCCACAGGCCGAGCCCCAGATCCATCGACATCGCCAGCCGCTCAAGCGAGGTCGTATTCAATTGGTAGCGCGTCAGACCATAGAGCGCCGCGTCCGCCAGCAGGGGCAATAGTAACCCCAGTTTATTCGTCACGAGCGTAATGAAAGCCGCCGAGAGAATCGCCAGCACGGGGAACGCCAGCACGAGCATGGCGCGGTCCGACTGCCGTTCCTCGCCGAGCAGCCCGGAGGCGCTCACCATCGCGGCATCAAGGCGATGTCCCCCGCGTTGAAACGCGCGGGGAATTTCCACGCCGGAAACACCCATGCCCGCGTTCTGCAACGCACGCTGCCATTCTTCCGGGGTGATGGCAAAGTACTCCTGCCAAACTTGACGGTCCGAATCAGTGGTCAGGCGCTTTACGAGCGTCGCGGCATTCTGACCGCGCGGGGCGTCCTTGCGGTAAGGCATTTTCAGCCAGGGCAGAAAAAATCCCACGCAGAGGGCAATGGCCAGCAGCCAGCCGAGCCAGTCAAGCGGACGAAGATTCATGATCGTATTCCGAACTAGAACGAGTCTCCGTCCGGGCTGGGTACAGGCCGGTCCTCGCGCGAGGACGAGCGGCTGCGCTTGGAACGGGTGAAGCGCATGGGCGGACCCGGTTTGCGATCAAGCGGTTTGGCTTGACCGAGGCTCTGGTAGCTCTCGAGGACGAAGACGGGCATGGTTTCGTCGAGGTGCGGATCGTACGCGACTTTTTCAGAAAAATAGCCGGTCAGTTTATATTCGTAATCTTGGTCCGCAGAACGGCTGCCCATTTTACGGGAGGGAACGAGAATGCCGCGCAACGGATCTTCCTGAATCGCCACCCATTTGGCGGAACCCCACGAGTCGCCGTCTTTCTTGATCCAACCCCAGCCGCCACCCTTTTCCTCGAAGTAACGATGACCGACGTAGGTAACCCCATCGCTAAAACGTTTGGTGGGGGGCGCCTGATTCAAGACCACAGGTACGGCCCGCTGTGCGGGAACGGTCACTGTCACCGGTCGTGCCACCGGGGCAGCGGGAGCCGGAGTTGGCGTGACGGGCCGCGCGGCAGGAGCGGTGGATTCCGTGGTCGCTGCCGGAGCGGGAGCGGGGGTACTCTCCGCTGCTGCGGGGGCAGCGCTCGGGGTTTCGCCGGGCGTTTCCGCAGGAGTAGACGTCGTCGCCGGAGCGGGAGCCGTCTCCTGGATGATCGCCCCGTTATTCTGCGCCAGGCCACTGAGCGGCAAGAGTGCCGCCAAGAGCAGCGCGCCGCTCCATTTTACAAACGAAGTAGTCACAAAGAAATTTTTCATTGGTTCCAACGGCCTCCCTCACTGGAGAGAAATGGCAATCCGCCACGCGAGTAATCGGTTTTTCCAATCGCGCCTTCCATCGGCGTGCCAAAACGCTTTTTCCACGACGCACTGAAGAGCTCGCCCGAATGGCAACCCCAGCTTTTGGACGTGGCGTCACTGGCCAGGGCATTTTGGCTAATATCGGAAAGATCGCGCACGTGCAGGTAATCGACCGACATGCCATCGATGTCGTTACTGTAATCAAAGAGGAAACACGCCTTGTTGGAGTGGCCGAAATATTCGAACACGACAACAGGCGTGGTCTTGCGGTCCTTGCCCCGGTTGAGATAATTGACCACCTGCGGCGCGCGATCGAACCAGAGGAGATTGACGTCGGCCTTGTTGGCGCGCGCCATGACTTCGTCGAGCAAGTCGGCCACCATTTCCGCGCCGCGCTGCCGGTAGCCGGGACGGTAGACGAGCCAAGTGATTTTCTCGCCGGGCTGCAGTTGCGACTGCAGTTGCTTGAAGCGAAGCAGTGCCGCGTCGATGAAATTGCCCCAGTACTTGTCGTGCGAGGCCCGCTTGTCGCGCTCGAAGGTACGCAATGCGGGGCCACCACTGACGATGACGAATTCCCGGCTCGGCACGAGGGCCGGAACTGGAGCGGCTACTGGCACGGCGTCCGTTTGCGCGAAAATCGGGCTCAGTCCAGCCAGCAGGCAGAGGGCGGCTCCCAAACAGGAGAGAAGGCGATGGCTCATAACAAAAGATAGGGGTTGCGTGAGTAAACATTCTTTCTAGGGCAGCAATTTCACTGCGACAACTCATAAATAGGGCCGCGCCGACACCAGATTTTTTCCAAATCCATTATTAGAAAACCGTGATTTGATTCCCATGGCTTATTCGATTTTCTGTTACGTCCATTTCCTCTTGAATTTCCCCGCGCTTGAGCCAGTTTGAACTCAACCCTATGAGCAATCCTCTTCCCGTCGCCACCCCTGCGATTGATAATGATCCGGAGAAAGAACCGCTGGATTTGAACACGCGGCTGGTCCTGTTGGGCGCGGGCGCCGTCGGCCTTCTGGTCGTCTTTTTGGTGGGCCTCGGCATCTTCGTGATGGTCGTGAACAACTGGAACCTGCTCAACTGGCTCGAATAACTTTTTCCCTTACCTCAGTCTTTTCTCTCAGGACGCACTTCAATGATTCTCGCGGGCGATATTGGTGGAACGAAGGTCAATCTCGCCGGCTATGACCGCTCCAGCGGCATGCTGCAGCTCGTCGCGCAGGAGACCTTTCACAGCCGCGACTTTTCCAGTCTGAGCGAGATTGTCGCGAAATTTCTCGAGGGTAAAAACTGGGACATCCTGCGTGCCTGCTTCGGCATCGCGGGCCCGGTGATCAATGGCGTGTGCCATACCACGAACCTGCCCTGGGTGGTGGAGTCCAATGCGCTCTCCGCGCAACTCGATGGCGCACCCGCCCTGCTGATCAACGATCTGGAAGCCAACGCGAGCGGCATCAAGGTCCTCGGCCCCAATGAACTCTGCACGTTGCAGGTCGGCCAAAAGGGCGCGGTCGGCAACATGGCGCTGATCTCCGCCGGGACCGGCCTCGGCGAGGCGGGTCTCTACTGGGTGGGTATGGACCACCGCCCGTTCGCCTGCGAGGGTGGTCACGTGGATTTCTCGCCGACCAGCGAACTGGATACGGAACTCTTCCTGCATCTGCATAAAAAATTCGGCCACGTGAGCTGGGAACGACTGCTCTCGGGCCAGGGTCAGGTTAATATCTACGAATTTCTCCGCCAACGTAGCGGCGTGGCGGAACCATGCTGGCTCGGTGAGGAAATGCAGGCCAACGATCCGGCCGCAGTCATCACGCAGACGGCACTGACGAAAAAAGATCCGGTCTGTGAACAGGCGCTGGATCTGTTCGTCACCTACTACGGTGTGAAAGCCGGGAATCTCGCGCTGACGATCATGTCCACGGGCGGTCTCTACATCGGCGGCGGCATCGCGCCTCGCATCCTTTCCAAACTGCAAGAACCGCTCTTCTTGAATGCGTTCCTGGCGAAAGGTCGGATGCGCCCGATTCTGGAAAAAATGCCGGTAAAAGTAATCTTGAATTCCAAGACCGCGCTCATCGGTGCCGCCCATCGCGCCGCGATGGCTTAATGGGGGCGCTGCATCCAGATACGCTGACGCCGGAACTGAATATCCTTTCAGCAACAAGCGGGGTCCCGCGTCACGCTGGCCTTGAGAATCCTCTTTTTTTGCGCAGACGCAAAAGAACCAATCCGCCAAAGCACAAGTTTTCCTCAAAGAGTTCACTCCTTCATCGAGGCTTGGGATCTCTGTTCCCAGAACCTCTGCAAATGGTAAAGATTTACGTTTGAAATTCACTTGGGCCGGATTCGCTCTTTTACGTCTGCGTAAAAGGCGAATCCGGCCCAATGCGAGGTTTCCAAAGGGAATCATTCCCTTTGGCGGGGGGTGGGAGGCAGTGCCCCCAAGTCGTACACGGCGAGATGCGCGTTGTGGTAGAGAGGCGTGGGCCAATCGGAGGAGTGATTCCACGCGGGATCATCCGAGCGCAGGACGAGATAATCCGCGCCGAGGGGAGCGAGCGTGGCGCGCACATCGACCCAGAGCGGCGGTTTGGCAGCAAAGAGCGGTTTCAAGCGCGCGAGCAATCCCTCGTAATTCGCGCGGCGAATGCCGAACATCGTGCTGTTGTACAAGTCCGCCACGATCGCCTGACGGTTCGCGTAGAGGAAGAACGGCGCTTCCACGTGATGATCCGGATTCAGCGCGATGCGGGCCGGGCGCGGCGTGTGCTGCCGCAGCCAGTTGTACCCCTCGCGATAGGCGGCGAGTCGCTCGGCAGTGTGGTGATCATCCGGCAAGGCGAGACTCGAGTAGGGCGCATCGGTCACCAGCTTCGGACAATCCAGCAGCGCGTTCGCGCAGCGCACCATCAGCGTGTCGATCACGGCGGAGAGAAAGCCGAAACCGAGCGCGAAGAGTGTGATCTTCCACAGGCGTGGAAAGCGAATCGCGGCGCGTGCGCACAGGGTCGATTGCGCCCCGGTCAAGGCCGGGAACAGCGAGAGGAAGAGCGGCCAGCACCAGAGCACGCACACGGCTTGGGCGAAGAGAATGCCGCGCCAGCCGAAGTCATTATGCCGCACCGTCGAGGCCACGAACGACACGAGAATCAGGCTCGTCCAGAACATCACGCGCAGGAAAAGTTCATGCGGCGTCAGCGAGGCGTTCAAGCCCCACACGCGCCAGATCAGCAACGCGCCGAGCAGCGGGAAACCGATCTCGATACTGTAGTTCAGCGGCAGGCAGAGGAAATCGATCAGCGACTTCCACGGTTCACTGAGCGCATGGGTGAAGGTGAATCCGCGAATGTGGAAGCCGAGCGGGGCCTCGGTCAGTTGACTCGCATGATTCAGTTCGAGAAAGAGCGGCAGGATCGCGAGCGCCGCAACTGCTCCCGCGCCGAGCCACAGGGCGATCTCGCGAAGATCGCCGCGCGTGAGGAGAAATACCAGCCAGACCACCGCGATGGCAGCCGCGACCATGCCGATCCAGAGGGACATCCCGGCGGCGGAGGCGAAGGCCAATCCCGCAAGCAGGATGGGCAACCGGCGCGAGCGGAGCTCCGTGACGGACGCAGTGCGGAGCAGCAGAAAGCCGGTCAGCGTGATCACCAGCGCAGCAGCATGATGCGGGGTCGTGATCAACGTGTTCAACCAGCCGAAAACCGGATCGCTACCTGTGTGCAGCACCGAGAGGAAATCGAGTCGCAGCGGTTCGCCGCTGTACAAGTACAACGCGACACGAATGGCCAGCAGCAGCGAGGCGAGACCCCCAATGCTGAGGAGCAAGAGGAGGGACAACCGGCGCGACGAGTGCCGCGTGGGGTCCGGCGGATAGAGCAGCGAGAGGAATTGATGCAGCACCGCGAAGAGCGCCACCCCGGCCCAGAAGACACTCGCCAGCACCGACGCGCGGGGTGAAATCCAGCTGCCCACCGTGAAGAACGCGCAGACGTTATGCCACAGGTAGTAGTAGCAGAGCGGCATCGTCTCGCCCGGATGGAAGGCGGGATTGGCGGGCGGAATCCCGTCGCGCGCGATGGCGTCCGTCACCATCACATGCTTCGACCAGTCGAACGCCGTCGTCGCGGCGTAGAGTCGATTGCCGCACGGCAGATCCACATTCATCACGATCACCAGCGCCAGCCACGCCAGCGCGGCGATCAGGTAGGGGCGATGATTGCGCCGGGGGACCGGTGGCGTTTCCGGCGAAACCACGGGCAGCCGGTGCGGCAGAAACGCAATGTAGAGACCCACCAAAATCAGCGTAGCGAAGGTCGGCCCGGCGAAGCGTTGCAGGAGATAAAGCGTGATCGGGGCCACCGCCATGGAGAGGAGGAGTTCCGCGCCGAGGGCTTCGGGAAAAAGCGGTCGCAGGAAGGGGAAACGAAAAAGCAGGATCTTGCCCGGCAAATAGAGCAGCACCGGAAACAGCGCCACCGCCAGCAGCACACTCCCAACCTGTTCGGCAAGATAAGTCATGAGGGTGAGTGTCTAGTTTCGACCAAGGATGCCCCCGGTCAAGGCTGATTCTGCGCGGGACGATCCGAAAAAAAAGATCGTCGACAATGCGCTACGAGGATCAACCGCCTCTGTTGAGTGTCGCAGGGCATGTCGTCATACCCGTACCGGGCCGGAGGAGTCAAAGGAAGAAGCGGGCGAATCATGTGCCTAGTTAAGCACAGAATCGCCCGCAGCGTTTGTCTTAGGTGAGCTAGGTTGGCTGCGTGTGCGACATATTTCGCGCTGGGGCCGGGAAAAGGGGGTTTGGGCTAGATGACCTGTAAGGTGAATGAAACGATACGCGAGCCTTCTAGATTGAACGTGAACTATAGCTCTTAAGATCCGTCGCGGTTATTTGATCTGAGGGAACCAATTGGTAATGCCTTTCATCGACTACTTTGATTTCGTCTCCGGCGGCGGTAAGTTCGAACATGGCAATTCTGTTATCGTCCATAAATTGCGCGGAAATTGGGCGACAGAGCAATTGAGGGTATTTTTCATTACAACAAGCTATATCTTGTTGGGTCTGAACAATTCCATGCTTATCTTTTCCTCCCTTAGCTTGTACGGGAACTACAAATTGGCGTCCGTATTTGTCCAAGCCGACATAAACTTCATCGATTTCAATTTGTCCAACATTTTTTACCGTAGTCCGCAGATGATTTTGCAAGGAGTAGGCTGTAATACCTAAAAAAATATCAACCAGCCTATTGTACCGAACTTTGGCTAAAAGAGCTTGTTCGTCACTTTGTGCGTAGGTAGCAATAATTTCAGGTGTAGCATCGGGTATTTTGACTGTTAAGAGTTCGGCTCTCGGAATGATTCGCCCAATTTTTACCTGCCTAAACTCATAAAGAGCAGTCCCTTTTCCCTTTATGATCCATTCGTACCCGTTCTTTGCGGTACACCGGATACTCTGGGGAAGCTCATTCCGGTACCGAAAAGAGTAAACTATGTCGCCAACATTTTTAGGAACTTTAATATTAAGCAATTGAGCGATCGAGACTAATTCATCACGTGGAAATTCTACGATCAAACTCCCATTCTTGTAATGTTTTTTGAAGACATCGGCAATGATCGCTTGGTATCGATTCAGTTGTTCGTCAGTAGAAATTATGGGATTAGCCATAGCGCATCCTTATCGTTATAAGACGACTTTCTCCGCAGCGGCTTACGCAGGCGTTGAGCGATAACATCGGAACGAACGTCAAAGTATCGAGAAGCGGTATGCATGTCGAATGTTAGTAATTTAACATCGCCTAGACCAATTACTGTTGTTGGCTTCTTGGGACGCACATGCAATGCTTTCATGATTTCAGCAGCTACGGCCCTGCCTAATAGCGGAGGGACGCTATTTCCCACTTGTCGAAATCCGTGCCATTTTGTGGCGTGAAAACGAAACCAATCGGGATAAGAATGTAATCTTGCAGCCTCCCGAACCGTAATGACTCTGGGTAAATACGGATGTATCGGGCGAGGAGAGGTAAAGGCCCCTCGTGCACTGTCCGTTCCGGCTCGCAGTGTATTGCATACACCCAATGGGGCCAGTTTATGAAAGCGACTGATGGCCTCGGTTTCCCCTGCTTTTGTGTTTAGAAAACGCTGTTTCGATAATTCCGTATGCTTAGTACGAAGACTGGACGAAAGGATGTTTCTATCAAAATCACGAGTATAACTGAAATCCGTAGGGTCAATTTGCATTTCGCGTAATTGCTTTGCGTATAAGCTTCGCGATGTCCATCGAGTAGAAATTGAGTCTTGATAATTTAGCGCATCGAACTTATCCGCATCCGGAAGATCTCCTATAGCATCCCATACTGTAGTTTTGGGCCGGTTCGGCTCAGGATAAACCGGCAAGCACATATCTGTCCGTGCAGCTAAAAGAAAAAGTCGTCGCCTATCTTGTGGAACACCGATGTCCGCAGCATTCAAGACACGGTAAGGCAAGTGAACTTTGTAATCGGCCTTTTGCAATTCCTCTATCAATTCATTTAAGAACTTCGAATGCAATCCGAGCGTCAACCCTTTGACATTCTCGAAAACGCAATATTTTGGTTTTAGCTCTCGAATAATCCGCACAAAGTGAAAAACAAGACTATTACGAGGATCGTCAAGAGTCCTCTTGCCGATCATTGAGAAGCCTTGGCACGGTGGGCCACCGAAAACGACATCAATATCACTTCCCTGAAGGCCGGCACGGCGCCGAATTTCGTCCCCGGTTACATCTGTTACACTCGCACAAATAATTGCAGTGTTAGGAAAATTATACTCGTGAGTAGCGCAGTGAACAGGATCGATCTCTATAGCAGCAGCAATGTCAAAACCGGCTTGCTCAAACCCTAAAGATAGGCCTCCAGCTCCAGCAAAGAGATCTATACCGATTGGTCGTTTATTGACTTTTCTTAAGGAAATCATGAATTTTCCTCACGAGTTTTTTTGGTTGTTTCAGTTCGCATTGCCAAACGACCAAAGTGGTCCATTTCATGGTTTTCAACTGCCTAAGAACTTTTCGATCTCTCTTTTGATTAACGGTGATCTTCTTTTTCCAAAAATCGATCTTACTTTTTGGAAGCTTGCCATAGCGACACCCGTTATGGCCATGCCAAAAGCAACCGTGAACAAAGATAATCTTTTGAAGTCTCGCAAAAACCAAATCGGGCTTTCCAGGCAATTTCGAGTCATTAAGACGATAACGAAAACCTAAATTGAAAGCAATGCGGCGTACCATCAACTCAGGGGTAGTATCACGCCCCTTAACTTGTCTCATTAGCCAACTGCGTTTCTCAGGAGTAAGGCGATCCATGGCCAGCAATTTAGCACGAATTGCTTTATTCGATAGCCTTGGCCGCCTTACTTAGAGGCAGGCGAGCTCACACCTTCTTCACGAAGCAGGCTTTGAGGCCGATGGGGGTGCCGTCGATCTTGCAGGAGATTTCGTGGTCGCCGTCGACGAGTTTGATGCCCTTGGTCTTGGTGCCGCCTTTGATGACTTGGGAGGAGCCCTTTAATTTCAGGTCCTTGATGAGGGCGACGATGTCGCCGTCGGCGAGGACGGTGCCGTGGGCGTCCTTGACGACGCGGGCGGCGGCGGGCTCGGGTTCGCGGGGCCATTCGTGTCCGCAGGTCATGCATTCCCAGTGGTCGGGGTGGTCGAGGACATCGGGCATTTCACAGGACGGACAGACGGGTTTGCTCATAGGGGGCGAGCACCCTAGCGCGGTTTGGGGAGGAGAGGCAATGGTGCATTTGGGGGGGGAAGGTGAAGATCTCCTCTAGGCGATGAATCAACAACCATCCCACATGATCCTTCGACAAGCTCAGGATGACGTGGAATGAAAGTAATATCTGGCGGTAACTTTCCGCTCTCTCCAGAACTCTTCACTACGATTTTGAGGTTACTTCCCCAACCCGTCATCCTGAGCTTGTCGAGCAACGTGACGTTACATCCGGTACGGCTGACGCGGGATACATCCTATTGGGTCCAGCGTCACGCTGGTCATCCTGAGCTTGTCGAAGGATCATGTGGGATGGTTTAAAATGACTAAAAACTCGCGGCCTCCAATCTGCGGCGCGCCATGCGCGCCAGCTACCGGGTGCAGGGCTCAGCCCTGCCGCTGGTTTGGGGTTGCATTGGCTGCGCAGACGGCGATACTCAACTCTTTCCTTTTACCCCTATGATTAATTGGCTCATCAAGAAGGTTATCGGCACGAAGAACCAGCGCGAGGTCGCGCGCCTGCGTCCTGTTGTGGCCAAGATCAACGAACTCGAAGAACTCTATCGCACCTATTCCGACGAGCGGCTCATCGCCAAGACGCAGGAATTCCGCGACCGCTTGCAAAAGGGCGAGACGCTGGATGATCTGTTGCCAGAGGCGTTTGCGGTCGTGAAAAACGCCTGCCGTCGCTTCACCGAAGCCAAGCGGGTGATTCAAGTGCGCGGTCAGAATCTGAATTGGGAAATGATCCCGTTCGATGTGCAGCTGATCGGCGGTATCGTTCTGCATCAGGGCAAGATTTCGGAAATGGCCACGGGCGAAGGTAAAACGCTCGTCGCGACGTTGCCGTGTTATTTGAACGCGCTGTCGGGCAAGGGCGTGCACGTCATCACGGTGAATGATTACCTCGCCGCGCGTGATAGCGAGTGGGTGGGCGAAGTGCACAAGTTCCTCGGCCTGACGGTCGGCTGCATCCAGCACGATCAATCGCCGCAGGTGCGCCGCGAGCAGTACAACTGCGACATCACGTACGGCACGAACAGTGAGTTCGGTTTCGATTATCTCCGCGACAACGGCATGGCGACGACGAAGGAAGAACTCGTCCAGCGCGGCCACACCTTCGCCCTGGTCGACGAAGTGGATAGCATCCTGATCGACGAAGCGCGGACGCCGCTCATTATTTCCGGTCCGGCCACGGTTTCCTCGCACCAGTACGACAAGTTCAAGCCGCTGATCGAGCGTCTCGTGCAGGCGCAGAATCTGGAGTGCAATCGGTGGGCGGGCGAAGCCAAGGAATTTCTCGACGCGGGCAAGATGGAAGAAGCGGGCCGGCTGATGTTCAAGATCAAGCTCTCGATGCCGCGCAACAAGCAGCTTTTGAAGTTGCTGGAAGATCCGGACAATCGCCGCGCGATGGATGATGCGGAGCTGGTGCTATATCAGGACATGCGCCGCTTGGAACTCTACAAGATGAAGGACGAGGCACTCTTCACGATGGATGAGAAGAGCAGCGAGTCCGACCTGAGCGAGCGGGGTCGCGCGTTCCTGAATCCGAATGATCCGAACGCGTTCGTGTTGCCGGATCTGATCACGATTTTCCACGACGTCGAACAGGACGACTCCCTCTCCCGCGAGGAAAAGGAAAAGCGCAAGCAGGTCGCTCAGCAGAAGTACGACGAGGCGAGCGAGCGCATCCACAATATTTCCCAATTGCTCCGCGCCTATTGCGTGTTTGAAAAAGACGTGCAGTACGTCGTGCAGGAAAACAAGGTCATCATCGTCGACGAATACACGGGCCGCCTGATGCCGGGCCGCCGCTGGAGCGATGGCTTGCACCAGGCCGTGGAGGCGAAGGAAGGCGTGCAGATCGATCGCGAGACGCAGACGCTGGCGACGATCACGATCCAGAATTACTTCCGCCTGTACGAGAAGTTGGGCGGCATGACCGGTACGGCGGAGACCGAGGCGAACGAATTCCACGACATTTACAAACTCGGCGTGGTGGTGATTCCGACCAATCGCAACGTCGCCCGCGTCGACATCTGCGACAGCATCTACAAGACGCGCCGCGAGAAATACAACGCCATCGTGCGCGACATCAAGGAAGCTTACGCGAAGGGTCAGCCCTGCCTCGTGGGCACGGTCTCGGTGGAAAGCTCGGAGCTGCTCTCGCGCATGCTCAAGCGCGAAGGCATCGTCCACAACGTGCTGAATGCGAAGTTTCACCAGCAGGAAGCGGAAATCGTGGCTCGCGCCGGACAAAAGAGTGCGATCACGATCGCCACGAACATGGCGGGTCGCGGTACCGACATTAAGCTCGGACCCGGCGTGAAGGAAGTCGGCGGCCTCTACGTCGTCGGCACGGAACGCCACGAAGCCCGCCGCATTGACCGCCAGTTGCGCGGCCGTTGCGCGCGCCAGGGCGATCCGGGCGTGTCGAAGTTCTACATCTCCTTTGAAGACGATCTCATGCGCAACTTCGGCGATTCGCGCCGCATCAGCAGCATGATGACCAAGCTCGGGATGAAGGACGACGAGGAGTTGCAGCATCCGTGGCTCAACAAGTCGGTCGAGACGGCGCAAAAGCGCGTGGAAGAGCGCAATTACCAGATCCGCAAACACACGCTCCAGTACGACGACGTGATGAACCAGCAGCGCGAGGTGATCTACTCGTGGCGCAATGACATCCTCTTCACCGAGAACCCACGACAGGAAATCTTCGACGTGGTCGAGGAAGTCATCGGCATCGAGGCGGAAGGCCGCCTGACCGGCGGCGACGCGGATCACGACAGCTATGTGACGTGGTTGAACACGACGTTCCCCCTCGGCCTGCGCAAGACCGATCTCGATTTCAATGCCGACCCGAAGACCATCGCGAAGCAGACGATGGAGAAGGTCAAGGCGGCGTACGATCTGAAGGTGCGCTTCGAGGAAGCCGCCGCCGTGCAAGTGCTCGAGCGGTACATCATCCTCGGCGCAATCGATCGCACATGGCAGGAACATCTCTACGCGATGGACGGCCTGCGCGGCAGCATCCATCTGCGCGCCATCGGCCAGAAGGACCCGCTGATCGAGTACAAGCAGGAAGCCTTCAACATGTTTGAGGAAATGATGGGTCACATCAAATCCGATATCGTGACGGGTGTCTTCCGCTCCACGTCGAGCATCGTCGCGTTCGAACGGTTCCTCTCGGCCTTGCCGCAGCGTTTCATCTCCGATGCCAACGCGGGCAGCGCGAGCGGCATGGCGGGCGTCCCCGGCCTGCAGGGCATGCCCGGCATCGCCCAACCGCAAGCCGGTCACAACCCGAACGAGGCCGCCGCGCCTGAAGCCCCGGTGGAATCAGCGCCGTTGCCCGTGCGTCGTACCGGCCCGAAGCTGGGCCGCAACGACCCGTGTCCACTCGACCCGAAGAAGAAGTTCAAGAACTGCTGTGGCGCCCTCGGCGAACACACCTGCATCAAGAACGTTCTGTAGCCGAATTATTTCTCGCAGAGCTCGCCAAGGGCGGCAGCGTGACGCTGCACCCAGTAGCGGCGGGACACCGTCCCGCCCTACAGTCCGAGTTCCAGCTTGAAATCATCGATGAGAACGCGCCGGAGTACCACTGGATGCGCCATTGCATTTCCATGCCCGCTTGGCACCCTGCCCAGATGAAATGGGCCATCATCCTCGTACTATTAACGGCTTCCCTGTTCTGCGCTCACGCGGCTGTTCCTACGGATATCGCCAAACCCGACGAGGTAGCCCAATACAAAGCGGGAGAGTCTGCCGCGCGGAAGGATATGGAAAAAGGGCTCTACAAGTACGAGATTGTCGGCTTACCGAGACCAGAGGATGTCACACTGCCGGCAGAAGCAAAAAAACAGTACGGCATCACGATAGTGTTTCATGGATGTATACCCGGCCCGAATGTCGCCTACGATCGCGGGTATCTTGACACAGTTGTCGCGACGTTGAAAAAGAAGCACGGGTTCGACCCGGTGCAAAAGCTATCCGAAGATCTCTTGAAGCAAACGAAATAGCCATGCGACTTAGCGAGCTTTGCGAGAAACAATTCCGTTGATTCCCAGTCCACTCTGCGAGAAACTATCCCATGCGCTGGCTGAAAATCGGGATCTGGCTCGGGCTTGGTTTTGGTGCGGGACTCCTCCTCGCGAAGCTCGCGGTGGCGCTCTCTTTCTACGCCGCTGTGTTTCTGCTGATCGTCGTCGCGGCCTGTCTCGTGGCCGGTTTCCTCGGCCGCAATCTGGTCTTCCTGCGCACCTATCTCTCCCTCCGCAAGGGCTGGCGCGAGCGCGACAAGCAATAAAAACTTTGCGTCCCGACTGGCTCTGCGAGAAACTCCCCTCCTGTGAAAATTGAAGTCCTCAACACCGGCAGCGAGCTGTTGCTCGGCCACGTCACGAACACGCATCTGACCTACCTCGCGCAGGAGCTTTTCAGCTTCGGGTTGCGCGTGGAGCGGCAGGTGACCGTACCCGACGGGGCGGCGATTCGCACCGCGCTGGCGGAGGCGGTACAGCGCGCGGATCTCGTGATTGTGACAGGCGGACTCGGGCCCACTTCGGACGACATCACGCGCGATGTGGCGGCGGAACTTTTCCAGCGGACGCTGATTTATCACGACACGATTTTTCAGGAAATCCGCGCGTATCTGTCCACGCGTCACGTCATTATTTCCGACCTGAATAAAAATCAGGCGATGGTGCCGGAAGGGGCGATCGTGCTGAAGAATGATTTCGGCACCGCGCCCGGCCTGATCATCGAGGACGGCGGCAAGGCGGTCGTGCTGCTGCCGGGGCCGCCCCGCGAGTTGAAGCCGATGTGGAAGAACAAGGTGGAGCCGTGGCTGCGCGACAAGCTCGCCGCGCTGAAGCGGCCGCCCGTTTACGAACGCATCTGGCGCATCGTCGCGGTGGGAGAATCGCGCGTGCAGGACATGCTGGAGCCGGTGCTCAAGGACCTCGGCGAGTTTGAATTCGGCTACTGCGCCCGCGCAGGCGAGGTGGATTTCCGTTTGATCACCCACGATGCGGCCGCGCTCGACAAAGCCGCTGTCATCATCCGCGAGAAAATCGGCGACGCGATCTACGCCGAGGGCACGCAGTCGATGGAGTCGACCGTGATCACGCTCGCGACCGCGAAGGGACTGAAAATCGCCACGGCCGAATCGTGCACGGGCGGACTTGTCGCGCACCGCTTGACCAATGTTCCCGGCGCGTCCGCCGTTTACTATCGCGGTTGGGTGACTTATTCCAACCTCGCAAAGGTGGAGGAACTCGGGGTCGATGCGACGCTCATTCTAGAAAAGGGCGCGGTGAGCCGCGAGGTGGCGAAAGCCATGGCCGAAGGCGCACTCGCGACCGCGAATGCCGATGTTGCCGTCGCATTGACCGGCATTGCCGGGCCCGATGGCGGGACGCCCGAAAAACCGGTCGGCACCGTCTGGATTGCCGTCGCGACGAAGGAAAAAACGGAGGCGTTCAGAAAAATCTTTTCGACCGACCGCGAGACCTTTAAGTACATGGCCTCGCAATCTGCGCTTGACGCGGTGAGGAAAGTCGTTATACAGATGCATAAATAACGACTCGTCACAGTTTAACTCAAACACCACAGGATATCAGATATGGCCAAGGAACCCAAAGTTGCCGAACCGAAAAGCGAAAATAAACCCAATGCCGCCCGCGATCGTAATCTCGAACTCGCCATTGCGGCCATTGCCAAGGAATACGGCGACGGTTCCATCATGCGCCTCGGCGACGACGGCGCGAAGCTGAATGTCGAATCCATTACCACGGGCAATTTCGCCATCGATGCCGCCCTCGGCGTCGGCGGTTTTCCCCGCGGTCGTATCATCGAAATCTTTGGCCCGGAATCGTCCGGTAAAACCACCCTCACCCTGACCGCCATCGCCCAGGCGCAAAAACGCGGCGGCGTCGCGGCCTTCATTGACGTGGAGCACGCGCTGGACCCGCAGTATGCGAAGAAGCTCGGTGTGAACATGAATGAGCTGCTCGTCTCGCAGCCCGATTCGGGCGAAGAAGCGCTCACCATCGCGGAAACGCTCATCAAGTCCAATGCGGTCGACGTCGTGGTGCTCGATTCCGTTGCCGCCTTGATCACCAAGGCCGAACTCGAAGGTCAGATGGGCGACGCCACGGTCGGCGCGCAGGCCCGCCTCATGAGCCAGGCCATGCGCAAGCTGACCTCCTTCATCAGCAAGGCCAAGACCATCGCCATTTTCACCAACCAGATCCGCGAAAAGATCGGCGTCATGTTCGGCAGCCCGGAAACCACCCCCGGTGGCAAGGCGCTGAAGTTCTATGCCTCGGTGCGCGTCGACATCCGCCGTATCGCCGCGATCAAGACCCCGGACGGTCAGGTGCTCGGCAATCGCACGAAGATCAAGATCGTGAAGAACAAGGTGGCCCCCCCCTTCCGCGAATGCGAATTCGACATCATGTACAACGAGGGCATTTCCCGCGAAGGCACGCTCATCGACATGGCGGTGGAACAGAACGTCATCGAGAAGAAAGGCGCCTGGCTCTACTTTGAGGGCACGCAGATCGCCCAAGGGCGCGACGCGGGCAAGGAAGAGCTCAAGCGGAATCCCGAGCTCTACAGCAAGATCGAAGCGGGTCTCATGGCCAAGCTGTACCCGGTCAAGGAAGAGCAGGCCTAGTGGCTCATGTCTTGTGATGGGTTGTGCGCGCGGAATGCCTTTTTGTAGGGCGCGATGGCATCGCGCCGCGCCGCTTCACCGAAGCTCCCTACAGGAAGACACTCGCAGCCTGCAAGTCAGGACAGACAGAATCCTGCATCGGATGACGCTTCGCCACACGTGAAGCATCTCGGAATTCACAAAAAGGGCGGCACTCCGGTGCCGCCCTTTTTGTGTGGCGACATTAGTGGCAGGTACTGGAGGTTGTTTCCATCGGATTGCTTTCCACAAGTCCGGGCTCAGCGAGCCCGGCCACAACGCGACCACGACAGTCCGCTCTTCACCGCAACTCCGGGTGTAGGTGCCCTCGCTGGGCAGATGCCTTGCTGTAGCGGCTCACCGAACCTCCCTACAGTTCGGATCCATTGTTCATGGGCTGCCTACTTTAAAGTATCGCGCGCATGTTTCCAAATCGCTCCAGGACTGGGAATGCCACGTCCCTTGTAGGGCGGGGCACTGCGTGCCGCCGCGGCGCGATGCAATCGCGCCCTACAAAGCAGACATGCCTCTGTGTCCAATACCTTATAATGCTCTCGCGTGGCGGGATTGGGCAAGGGGGCAAAGGTTTATCCTATAGCCTTTTAAAGTATCATGCACAGATAAGAACCTATCCACGATCTTTTTGGGGTGGGGCTGGAGTGACGAGACCTTAAGTGAAGATTGACACACCCTGTCTCCAAAGCAAAGCGGCGGTTCCCGGAATGGGAACCGCCGCTTGAAGTGATTAGCTCGAGAGACCGGTGTTTAGATGATGCCAGCTTCCTTGAGGGAAGTGTAGGCACCGTTCTTGTTGATGGTCTTGAGCGCGCGGGCCGTCAGCTTGACGGTGACGTAGCGCTTGAGTTCCGGAACGAAAATCCGCTTGGTCTTCAGGTTGGGCTGGAAGGTGCGGGGGGTGTTGGCGGTAACGTGAGTACCGATACCACCTTTTTTCTTGGCTTTACCGCTACGGAGAATGCGGGTGCCTTTGACCGGTTTGGCTTTGGTAATGGAGCAAATTCTGGACATGGTGTGGTTTCCTCTCTGTCTGTAAGTGGTCTTATTTCAGGAGAAGCACGTTGCGGGCGCGCTTGATTTCCTGGACAAGTTTACGATGGAGCTTGGAAGGCATGCCGGTGATGCGCCGCGGCAGGATGCGGCCTTTTTCGGTCACGAACTTCTTGAGCAGCTCGGTGTTTTTGAAATCAATCGCCTCCGAATTGATATCGATACGGCGCTTGGTCGTATTGCGCGGGTTGCGGCGGCGGGTGCGGTTGTTCTTGGGGTTAACGGACATACTTTTCTCTCTCTTCTATTATCACTTCTTCCTCGAAGGGCCACATCGGGCGGCCGCTCTCTCAGGAGAACGCTATTCTGCTATTCTTTATCTTTCTTTCTATCATCGTCCTCGATGGATTCGTCTTCGTCCTCCGAGAAATTATCGGCAGCATCCATGAACTGCGGGGTGGTCTCCCAGCGGCGGCGACCGCGATTTTCGCGTTCGATCTGCTGCTGGCATTCCACGGTGCAGCGGGCAAAAGGTACGGCTTCGAGCCGCGCCCCAGGAATCGCTTTACCCGACATCTCGCAGATGCCGTAGGTCCCGCCTTCAATGCGCTTGAGGGCCTCTTCGATCTCGTAGAGGGCGTCCTGCTCTTGGGAGAGCAAGCTCAGGGCGAAGTCCTTTTCATAGGCATCGCTGCCGGCATCGGCTTGGTGTTCGCCGAAGGCACTGGCTTCGCTGCCTTCCGGGCGGGAACGGAGGTTATCCTGCGCGACGCCCTGCATTTGGTCAAGAATATGATCACGGAGTTCCAGAAGGCGAGTCCGCTGACGACTGATGAAATCTTTGCTTAACGACATTTTTTCCGGTGTAACGAGTTTGGAAACGGGTTTAAGGATGGGCTTCGGGGCCAGTTGCGAGCTGGGCTTGATCACGGCCTTGACCGGCTTGCTCTCGACGGCTTTCACCGCCTTGGAAGTAGGCTTGACCGTCTTGTGTTTAACGGCAGGCTGCGCTTTTTTTGTAGCCAAAGGTTTGGCTTTTTTTGCGCTCGGCTTGGCAGCTTTACTCTTGGGAGAACGGGATTTTTGGCCCATAAGAACCGGTAGTCCTAGCGAAGGGCCAACTCTTTGCCAATCAAAAAATTGGAATTTCTTTTACCGGAATCGTCTCTTTGACGTCAGAACCGCGCTTTCCGCGCACCTCTTTCCCTTCCTTTTTATGTCCTCTTTCCCCTTGGATTCCCGTCGTTTCGACCGAAATAGAACCAGAGAACGTCATCTGTTCGACATAAGTTCTTAATTCGAAGTGATTACTACCGACATTATTTAAAGATGGCTAAGTATTTAAGTTGTGTTATCTTATGAGCGTGACTGGATCAGCGGATCGTAGTTCTGCCGTGGCTGATCTCTTGAAGCGTTCAGCCGGTCGCGCCGAGCTTATTATTCATTACCACGCCACCCGTGGTTATGAGCTGGTGAGCGCGAACACGGCGGCTTCTCTGCTCTTTGAGATGCCGCCGCAGTCCTTTGCCCATCGCCCCCGCCCTTGGGAACAACTGCCGATGTCGCTGGCCACTTATCTGGCGCAAGCCTTGGCCGAGTTCACGGGGAGTGACGAGGAAGCGATGCCGGATTTTCGCCCGAGCGCGCCGGACCTGGCTGCGCCCACCTATAAATCCTCGCTCTTTCACTCGACGAGCGGCGCAGGCGCGGATGTGAATCTGGAGCATTGGTACCTGTTCTGTTTCGAACGGGCCGATCTGGCGGCCACCCAGCACCGCAACAAGGTGGAATCGGGCAAGCTGGAGAACATCGGCGAATTGGCCAGCGGTGTGGCTCACGATTTCAATAATCTCATCATGGGCATTCAGGCGAATGCCGAGGCGATCCTGGCAGAACAACAAGCGCTGAAGGAAAATCAAAAGAACGCCCTGATTAATATCGTGCGCGCCTGCTCGAGCGGAAGCGCCCTCACGCGCAGCCTGCTCGGTTATGCGAAGCGTCAACCGCTGGCGATGACGCAATTCAATCTCGTCGACATGGTGAATGATGTGGTGCGCATCGACGCACTCGCGCTGGACGCCGCCCATGAACTGGTGATGGACCCAGCCCTCTCCAGCAAGGCGCCGCCGATTCTGGTGACCGGTTGCTACTCCAGCCTGAGCCATTGCCTGTTGAATCTCGTCAAGAATGCCCGCGAGGCGATGCCACGCGGCGGCAAAGTACAAATTCATTGGGAAGGCGACGAACAGACCGCGCGCCTGAGCGTGCGCGACAACGGCGTGGGCATCTCGAAGGAAAGTCTCGAGCAAATCTTCAAGCCCTTTTATTCCACCAAGAAAAGCGGCACCGGCCTCGGCTTGGCGATGGTCAAAGGCATCATGAGCCAGCACGATGGCACGGCCGAAATCGCCAGCGAGGAAAACGTCGGCACGGCCGTGACCCTGGCTTGGCCGCGCAAAACGACCTCGCTGAAATCACCTCCTCGGGCCATAGCGGCAGAACCGCGCAAGACAACCGACGAGATCATGAAGGCCAAACCCGCCACGGCTGCCGTGGCTGCGATGGCCGCCAAGACGAAGCGACTTGCCTTCGTCATCGACGACGACGATCTGGTGCGTGGCGGCGTGCAGGGCTTGCTCCAGCACCTCGGCTACCAGGTGGAAGGCTACGGTCGGGGCGAAGCCGCCATCGCGGCGTTGGCCCCGCAACATGTGCCGAAATTAATTCTCGTGGATTACCACATGCCGGGCATGGACGGCTCCGAGTTCATCCGGTACTGGTACTCGGAATTGCCGCAGGAATATCGCGAGATCGATACGCAGATCCTGCTGGTGAGCGGTCACCCTCCGAGCCAGTTCCAGGAGATCATCCGCAAGTATTCCGAGCACAATGTCGGCCTGCTGCAAAAACCGTTCAGCATGGAAACATTGCAAAAGAAGCTGACCGATTTCAGCGCGCTGCGCAGCATCACGACCCGCATCCGTCCCGGCAGCATCCCGGGTCGCCCGGTGCCCATCGGGAATCCCAGCATGCGCAACGCCGTCATCAAACCCAACGGCAACCCCTCGTTCCGCGGCACCCGCCCCGTCCCCAAGCCACGCCTCGCGGATCAAAGCTAGCGCGGATTTCGGGTTGATTGTCGCATCCTAAACCATCCCGACCGATCCTTCGACAAGCTCAGGATGACCAGCGTGACGCTGGACCCAATATGACGCATCTGACGTCAACCGTACTGGATGCAACGTCACGTTGCTCGACA
>NEUU01000016.1 GCA_002304345.1 Verrucomicrobia bacterium Tous-C9LFEB
TCCCTGCGTCACCGATGGACAAACCTCAACCAATCAACTATAACCAAACCATCCAGTAACTAACTCTTCCCCCGGCTCTAATAGACGCGTCCGCTCAGTTTCACGAGAGCGTTTTTAGCATAAGCGCGATGCACGGCCTTACTGTTATGATCGAGAGCTATTTGAGCGAAGCGTTCCGGATAGCCTGCCGCCTTCGCCCATTCCGCCCAAGCGTATCGATAACTATACAAGCCTGATGTGTATTTATATTTTAACCTGTATAAGGGAGCGGTTGGAGTGTCTAGAGTCGAATTAAGTGGCACATAAAATACCGCGCCATCCAGAACAAATGACGAATTATCGCGCTCAGAAGCAAGCGGAGTCGTCATATAATCGTTTCCACTAACCAAGACTCGATAAAGTACATTCCGAGGCACATATTCCCCCTGACCATACGCGCCTATCCCTGCATGACTGCTGTTATATGTGAGACCACACCAAAGAGCCATCGAACAGATCCATTTCCACATTGTAACAGTTAGTTTTCGGGTCGTTTTTATTGTCATAGTTTTATTTTAGGCGTTAATGCGATTTTCGGATAGTAGGCACGACGCCCTCCTTATCTCAAAGTCAAATTAATGCACCAGTTGCATAATCTCTCGCCCATCTATAATGGATTTCATGCTGGCTGGCTTAATTACTGGTAGTCTTACTGATCTATTTCTGATTCTGAATAACACGCACTTCACTCGGTGCATGAAAAACCGTTTTGACTCCTGATGCTGTGCGAGAATGTTTGACCTTCACATCTCCGTACGGTGTTGGGAAACTGCCCTCGACATACCGCAATGACCCTATTTGTGGATTTAACCTCAGAACCCGACTTCCCGGTTGGAGAGGCAGAAAGCCCAAGACCTCTTCTGAAAGCCAAGCTGTGGGTCCAGCCGACCATCCGTGACAAAGACTATGTCTAAAGCCTTGATAGCAATATTGACCAAAATCACCGTGAATATCCTTTTTACCCGTTTGGGTCAATTGGTCGATCCGTCCTGAATGTCGAAGCCATTCCAGATCAAATGCCTCCCAAAACGACGTCGCTCCACGATCCAACATTCCACCCCAATATTCGCGCACAAGATTCAACGCTCCCTGGATGTCGCCGGCGCGAGCTCTTGCCTGCAAAATGTAATATCCCATAAATGGCGAAAGATCCCGCGTGGGATTTACTGACAACACATTCTGGTTCGTCCATTTCGAGGACCGAATTCCCGCCAGCACCAGAAGCGCCTCGGACTGCTTAAAGGAAGTCAGTTCCGGTTGATGCCGTTTAAGCTTTGTTACGGCAGCAGCGCAAGCACGCTCCAATGGACTCAATCTTAAGTGTGAAGCCAGTTCGGCACCTGCGGCGCAAGCCCATGTCAATAACCCGTGAAGCCCCGCATGCTTGGCTTTTTCATCAGCATGACTCGCCCAATCAATAAATCGAGTCTCCGGCAATCGCTCGGCTCCATCCTTCCCCACATGAGCTAAAATCTGTGGTAAAAGATCCTCAAGATAATCTCTCTGGCTTTTGAGATAGGATTTGTTGCCGTGATATAAAAACCAGTCCCTCTGACATAGAAGCCACCAAAGAGAATAGGAACTGAAGCCGTTCATCCATCGGGGGGCGGGCGTAATATCTCGGATGAAATCCAGAGTGTGCGCCACCAGCGGCACCTCACCAAAGACAGCGTTAGTCACGCAAATTTCAGGATGTAAATCTCCGGCCCATACGAGACGGTCTCTTTTGATTCCGTCCCAAAGATAGTCTTGCAAGCAGAGTTGAACCGTTCTCGCTCCGGTAGCCCAAATTTGGTTGAGTCTCGCATCGCTCGATTCGAAACTCCCGCGCCAGGGGAGCTCATGGAGCAGCGAAATGGCCCGAATCGAGAGAAGATTCAAAGATGCGGCGTCCGACAGCAAGTCAACCCGCACAAAGCGAAATCCCGTCGAACCAAATTCGTAACTTGAGTATTGGGGCAAGTTAGCCGTGACATCATGAACGCCATGATCATTCACCGGATCACTCATCGCCTCCGACACGGATTCGCCAAAACGGATGCGTATTTTTGTGGGTTCAGCGGATTCACTCCGACTTACGATCTGAATCCCACCATATAACTCTTTGCCGAAATCGAGAAGTATCGCGCTACCTCGCTTGGACATGCGGCAGCACTTGATCTTTTCCAAGTGTACCTGATTTGATGAAGGCTCCAGTAACCTCCGAGCCTTGATCGGCTGGCAGGGACGAGGCGATTGCCAAACCAGCCGTACCGGCAACAGATCTCGGCGAGTGCGCCCATCGGGCGGAGTCGATCGCTCGGTCGAGAGGGCCGCTGACTGTTTTATTATGTTCATGAGTGACCGCACAGTCCTGGTAGATTCACTTCCAAAAAGCGGATATCGATGAGGGACCGATACTTAATACACATAAATTCATTCTCTATACATTCAGACGACCCATAATACTGAAACGTTTCAGTATTATGGGTCGAACTCAGTTTGCTGCAACTCAAAATTGATTGCTCAATCCTTCAATTTCCCGGTTGTGACGGCCAATTGAGATAGCGTTCTAATCTTTGCGAAAAGTGAAAATTCGATGCAAGAGGCGAGATCTATTTCGCACAGACGCTTAATTCTACCCCAGTTGAGACAGCCCGTCGTTACGCCCGCAAAGAACTGACCCCGGACACCGTGCCAGCATTGAATACGTTCGTGTCGACGATGAGCCCAAATGGAGTGTGACTTTGAAAGAATCGGTAATCCTTGATTCGTCCAGGCGTTTCGGGACCGCCTTCACGTGGCAGGAAACGGAAGCCGCCAATCTCCAATTCCTGACCAAGATCGATGACCACGTAATGAGGGAAGGGCGCGGCTCCTTTCGTCATCCACCCGGACGAGGATTGGCCATTCAAAAGATTGTCCGCACTACCTCCCTGATTCGAATCGTCGCTGTCAGTCCATAATAGTTGCCAGAGGTCACTGGAAAGAACGTGTCCAGCGGCGTCCATTAGTTCAATCCCAGCGCCGCTAGCCAGACAACCCTCATCGTGGGCGTTGAGGGCTTGCAGGCAGACGTAACGCCCAACGTGGGAGCGAGAGAAGTATACTATTTTCCAGGTACCCCCGTCCGAAAATGATCCGGTCGTAATGGGTTCAAGATCGGAAAGTTGAATGGAACCTTGGCTCACAGCCATCTGGCTAAAATCGCATTCGAGGTGCATTTCATTGAGGATGGGTTCCTTCAGCCCGGCAAGCTCAGGCCGCCGCGTTCCCAGAAAGTCAAGGATGACCACTTCATTGCGTCCCGGCTTCCAAAGCGGTCCCGGGCAGTACAGTGTTTGCGTGGGGCCAATATTCCAATAGCGCCCGAGGCAAAATCCATTTAGCCAAACAACTCCTTTGCCCCAGTTTCGCATATCGAGAAAAGTATCATTTGGTTCGGTTCGTTCAACGTATCCACGCCAGAAAGCCGGACCGGAGCAAGAAGGGAAATGGATCGGCTGATAAGACAATGAGCGAAGGTACCCTCCATCCAAGGGCAAGGAAAGCATGGTCCAGTTCTGCAAAATCTCCGTCCCATTAGGCGCGGCCAATTTCACAGGAGCGTGAATTCCCTTTCGATCGGCGATGCCTTCGCCAAAGTTTACTCGGCCCATCGCTTCCACAAGAATTTCCAAGCACACCGACCGAAATCGGGCTGGCAGCGTGCAGCGATAGCGACGGCGGCGGCGGTCGAAAATACCGACCTGCTTCCCATCGAGATATACCCATCCAAAATCGTGAACAGCCTCGACCGAAAGCACTGCCTCGGGCCCGGGAAAAAGTGGCGTCCGGTAAACCATGCACCCTCTTCCATGGTCGCAGATTTCCATCGTTTGTGGCTGCGCTGCGTTCAATTCGTGCGAGGGAAGATTGTCGAATATGTCCGCCCGCTCTGTCATGGCGAAAGGCGCGATGTCACTAATGGGCGGCGTTTCTGGAATCGCGGGAATCGTCTCGCCCGGATTAAGATGGCGGCTGAAGAGCTCGCGAATGCGGTGAAATTTGGAGGTAGCCCAACCAGCTTCGCTAATGGGCGCATTGTAGTCGTAGCTGGAACTATCTGGCTTAAAGGGACGATCCGCTCCGGACCAAAGCCCGAATGTTGTGCCGCCATGGGCCATATAGATGCTGAATGAATGCCCGTGTGTAAGCATGTACTCGAGATCATCCAGAGCCTGGTCGATGGGCTTGTCTTGGTGTGGAACACCCCACGTATCAAACCATCCCGGATAGAATTCACCATTCATCAGCGGTCCTTCCGGTTGAAATTTCTTTAGCACCTCAAAGGCTCCCCGCGCGTTCCCGGGACCAAAATTCACGACTTGAAATAAATCGGGGCGGTAGCCTTTGGAAATGTCTCCGGCCGGATTGCAGGCAAACAGCGGCACGGCAAATCCTGCGTCTAGCAGTGACTGACGAAGCGTGCCCATGTAGACGACGTCACTACCAAAGGAGCCATATTCATTTTCCACTTGGACCATCAAAATGGGACCTCCTCGATCTACTTGAAGAGGAGCCAGCACCCGACCGACTTCCATCAAAAACGCCGTCGCGGGCTTGAGAAACTCCGGATCGTTGGATCGCAACTGGATTGTTTTATTTTTGAGGAGCCACCACGGGAGCCCGCCCATTTCCCATTCCGCGCACGAATAATGTCCCGGACGCAGCAATACCCAAAGTCCCTCTTGCTGAGCTAAGCGGCAAAATTCTGCCACATCAGCCTGACCGCTCCAGTCATAATGGCCCCGCTCCCATTCATGAAAATTCCACATGAGGTAGACACACACGGTATTGAGCCCCATGGCACGGCACATCTTAAGGCGGTGCACCCATTGCTCTCGCAAAACACGAGAGAAATGAATCTCGCCGCAGCGGATCAAAAAGGGACGATTGTTCAGCAGGAAGGCTTCCGAACCAATTCGAAATGAGAAACCAGAACTAGATTGCATACTATTGCGTTCCGTAGGCGTCACCCAGGCAAGGAAAGGGTGCGGAACCTGCATTTGAACCCATGTGAATCATTGCTTTTCTAGAGTCCCCAAAAGAGAGTAGTCGTAGACGCGGGAACCGCATCCAGAGCCGCAACGTGCCCATCAACATAGAGATAATTCGCGTGATCCGTATGCACTTTTGCCGATACACTGTTGCCTCTATTAGTGACCATGTACCAAGATCCTGAGATGTTCGTTGTCTCTCCGGCCATGCAGGTTTCAGCTGGCGCCGTAATGGCAAGCAACGTCCGGCCATACAAGAGCTCATTCATGCCATAAGTTGTCGCAGTGCTTGTACTGGCCCCCGCCCCCTTATTCATGATGTTCTGTTTACAGAGCAAAATACTCTTGCGGCCATTGCCAATAGTCGCAAGTTTGCCGCCGAACTTGGTTTGGGTGTAATCCGTACCGTTATCGAGATAGCCAGTCAGCCGATAGATCCAGTTTGAGGCAACCCCGTTCTGTGCCGTAGCCGACGGCAGTGCGTTGTCGTGATCTACTGCGTAGAGAAGCAGGGCTTGACCAAGCTGCCTCATATTGGAAACGCACGTCATATTGCGTGCCGTGCGGCGAACGCTCGAAATAGCAGGCAGGAGCAATGCCGTCAGCAGCGCCAGTATTGCAGTCACACACAACAGTTCGATTAGAGTAAAACCAGCGCGTCTCATTAATGTGTTGTGAGAGATCATAGAAGGATGAGACCGAACTATCTGGCCACATCGCTGCGATTACTATCTCTTGCGGCTCTTTTCCTGCAAGGTTTAGTCAAAATAAGCACCCGCTATTATGTATTTGGACTCAGCAAGCCTCATTTATTAAACGATTCAGTTTTCCGCCGTTTAGAAGCCCGATCATAGAGCGCCAATCCTATCAACCCCATCCCCATTGACAACGCGGCGACCGGCTCCGGTACCACCGTATAGGTAATGGTATCCAGATATAGTCCCGTGTTCACAGACGCTGAGGCAGTTACATCTATCCCAAAATATTGCGCAGTGCCACCCGCAACAGCTTGCGTGGCTCGCGCAATCGAATCGAACGCCGTGCCGTTTATATAGAGCTGCTGCGTCGTATCTGTCACCAGTAAGGAAACATTCGTGAGATACCGGGTAGTAGTCGTTCCAACTAGGGTCAAAGCTCCCGCTGAGTCAACATAGGAAATATTCAATCCTGTGGCTGTATAGGCAAATTGGTAGGTGCAATAGGTCGAGGTCAGGCTTGTTTCCCTCGCACCCAAATAACAGGAGCCAGCCGAGGTAATCTGAATTTGTCCAATATTCACAGTGAAGGCGGCAAGTGAACTGAGATCATAGTTCACGTAGAAAGCATCTGAAGCCCCCGCCAATACAAAGAGATTAGCATACTGTGAAGTGAAATTCCCCGATGCGTTTGCATATCGGTTCGTGTAAGAGACCTCGTTCTTTCCTGTGGCATCCACCCACGCAGCTCCACCCCCAGAAACGGTTTTCCCTATGAACGTCGTGCCTGCAGTCCCCGTATTGAAGGTCTCCGTCAGTATCGTTTGAGCGTGCGCCGATAGGCTCCCTATGACCACACAGGCCAAGGTTAGTATTGCTGCATTTTTGACATGATGAATAAGGTTCATAGTTTTTTGGTGATTTGAGTGCTTTCCTTAACTGAAACGATTAAGTTATAGGCGCTTTTCCTGAGCCAGTCAATGCTTTAGTTGTTTTCGCTACTTTCTCGACTGAAGGCAGTTTATGCTGAGTTAGGGCTTCGAAACTCCAGATTCCGACGCAATCTCTTTATTACTAAGAAATTGAGAGTCCAGCCATTCATGAGCCTTTACAATTCCCCGGACAAATTCCTCTCGCGGACGACCGTAGGAATCGACTATCCCCCAAGCTTGCCGTTCCGAGTCTGCTAGGTCCTGCCAGGCAAAGTGGATCGCACCGACAACAAACGGCAATTCATAAAGCTGGCGAAGCACCTGACCATATCCCTCCCCTTGCTCCTGATATTTGGCAAACGATACAACCGTGCCGGGCAATCGAGCTTCGTACGTGGCGCTACCCCATTCGGTAATCAGGAGCGGTTTACCGGTGAGCTTGAAGGCACGGCTCATGGCGTCCAACTGGGCGCGGGTATACTTCTCCTGCCGCTCATCCCAGATCGGATAGGCATTCCATGCGATCAGATCGTAATCTTTCCACGCCATCAGCATCGCCTCATCCGCTCCACCCTGAAAGCGGTTGGTGCCTATAATTTTAGTGGGCATGACCTCACGCAACACTTGCAGCATGTAGCCGGCATACTCTTGCATCGCTCTCGCGGCGAAGGCATGGAAGTCGCCGTAAAATGCCTTTTTCACTTCCACGGGTCCATTACCAGCCTCCATCAAGCCGGGAATATGCCACATCTTTTGGAACGGAGCCGGGTCCGGTTTATCCGTCAAGATCGCTTCAAACGACTGGTGATAGCGTTTGCTGTTGGTGCCATACCAAGTTGCGTTGAGCTTTTGAATATCGCCTGCGTAACGCTGCTTGAGCCATGCGACAAACTGCTTTCCGCAGGCATCGGAGTAGACGTAGCCGACAATGGTCCGACCGAAGATGTTCCCGTCCATCGGCATCTCATTGTTGACGAAAAATCCGATGATGTTCGGCTGGGGGTTCCAGAGGGCAGCCTTTGACTCAGCGGCTTGACGAAAGCTCTTGCGCCACGATTCATCCCAGGGATCGGGCATTTGATCGAGCACGTTGCCCTTGGCGTCGCGCACAAACGGTCCCTTCACGGCACTGCCAATGAAGTGGAATCCAGGCATGCCCGCCTTGCCCGCCTGATCGAACGCTCCGCGCCAGGTCGACGCGACCGCCACCGTGTTGAAGCCCATTCCTTTGATTGATTGGACAATATGCTCCGTCCACTGCTCTTCAGATGGCCATTGCGCCGTGACGTGGCGATAGTACCCGTAATTCTCGTGTAACAGGGCCAGCGTTTGAGAGCCGAGCGCAAAAAAAGGCTCTCCTTTGGGATCGCGCAGGAACCAGCGGTTGCCATGCTGCGGAAATTGAGCCAGAGTCCACTTTCCCGCAATCACGCGTGGGGCGAGCAAAGGAGACTTCAACTTCGTGGCTTGCCAAGACACATTCTTCACTGACTCAAGCGGTGCCCACTCCACCGGGAGTCTCAGCGGATAAATATCAACGATCGACTGGGAACTCGACTCAATCGCCTCGAGCTTAATCGTTCCTCCGTTGAGTGATTTCCATTGCCCGTCGGAAACGAGCACCACCCGTACATCCGCCCACTCTTGCCAGCCTGCAGCGAAAATCACAGGGCTGCCTTCGGGTGCTTCAATTTTGAGAATGTTGCGTCCTTTGACCAGGTCGTTCAAATTCACGTCCGCCGCACGGCGCCAAGAGCCTTCGGCGGGGCTACCCAGATCCGGCCAAAGGGCTTGCTGCGCCGCGAATGGCTCCGATGTCGCGATGACTTTGTCATTGAGCCAGACTTTCCAGGGTGTCTTGGCGATGACCTGCGCCCACTTGAGCGAGGGGGGCTGATCCACCGTGAACTCCCGGGCGATCTGAACCATTCCCGCACCGCCCTCAATACGAATCTGCGACGGAATCGTCATGGGACCTGGAGAATTTGGCAACTTACGCACGAGAACATCTCTCACTTTCCATGTAAGCCCCAGGCTGCTATCTGCGCGAATTCCCACGGCAACTGTCTCGCGCAGCTTCGGGTTCATGCGCCGGACATCGCCACCAATCACATCCGAAAGCTTCCATTCTTCCTGCACCCAACGTTCGCGAGCCGGATCAATATGCGCAATGAACTCCTTCTTCCCGTTTTCGGTCCAAAGTGAGAGTTGCAATTCTACAGGTTTGCGAGTCTTCGGTATCCAGTAGCAAAAGGATATGGAATCTTCGAACACGTTGGCCTTCACTGCAAATTTCACACCCGATTCACCAGCACCGGAACGGCTGATTTGAATGGCATCGCCCCGCTCCGTATCCAAGCTCACCCACTCAAAGGCACCCTTACCCTGCTGGATCATCACAGGCGAGGAAACTGCCGCCGGGCTCGTCCATGACGCCTTGATTTCCGGCTGAGACACCAGTTGTGTCCTGCCAAGTCCTGGCACATCCGCCGACCGGGCCAGCAGCACCCCCGCCAGATACATCGCACTACAAAAAATCAGTTGTCTCCGCATAAAATTATTTCACTTCGAAGGACGATTATAACTACTCGGCCACCACTTCAAGCAACTGAAGCCTGGGATTGGCAAATGTCTTCCCATTGCCACTCGCGATAGTGATCAGATCCAGATAATTTGGCTCGCCTCGCCCTGCCGTCGCCTGAGTCGGACGAGATCTATCGTCGAACTGTTGGCCGTCGATATGGAGCTGTTGGAAATCCTTTCCGACGACCAATTCAAGATTCTTGATCATCCCATCCAGTTTGCGATCACTCACCGGCACAAGATCTGTCTCGGGAGCCCCCTTGTAGTAAACGCGATAACCTCCCTCCTCCCGCCGGAAAACGTAGCCGTAGGCAATGGCTACCGAGCTTTTGCGCGCACCGATAATGAATTGAAAATTCATATCCGTACCATTGAGATTGAGCGAGGCAATCTTCACACGCAGCTTCTCGTGCCCATCCATGTCACTATCCAAGGTGATGTAACAAACACCTTTTCCCGCCGCCGCCAAAATCATCTCTGGCACACCGGCCTTGTCAACGCCATAGGTCGCCGCCGCCGGCGAAACAAGTTGCGCTAAATTGCCGCCACGCTTGCTACGCCACACCGCGTTCTGATCCGACGTGGTATGTCCAACTACGTTTTGGTCAGGAGCACCGGTTTCAAAAGTTTCCAGAACAAGCCGCTGTTCTGCCTGACAAGTCAGGATCAAGTGCAACCCAAGCGCGAAGAAGATCGTAATTTTTCCCATAACTGAAGCGATTCAGTTATCCTCTTTTTAGACTAAACTGTCAACGGCAATCCGATAATTATTGCCTTAGCGTCTATTCTTGCGTGACATGCTACTATCGCACGAACCTAATCGCTTCAGTCATTATGGCACCCAACTCCCACCGCAGTGATCTCCCCCATAAAAAGGCGCTGACTCTCGAAGCTTTCGCCAAGCGTGTTGGCTTCGCCTCCGCCACGGTCAGCTATGTCCTGAACGGCAAAGCCGCCAAGATGAAGATTGCCGCAGCCACTGTTGAGAAAATTCAAACCGCCGCCAAACGTTGCGGCTTCCGCCCCAACGCCATCGCCCGCAGTCTGCGCCGCCAACGCTCCGACACCATCGGCGTCATCACCGGTTCACTCGATTTGAGCTGGACTCAGCGGATCATCGACGGAATGCAGCCAGTTCTCGACAAAGCTGGCCTCACTGCATTCATCGCCATTCATCGCTGGAACGAAGCGTATGAACAACGCGAACTGCGCCATTTACTGGAGCGACAGGTTGACGCCATCATCACCCAACCTCTTCCCACCAACGGCCCTTTCTACTCCCAGCTTATCGAAGCCAACGACGCCCCCTTGCTACTTCTCGGCGACAGCTTACCGGAATGGCCACAATTCAACGCGGTTTCCTGGGATTCGGGGCCCGCAGCGGAAGCGGTTGTCTCACACTTGATCGCCCGAGGCAGCCAACGCATCGCTTTCCTGGGAGCGCAGTACGCGACGGTCATGACGCAAGCCCGTTACCTAGGCTATTGCCGGCAGCTTGAGAAGGCCGGCATGGCCGTCGACCGTCGCTATGTCAAATGGCAGCCCTCGGGAGCCCCGGCCCGCCCCGCGCTGGAGGACTTGCTCAAGGTCAAACCGGCGCCGGATGCAATCTTCGTCATGAATGACGCTCTCGCACTGCAAACACTCGAGTTCTTTAGCGAAATTGGCCTCCGCGTCCCCGAACAGATTGCCGTAGCCTCCATGGGCGACCTGCCCTTCTCGGGGACAGGTTTGATCAACCTCACGACCGCACGCGAACCTTGTGAGGAATTGGGTGCTGCCGCCGCTGAAGGCATCATTGAGCTGCTGCAAAATCCGACAGCCAGTTGCAACCGTCTCATCACCTGCGTGGATCTCAAACTGCGTAACAGTACCCGATCATCTCCATAACTTGAGCAGCTTGCTTAACAACCTGACCACACGCTGAGCCGCTGGGATACATCCCCTCATCATAGAGAATGACCTACATGCCGCGACGCTTTGCCTCCTCAACGGCCACTCGCATGTAGTGGAAAAGCTGAGGACTCAACCATGTGATCGAATCCGGCAGACCAATCCGCGGGTGGATGACAAAAGCCTCCACTCCGTGATCCTGAAAATCCGCAAGCTGTCGCCGGATTTCATCTTCATCTAACGCATCATTCCAGAACCAGAACGGACATTGCGAAAATTCCGCAGATGGCAATTTTCCAGATAAAAGTTCGGCGCTCATAGAAAAAGAATTCAAACATGCAATGGAATGGAAAACAGCTCACACCCATCCGGCATGGAAGGATAATCTGGAGAACTCACTCCCTGCACCAGATCCCCAACTTTCACCCAGCCATGAGTAGCGATCGATTGATTTGCCGCAATCCCGCATAAAATGGAATAAACTCCGCTCCGATAATCAGCAGCTCTCATATACTTATCTGCGACGGGCGCACCAAACAAATCCAGCAACAGGGCATCATCTCCGCCACCATGGCCACCCGTACCGTTCCAGACAGGCACTTCGTAAGCTGGCTTTCGAGTCGGATAAACACGGGTAAAAGTCCCCTCCTTCTTCAAGGCACCCGGCACCGTGCCATCCCCATTTATGTAGACACTCTCCTCACATTTATGCTCCAAGCGCCCTTTCGTTCCATTAAATTGAATCGTGAATCCCTCCCAGGCACAGAAAGAGTTCAAGCTATATTTTAGAGTGACACCATTGTCATAATTAACCAAAGCCTGCATCGAGTCCTCAATGTCCATATCTGAACTGAAAATACATTGATCTCGATGATATCCATCATATGACTCCTGATCGAGGTAGAGCGCTTTCAATTCTTCATTAGCAGAAAGATCCAGAAAGAACGGGCACTTCGATCTCTCCTCACACTCGCTGCAATAACGTCCCGGATTCTGCAATCCCAGCCTGCGCGCTGTTTTTGGTGTAGCAAAACGCCGCCGCCCGGTAGCGACAATATCTTCAGGCAACGCTGACAACCACCAATTCACCAAATCAAAATGGTGCGTCGACTTGTGAACTAGCAGACCACCCGAACTGCGCTTATGCCGATGCCAGCGGCGGAAGTAATCTGCCCCATGTCGCGTATCAAGCATCCACTGTAAATCCACAGATAGAACGTCACCGATCACGCCAGACATCAACAATTCTTTCACCTGCGAGCGTGAGGGCGAATACCGATAATTAAAAGTAACACGCACATGCCGTCCCGTCTTCTGCTGCGTATCCACAATCCGTTGAGCCCGGGCCGCGTCAATCGTCATTGGTTTTTCTGTCACCACATCGCAACCCAGCTCCATCGCGCGACAAATATAATGGTCATGATCCGAGTCCTGACAAAGCACAAGTACAACCTGGAGACGATTTTCCTCGATCATCCGATCAAATTCTTTTTCTGAATATAATTTGGGCTTCAAGGCTGCCACGCTGGGAATGTTCGCCGCCAAGGCAAGCCGCCCCGCGTTACGGTCACAAAGCGCGACAATGCGGTTGGTCGATGCATAGGTTTGCGAAATAGCATCCAGATAAAATCGAGAACGACCACCGAGACCAACGATGGCGTATGTTATTATTTTGGCGTCAGGCATGGATAAAATCTACTACGAAATTGTTCGAATAAAAATAACGCTTCGGCTCAATAACTTGACATTTTGGCTCCTGATTCAAAAATGATTTATGCTTGTCTACCTCAGTTTTGGTAAACGCCAGTACGGGAAAAAGAGAGTGGAACCACATCAAAAACGTGCATGGGAATTTCAAGCCGTCCTAAAGGGGAGAATCGGCGTCCTACAACCGACAGGACCAGAACCGCTACAAGCTAATCGGCTATGGATTTTCCCACCCGGACACAAGCACGGCTGGATCGGACATAAAAACGAAATATCCCAAATAGCTGTCTTTCATTTCCTCACAGCTCCCGAATTGATATCCCGGCTCATCGGAAAAAAGGAGCACCTCGAAATACCCTTATCTTCGAAAAATATCCGTGACATCACTGATCTAGCGCTCAATGCCAAACACCATTGGACTCGTCCGACAGCAGGGATGATCCTCTGCTACGAGCATGCCCTCATGGAGCTCAGCCTGCTCGCATGGGAAGCTTCGCGCCACCATGCCAAAGATCAACTAAATGACAGGGCAAGAAAAAGAGTCGATGCCGCCATCATCTGGTATACCGAGAGAATGGAGGAAAATCCGGGACTTTCAGATATTGCTCGGGCCGTTGGTGTTTCCGTATCTCATTTGAAAAGATTATTTGACGAAGTTCTGCAAGATTCACCCAAACATATTTTGACCCAGATACGCTTTCAGCGCGCCCTACAGCTCATGTCTAGTAACGACTTGAAACTCGAGACCATAAGCGAAAACTGTGGATTTAGCAGTGCCAGCTCGTTTTCCCGAGCCTTTAGCGATAAGTTCGGTTGCTCGCCAATCTCATGGCGAAAATAGCTACATGGAATCATTCACCGCTCCCCGCCCGCAGACACTCTTTAAGAACATCTTATTTTAGTTGCTGGTCGCTACTAGGGGTTGGCTGAAAGCGTTCATCTTCTGAATAATTTCATTAAAGCTCTTTGAAAGCACCCTTATGAGCTCTGTCTTTCAATCCAATTTACGAGCTATGCTTGATGGATATCTTAAATGAAGACCTTTCGAGCTAAAAACTTGCAAGAAGCAGTAGAACTAGCTGTAAAGTTTAAACGTCAACGAAAGTATAATTGGTTTCGAGGGCAATCTCGGGACTTTCCTCCTTCTCCGAGTTTCGGACGCCTCAGTAAACTAGAAGCTAAGAAATCGCTAAAAAGATTCGAACGATTTGTCTGTTGGCTCATTCAAACACCTGGACTTGGTTGCTTCCGATCAAATCCAGATGCGCCGATTGCTATTGCGCAGCATTATGGCATTCCAACAGGCTTTCTTGATTTCACTACAGATCCAAGCGTCGCAGGATATTTTGCTTCTTGGGACAAAAATAAAATCGATTCGTCTGCCACTAGTTGCATTTATTGCCTGAATTCTAAAAAGATAACGGAGCAATGGGCTTTAATTAAAAAAATCTTCCGCATTATCCAGAATGTGAATGCATCAACATAAAGGTTCCAAATTTATGGCGACTTGAAGCACAGCATGGGGTGTTTCTTCGCTGCCCGATAAACTGGGAAAAATATTGCGAAGTCGACCGCATAATTTTTCCGCCATCGAGTCGACCTGCATTCCCAACTGAAGAAGAAATTTATCCAATTAAAAAGAGTCATCTAGAAGTACTTCTCGATCATTATTTCGAAATCGAGCGTTATGCTCGTTTTCACAAGGTAATGAAGGAAATTTTTCCGGAGGCCGATGTACTCAAGCTAAAAGAACCTGCAGGCGGTTATGAAACCTCATTTTTTATAAAAGGCGGGCCTCCAGTATTAAGAGAATGGAATGCAAGAAGACTGGATAATTGGCTCTTATTACCACACGAGGATTTTCGAAAAACAAGCATGGGATCAATTACGTTAAATGTTGATCTGCGAAGTAGCCACGAGGAGATTCATCAGGCAGTGGCATATGGTATACGACAATGCTTGCGGTTAAATCCAGATTTGAGAAAAAGATCCGTTCAGTGGGTGTTTAAACCGCACGGGCGCATCCGAAAAGAATTGGCATATTCATTAGAATGGCTCTGGAATGGCCTTCGTTCTTTACCCTATGAAAACGCAGTCGTAGCAGAAGCCATTGCTTTTTGTATTGCTCTAGATCGACTTGGTTTTACTGCTGCACAACATTGGGAAGAAAGGTTATCAATTGTTCGCAGATTTATTCCGCAAGCTCATGAAGTTGGATTTGGATCATGGGAAGGGAGCGGAACAAAAGCTTATGTCGACTTTGACAGACTTTCACAAGCGATTCGTCCAGACACAAAAAAATATCTTTTACCCAAATATCACGAGCATGCATTCAATGCATATTTCCTTTTACAGGTATGCACGAATCATCGAAGGATTTTTAAATTCGATAAATTTGCAAATATATTCGCGGAGCAAATAGCCCCAATTCAGGTTTTATCCCGTAGATCTGCCTGCCATTTCTCGCCGGCTCGACTTAGCGGGTTTGGATTAGGATAACTATTTTCTGTATTTAAATTCCCAATCACAGAACAGGGCTAGCGGCTGAAGCTGATTGTTCAACTGCCGCCACGGCATGACCGTTTTGGAAATTCACTCGCAACACGGTCTGCCGGAAATGCTTCTCGTATTCTTCCAGTGAAGGAATGATGACATCGGCATGTTCGGCATAGGCGCGGTGGATGGCTTTGGATTGATGGCCGAGATTAGACATGGCGAATCGTTCGGGGTAGCCGCAGCTCTTGGCGCGTTGCGCCCAGGCGTAGCGGTAGGAATGGAGCGTCACGCCTTTAATGCTCAATCCATCACATCGTTGTTTGAACTCCGTAGCCCGGTCACCGGAGCGGACTTTGGACAGATTCGGGAAAAGGGGCCCCTCCTTCGGTAGTTGGTTCAGGATTCCTTCCATTCGTTCTCCGATGGAAATCTGTGCCGGAACCGGATCGAGATGCTGGAGCTTGCGACGATGAATGATGAGCAGCCGTTGATCCCAATCGACATTGGAGCAGGTCAGCACCGCCGCATCGCCTTGCGACGCGCCCGTTTCCCACAATAGTTCGTAGAACTGTTTCCGCTCGGGATTGCCTTCACGCTCGATGATGCGGGAATGCTCATTCCACGTGATGGCCCGTTTCTTGCCGTAGCGAATGACCGGCCACACCTTCTTGGAGAGAATTCGTTTCGGCAGCCAATCCAAATCGAGGGCCAGATTGTGGAGCTTGCGCAGGAAGACGTTCGTGGAGACGGTTCCCTTTTCCAGGACGGTTAGGAAATCCCCACTCGTGGTTTCAATCAACTTCTTCGCGCGAATCGGATCAAATGCTTTCGTGGCCATCGCCCGTACTTTGCGCTCACGCGTGGAAGCGCCGCCGCGCTTGCTGAATTCATCCATCACCGTTTGCCATGTCCGGTGTTTCATCGCCGGATCGCTGGCCCAGAGATAGGCCGCTGCAATCTTGCGTGTGACTTCCGGCACTGCCGCTGCCTCGTTGCGGGCATTGAGCACACGCCGCGCTTCCTCGGCACGACGGGTCTTCAGGCTTTCTTGCCTCCCGGTTTCGTTGTCTTGGAGATAGTACATCCCGGCGTCACCGCGCCGGTAGAGTCGGAACTTCGCCATGATGATCCTTCCTGTTGTGAAGGTATCACCGCCGCCTGCCACACCGTTACCGGCTTCTGGACGGCTATGCCGCAACTAAGCCCGGATCAATCCATTACGTCCGGTTTGCTGGCACTTCCGCTGGCAGTTGGTCTTTTTTGGGCCGATTTGACTCTCGGTCCATTGTGAAAGTATTGCGGTTGCAACACTCTCAGAAAGAGAGGCGAGGGTCGGAATTGAACCGACGTATGGGGCTTTTGCAGAGCCCTGCCTTACCACTTGGCTACCCCGCCGTTTGCTTGCGGCTGAGGGGGTAATCTACCGAATGCCGCGCTCCGGGCAAGGCTGTTTTTTGCTTTTTGCGCTGCGGGGTGGATTCGTTTTGGGTTCGATCGAGGTCTTGCCGGGTCGTGCCATCTCTCGATAGCGCGTTCGCTGCTCATTCTATTCTAGCTGTAGGGGAAGATTGCTTTATGGCTGTTCTTTGTATAGTCTGTTAGGTGTGAAGAAAGCTTTTTGGGCTCTATTGCTCGTGGTGGTCCTTGCGGCCCTGACGTTCGCGTTGGGCGGCAAATTCCCCATTCTCGCGAGTTTGAGTTCCTCCTCCGACAAGGATCTGGCGCCCACCGCGAAGGTGGAGCGGCGCACGATCAATGCCACGATCAAGAGCGCGGGTGATGTCGCCCCCGCGCCGGAGCGGCAGGTGGAGATCAAGGCGGAGGTGAGCGCGAAGATCCGTTCGATCAAGGTCATCATCGGCCAGAAGATCAAGAAGGGCGACCTGCTCATCGAGCTCGACGACAAGGATCTGCTTACGAGCAAATCGACCGCCGACATTCAAGTTGAGGGCACCAAGGTCTCGCTCAACCGCTCGCAGCGCAATTTCGAGCGCGCGCAAAAACTCTACGATCGCAAGCTTCTCTCGCAGGAAGAATATGAGAACGCCCGCAGCGAGCGCGACTCCTCGAAGAATGATTTCGACAAGGCGCAGAGCAATCTCCAGCAAGTGCTCGACCAGCTCAGCAAGACGAAGATCCTCGCGCCGATCGATAGCACGGTGCTGACGATTCCCGTGGTGGAAGGTCAAGTGGCCATCGCGGCGGCGAGCGTGAACTCCGGCACGTCGCTCATGACCGTCGCCGATCTCTCGAAGATGAACATCTCCGCGCACATCAACCAGGTGGACATCGCGAAGATTCATCTGCAGGAGAAGGTCGACATCGCGGTCGATTCCCTGCCGGGCGTGAAGATGACCGGCATCGTTTATCTCATCTCGCCGATTGCGGTCATCAAGAACAACGTCAAGGGCTTCACCGTCAACATCGCAATTCAAAATCTCGACGCGCGCGTGCGCCCCGGCATGACGGCCAACGTCACCTTCCCGGTCATCACGCTGCCGAACGCGCTGAGCCTGCCGATCTCCGCGATTTTCACGGAGGACGACGATCAAAAGGTGGTCTACATCCAGCCCGTCGATCCGAAGGCCGCCGCGATCCGCAAGCCGATTGAAATCGGTGTCACCAATTTCGATCTGGCCGAAATCAAATCGGGCGTGAAGGAGGGCGAGGCCGTGCTGCTCACCCGCCCCTCCAAGAACAAGGGCGGTTGATCGCCATTTCCCGACGCTCATGTCCCTGATCGAAATGCGCGAGGTGCGCAAGACTTACACCGTGGGTGACCAGGAGATCCGCGCGCTCGATGGTGTCACGCTCGACATCAACGCGGGCGAATACGTCTCCATCATTGGCCCCTCCGGCAGTGGCAAATCGACCATGATGCAGATCCTCGGCTGCCTCGACAACGTCACCTCCGGCACCGTCCTGCTCGACGGCGTCAACGTCAGCAAAGCGGGCAACGACGAACTCTCCCGCATCCGCAACGAAAAGATCGGTTTCGTCTTCCAGACGTTCAACCTGCTGCCCCGGCTCAACATTCTCGAGAATGTGGAGCTCCCGATGATCTACTCCAACGTCAGCCGCAAGGAACGCCGCGAACGCGCCCTGCGCGCCATTGAATCCGTCGGCCTCAGCAACCGTCTGAAGAACCGCCCCAGCCAGCTTTCCGGCGGTCAATCGCAACGTGTCGCCATCGCCCGGGCGCTCGTCAACGAACCGAAGATCATCCTCGCGGACGAACCCACCGGCGCGCTCGACACGCAGACCGGCGAAGCGATCCTGCAGCTCTTCCGCGAACTCTACCGCAAGGGCCACACTGTCGCCCTCGTCACCCACGATCCCGACATCGCTGCCGAGACGCCGCGCCGCATCGAATTGCGCGACGGCAAACTCGTCGACAGCGCCCACTCCCACTACGTTCGCTTCCGTAACCAAGCGCAGACTTCGACCGATCCCGGTTCGGCCGCTCCGCTTTGACTTTTATCCACCATGCACCCCCTCCTCGGCGTAGAAGAAGGCATCAAGGAAATCTGGGCGCATAAATTCCGCTCCATGCTCACCATGTCCGGCGTCATCCTCGGCGTCGGTTCGCTCATGGCCATGTTCGCCCTCACCGAGGGCATCGCTGCCGGTTCGCGCGCCTTCATGAATCAGGTCGGCGGCATCGAGCGCGTGGAAATCCGCGATTCGCCCGTGCCGCCCAATCAGGAAGATATCGCCGAACTCAGCCCCGGCCGCACCTACGCCGACGCGCAGGCACTGCGCCGCTCCGCCTCCCTCCTCGAATCCATCTCCACCGAGATCGATTACGGCGGCAAACTCACCCGCCTGAATTTCCAGACCAACCCGCGCCTCGTCGGCGTCGAACCCGACAACCTCGTCACCGACAAACACGAGATCGAATATGGCCGCTTCATCACCGAGATGGACCTCAGCGAACGCAACCGCGTGGTCGTCCTCGGCCGTGGCCTCATTGCCGACTTGTGGGAGGATGAAAACGCCGTTCCCATTGGCGAGACCGTCCTGCTCAACGGCCAGTCCTTCACCATCGTCGGCATCCTCACCCAATACCTCACCGACTCCGCCAAGCGCCAGAAAGCCCTCGGCATCACCAAGGAACAGGAAGAACGCCGCAAGGCCCGTGGCAATTTCAAGAAAGGCCGCACCTACGACCCCTTCTGGTACAAGAACCGCGCCGCGCTGATCCCCCTCACCACGATGCAAAACCTTTTCAAGGCCAGCAACGTCGTCAACGGCGTCGACCAAGGGCCAGACCCCAAAGTCAGCCGCATCGTCGTGCGCATCGCCGACGTCAACCAGTTCAACGCCGCCATCGACCAGATGCGCAATATTCTTTTGCTCATGCACCGCGGCATTCACGATTTCGGTTTCGACACGCGCGAAGACTGGTTTGAAGGCATCGAGCGCAGCATCCGCGCCACCCGTTTCAGCGGCGGACTCATCGCCGGAATCGGTCTCCTCGTCGGCGGCCTCGGCATCACCAACATCATGCTCGCCAGCATCACCGAACGCATCCGCGAGATCGGCATCCGCCGCGCCATCGGCGCGCGCCGGGGCGACATCTTCACCCAGATCCTGATCGAGGCCCTCGTCCTCGCGCTCCTCGGCGGCATCATCGGCATCGGCGTCGGCTACGGTCTCGTCCAGGTTCTCGTCTGGGCCGCTCCCTCGGAAAACGCCCCGATCGTCACGTCGATTTCGATCTTCATCAGCCTCGGCTTCGCCCTCCTCGTCGGCATCATCGCCGGCCTTTACCCCGCCTACAAAGCCTCGCTCCTCAGCCCCATCCAGGCGCTCCGCTACGAATAACAAGGGCTGAGCCCTTGACCCGGTAGCTGGCTCGCAGTGCTCGCCGCTGGGTGGAAAAACGATCCAATTTAATCAATCTATGATCGAATAAAATCCAGTCACATGATCCTTTTGACGTTGAGTCGGCTCTCAACTCGGCGAACATTTATAGCGTGAATATCACACCCGTTCCCGTCCACCGCGGCATGACCTTCGGCTACTACGCCCGCAATGGCTATTACAGCTCCCAGGCCGCCCGCACCGAAATCGATCGCATGGCCACCCTCAACATCGAGTGGGTCTGCCTCGTCTCCATCGTCCTGCAGGAAACCTTCGCCAGCACCCGTCAATACCGCGACTTCTACCAGACGCCCGCCGATGACGAACTGCGCGAGATCATCGACTACATCCACAAAAAGGGCATGAAGGTCCAGCTCCGTCCCATGCTCGAATGTTGGGACGGCGCCCAGCGCATGCAGATCAATTTCCCCAGCGAAATCACCATCATTCCCGGCAAGCCGATGAATCACTGGACCCGCTGGTTCGACAGCATGACCGAACGCACCCTCCACTACGCCCGCCTCGCCCAGCGCGGCGGTTGCGAAGCCTTCGGCATCGACAGCGAACTCGACCAGACCGTCAGCCAGCAACAACATTGGCTGCGCGTCGTCGCCGCCGCCCGCAGCGCCTACAGCGGCCACCTCACCACCGGCCACACCCGCCATGTCGATTTCCGCAAGGAACTCCAGGAAAAGCCCGACCACTGGTTCCACCAACTCGACTCCCTCGGCACCAGCTTCTACTCCCCCCTCTCCGACGGACCCGGCGCAACCGAAGAGCAAATGCTCGCCCGCATCCAGCCCGTCGTGGACTACTACCGCGAAGTCGCCGCGCTCTACCGCAAACCCTTCTATCTCGCCGAATGCGGTTGCTGCTCCACCGCTGGAGCCACCGCCAAGCCCTACGGTTGGGACAACCCCGGCGGCTACGACGGCGAAGAACAAGCCCGCTACCTCGACACCGTCCTCACCGCCTTCTGGAAGGAACCCTGGTTCATGGGCCTCTACTGGTGGAAGTGGGAGGAACAAAACGACCGCCCCTGGCTGCGCGACGACCCGCGCGGCGACAAAGGTTTCCCGGTCTGGAATAAACCCGCCGCCGAAGTGATGAAACGCTGGTACGCCCGGCCCGATCACGCCTAGTGGCGCATGTCTCGTGATGTGATGAGTTGTGCGAGCGGAATGCCTTTTTGTAGGGCGCGATTGCATCGCGCCGCGGCGCTTCACCGAAGCGCTATAGGAAGACACTCTCAACTCTCATTTCATCTGACATAATCCACTAGCAGGCACGAAAAGGGCGCGTGTGTTAGGCTTAGGTTGGTTAGGTGCGCTACGTGTGCGACATTTTCGCACCCAACGACCCTGACCTGTTTACTGGACGATCTTGCTGACCTTGCCGTTGGTGAAGGTCACGCTGGCCCGCTCATAATAGGTGGTGCGGAAACGGGGGCGTTGTTCCATGTAGACGCCGGCGATCTGGCCGTTGCTGCCGACCCGGGGGACTTCCACCATGTCGTAGCCATCAAACACCTGCCGAGAGCCGAGATAAATCCAGACCTCTCGTTTGCCCTTTTCGTCAATGACTTCTTTCTTCGTATCCGGCTTACCCCACGCGACATAGACCATGTTCTGGGTGAAGCCGATATCGATCTTGCCCTGTTTCACGCTGGCTTGGACATCGGGCGGAAAGCTGGCGTAGAGCGCGGGGTCTTTTTCAATGCGCGACTCCGGCGTGGAACATCCGGTGCAAAGGATCAGGGCGAGTACAACGGCCCCCAGCGAAACGGCAAAACGGGAACGTGCGTTGGCCATACCACTAATGAAGCGCGAAAATCACTTCACCGCAAGCCCCGGCGCAACCTCTCGAAGCGAGCGATCGTGCCAGGGGCTGAAAAAGAGCATCGCGCAGGTGGCCCCGATCATGGCCAGAAACATGTCGGTTTGCGTGTCCCAGATATCGCCTTGCGTGCCGAGAAATTCATCCGCCCCCTGCCCGAGCCAGAGTGCCGCACCCCATTCCAGAAATTCGTACGATGCGCTGATGGCGAGGCAAATGCAGACGACGAGAAACGGCAACCAGCCCCGGCGCGCAACCACCCCCTGACGCAAGAGCACTTCGCGCGCGATGAGGGCGGGAACGAAGCCTTGGGCAAAATGGCCCACGCGATCGAAATGATTGCGCGTCCAACCGAACCAGTCCTTACAATAGTCGAACAACGGCACGCGCGCGTAGCTGTAATGACCGCCGACCATGAGAATGATCATGTGTAGCGCGAGAAAAACGCAGACCAGTTCGGAAAAGCGAAAGCGCGGATAGAGGGCCACCAACGTCACGATGCCAATCAGTGCCGGGATGACTTCCATCCACCACGTCGCGCGGTCGAACGGTCCGATGGCCGACCACGCGAGCACGATCAAAACGATGGCCAGTAACGCCAGATCGCAGGCAAGGCGGCGCGGGAAAATCATGGAGTTTTCGGAATCGCTTGCAAACGGTTACTGGTTTCCGTGCGCAACGGCCAATCGGGAGGAGCCACCCGCAGGGCGTAGGCAAATTCGGAGGCGGCGTTCGCCGGGTTCTTCAACTGCAGGTAACACAATCCACGGTAATAGTAAGTGTCGGCGTGCCGAGAGTCGTAACGAATGCAAAACGTCAAATCGGTCAGGGCATCCTCATACTGGCCCTTGGTGTATTTGATGTAGCCAATATTGAAGTAGGCGCGGGCGAAATCCGGTCTCAGGCGGGTCGAGTAACCGAGTAGCCGCAGGGCGTCGTCGAATTTCTTTTCCTTGATCAATTCTTCCGCCCGCGTGGTGTAGGTCAGCGGGCTGACTTCCTTCGGCGGATTCCAGAGGTGATCCCACTCGTAGGGGAAGTAGTAAACCGGCACCAAGAAGCCGGTCATCACATGCGTGTAGGGCAGGATCAAATTCACGGCGAGAACGATAGGCAGGGCAGTCAGGGTGAACGTCCGGCACCAACGCAGCCCCAGAATGATTCCCAGAATGGCGAGCGGGAAAAACTCGGAGACGTTTCGGGTGACATCACCGCTGATGTAGACGCCGAAGACATGCAGAAAAATCACAAGCAGGACCAAGCCGACACCGACGATCCGGGCGTAATGCCGGTAGAGAAGATAAACGAGAAGGAAAGCAAAAAACCACAAACCGCGCAGACCATGCCAACCACCGAGGAAGGTAGTGAGTACAGTATGCGGCACTTTCATATGTTCGGCGAAACGAACAAAGGTGTCGCTGTTGTCGATGCTGCCGAAGACAATCATCCCGCGTAAAATCACCCAGGGAATCAACGCGAGACAGAGAACGAGAAAATCATTCGCCCATTTGCGGAACGCCCCGGGCTGCTGATCGTACAGGTAATAGCCGCGCACGATGATGGCAATGGGCAGACCAATCAGAAATCGTTCATCGATCCACGGAGCAAAAATGCAGGGATAGATCAAGGCTCGTCTGCCGTCGAAAAAAGAGACCAACAGCAAGCTGAGGACAAACCAGGCATCCCAATAGCTCAACCAACCGGTGGAGGTGATGAACCAGGAAGTGGTGGCGGCAAGGAGAGTGATAAGCAGAGTTTGCCACCGGTTTTGCGTCTCCTTCAGGGCAAGATGCGCGATCGCGAGAAGCGAAAAGAAAACGCCAATGTAGGGGATGCAAAGGAACAGGTAATTCGGAATATGCAGGTAATAACCAAGCAGCGGGAAGAACAGCCGCCACCGCACCGTGGTGTTGGACTTATTATCGGGAATGTCGACCGCCGGATGCTGCTTGATCTGGAGACTGTAATAAGCTCGGTTGACTTCCGGATTAAAATGACTGGGTAAAATGTGAAGCCCCTGCCAGAGCACGTAGCGGGGACTGAAGAAGTAGAGGCCCACGATGAAGCCCATTAAGACACACAAAATGAGAAACCAAAAACGGGGAATGCGTGCGATTTTCTCCCGCCACCAACCCCACGTGGAGACCTCTATACCCTCGGATTTCACGGGCAGATAGTGCTAGCCCAGACGGGTAAGGTCAATCCATCAAAAACGGATTGGTCTCTTTCTCTTCACCGATGCTGGTGGGTCCGCCGTGGCCGGGATAGACGCGGGTCTCTTCGGGCAGGACGAGCAAATGCTGGCGGATTCCGGCGATGAGCGTGTCGTGATTGCCGCCGGGGAGATCCCAGCGACCCACGCCGCCCGCGAACAGGATGTCGCCACCAATGACGAGACTCCATGGCGCGTGATAAAACGCGAGGCTGCCCAGCGAATGACCGGGAATGTGAAACGCCTGGAAGGTTTCACCCGCGACGGTGAAGGGTGCGGCCCCGAGTTGGGGCACGTCGATGAGCTGCAAGTCGTTCACCGGCGCGATGACTTCGCGCACGCCAAACCGCGCGAAGATACTGGGGTCGCGAATCATGCCGGCATCATCGGCGTGAGCGTAGACGGGGCATTTGTGATCGGCCTGAATCAGGGCGGCGTCCCAGATGTGATCAAAGTGGCCATGGGTGAGGATGAGGGCGCGGACGGTGATGTCCTTTTTGCGCAACGCGGCGGCGAGCCCCTCGGGAGCGTCGAAGCAGAGGACGCCTCCTTCGACAGGTAAAAGATAAGCGTTCGTGGCGAGGTCGCCACCGGTAAAGGTCGAGGGTGTAATCATGGGAATGCGTTGCTATTAATACCTATACATCATCTCTCGCGAACTTCCAGCGCAGCGTGACGGCAGGACTGAGCCCTGCACCCAATCGCTGGCTCGCGGTGCTCGCCGCTGGGGTGGAGTCGATCATCCAAGGTGATGTCGCAAGAATCAGGCCAAGGTCGATCCTTCGACCAGCTCAGGATGACCCGCGTGACGCTGGACCCAGTAGCTGATTGGCTACGTAAATCGCTTTCACAGTATTTTCAAGTATCGTACTCAGATAGGGCTGCGTTGTAGGGCGGTTCTGTGAACCGCCGATTGGCAGCAAAGCTGCCATCTAAAATCGAAATGCAAACTCCCCACTCTTGGCACCTGCGGTGCCAGCGGCGGTTCACAGAACCGCCCTACAGTTCGGATTCATTCTTCATGGGGCGCAGGGGCTCAGCTCTCCCGTCACGCTGGTGGTTTGATCGATTCGGCGTAGGTCTGGGAGGGATTATCGCCGAGATAATCGATGGCGATGCGGTCGGGCTCGCCGGTGAAATCGATATGGTACAAGCCGAAGCGCGGGGTGTAGGAGCCCCACTCGTAATTATCGAAGAGCGACCAGTGCAGATAGCCGATGAGGGGACAGCCTTCGTTCACCAACTCCTTCACGATGCGCACGTGCTCGCGGAGATAGACGCTCCGCGCGAATTGATCGCGGCGGCGGAACGCGGTGTTGTCGGTGCGGCGGCGCTGGGCCATGCCATTCTCGGCGATGAGCAGCGGCAGACCGCGCTTGGCCAGTTGATGGGCGAAGAAGGAGAGCCCCTCCGGCAGAACGCGCCAATCCCACCATTTGCTGGCGACGGCCTCGAGCAGCCAGTCGCGCAGCGAGCGACGGCGGGGTTCGTAATCGCCGAAGTGCGGCCAGCGCAAAGCATGTGCGATAAACGGATCGTAATAATCGAAGGCGATGTAGTCGATGAGCGGCTCGTTGCTCTGGTAGATGAGATTGATGACGCGCTGCCACGCGGGGGTGCGCAGAGGCGCGGCGCCGATGGATTCATGCCAGCGCTTGATCCATTGCCCGATGTGATAGCGCGGGCTGTGATTGGGCATGAGTTTTTCCGCCGCGAACGCGCGATTGAACTCGAGCATCTTGTGGTGCAGGTGGGCGTGCACATCGCGACGCGCCACGCCATGCGCGCGGCAGAGAAACAGATCGGTCAGCGCGACGTCCATCCAGTAGAGGTCGCTGGAATAGTTATTGAATGTGACCGCGGGCCGCTTCGCGTCGTGCGCCGCATAAATCTCGCGGATGGCGAGACAGGCGCGGGCATGCGCTTCGAGCAAATGGCCGAGACAAAGAGCCGCCTTGCCAATCCCACCGCCCACGCTGCTGGGAAACGCGCGGGAGATGTAGTGATTGATGCAAAGCATGTTCGGCTCGTTGACCGTGATGTAGAAATGCGGCGGTTCGCAGTGGAATTCTTCCGGCAGCACGCGCAGCAAATAGTCGACGGTGTGGCGAACGTAATCGACAAAGTGGGTGACGGTCTCGGGATTCAACCACGCGTCCATGCCGAGCCACGCGGGATGGGTGAAATGATGCAGCGTGACGATCGGTTCCTGACCGGCACGGCGGCAGGCGGCGAGTAATTGGGCGTAGTGATGGAGCGCTTCGTCATCGAACGGTGGTGGCGGCAGCATCGCGCGGCGGTCGGTGGGCAGCTCGCGCGTGGGTTGGATGCGGCTCCATTCCAGACTCAACCGAAAGGCGTTGAGGCCGAGATTTTGGCAGAGATCGAAATCGGCCGGATACCGGTGCCAGAAATCGGCGCTGCGTCCGCTGGCGGGAACGTCGCCGGAACTTTCGGCCCAGACCCAGTTGTTCAGCGGCTGGCCGGTGCCGTTGTAACCGCCCTCGGCCTGATAGCCGGAGGTGGCGACGCCCCACATGAAGTGACGGCGTTTCGTCTCGGCCGCCTCCGCGCATTCCGGTTGTAGAAGGGAGTCGGAATGGCTCATGATTTCTTGCCGAGAGTGGCGACTTTTTGCATCTCTGCCTGCTGTTCTTCCGGTACGGCGATGGGTTGTTGCGACGACGGCTCCTGCAGCAACACGCGAGCGATTTCGCGGGCGGCGTGGGGACGACCATAGCGGCGGGCTTGGGCTCGCATCCGTTCTATAACGGATGGATTCTCCAAAAGTTGCGTGATTTTATAGGCGAGCGTGGTGAATTCGTTGCACTTGATGGCGATGCCCTTTTCGAGGAGGTGATCGCTATTGCGTTCTTCCTGTCCGGGAATGGGCGAGACGATGACCATGGGCAATTCCATGGCGAGCGCTTCGGCGGTGGTGAGTCCGCCGGGTTTGCCAATGAAGAGATCGGCGGCGGCCATCCACTTGTGCATTTCGGTGGTGAAGCCGAGCAGTTTCACGCGCACATGCGGCGAGGCGGCGCGTTCGACGCGTTCCGCGAGCCGGGCTTTGAGCTCTTCATTCTTGCCGCAAACGATGACAACTTGCGCGGGGCGTTGGAGGCGGAAGAGACCTTCGATCACGCCTTCGGCCGGACTGACCCCCATGGCTCCGGCGGAGACAAGAAAGAGCGGGATGTTCGGGTCGAGCCCCGCCTCGATGCGAATGGCGGCGCGGTCCCACGGCTCATTGAAAATGGGGTCAATCGGAATGCCGCTGACGGTCACGCGATCGGCCGGCAGGCCGAGATTTTCGAGGTGGACCTTGGTCTCGTCGAGCGCGACGAAGTAGCGATGGAAGAGGCTGCACAGCCACATGGCGTGCATGTCGAAATCGGTGACGACGATGGAGAGGCGCGTGTCCAATTTCTTTTTCGCCATGAGATAGGCGATGATTTCGGCGGGAAGAAAATGGGTGCAGACGACGATGTCGGGATTGAACTCGGAGATGAATTTGATGAGCGGCCGGGTGTTGAGCCGGTCGAGCATGAGGCGCATCTTGTCGGTCTTCCACGGTTCGTCGCTGGTCTTGTACAACCAGCCGAGCATGGTGGGGGCGTCCTGCACCATCTTGATGTAGAGCTTCGAGTAGAAGTCGCGGAAGAGTTTGTTCGTGTAGACGAGCGCGTCGAAGTGGACGACCTCGGCGGCGGGGTCTTCGAGACGAAACGCTTTTTCCAACGCTTGCGCGGCCCGCACGTGGCCGGTGCCCGCGCTGACGGAGAGAATGAGGACTTTTTTGGACATGTTCTCAGGAAGGCTGTCTGCGGACGTCATTTTAGTCCGTTGCAGGGGAAAGCCAGCGTAAAATGCGGCGTCACCAGATTGTTACGGGAGTCCCATTGCCAATTTTGAATTTCCAAATGCCAATTGAAAGGGAGTTGTGCAAAATCACCCGCAAGTCAGAGCTTCCACTGGAGATCGACACTCCCCGGCGCTGCGCGCCACTTCTCTTGATAGTGCATTGCTAATGAGTCATGGTATTGCGGTCTTCTGTAGGGCGTTTCGGTGAAACGCCATGGCGACTCATCGAGTCGCCCTACAGTCGGAGGGCCTTGATGAAACCAATACTGGTTAGCAATTCCCTTGATAGAGGGTGGCGTTACCGTGTCCAGCGACACGCTGGCTATTTTTTGACGCCGCCGATGAAGAGACAATGGACGCCACCAAACTGGATGCTGTCCTGCACGCTGAGCCAGCGTTCCTTCACCTGTTGACCCGCCACGTAGGTGCCGTTGGTCGAGCCGAGATCTTTCAGGAAAACGCCGTTGCGGGAATATTCTATCGACGCGTGGCGTTGGGAAATCGTGGCATCGGGCACGACGATATCGTTGGTCGACGCGCGACCGATGTAGGCGAGGCCGGGACGAATCGGGAAGGTCTTGATCTCGGTGCCGAGGGTGATGCGCAAATAGGGGTTCGTGGGCGAGAGCCGGATGGGCTGCGTCTCGGTCGATTCGTCGCCGCTCTCGTCCTTGATGCGGGCCGCTTCGCAAAGCACCTGCACGTAGGGCATGGTGATCGTCTGCCGCTTGGGCCGCTCGCCAACGATGAATTCGGTCTGGGGATCGCGGAGATTGATGAGGGCGATGGCCGCTTCCAGGCCGGAACGCAGGCCGAATTGCGCGTCCACAATTTCGCCATCAACGAGATTGATGCGCGCGGGCGCGGGAACATTGGTGATGTAGATTTCGCCCGTTTTGTTGCTCAAGGCAAATGCCTGAATCTGTTCGGCTATGCTGAGCAGATTACCGAGTCGTACCGTATCGCGGCGCAGGTCAGAATTCATCCAGACCCGTAGTATAGAACGGAATGCCTTCTAGGTCTAGCGCCGTATTGCTTAAAACAGGTGCACCAATGATGTCTGCGAACCACCTACCACGGGGCAAATTTTGCCTTCCTATACTTCATGGACGGGATACGACAGGGAACGATCGCCGCCGCTTTTGCCTTGTCAGGTCGCAGGCGAGCCGAAATGATCTCCGTCCATGGCCACCGCAACTCCCACCCCGCTCCTGTCCATAGTGGTCTCCGTCTATAAGGAGGAAGGCAATATCACGCCTTTCCTCACGCGCATTGTGCCGTTGCTCGAGACGCTTTCGCCCGAATTTGAAATTATCTTTGCGCTCGACCCGTGCCCGGACCGGACGGAGGAAATCATCCTCGAACACCGCAACCTCGATCCGCGCGTCAAGCTCCTGAAATTCTCGCGTCGCTTCGGTCAGCCGATGGCGACGCTGGCGGGCTTGCAATATGCAAGCGGGCAGGCCGTGATCGTGATGGATGTGGATTTGCAAGACCCCCCGGATCTGATTCCGCAGATGGTGGCGAAATGGCGCGAGGGTTTCGATGTGGTCTACGCGCAACGCCGCAATCGCGATGGCGAGACGCTGATCAAGAAAGTCGTCTCGGCCGTCGGCTACAAGATCATCAACCGCATCGCGGAAGTGGAAATTCCGCCGAACACGGGTGACTTCCGCCTGATGAGCCGCCGCGTGGTGGACGAAATTAACAAGCTCAAGGAAGTGCATGGATTCCTGCGGGGACTGGTCGCATTGGTGGGCTTCAAGCAGACGTCGATCCTGTTCGACCGCCCGGCGCGTTACTCGGGCGCGGGCAATTACAATCGTTTCCTCGGGTCGTTGCGCATCGGCTTGAACGGCATGATCTGTTTTTCCAGCGCGCTGCTGTCGATCAGCACCGTCGTCGGCTTTGCACTGATCGGCCTGAGCCTGCTGTGGGCGCTGCTCGTGGTGGTGGTTCTGCTGGCGGGCGGTTGCCTGCCGCTGGGGCTCAGCGTCATCGCGTTTTTGATCACGCTCTGTGGCGGCATCCAGCTCGTCGCCATCGGCATCCTCGGCGAATACCTCTCGCGCATCTACGACGAGGTGAAGCAACGGCCGAAGTTCATCATCGATCAGAAGTACGGGTGGTAGCCAAAACCGTTGAGAGAGGTGAGACGATACTGTAGGGCGGTTCTGTGAACCGCCGCTGGCACCGCAGGTGCCACGAGTGGGGAGTTTGCATTCCGATTTTAGATGGCAGCTTTGCTGCCAATCGGCGGTTCACCGAACCGCCCTACAGCAAGGCACCCGCTGCCAAACCGTTGTAACAGCTATCCCTAAACTTCCACCCGTGGCGTCAGCGTTACGCTGCTCACGCTGCCTTGCAGTTTCGGAGGACCGGTCTATGCTATGGGGATCATGTCTTTCTCGTCCGAATTCATTCATCGTCATGGTCCCCTCACCGGTGCTGTGGCGCGATTCGCCCAACTCCTGGAACCGAAAACGGGGCCGGAACTGGAAGCGATGGCGCAGGAAGCCAACCGGCTGACCCGCCAACATTTCGGCCGCACCATCCGCATGTTCGGACCGGTCTACCTCTCGAACGAGTGCATCAACAACTGCAAGTACTGCGGCTTCTCGCGCGATAACCCGATCCTGCGCGTCACGCTGACCCCCGAGCAGGTCGAGACCGAGGCAAAATTCCTCGCGAATCAAGGCTTCCGCAGCATTTTGCTCGTCGCGGGCGAACATCCGAAATTCGTCTCGGAAGATTACCTCGTGAAATGTGTCGAAAAAATCCGCCCGTTCACTCCTTCGATCGGCATTGAAGTCGGCCCGATGGAAACCGAAGGCTACCTCCCCATCGTCAAAGCGGGCGCGGAATATCTCATCGTTTTTCAGGAAACCTACGACCCGGTGGTGTACGAGGACATGCACGTCTTCGGACCCAAGAAAGATTACGCCTGGCGTATGGATTGCCCCGAGCGCGGCTACGCGGCGGGCTTCCGTCGACTCGGCATCGGCGCGTTGTTCGGCCTCGCCCCGTGGCGCGAGGAAGCCATCGCGCTGGCGATGCACACGCAGTATTTGCTGAAGCATTGCTGGAAGGCGTTCGTCCACGTCACGCTCCCGCGATTGCGCCCCGCCGCGGGCGGTTTCCAACCGCACTACGAATTCAATGATCGCGACATGACGCAGGTCATCTGCGCCCTGCGCATTTGCTTCCCGCAAATCGGCATCACGCAGTCCACGCGCGAACGGCCGGAATTCCGCGACGCGCTCATGCAGCTCGGCGTGACGACCATCAGCGCCGCCTCACGCACCGAGCCGGGTGGGTACACCGGCGCGGGCCGCGATCAATTGCACCAGACGAAAAAAGGCATTCGCGGCGAAGCGATCAAGGACGTCACGCCCGACATGAACGCCGAGGAACAATTCCACATCGCCGACAGCCGCACCGTGCCGGAAGTGGTGGCCCGCCTGCGCGAGATGGGTCTCGAACCGGTCTGGAAAGATTGGGATCAATCGATTCAGAATGAGGTTGTACTGCTTAATAAGTAGCCATGATCTTTTTTCACACACCCCGGCGCTCCGCGCCACCCCTCTTGATAGAGGGGATTTCGGCAACTGGACCTCTCGCAAGCAGGAGTCCCCTCTATCAAGAGGGAAGGGGAACGTGTGGTAGCACCGCGGAGCGCCGGGGTGTGTCCCCCTAAATTCCACGTTTTCATGTCATGATCGCCCAACAGAAAATCACTGTCTTCGCCAACGGCCAGGCCAAGCAAGTCGACGGCGCGACCACCCTCGGCGCGCTTGCCACGTCGTTCAACCTGCCGCACCAAATGGTGCTCGTGGAACTGAACGGCACCGCCCTCCTGCGCGACGAGTGGCCCGATAAAGTTCTCTCCCACGGCGACCGCGTCGAATTCATCAAAGTCGTCGCGGGTGGGTAGTTGGATTGCGAGCCGCAAAAACGACAAGGATAAAATCAAGGTGGCACAACGACTCCGAAGGGAAACGACCGTGACAGTCAGCTGGATAGCCCAGCGCCTTCACATGGGGACAGCTAACTCGCCTTCTACGGTGCTTAGTGAAATCAAGTAATCAAGGAACTGACCCCTTTTTCCTTTTTCGCCTTTTCCTCGTGATGCTTTCGGGAATTTGAGATAAATAATTTAAAATTACTAAATTATGATTTCAGGGAATGGTGAAGGACCAAGTCTGGTGGAAAAAATAAGAAAATTTATTTCCTTGTGTATTATAATACCCGGAAGATTTTTTATAGTAACCACACTTTTCTTTTTTTTAATAAGATGGCTAGGGTATTCTGTTTTTTTTGCAAAGATCTGGAGAAAAAGAAATGCCGACCCTCGTGATATTGATATTCACTGCAATTCCAAGCTTGTTTTTCGTTGTCCTTGGTTTTTTTACGTGGATTAATTTTTGCATGAGGAAGTTAGGGAAAGGGGTCAGTCCCTTGATTTCTTGATTAAGGAAAGATAAAAGGTGACTTTTCCCTGACGCTAATACTTTTGGAGCAAGTCAACCGATCCTTCGACAAGCTCAGGATGACGTAGAATGAAGGTAATGTCTGAGGGTAGGCTTCTACTCTCACAAGAACTCTTCGTTACGTAGGGAATAAAAAGGGACAGTCCCCTTTTATGCTTAGTAAAATCAAGTAATCAAGGAACTGACCTCTTTCCACTTCTTTCACAAAGTCGTCGCGGGTGGGTAGTCCGGGAAGGGTCGTACATATCGTTTGACGTTTACTGCCGAAAGATCACGATGTCGGCATGCTGGTGAGAGGCATCTGGAATCGGGTGGCAGCGGCGGTCTTATTCGTTGGGGTCTTCACACCCCTCGCCTGCCTGGGCATGAAGGTGGTCGTATCCGATGGCAAACAACCTGTGCCAGCTGGAGCCAAGCTGGTTCTTACCTCAGATCAACCGGAATACTTTCTCGGCGAAAATATCCTGATCACGTTCACGCTCACGAATGAGGGCAAGGAGCCTTTTATTATCAGCGTAGGCGGCGACTACCGGGGCACCGGATACCAACTCCGTTATCGTTTCACCGTCTTGGATGAAAAGGGACAAACACTCCCCAATCCTTTTCCGGATGCGGTGAATTTCGGTGGAGTACTACAGGGCTACGAAATCTTACCCGGAGAGTCCTTCGAGACTTCACTGGCGCTCATGCAATATTGGCAGTTCGATACGCCCGGACTCTACACCATCCGTGTCACGCATGATCTCGGGTGGGACGCCACCACCGGGAAACTTCCCGTGGGTGAAATCAAACTTCGCCTCAAAATGCCGAACGCGGAGGAAGCAGAAAAGGTGGTCAAAGCCATGGAGGTGCTGCCGGAACAAAAAGCCCTGCACATGAATCAGAAGCATCCGAACTATGAGGATTGGCACTGCCTGCGGTACCCGGTCTATCTGAAACCGGTCTTACAAAGGGCGAAATTTCGTCAGCTGAAGACCCTCGATGCCATCGGCTCCATTCCCACGCCGGAGGCGACCCAGGCCCTCATCACATTAGTCCGGGAATCAAACTGGGAGTACCGCACGAAGGCAGCGGAACTCCTGGCGCGACGATTGCCGGAACCGCAGCGCAGTAGCCGATTGAAGAACCGCTGGTACTTCAATCTCAAGCGACAGCAACATCTCGAAAAGCTCGCGCAGCAATCGTGGAAACCTTCGCTGCAAGATGAGGTGCGCGCGTTGGCTCTGGAATGGATTCGAAATCCAGACAGCAAAGCGGTCGCCCTCGGCGCGCGAATGTTGCAGTGCGTTGAAAAAACAGAAGACGCTCCGCAGATTTTCGAGGCTTTGGAACGAGCGCTTTCCGCCACATTCTCCAGTCGCAGCGGGGCGACAGATAATATCCTGAATTTTCCTTCTCCGATCTATGAACTCCTGAGTGCCACGGAGCTGCTTTATGACAAGGGCTATGAATTAAAGCCCGATGGCCAAGCCAGAACATTGGCCTACTTCGATTATCTGGCAGTGATCCGACCGCCGGAGATGCCCGAAGATTGGCTCACGACCATGGATATCCATGCGTCGAGTGGTTCTTATGCCATTCGGGAAATGGCTCTCTATTCCATGCCGCAGCCTGCGCCGGATTCATGTGTAAAGTATGTGAAACTGGGCTTAAAGGATTCGGATTTGGGCGTAGTCCAGGCCGCGTGCCGAATGGCGGGCACTTCCAAACGTTCCGAACTTTTACAGCCGGTGCTGGACGTGCTCAGGACCTCGCATCACCGCTGGCTCATGCAAGCTGCCGCAGATGCAGCCGTGACACTCAATGGTCAGTATGAAGTCTGGACGATCTGAGCGGATCGAATGGCGGAAGACGATTTTTTGATGACGGCTTTGTCTTCGCTCCAAGGCACCCTGACTGGTTTATCAGGGGGAAGTAGCGGGCGAACCCATCTGGAGCGCGCGGAGCGTTTGAAAATTCGGGATGCCTGGAAGAAGTTTTTATCCGCCCATTCGGAGGCCTTGAAAGCAGGGAAAAGATTCCATTACAAAGATCCCGCCGTGGATGTGGCGCTCTTCGGAAGGGCGCAGGCGTGGCAACTGCCCGACGGTTCGTTCTGGCCGATGAGTTGGGCCGAGCAAGCGAAGGCCCCCGTTGAAGAGGTGAAATAAAAAACTTATCCGAGCTGTGCAGCGAGCAAGTGCAACCCCGACAACTCATAAGAATGCAACGCTTCATGTGGAGTGAAACGTCGCTAGGGCGAATCTCAAGTTGACTGTCATATCTTAAACCAATCCAACCGATCCTTCGACAAGCTCAGGATGACGGATTGGGGAGGTAGTCTCACGTGATAGCGAAGAGTTCTTGTGAGAGTAGAAGCCTACCCTCAAACATTACCTTCATTCCACGTCATCCTGAGCTTGTCGAAGGATCGATTTGGTTGCTTCAGGAATCGTAGCGAGGCGACAACTCAATACAAAAGGCCGACACTTTCATGTCGGCCTTTTGATGTGCAAACCAATGCGTCGCGTGGCTAGCTCTGCAGCTCGTACAGGATCGTGCTGAGGGTGTAGATCGCGGCGGTTTCCGAGCGGAGGACGATCGGGCCGAGCGAGACGGGAAGGAATCCGGCGGCGCGGGCTTCACCGATTTCGGCAGGGGTGAAATCGCCCTCGGGTCCGATCATGAGGACGACCTTGCGCGGGCCTTTGGTGGCGCCGATGGTTTCCTGCAGAATCTTCTTCAGCGGACGCGCTTCGGATTGGAGCGAGCCGATGATCTTGATCGCGGTGCGCGGCAGGGAGTCGACGAACGCCTTGGGCTTTTGCGGAGTGAGCACGGAGGGCACCCAGTTCTGGCCGGATTGCTTGGCGGCATCGATCGTGATCTGGCGCCATTTCTCGGTCTTGGATTCGACGGATTCGCTGTCGACCTGCGCGATGCTGCGGTCGGACTGGAGGGGGACGATTTCGCTGACGCCAAGCTCGGTCGCCTTTTGGATGATGAGGTCCATCGACTTCGCTTTCGTCAATGCCTGCGCGAGGCAGATCACATCTTCGGAGCGGTTCGTGCGGTTCTGGCTGACTTTTTCGAAGTGGACGACCTTCTTGTCGGTGCCGGTGATCTTGACCTTGAGTTCGAGTCCTTTGCCGTCAAAGACGCTGCAGTAGTCGCCTTCCTTCTGGCGCATGACGGTGAGACAATGGTGAGATTCTTCGGGGCCGAGGCGACCGATTTCAGGATTGGGGCAGTAGTATCGTTTCATCGGAAAAATTCCTTGGCTTTGCGGAAGAAGCTTTGCTCTTCCGGGTGGGTTTCTTCATTGCAACTGTCGGCGAAGGCCTGGAGTTTGGCGCGCTGTTCCGTGGTGAGCTTGGCGGGGACTTCGACGTAAACCTTGACGTGCAGGTCGCCCATGGAGCGACCGTTGAGGGCGGTGACGCCCTTGCCGCGCAGGCGGAAGACCTTGCCCGAGGCGGTGCCGGCGGGGATCTTCACGTGCGCTTCGCCTTCGAGCGTGGGCACCTTGATTTCGCCACCGAGCGCGGCCTTGGCGAAGCTGATGGGAATCTCGCAGTAGAGATCCTGACCGTCGCGCTGGAAAATATCGTGCGGTTCGACGTGGACGACGATGTAGAGATCGCCGGGGGTGCCGCCGCGCGAGCCGCCCTCGCCCTGACCGGTGGAGCGCAGACGGGAGCCGTCCTCGATCCCGGCGGGAATCTTGATTTTGATCTTGCTGGCCTTTTCCTGACGACCGGCACCGTGACAGGTGGGACACGGTTTTTCGATCATCTGACCCGCGCCATGACAGCGGGGGCAAGCCTGCGCGACACTGAAGAATCCACGCGTGACGTAGACCTGACCCGCGCCTCGGCAGGTCGAGCACGTCGTGGCGGAGGAACCCGCCGCCGCGCCGGAGCCGGAGCAATGCTCGCAGGTTTCCATCTTGGTGACGGAAATTTCCTTTTCGCAACCGCGCGCGGCTTCCTCGAAGGAAATCTGCATGTCGTAGCGCAGATCGGCACCGCGACCACGGCCGGAGCGTTCGTTGCCGGAAAAGGCGTCTTCAAAAATACTGCCGAAAATACCGCCGCCGCCCTGCCCGAATACTTCGCGGAAGACTTCGAAGGGATCGTGTCCGCCCGCGCCCGCGCCGCCGCCCATGCCTTGGGAAAAGGCGGCGTGGCCGTAGCGGTCGTAAGCGGCGCGCTTGTTCTCGTCGCTCAGCACTTCGTAGGCTTCGCCGATTTCCTTGAACTTTTCCTCGGCGGCTTTGTCGCCGGGATTTTTGTCGGGGTGAAATTTGACCGCGAGTTTGCGGTACGCCTTCTTGACTTCATCGGGCGTGGCGGTGCGCTCGACGGCGAGAAGCTCGTAGTAGTCGCGTTTATTGGAGGAATGAGAGTGGCGCATAGGTCGGCGATTTCGGAAACAAGATGAGTAGCAGCACGCACCCCGGCGCTAGGATTGACCCTCGGACTTTTTCGCCACGAAAACGGAGGCGGGACGCAGCAGGCGGTCCTTCAATTTATAACCCTTGCGCATCTGGCCGACAACGGTGCCTTCCTCGTGCTCGGCGGATTCCTGATGGCCCAAAGCCTCGTGACGATGCGGGTCGAATGGATGACCGACGGCGTCGATGGTTTCCACGCCCACGTCCTTGAGCAGGTTTTGGAACTGGGTGTAAATCATCTGCATGCCTTGCGCGATGGCGGCCGCTTCGGTCGCGGTCTTGGCGGCTTGCAGGCCCATCTCGAAACTGTCGAGAATGGGGAGCAGTTTTTCCATCACGCCTTCGGCGGCGTAACGGACGGCTTCTTCCTTTTCGCGGATCGCGCGCTTGCGGTAGTTATCCCAATCGGCTTGCGTGCGCAGCAGGCGGTCGCGCAAGGCTTCGGCCTGGGCGGCGGCGTCCTGCAGCTTCTTGAAATCGTCGGCGGTGAGGGTGACGGGTTCGGTCGGCTTCGCTTCCGGGGCAGGAGTTTCCGCTGCGCCGGTCGCCGGCGCGTCAGCGGGAGTGGCGGCCGCGTCGTGAGCGGCGTGCGCCGCGTGTTTGGCGTGATGTTCTTCGTGATGCTTCATACTTCCTTACGTTGTATTGCGGCCAGAGTGATGTCGTCGTTCTGAGCCTGGCCACTGCTGAAACGCTCCACGCGCTCCACAATATTTTTGACCAGGACGTCGACGCCGCGGGGGGCGGCGGCTCGCAAAGATTCCTTGAGATGCTCTTTGCCAAACTCTTCGCCCCGTTCGTCAATGGCTTCATTGACGCCGTCCGTGTAGATCACCACGGTGTCACGTGGCTGCATGGGTATAATAGCATCCTGGATGAGTTCGTCAAAAACGGATCCACTGTCGATGCCGAGCGCCATGCCGGGCGGGTTGATGAGTTCGACCGATTCAAAATTGTTGGTGCAGATCATCGGGGCTTCGTGCCCGGCGCGGGCGACGCGCAACTCGTTGGTCTTGGTGTTGATGATCAGGTAGACCATGGTGATGAACATGTCTTCCTGAATGTCGGGATAGAGCAGGCGGTTCACCTCGCACAACACCTTGGCGGGGGAGTGGCAGCCGGTGGCCTTACTGCGCAAGACGCTGCGGCACATGGCCATGATGAGGGAGGCGGGAATGCCCTTGCCGGAGACGTCGGCAATGGCAACGCCCCAAATGTTCTCATCGACGGGAATGAAATCGTAGTAGTCGCCGCTGACTTGCTGCGCGGGTAAATTGAGCGCGGCGAATTCGTAATGGTCGGCGCGGGGTGCTTCGGCGGGAAGCAGGATGCGCTGGATCTCGCGGGCAAGCTTGAGGTCGTGGTCCATCTTGCGCTTGTCGGCGAGCTGACTGTAAATCTGCGCGTGGTGCAGCGAGTAGGACGCCTGATCGGCCACGGTCTTGGTCACTTCCAGATCGGAGAGTTCGAACGATTTCCCATCCTCGCGATTGGCCAGGGCCATGACCCCAAGATCGTCGCCCCGGTAGTGCAGCGGCACGGCGATATAGCTGTGCGTACAGAGGGAGGGTTCGTGGAAGGCGGGGAAGCGTTCGTCGCCTTCGGCAAACTCGACGAGCATCGGCTGCCGTTCGCGGGCCACTTGCGCCAGCACCGAGGTGGAATTGGCCGGAACGGGTTCGTTCTTGAGCATCGTCTCGAGGTACTCTTCGCGCGTGGCAATCTTGTCGGCCACGGCCTCGGGTACGGGAAAGGGCGGCGGGAAAAGACCGATCACGGCTTCGGCCTTGAGCTTCTTGCGGCCGGCGTCCCAGAGATAAATCGCGCCACCACGGGCATCGCACACCCGACGGGCGCAGCGGAGGATGACGCCGAGCATTTGGGCGCGGTCGATGTTTTCCTCGGTAAACGCTTCTCCCAGATCATGGAGGAAATCAAAGACGATCTTCTTCTCTTCCTGCAGGGCGGTTCGTTCCTGCTCGAGCAGCAGCATGCGGGCACGGGCCACCCGGAGCTTGCGGCGCAAGGTGAAGACCACCCAGCCCAAGCCAATTGCCAGTAACAGAAAGAACCATTTCATGCGTGGAATCGGCTCAAGCCGACCGTCTTGCATCCTACATAAGCGGCCGGACTATGCCAGCATACAGTTGTGGGGCGGGTTTGCCGCGTTCGGGAGGGTTAGCCCTTCAACTGGCCTGCAGAAAGCAAGAGACTGATTCGAACCGTTTCTGAGCTGATTTCTCGACCAGCTCGAAATGACGGAGGAAGGAGAGTCTATCAAATGAGATGGACTCCCGCGCTGCCAGAGCATTTCAGAAAGGAGTCCGCCCTCACCGAGGGCGGCTACATCCCGAGTTCTATTGAGAAGTTCACCTGGCGCGGTAGCGTTGTAGCCGGGCTCGTCGAGCCCGGAGGGCCTGACTTTCAAATACTCTGCTAATCGTCATGTCGAGCCGGTCGAGAAATCAGCTGGAAAGTTCATCGATTCGGTTAAAAGTTCGGTCGATTCAGCCATGGATTCCGCGAGTCGTCTTTGGGAGGATGTTCGCATGGAGACTTCCTCGAAAGTGGTGACAATCGGCCTGATCGGAGCCGGAGCCCGTCTGCGCACGGTGGTGAAAAACCTGACCTCGGCCCATCCCGGCATCCGGGTGGGGGCGATTCACGATCCGGACCCGCTTTCGGTGGAAGCCGCGCGGGCCGAATTCGGCCGGGAGATTCCGGCGTTCGATTCGGTGTCCGCGCTGGTCGCGACCCCCGGTCTCAACTGGGTGTTCATCGGCTCGTTCAACCATCTGCACAGCGAACACGCGATCACCGCACTGAACGCGGGCAAGGCGGTCTTTTGCGAAAAGCCGCTGGCGACCCGGTTGGAAGATTGCCTCGCCGTGCAGCACGCGGTGCGCACGAGTGGCCGTCCCTTCGCGTTCGGGTTGGTGCTGCGCTATGCGCCGATCTATCAGAAGGTGCGCGAGCTCATCGCGGCGGGAGTCTTGGGCGAGCTGATTTCGTTCGAGTTCAACGAGACGTTGGAATTCAATCACGGCGGATACATCTTCGGAAACTGGCGGCGGCAGACCGCGCTGGCGGGGACGCATCTGCTGGAGAAATGCTGCCACGACATCGACCTCGCGAACTGGATTACCGGCAGTCTGCCGGTGCGGGCAGCGAGTTTCGGCGGCAAGGATTTCTTCGTGCCGAAGAACGCGCGGCACATGGCGCGGCTCGGTCCCGATGCGCAGGGAAAACCGGCGTATCGCGTGTGGCCGGACCCGCACGGTGTCGATCCGTTCTCCGCGGGCGCCGACATTGTGGATAATCAGGTGGCGATTCTCGAGTATGCGAACGGCGTGCGCGGCACGTTCCACACGAACTGCAACACGGCGATTCCCGAGCGGCGCTTTTATCTCTGCGGCACGGAAGGCGCGATCCGCGCGAATGCGATCACCGGCAAGGTCGAGTGGCGGCGCATCGGGCATGAGACGAAACTCGAGGAAGTCCTCGCAGGCCCGGCGGGCGGCCATGTCGGCGGCGACGAGGCGATGGCGGTGGAGTTGGGCCGGACCTTACTGGAAGGCACTCCCCCCGCCGCGACGGTGGAGGACGGGGTGCGCGCGTGCGTGGCGGCGTTCGGAATCGATCAGGCGTTGGAGGAAGGCCGGGTGGTGGATCTGCATCCACTGTGGCGTCAGGTGGGGATTAATCCGAAGTAGAGAGACCGAGGTCTTCCTTCAGATAGGTGACAACGTCCTTGAACTTCGGGACGTTGCGCGGGTCCCACGACATGAGATTCTCGTGGGCTTCGAGCATTTGCTCGGCGGATTCGGTCTTGTCGACCGGCTCGGGTTTGACTTCCTTCAGCGGAACCGGAACCGCTTGCGTGAGATCCCGTGGTGTGACGTCGATATTGAAGAGACGGTCGAGACCGAGGTTGCGTAGCAGCTCGACGTTGCGGGCGTTGACGTTGACAATGTGGAGTTTGCCTTTGCCCGCCGATTTGTCCTTCAGGCGCATGCCGAGTCCGGTCAATGTGCCGAGAAACGTGCTATCGAGGTAGGTACACTCGTTCAAGTCCACCACAAAGCGGCTGACGCCCTGCTGCAACAGCTCTTGGTAGAATGACTTAACCGCCCCAGCATTCTGGAAGGAGCCGCGACCGCAAATCTGAATGACGGCCAGCTCGTCCTTCCGGGCGACTAAAATTTTCGAAGTTTCCACTCCCTTAATAATAGATGATGGCTAAGGCGAGTCAATCTCTGGAGAGTAATCCAAAATACTAATAATTGTAACTGATACCTAAGCTGCCGTTTTGCAGCTACAGCATTTTAAAGTATCCTGTCCAGGATGTTGAATACAGATGCCTTGGTGGTTTTCTGTAGGGCGGGACGGTGTCCCGCCCGCGGCGCTTCACCGAAGCGCCCTACAGTTGCGTGTGCCGCACACTTTAATAGGTTCTCGTAATTCTTAAAAACTCACCGGCACCCGCTACTCGTACAGATAGTTATCGCGGCGGATGCGGTTGATGTTGTCGCGGAACTCCTGCTGGTTCGGACCGCCGAGCTGCTCGAGCTTGCGGTAAACCGTGATCGCACCGCGCCAATCCTTCGCGTCTTCCTTGATGCGCGCAGCGTCGAGCCCGGCCTTGATCTGCCAGATGAATTCCGGCGGCGGCGTGGCGGGCTGGCCATCGGGCGTGACGAGGAACCGGCCATTCAACACATCGAGATAAAGCGCCATCGCGTCGTCGCGGCGCTTCAACATTTCCAGACATTTGCCGCGACGATAACCGGATTCGTTGCGCTGCAGAAAATTGCCCTGGTTGCCATTGAGAATCAGTCCGTACGCCGCGGCAGCCTGCTCATATTTCGTGTAGTCTTTCTCGCCGAGCGCGAAGAGGACATTGCCGCGGCCAAGCGTCGCCTCGATATAGCGCGGTCCGCTCTTCTCGGTGTCGAGCACGGCGTCGTAGAGCTTGAGCGCGTTGTCGAACTTCAACTGTTGATGAAAAATCTTTCCCTGCAGCAACCGCGCGTCCGGCTTGAGCGGCGAGGCGTCCGGCACCTTTTCGAGAATAGCGATGGCATCGGGGTAAGCGCCATGCGCCGCCGCCGCTTTGCCCGCCCAGAAAAGCGAATCGTCCAACAACGCGCTTTTCGAATAATCCTTCGCCACCTGCTCGAAGCGGCTCTGCGCGTTCACATAGTCCTGCCGGTTCCAGTATAACTCGCCGAGGTGGAAGAGAATCTCGGCGGCGTTCGGGTCCTTCGGATATTTTGCCAGCAGCGCCAGCAAGGCCTGCACGGCCTGATCCTCGGGAATTTTCTGCGCGGCGAGCCCGGCGATAATCCCCTTCCGCGCGACATCGGGCAAGGCCGGGTCATTGGGAAACGCAGCGGGAAATTGATCGTAGACCTGCCAGGCTTCCTCGTTCTTGCCCGCGAGCGCGAGCAGATCACCCAGACGAATCGTGAGCTGGGCCTTCTCCTCGCCCGTGGTGGCGGCAATGGCCTTCTCGTAAATCGCGCGGGCTTGATCCACCTGGCCGAGCCGTTCGAGTTGTCGCCCCTGCAATAAGGGCAGCTCGCTGGCGTGACTGCTCTTCGGGTACGCAGCGAGGAATTTCTCCATCGCCTTGTGGAACTCCTCCGGCTTGTCGAGTTGCGAAACGGAGAGAAGCAGATTGTAGGCGGCTTCTTCGCCGAGTTCATCCTTCACTCCCTGCACCTTGTCGAAATAGGAGATGCCCTTGGCGTAATCCTTTTGCTCGAACGCGACGCGGCCCGCCTCGATCTGCGCCTTGCGCGTGAGCTCGGTGTTGTCGGAAATCTCGATGCACTGATTGAACGCATTGAGCGCGCTCTCGGCCTTGCCGGATTGTTTGTAGAGCGTGCCGAGGAGGAAATTCGTGGGCGCGCGCCAGACCGATTTCGGATAGGCCACGAGGAGCGACTCGAGCACGCCAATGGCTTTTTCGCCTTCCTTGTTTTCCGCGAGCGATTGACCGATCGCGAAGAGCGCGGCGGCGGCGTTGGGGTTCTCGGGATTCTTCTTGCTGAATTCCTGCAGCTTCGTCGTCGCTTCCGGCAACCGCTTGAGCGTGCGCGCCGATTGCAGGTAGTGCTTGAACGCCGCCATCTTCAACTGCTCCGCATCACCAAGAATATAGGCCTGCTCGAACGCGGCCATCGCCTTCTCGGGTTGGTTGATCGCATTGAAAGCGCGACCCTGACCGAACCACGCCTGCGCGACGAGCGGTTTCGGAAACGCCTTCGGATTGCCGGTCACCTTCTGATAATGCTCGAGCGAATCGCCGGAGCGGTTGCCGAGGTAGTCGAGTTCACCGAGTAGATAGGACGCCTCGAAGAAAATCTTCGGCTTCGGAAGTTGGGCGATCAGTTTTTCCAACTCGTCATTCGCTTCCTTGAACTGCTTTTTGCTGATCAGGTTTTTGGCCAGCGTAAGCGCCGCGCTCTGCCCTGCCTCGCTCTTCGGATTATTCTCCGACAGCTTGGCCAACACCTCGCGCGCGTCCTTTTCCTTGTCCTGGCGCAGCAAGGACCAAGCGAGGCCGAGTTGCGCGGCGGGGACATTTTTGTCCTGCGGCAATTTTTCGATGAAGGTGCGATACGCCGCCTCCGCCGGAGCCCACCGCTGCAATGCGTTGAGCGTTTCCGCCTGCCAGAAGAGTGCGGAGTCGGAGCCGCTTTTCGCGACGGCGTCAAATTGGGCGAGAGCCGGTTCGTAGCGACCGAGATAGTAGAGCGCCTGTCCGCGCAGGAGTTGCGCCTCGGTCTTGAGCTCGCTGGCCGGGAACTTCGTCGCAAAAGCACCGAGCCGTTGCTCGGTCACTTCGAACAACCCATCGGTGAAGGACCGTTTGCCGAGTTCGAAGGCAGAGGTCTCCTCCTTCGTGGGTGGCGTCGCGTGCAGCGATGCGGCGAAGGTCCAGACGAGCAGGCAGGCGAGGCTGCGGAAAAGTCGGTTCGTATTCATGATCGAGAGTTCGAGGCGCGACGGCTCGCGTCCGATCATGATAGGAGGGCTCGCGACCAGAATCCAATGAAATTGCGCGGGGAATCAATGCGCCACAGTAGTATGCTGGCGCAGCGTGCAATCGATCTTGCAGATATGCTGGACGAGCCATTCGCTGAGGATGTTCTTCAACTCGATGACCAGCTGGGGATCGAAACCATGGTGGTCGTAATTCTCCCGCCATTTCTTGTAGGTCTCAAACATCGCCTTGTGCGCCTCGCGGTTTTTCTCCGCGGCGGGACAATGCGTGGCCGTCATGAGTTTTTCCTCCATGGAAAAATGTTTGGCGGCGTAGTCGCCTAAAAAATTGAGGAGGCGGTCGACCCCTTCGCGACCTCGCCCCTGTTCGACCGCTTCCTCAAGCTGGTTGACCATGTCGATGAGCTTGCGGTGCTGGTCATCGACGACGTCATGGCCCGTGGCCATCGTGTCCGGATCAAAGGTGAGCTTCGGTTTGCCCGAGCCGTTGGCGGTGGGTTTAGATATGGAATCGGTCGAGGTGACGACGCTCGCCGCGTGATTCACGGCCGGACTCGGTGCCTGATTGGCCTGTTGGTTCTGCGCGGCAAAACCATTCAAGGCCTCGGAAATTTCGTACTGTTGATAAACGATGTCCTGAATATCGTCCTCGATTTGTTTGCCGGCCTGAATGGCCGATTCGCTGGTGATGACGGATTGCCGGATGATGGCCGCGGTGCTTTCGGACGCTTTTTTGCAGCGCTCGGCGATTTCCTTGATCTGTTCCGCCACGACGGCAAAGGTGGCTCCCTGCGCGCCGACGTGGGCGGCTTCCACCCCGGCGTTGAGCGCGAGAATTTTGGTCTGAAGACTGATCTCGTTCAGGTCGCGCGTAATGGTGGAGATGGCGTGATTCGCCTCGATCAATTTCTGGATCGCCACCGACATCTGGTTGCCGGTGCTCTTGATGTGCTCGACCGCTTTGTTCATCGCGTCGTTGGCGTCGAGACCTTCCTGGATTGATTTCATGGGCAGAGGGGGCTGGATCGGAAGGGGGGATCGCGCCGATCGTATGGAAAGTATCGGAGTCGCCGAACCAAAAGATGAGACGGAACGTATCACGACGTTGTACATCGTTGGATTTGAGGCAAATCCAAATAAGACCGATCTGTTGGAGAAAAAGACCGCAGGGGGTCAGTGGACGAGGAGAGGGAGGCGGCCTCCCATACCGGCGCGGAAGAGAATTTCCGACGCGACGGAGGCGACGCGCGATTCGAGGCCGGAGGTTGTCCGGCACTCAGTACAGTATCAGGACCAGTGGGACTGGTCGGTCGAGTCGGCCACGTTTTGCGCGGGTTGCTCCGCTTGCTGCGTGGCTTCGTTCTGGATGACGGGGTCGACGGTGGAGATATAGGTCATGACCGAAGAGGGATTCGGTCGAATCCAACATTCATTCACACGGGTGGGGATGGACTGGGGAGCGTAATTGGAGCTCATGGCCGGTTTCCTTTCTGGTTTGTTTTTCCGTGGTTGGTGTTCCTGTTCTCACAGCCCATTGGGGGCTGCCGTTTTCTATCGCAGCAAAATGCGTGCACAGTTTGTCGAAAAGGTGACTTTTTTGTGACGAGGCACGAGGAGGGGGCGCGGAGAATTTGCCGAATTACTGAAGCTGTCGAATGCGAGGGTATTCTGTAGGGCGCTTCGGTGAAGCGCCATGGCGGCTCACCGAGCCGCCCTACAGGGGGAATGTACAAAATACTTTTTCCGAGAGAGGTGACTCGTGGCGCAAGCGTCTCCGGGTCCAGCGTCACGCTGGCTGCCTAGCGTAAGGACGCGCCGCGATAACCCTCGGGATCGAACTCCACTTGGGCGAAACCCAAGGCGTTCAACTCCGCCGCGAGCGATTGCCGCAACGCGCCGTCATTCAGCCGGGGTAATTCTTCCGGTGCGACCTGCACCCGCGCGGTTTCGCCGAGATGCCGCAACCGATAGACGTGGAAGCCCGATTCGCGCAACACTTTTTCGCCAGCCTCGATCAGCGCCAAGGCCTCGCGCGTGACCGATTGCCCCGTCGGCAGGCGCGACGACAAACAGGGTTGCGCCGCTTTGTCCGCCGTGGGCAATCCGGCGCGGCGGCTCAGCTCGCGAATGTCCGCCTTGGTCAACCCGGCATCGCGCAACGGGGCGAGTACGGCGAGTTCCTTCGCGGCCATCTGGCCCGGTCGAAATTCGCCCGCGTCGTCAGCATTTTCGCCATAGGCCAACCGCGCCACGTGATGCTCGCGCGCGTAGGCGTCCAACCGGTCGAATAGCTCCTGCTTGCAGTAGTAGCAACGATTGACCGGGTTGGCGACGTAGAGGGGATTTTCCAACTCGTGCGTGACGATCACTTTCAAGGGCCAACCCCGGGCCGCCGCCAAGGCAATCGCGGCATCGTGTTCGTGCCGGGGCAAACTCGGCGAATCCGCCAAGATTCCATGCACGCGCTCGCCCAAAACCTCATGCGCCACGTGCAGCAAATAGGCACTGTCGACGCCCCCGGAATAGGCCACCACCAACGACGACACTGACGCCAGTTCCGCCCGCAAGACCCGCGCTTTTTCTTCGAGTTGCATCGCTTTCCATTATCTCACATCTCGCGCGCATGCGCTAGATTATTGGGGGCCAGCGTGACGCTGGACCCAATATTGTTGCCGAAAGAATATCCGGTTTCCGCGTGAGCGTACTGGATGCCACGTCACGTTGCCTTGAATGTTGCGAGAAGAGTGGCCAAGGTGGGAGAGTTGATATGAGTACCCTGCCGCCGGAAGCTGTGACGATTCAAAGTATGTTTGGCCGAGTCGCCGAGCGGTACGACGTGCTCAATTTGGTTTTGAGCGGCGGGAACGATCTCTATTGGCGCTGGCAACTCACCCGCGCCGTGCGGGCGCAACACCCCGGCCGCGTCCTCGATCTCGCGACGGGAAGCGGCGACGTCTTTCGCGCGCTCCAACGAGGAAAGGCTTACACACACTCGTGTCTGGGCGCTGATTTTTGCCTGCCCATGCTGCAGGTCGCGCAGAAAAAAGGGATCGGCCCTCTCTGCGTGGCGGACGGACTGCGCCTGCCGTTTGGCGAACAACGCTTCGACGCGCTGACCATCGCCTTTGGCTTGCGCAATCTCGTGGATCGCGCGGCCGGTCTGCGCGAGATGCGGCGCGTGCTCGCCCCCGGCGGTTGCGTCTATATCCTGGAGTTCTCCCACCCGGTCTGGCCGGTGAACCGCCCCTACTTTTGGTATTTGCGGCACATCCTCCCCACGATTGCTGGCTGGTTCGGCTCCGAATGCGCCGCGTATGATTACCTGGGCACGAGTATCGAGGCTTTCCCCAAGCAGGAGAAGCTCGCCGACATGATGCGCGAGGCAGGATTCGAATCGGTCCACTACCAGAATCTCACGCTCGGCATTGCGGCATTGCATGTGGGCCAAATTCCTCGATAGACACGTTTTGAGCTCAATCGAGATTATCCACTTGTATAATTATTAGGCCTTTTGATAGGGTGCGGGACATGCAAATTGATCAACAGGTTTTACCTGCGATTCGAGTGGCTTCCGTGCGTCAAGTCGGAAGGGACGTACCGAAGATCAAAGCCGCGTTCCAAAAGATCACCGACTGGACCAGCCGCCAGCATGTCTTCGATGGCAGCAACCTCGTTATGGGTGTCTATTGGGATGGCCCCGAAACCCCGTCCGACCAGTGGCGGATGGACGCTTGCATCACTCTTGCTCCCAACGCCAATCCTCCTCTGGAAGAAGGGATTGTGATTCAAACACTACCCGGCGGTCTCTGCGCGACATCACTGGTGAGTATCTACAACGACGACTTCGTTGGGGCGTGGAACTCCTTCGGCGCCGAATTAGCCGCCCGCCAGATTCAGTACGACGACCGCCCTTGCTACGAGATTTACTACAGCCCGTGCGCCTCGACCCATCCGGTCAAGAAATGGGTGGTCGACCTGATTTCACCGTTGAAAACCAAGTTAAAGGAATAAATACGAAATTGTGGCTTCGACTTGTAAAAATCGTAAAAGATTTTGAACGTTTTAATACGGGTAGTGTCTTAACTCATATAAGGCACACGTGCGGGTGCTCGTTTCCTGAGGGGTCTCCCCACCTCTCAACCTCCTTGGCGAGCACCCGCATCATTTTCTCAGGAGCTGCGGCTTCTGGCGAATCAGGCGACTTCTCCCAGTCGCCTTTTTTGTGCCCCGAAAGCGTGGCTGAACCCAATAGCTGAACGCGGCCGGATTTTACCACCCCAATCTCAAAACCGCCCCCTTGCCCGATCCCTCGGCTTCGCTCGGGATGACGGACTCGAAAAAGTAAGCTCAAGTGATCGCGTTGAGTTCTCGCATGAGCAGTAGGTTACTCAAGACACTACCTTCATTCCACGTCATCCTGAGCTTGTCGAAGGATCGCGTGGGATGGTTTTAGTTTTCAAGTCTGGCTTTCAGACCGACAGCCGATCGACCCCTCGCCGGGTCCAGCGTCACGCTGGTCTGCGGACTTTCCCCTTTCTTAATAGTTTGCCGAGGGGCTAGGCGCGTGTGCTAGGGTTGGGGGTTATGGCCATGGAGGAAATCCGGATCGGGGGTGCCCGGCAGCACAACCTGAAGAACATTTCGGTTTCGATCCCGCGCAACAAGCTCACCGTCATCACCGGCTTGTCGGGCTCGGGCAAGTCGTCGCTCGCATTCGACACGCTCTACGCCGAGGGCCAGCGCCGTTACGTCGAGAGCCTCTCCACCTACGCGCGCCAGTTCCTCGAACAGATGGAAAAGCCCGACGTCGACTTCATCGACGGCCTCTCGCCTGCTATCGCGATCGAGCAGCGCACCACCGGCGGCAACCCGCGTTCGACTATCGCCACGACCACGGAAGTGTACGACCTGCTGCGCCTCCTCTTCGCGCACCTCGGCGTGCCGCATCATCCGAAGACCGGAAAACCGCTGCAACGATTCTCCGTGCAACAGATGGTGGATAAAGTCCTTTCTCTCCCCGAAGGCACGCCCGTGCATCTCCTCGCGCCGATCATCACGCTGGAGAAGGGCGAGTTCCGCGACATTCTGGAAAAGATCAAACGCGAGGGTTTCGTCCGCGCCCGCATCGACGGAAAGATCGTCGAACTGGAGCAAATCACCCGCCTGGACAAGGCGAAGGCGCACACGATCGAAGCGGTGGTCGACCGCCTGAAAACCAACGAGTCGATCAAAACGCGATTGAGCGATTCCATCGAACTCGCCCTGCGCACCGGCGGCGGCGTGGTGCAAATCTACGGCACTGACAAGGACGCCAACTCGTTCGAGTGGACGCTGAGCAATCAGAACTTCGATCCCGAGACCGGCTTTCGTTTCGGCGAACTCACCCCGCGCCATTTTTCCTTCAACAGTCCGCAAGGCGCCTGCCCGGTCTGTCACGGCATCGGCACGGAACAAGTCTTCGACCCGGACCTGATCGTCCCCGAGCCAGAAGTGCCGCTCAACGAAATGCCCATCGCGCCGTGGCGTCGCTCGAACCCCGCCATCGCGGCACTGTACGAAAAGACGATCCAAAGCATCGCCGACCATTATCGCGTCTCGATGGCCACGCCGTGGGGCGAGTGTCCCGAGGCGTTTCGCCACACGATGATCTTCGGTTCCGGCGACGAACGCATTCCCCTGCCCGTGGCGCGCAAGGGCGGGATGACGCTGATCGAACGTCCGTTCGAGGGCGTGCTGCTGCAGCTCACGCGGCTGTTCGAATCGAGCAAAAGCGAACTCACGCGCCACCGCCTGCAAACCTTCATGGGTCGCGAGACGTGCAAGGCCTGTAACGGCGCGCGGTTGAAGCCGGAGATGCTCTCGGTCACGCTGGAGTCGCCGCCCGGACCCGCGCTCAACATTTCGCAGTATTGCCAGCTCTCGATCGCCGCCGCGAGCGCGTGGTTGAAGTCGCTGCCAATGACGCCCACGCAGGAGAAAATCGGCGGCGAGATCCGGCACGAAATTCTCGCGCGGCTCGGCTTCCTCGAGGAAGTCGGCCTCGGCTACCTCACGCTCAATCGCGAAAGCGGCACCTTGTCGGGTGGTGAAGCGCAGCGCATCCGGCTCGCCACGCAGATCGGATCGAAGCTCACGGGCGTGCTTTATATTCTCGATGAGCCGAGCATCGGCCTGCACCAGCGCGACAACGATCGCTTACTCTCCACGCTGCGCGAATTGCGCGATCTCGGCAACACGGTGATCGTGGTCGAGCACGACGAAGACACCATTCGCCAGGCGGACTATCTCATCGATCTTGGTCCGCAGGCCGGCGCGCGCGGTGGCTACATCGTCGCCGCCGGGACCGTGGCGGAAGTCATCGCCACCGAGCGGTCGCTCACGGGCCAATACCTCAACGGCACGATGAAAATCCGCACGCCCAAAGTGCGGCACGAACCGGAGAACGGCTGGCTGCGCGTCCGGGGTGCACGCGAAAATAATCTCAAAAATCTCACTGTCGGTTTTCCGCTCGGCCTCATGACCTGCGTGACGGGCGTGAGCGGTTCCGGCAAAAGCACGCTCGTCAACGACGTGCTCTGCCGCGCCTTGTTCCGCCATTTTTACGGCAGCAAGGACAAGCCCGGTCTACACGACGGCATCGACGGCTTGAACGACGTCGACAAGGTGGTGGTCATCGACCAGACACCGATCGGTCGCACACCGCGTTCGAATCCCTTGACCTACACCGGCGCGTTCAACGGCATCCGCGATCTCTTCGCGCAACTCCCCGCCGCCCGCGTGCGCGGTTACGGTCCCGGTCGCTTCAGCGCGAATGTGAAGGGAGGCCGCTGCGAACATTGCGAGGGCGATGGCGTGATCAAGATCGAGATGAATTTTCTCCCGCCGGTCTACGTCACGTGCGAGTTTTGCAATGGCCGCCGCTTCAACCGCGAGACACTCGAGATCACGTACAAGGGCCGCAACATTGCCGACATTCTCGAAATGACCGTCGACGACGGCCTCAACTTCTTCCGTAATATTCCCGGCGTGCACGACAAACTCGAAGCGCTCGCCAACGTCGGTCTCGGCTACCTGAAACTCGGCCAGCAGGCGACCACTCTGTCCGGGGGCGAGGCGCAACGCATCAAGCTCGCCGCTGAGCTCGCGAAACGCGCCACCGGTCGCACCGTCTACATTCTGGATGAGCCGACCAGCGGTCTCCATTTCGGCGACATCGAGCAACTCCTCGAAGTGCTCACCCGCCTCCGCAACGCGGGCAATACGCTCATCATCATCGAGCACCAACTCGATATCATCAAGTGCGCCGACTACGTCATCGACCTCGGACCCGAAGGCGGAGACGGCGGCGGTACCGTCGTCGCAACGGGTACTCCCGAGGCCATCGCCGCCCATCCCACGAGCTACACCGGCGGCTTTTTGAAGAAGATGCTCAAGCCCGCGTGACGCTGGACCGCTACAGAAGAAAGCATGATCATCAAAAGAATCGGGCTCTTTTGTTTGGGGCTCCACAGTCTGCTGTACGGTTGGACGATTAATAGTCTGGTCCACACCACCGATGCCCAAAGTGGATTGTTGTGGATTCCCTTAATGTTCGTCGATTTTCCAATCACATTGCTCCCCCTCTGGTCAAGCGAGTGGTGGGGGTATTCGGATTGGATCAATCACTGGAATAATCACACGCTGAGCATTCTTCTCTCTCCCATCAGCCTTGTCTTTGGCATTCTGGGTTCACTCTGGTGGTATTACCTGCCTCTGCTCCGTCTTTTCATGCCCAGCAAATGGGGCAATGCTGAGTAGGATTCCAATGAGTCGGTCACTACTTGACTGATCATGAAGCTTCCAAACCGATCCTTCGACAAGCCCAGAATGACGGGTTGGGGGTGGCAAACTCATGCCTCCGTGAGGAATTCAGGAGAGAGATTTCGCTTACCACAGAACATTGCTTTCATTCCACGTCATCCTGAGCTTGTCGAAGGATCGGCTGAGTTGTGGCGGGGTCGAGGTCAGTGCCCCCTATAATTAGGCTTCATCTTGGCCGGGAGAGCGCGTTAGACTGATGGCTTCACCATGTCCAAGGCGTTAGAACGGTTGGAGGAATTCGCGGTCGACGTGATTCTGGAGCGGCGCTCCGGAAAGCGGGCGACGTTGTTGCGCGCCCTGCTCCTTTTGCTCTCGCTGTTGTACAAGCAGATCATGCGGCTGCGGCTCTATTTCTACGAGGAGCGCGTGGCAAAGGTGCACAGTCTCGGCTGTCTGGTGGTGAGCGTGGGCAATCTGACGGTCGGTGGCACGGGCAAGACGCCAGTGGTGGAGATCTTTGCGCGGGCGTTGACGAAGGGCGGTCGACGCGTGGCGATTTTGAGTCGCGGCTATAAAAGTCTGCCGCGCCCGTGGTATGAGCGGTTGTCGGATTCCTTCAAGCCCTACGAATTGCGCCGTCCGCCGCGCGTGGTGTCGGATGGGCGTTCGTTGCTGCTGGATTCGGAAGTGGCGGGTGATGAGCCGTTCATGCTGGCGAGCAATCTGAAGAATGTGCTCGTGCTGGTGGACAAGGACCGGGTGAAGAGCGGGCTGCATGCGATTCGCAAATATGGGGTTGATACGCTGTTGCTCGACGATGGCTTTCAATATCTGCGGTTGAAGGAGCGGCTCGACGTGGTGTTGGTCGATCGCGAATCCCCTTTTGGGAATGGTCACATGCTGCCGCGCGGAATGTTGCGCGAGCCGAAGGAGCACCTCAAGCGGGCGAGCATCATCTTCATCACGAAATGCGACGGGAGCGACCTGACGAAGTTGAAGGCGGAGTTGCGCCGGTACAACCGCCACGCGGAATTCATCGAGTGTTCACACCATCCGGTACATCTGGAGGAGGCGTACACGCAGGAGCGGCAGCCGCTTTCCTATCTGAAGGATCAACGTATCGGAGCGCTTTCGGGCATCGCGCGACCGGAGAGTTTCGAAGACGGCCTGGTCAAGCTCGGGGCGGATATTCTCTACTCCCGCCAGTACGCGGATCATCACCGCTTCACGGTGAAAGAATTGCAGAGCATGTTCCAGCGCACGAAATCACGCGGGGGCCGCGTGATCCTCACCACGGAGAAGGACGCGGTGCGTCTGCCCCGGCTGGAGACACGTCCGCTGCCGGTCTATTTTCTTCGCGTCGAAATCAAGATCACCAGCGGACATGAAACGTTCGAGGAATGCGTGAATCGCCTGTGCCGGACCCATCGCCATTCGACCAAAACCAACCCGTCCCTCGTGGTGGGTACGGCCTAGAACCTTCCCCTTTTTCACCGTGCACATCGCTCTCATTCGCCGCCGTTTTTCCCCAACCGGGGGAGCCGAGCGTTACCTCGAACGGCTGGCCGGGGCGTTGCAGGAGCGGGGCCATGCGGTGACGCTGGCGTGCGAGTCGTGGCAGGAGGGCGGCGCAAGCGCGATCCGCGATGTGCGGCGCGTGGAGTCCAACGATCCGCCAAGTTTCGCGCAGGCCATTGCGGCGTTGAAACTGCGGGACGAATTCGACGTGGTGTTCAGCCTGGAGCGCGTGCCCGGCTGCGATGTCTATCGCGCGGGCGATGGCGTGCATGCGGACTGGCTGGAACAGCGGGCGATGTACGGTGGACTGCTAGGCCATTTTCAAAACTGGATCAAATTCAAGAACCGCGCGATGTGTGCGCTCGAAGCGGAGGTCTTTCGCCCGGAGAAGACGCGGCATGTGATTGCGAACTCCCAGATGGTGAAGAATGCCATCGTGTGGCGGTTCGGTTTTCCGGCGGATCGCATCAGCGTCATTCGCAACGGCGTGCCGGTGGAGCGATTCGCCAGCGGCAACCGCGAAGCGGGTCGTGCGGCGCTCGGGATTGGCGCGGACGAATACATCGTTTTGCTCGTCGGCGCGGGCCGCGAGCGCAAGGGAGTGAAGTACGCACAGGCAGCAGTGGATCGCACGCCGGGAGCGCGCTTGATTGTGGTCGATAACGCACCGCCCGTGCCGATGCCGGATGTGTACGCGGCGGCCGATGTGTTTTTGTTGCCGACGCTCTACGATCCGTTTGCGAATGTGACGCTGGAGGCGCTCGCCGCTGGGTTACCCGTGTTGACCACGCGACACAACGGCGGGGCGGAGATTCTGACGCGTGGCGTTGACGGCATTGTCTTTGAGCGTGCCGACGCGGTGCGTGACATGGCGCAGGCGTTGACGCGGTTGCGGGACCGGAACGAACGCGAGCGGTTTCGCGCCCCGGCGCAGGCGTTGGCGCGACAATATGATTTGAGCCGTAATGTTGAGGAAACGTTGCTGTGTTTGACGGCGTTCCGTCGGTAGCGATTGCGAAGTCAGCGATTTGTTGATAGGTACTCATTATGCCACAAAAGGTAGTTGTCATCGGTGCGGGTCCAGCGGGATTGACGGCGGCGGCGGAATTGATCGAGCACGGGCATCGGGTTCTGGTGTTGGAGAAGGACAAGGAGTACGTGGGGGGCATCGCGCGGACGGTGCACTACAAGAATTACCGGTTCGATATCGGCGGGCACCGCTTCTTTAGCAAGAGTTCCGAGGTGACGGAATGGTGGCAGCGCCGGTTGCCGAGCGATTTTATCAAGGTGCGGCGGCTCTCGCGCATTTTTTACAATGGCACCTTTTTCGATTATCCGTTGAAGGCCTTCAACGCGTTGTTTGGCCTCGGGGTGTGGACGAGTTTTCTATGCGTGATGAGCTACGTTTGGGCGCGCGTGAATCCGATCAAGCCGGAGAAATCGTTTGCCGATTGGGTGAGCAACCGCTTTGGCCGCCGCTTGTTCAGTATCTTCTTCAAGACCTACACGGAGAAGGTCTGGGGCATGCCGTGCGAGGAGATCAATGCGGATTGGGCCGCGCAGCGGATCAAAGGGCTTTCGCTCCTGAGCGCGATCTGGAATGCGTTGATCCCGCAGCGCCAAAAAGGCAGCGATACGATCAAGACGTTGATCGACCAGTTTGAGTATCCGCGCCTCGGCCCGGGCATGATGTGGGAGAAGACGCGCGACGATATCCGGCAATCCGGCAACCAGGTGTTGCTGGGCATGAACGTGGTGCGCATTCACCGGGACGGCAATCGCGTGCTGTCGGTGGTGACGCGCGATGCCAACAAGGTGGAGACGGAGTGGGCGGCGGATCAATTCATTATCTCGATGCCATTGCGGGAAACGATCCGGGCCATCGTGCCTTCGCTGGGTTTGGAAGCGCAGGCGGCAGCGAACAAGCTGACCTATCGCGATTTCCTGACGGTGGCGTTGATGGTGAAGAAATCGAATCTCTTCCCGGACAACTGGATTTACGTCCACGATGCGAGCGTGAAGCTGGGCCGGATCCAGAACTTCAATAACTGGAGCCCGGAAATGGTTCCGGTCGAGGGAGTGACGTGTCTGGGTCTGGAGTATTTCTGTTTCGAAAACGACGACCTCTGGGCGATGTCGGATGCGGATCTGATCGCTCTCGGCACGCGCGAGCTGGCACAGCTCGGCCTGGTGAATGCGGCGGATGTGTTCGACGGTGCCGTGGTGCGGATGCCGAAGGCGTACCCGATTTACGATGCGGAATACAGTCAGACGGTGGAAACGCTCCGTCAGGCCTTGGGCCAGTTGGAAAACCTGCAGGTCGTGGGCCGCAACGGCATGCACAAGTACAACAATCAGGATCATTCCATGATGACGGCGCTGCTGGCGGCGCGCAATATCAACGGGGCGCACTTCAATCTCTGGCAGGTGAATACGGACGCGGAATATCACGAGGCGGGGGAAGCGAAGGATCTGGTAAAGTAGCCACTCATTAGCTGAGCGAATACTTTCATTGCGTAGCTAATGTTTGTCGGGTCGGTTCCGATAAAGAGAGGGTTAGGATTCAAGATCGGTTGAGCGCCACCAACCGGTCGTTGACGAGGTACTCTTCATGTCTGCGATCAGCAATATTGGTGGCTTCTCCGGTACGCAATACCCGATGTATTCCGGTTCGGTCCGGAAATTGTCGGATCATCCCTACAAGGTGTGCGAGACGAGCACGGGTCTCCAGAACGGGCCTAATATCGTCACGATGAGCAACGCTGACGGGGACACGATCACGTTGTCGGCCCTGGCCAAGCAACTGGGCCAGCCGGTGCGGAAGTAATCGGCTGTTTTCCGTTTTATCTCACGGTCGTAAACTTCTTTGCGTTTTACAGGGAATCTCCTTGTCGAAGGAAGCCATGACGGCTTACCGTCGCAACTTCCTATGTCTATAAAGAGCGCAACCGCAATTCCCGAGAGCGATCGGATTCCCTTTTTCCAGAAGATCATGTTTGCCGCGGGCAACAGCATGGACTTCTTTGCCACCGGCCTGATGATCGGCGTATTGTGGATGCCCTACTTCAATATCGGATTGGGCATCAGTCCGGCGAAGCTGGGCATCGTGTTAATGATCCTGCAGGCGTGGAACGCGGTGCTGGACCCGATCATGGGCAACATCTCCGACAATACGCGCACACGCTGGGGCCGCCGCCGTCCGTTCATGGTGGTGGGCGCGTCGCTGACAGCGCTGATCGCCCCGTGGATCTGGCGGCCGCCGACCCTGTGGGGCGAAACGGGCATGGTTATTTACCTGATTCTGGCGGGCATGGTGTTCTATGCCTGCTTCTCCTGCTGGGCGATGCCGTATTACAGCATGCAGTTGGAGCTGACGCCGAATTACGATGAGCGCACGCGCCTGACGGCATGGTCGACGGTCTTCGGCAAGATCACCGGTTTATGCGGCGGTTGGGCGATGGCGCTTTTGAGCAGTTCGTTCTTCGCCGATCCGGTGACGCACAAGCCGGACATCGTACAGGGGATGAAGGTGTGCAGTTGGTTTGTGGCGGGGGCGATTTTTGTCATCGGCATGTTGCCGCCGCTGTTCGTGAAGGAGCGCTATTACGAGAAGGAAGCGAAGCATCAATCGCGCGATCCGTTCTGGCAGAGCATCAAGGAGTCTTTCCATTGCCAGCCCCTGTGGATGTTGATCGGCATTTCGTTTTTCATGGTGGTCGGCAGCAGCGCGGTGGGATCTCTCGGCCAGTACGTGAACATCTATTACGTCAACCACGGCGATCTCGCGAAGGCGTCGGTGATCGGTGGCATGAAAAGCACGGTGCTGACGGTGACGGGCTTGCTGTGCATTCCGGTCTACACGTGGCTCGGCGAGCGGTTGGACAAGAAGGTGGTGGTGGGGGTGATGATCGGGCTGACGATGATCGGCCACATGCTGAATTATTTCCTGATGACCCCGGCAAATCCGTATCTGCAAATCATCCCCGGTGTTTTCGAATCGAGCGCGATTTCCGCAGTGTGGCTGTTCCTCCCGTCGATGAAGGCGGACGCGGCGGATTATGACGAATTGAAAACGACGCGCCGCCGCGAAGGGGCGTTGAATGCGTTTTATTCGTGGTTCATCAAGGCGGCGCTGACGTGCTCGATGGGACTGGGCGGCTGGGTGCTGCAGTTCTCGGGCTTCGATGTGAAGCTGGCGCATGAGCAGCCGGCCGATGTGTTGCATTTGATGCTGGTGCTGTACGTGGTACTGCCGCTCTTTCTCTGGCTCGCGTCGCTGATCTTCGTGTGGCTCTATCCGCTGGATCGCGCCACGATGGGAGGGATTCGCGCCCAGCTCGAAACGCGCCGCGGTAAGGTGTGATGGGGGCGCTGCCCCAAACCCCCGCTCAAGGGGCAACGTGACGTTGCATCCAGATACGCTGACGCCGGAACTGAAAATCTTTCGGCAACAAGCTGGGTTCAGCGTCACGCTGGCCTTGAGAATCCTCACTTTTTGGCGAATGGATTTTTTGCGCGGACGCAAAAGAAGTCAGCCGCCAAAAGTGAGTTTTTCTCAAAGAGTTCATACCTTAATCCGAGTTTAAGGAGGGATGAATCCATGCCTCATCAGAGGTAATGAGGCTTTTGAAATCCATTTGGGCCGGCGTCGATCTTTTGCTGCAAGCAAAAGGCGACGCCGGCCCAATGCGGGGTTTCCAAAGGGAATCATTCCCTTTGGTGGGGGTTTGGGGGCAACGCCCCCAGCGTCACGCGACTGAAATGACCGGGGTGGAGGGTGGTGATACCGTGGGCGCGCACGGTGTGCAGACTTTGCTGAGCGAGTGACGCGTTCTCGTGATAGAAATGACCGGCACCGCCGCGCCGGAACGGAATCAGACTGCCCCGGATTAAGTCGCCCACGATGGCCTCGTGACCGAGGAGAAAAGTGAGCGAGCCCATCGTGTGACCGGGTGTGAAGAGCACCTTGCCGGGGAAACCGAAGTCACGGGTGATGGGGGAGAGATCCGCATCGAGAATCACATCGGGCGTGAAGCCGGGGAAATGATGGACGAGAAAGGGGAGGGTAAACGGGGTCATCCACGAGGCGGGCGTAAGCGGACCATTCTCGCCACGCTCGACACGGGCGAGTTCACCGCGATGCATGACGAGTGGGAGTTGGAACTCCTCGCGCAAGCGCTTGGAGTTACCTGCGTGATCGGAATGTCCATGCGTGTGCAGCACCGCTTTCAACTGGCCGGGCTCCACGCCGTGCGTCCGGATCGCGCGCAACAGCCGGTCCCAATCGCGCGGCAATCCACTGTCGATCAGCCACGCGCTTGTCCCCTCGGTGACGAGGTAGGCATTCGTGGTGAAGAGATGCAGGCGGTGGATCATGACGCGGGCTCATTCCGCCGCGTTGTGTAGTGGGTTTCAAGTATTATCTCGGCGTTTTTGCGGGAGCACAAAAATCAAACCCCTCTTTATTAGTTTTGACGGAGCGATTTGGCACGGGCGGGGAGGATTCTAATAACTTCTCCGACTCGCATGTGCGGGCTCGCGATTCACGGGGTTTCATCCTAAAAGAACAGGCTCAATAGCTGTTCTATGCTGGAATTTCTTCCCATTGTTTTAGCGGGACTGGGCCTGTACTTCATGGGCGTATCGGGCATTCGCTCGAGCCTGCAACAGGTGCCGGGCATTCGTTTTCGCGAGAGCATTGGGCGGGCGTCGCGTCATCCGGTGCTGGCGGCGGTGACTGGCTTTTTGCTGGGGACGGTGACGCAGACCTCGATTGGCGTCGCGGTGATCTTCGCGGGTTTGATTGCGCGGGGACTTTCCACCGTGCGACAGGCGCTGCCGGTGATCGCGTGGTCGAACATGGGTTTGGTGGTGCTGGTCTTCCTGAATAATCTACCCGTGACGCAGGTGGCGTTGTTCCTGATCGGCTTCGGCGGGATCTGCGCGAACTTCGGTTTCGGCGGACGTTTTCGCGGCTTGATGCCGCCGCTGTATTCGCTGGGGATGTTGCTGTACGGACTGCGGTTGATGAAGGACGGGCTCTATCAACTTTCCGCCCATCCGCAGTTCGAATCGTTCATGGCGCAGCTCCCCGCTTCGGAACTGCTGGCGTTCGCCTTCGGCGCCTTGCTGCGCATCCCGGTGCAATCGAGCTCCGCGGTGGCACTGATCGGCATCACGATGTACGAGGGCCGCATTTTCACGGAGCAGAAGACGATCATGCTCTTTTACGGCACGTCGCTGGGCACGGGTTTCGCGGCGTATTTTCTGACCTCGCATTTAAAGGGGGAGATGCGGCAGGTGGCGTTGTTCGAGGCGATTGTGAATTTGTCCGCGGGCGTGCTGCTACTGGGATTCTTTTATCTGGAGAAGTTGGGGCATTTCTCGTTGTTGGAAGGCCACGTGTACAACCTCACCGGTCATATCCAGAGCCGGCTTGCGCTCGTCTTCCTGCTGCAGCAGAGCGTGTGCGTCGCGTTCGCCTATTTGTTGATGGGCCGGATGAGTGGCATTCTGGAAAAACTGGCACCGCGCACGGTGGAGCAGGATCTGTCGCGACCGCGCTTCATTCATGATGAGGCGGCCTACGATATTGAAACGGGCTTGAGCTTGGCCAAGCAGGAAATCAAGGGGCTCGTGGCGCGGCTGCCTGATTACCTGCGCAGCGCGGGCTGCGAGAGCAGTGGGGGTCGGGCGGTGCCACCCGTGGCGGTGCAGCATCAATCGTTTCTCGCGGTGATCAACGAGCTGCAATCGTTCCTCGCGGTGTTGTCGGACCGCCGGTTGAAGAGTCATCTGACGTCGGTGAATTTATTGCAGGTGCAGCGGCGGCTCGATTTGCTCTGCGGCATGGAAGAGGCGACGTTCCAGGTGGTGCACCAATTGCAGGGGCTGAAGCCGAGTCCGGCAGTGGCCACGATCCGACACAATGTGATCGAGTCGCTCGACGCGCTGTTGCTCACCGCGCTGGATGCGTTCGGCGGCCAGCAGGAGGACATTGCCATTCTCGAACGGCTCACCAGTTCCCCCGGCGAAGTCGCGCACCGGCTGCGGCAGGATTACATGAACGCGCATGAAGACCTCGGCCACGAGGAGCGCGCGGCGGTGGTCGCAATCATCACGCAACAGGAGCGGGTGATGTGGCTGCTGAATCAAATCAGCAAGACGCTTGAAGCGCATTTGGCCCCCACTGATTCCGTGTGCAACCCCCTCCCCGGAGAAAACCCCTCATGAACCCGAACCCTCCTCTCGATCCTTCCCCGACGCCGCAGGTGGCCCTGCGGGAAGTCTTTTACGGCAACGACGTCTTTGTGCAGGCGCGCGATCCGCGTCAATTCGAGGCGTACGAGAAATCGCAGCATCCGTCGGTGACGATGTTGACCTGCTGCGATGCGCGGTTGCACCAGCTCGTGTTCAACTTCGATCCGATCGACCGCACGTTCGTGGTGCAGAATATCGGCAACCAGTTGCAACCGGCCTCGGGGTCGATCGATTACGGCATCCATCACCTGAAGACGCCGCTGCTGCTGATCCTCGGTCATACCCGCTGCGGGGCGATCCGCGCGGCGATGTCCGATTACCGCAGCGAATCGTGGGAGATCATTCGCGAGCTCAACGGCCTGCATCTGCCGCTGCTGCGTTGCGAGAAGCAGGAGGACATTGAGAAGGCGTGGCTCGATGCGGTCGAACACAACGTCGATTATCAAGTCGATCTCGCCATGCGCCGGTACGGCGCGGTGGTGAACGCGGGCAAGCTGGCCATCGTGGGCGGCGTGTACGACTTCGCCAATCTCTATGGCCGGGGTCGCGGTCGCATTGTGCTGCTCAATCTCAACGGTGTGGCGGGACAGGAAGCGATCCGCGCGATGCCGGTGTGGCAGGAATTTGACGAGGCCCTCAGTGACCTCGTTCTGCACGAAAGGAAATCATTATGACGATCGAATGCGAAAGCCGGGATGGCGTGGAAATCTTTCACCTGACGGGACGGTTCGACGGCAGCAGCGCCAACGACGCGCAAAAAGTGCTCCTGTCGAAAGCGGATTTCACCCCGCTGCGGGTTGTCTTGAATCTCGCGGGCATCGAGGTGATCACCAGCGCCGGATTGCGCGCCATTCTCGCGTTGGTGAAGAAGGTGGAGGCGAACGCGGGCAAGCTTGCGGTCACCGGACTATCGACTTCGACGCGCGAGATTTTCGAGATCTCCGGCTTCAACCGGATCATTCCGTTGCAGGCGAGTCTGGAAAGTGCGGTGGCTCAAGTTGGCGAAGTTTGAACGTGGACAGAGTAGCGAATTAGGGTGGGTTCTGCGACGTATCACTTTTGGTGCTAACTGTCTCTCGCGGCTTTTTTCGCTGCCGGGATTGTGCTAGGATTTCGCTGTTCCCTTCCCTGCATGAATGCGTCCTGCGTGGCCATCGTCGGATTCAAGTGTCTGCCGGAATCTCCGGACGAGGCGCCGCCGCTGATTGGAGAGGAGCCCCCGCCGCCCGAGACGAAATTCCCGGACGCTAAAGAACTCAAGCCGTGGGGCCCGGTCCTCATGCCGTGGATCAGTCCGATTCCGACTGCGCTGTAATGCTTCTGGAGATAGGAGTACTCTTCCCCCCCCGGCGCTGACGCGCCCATTCCCCGCTCGAATTATTTCCCGTGATTGTCTAGAGTGCGCGGATGAAATCTTCCCGCCGCGCTCCCGCTCCCCGTCCTCCCGCCAATGCCGACATCTGGGTGATGGCCGGTCAATCGAACATGGAGGGCTGCGGTTATCGTCGCGAGGCGTTGAAACCGGATCGCCGCGTCTGGTGCTTCGATCTGCAAAATCGCTGGGGCATCGCGAAAGATCCGATGCACGATTTAATCAACAGCACCGCGCCGGTGGACTGGAATTACCGCAAGGCGGGCGCGCCTCCCGAGATCAAGGCGAAGGGGGACAAGGCGATTCGCAAATATTGGGTCGATATGAACGCCAACGTCGGCGCGGGTCTTGGCATCGCGTTCGGAGCGGCCTACGCGCAAGCGACGAAACGGCCGGTGGGGCTAGTCGCCGCCGCGCATGGCGGAACGAGTCTGGAGGATTGGAATCCGAACCGGCTCGACCAAGGCTGGGAGAGTTTTTATGGCGCGATGATGGCGCGCATCCAACTCGCGGGCGGCAATCTGAAGGGTATCCTGTGGTATCAGGGAGAGTCGGACGCAAGCCCGGAACTCTCCACGACCTACGCCGCGCGATTCACGCAATGGGTGAAAGCGGTCCGCCGCGATACGGGCATTCCGAATCTGCCGGTGATCACCGTGCAACTCGGCGTGGTGACCGATTTCAATGGTTCGGTCGAAGGCTGGAACGCGATGCGCCAGATTCAGCTCGATCTGCCCCGCAAACTCGCGAACACGGCTGTCACTTCCGCGATTGATCTCCAGATCAACGACACCATCCACATCGATGCGCCCGGTCTCGCCCGACTGGGCCGCCGCATGGCGCGGCTCGCGCTCGGTCTGGTGACGAAGAAAAAGGCGCTGGCCGATGGCCCGCGGGTGGTGAAGGCGGTGGCTCACCTCAATGACCGCAACTTCGGCGAGACCGATCTGACGATTACCGGCGTGACCGGCGCTTGGCAACCGGCCCGTGGCATCCATGGTTTTTCCGTGCTCGATGCCGCCGGAAAACCGCACCCCACAATTGGCGTGACGACCGCCTTCCGTCACCCGCGCAAGCCCAACTCGATCGTCGTCCGCACCAATCTCCTCCCGAAACGCGGCGACCAGATCGCCTATGGCCAAGGCCTCTTCCCGATCTGCAACGCCGTGGACGAAGCGGATATGCCGCTGCCGGCGTTTCGAATCAAAATTTAGTTATAAGTAATTATATATTAATTACTTATATATAATTTGTTTTATTCTAATCTGCTCTAGGTCGGGTCCAGACAACATCCGCCCTCAGCGAGGGCGGCTACATCCTGAGTTCCATCGAGGAGGTCACTCGTCGCGGTAGCGTTGTAGCCGGGCTCGCTGAGCCCGGATGGGTCGGAAAGCCCTATCGCGGAATATATCCCGCCGCGATCTGCCACGCATTCCCCTGCTCGATATGCTCGATCAGGACCCGGCGCAGGCGGGTGTCGCGGGGCATCTCGGCGAGGTGGGCGGGGCGCTTCGGAATGTTGAAGATGAACGACCAGAAGCTGTCGTCGTTGGCGTTGTCCACGACAGCCGGTTGAAAGCGGTTTTGGAAATGGATGAGGTTGGATTCGGGCGGTAGGTAAAGCGCCAGTTGCCGGTCCATCATCCATGAGACGCAGATGAACGCCTTGTAGTTGTGCTCGGGAAAGTAGCGCGGGAAGAACTCGCGGGCCAAGGCGAAGGCGTGATCGCAATCCGCCGGAGTCAACGCGCCCTTGGCCGGGATGTGGACGCTGATGACCGGGTCGCCTGCTTGCAAAAGCGGTGTCGTGCCAGTCTTTTTCGGCAGGTGGCAAAAGGCGGGGAAGGAGATGATCTCGAATCCGAGTCGACCCAGCGGAACGAGTCGGCCCTGCGCATAGACCGAGGACCAGTTGATCAGGTCGAAACCCCAGACCCCGTGTTGCTCCCGGTAGCGGTGGAGCCAGCGTTCGAACTCGCCCGCCGTGGCCTGAATGAGCGCCTCGGGAATCTGCCGGGCACGCCATTGGTCACACAGGGCCGGAAGCGATGCGAAGTGGACGAAGGCATAATAGAACGACCGCGCTTCGGCTTCCGTGGGCGTGAACTTCTCGTAGTCCGGGCAGGTGCGGTAATGACGGCAATCCCGGGGGAAACGTTCGACCGTGGCGGGATCGGCTTGGAGGACAGGGAGTGCCTCCATCAGGAGATTCGTAAACTCGGGGGTCAATCCCATCCACTGGCACAGGGAGAGCAAGACCTCCGGTTCGGGGAGGCGGTCGGCAGTGATCCGGTCGAAGTCGGGCCGGATCATGGGGTTTCGTCCGCACCGGAAGCGGACGCCCGCTTCTCCTTTTCGGCGCGGTCATGCTGCTTGGCATAGACTCGGAGCATGGCGATGTCGCTCGGGTTGATGCCGCTGATGCGGGAGGCTTGGCCGAAGGTTTGGGGCTGGATCTTCTTGAGCTTGGTCCGCGCCTCGAACTTGAGACCCTTGACCTCGTCGTAGTTCATCCAGGCCGGGATCGGCTGATGCTCGGTCTGGCGCGACTTCTCGATATGGGCCAGCTCGCGGTCGATGTACCCGGCGTACTTGATCTCGGTTTCGACCTGCACCGCGACGTCGGGGTTGACCGACTGGAACTGGGGCGGGAGATCCTTCCAGCCGTAGTCCGGGCGCTTGAGGTATTGGGCCAGACTCTGGCCGATGCCGGACTCATGTGGGGTGGCGGTGAGGAGGGTGCGGACTTCCGCCATGCTGGCCTGTTTGGCCCGAACCCGTTCGAGTCGCTCCGTGCTGGCCAGACCGACCTCATGGCCGCGTTCGGTCAACCGGAGGTCCGCATTGTCCTGCCGGAGCAGGAGGCGGTATTCGGCCCGGGAGGTGAACATCCGGTACGGTTCCTGGGTGCCCTTGGTCACAAGGTCATCGATGAGGACCCCGATGTAGGCTTCGTGCCGACCGAGGATGAAAGCGGGCTTCGACTGGACCTGCAGCGAGGCATTGATCCCGGCCATGAGACCTTGCGCGGCGGCCTCCTCGTACCCGGAGGTGCCATTGATCTGTCCGGCAAAGAAGAGCCCGCCCACCCGCTTGGTTTCCAGAGAAGGAAGCAGCTGGGTCGGGGGCGCGAAGTCGTACTCCACGGCATAGCCCGCCCGCATGATCTCGGCATTCTGGAGGCCGGGGATCGAGCGAATGAACGCGTACTGGACCTCGAACGGCAAGCTGGTTGAGCAGCCGTTCACGTAATACTCATCGGTGTGGCGACCTTCCGGTTCGAGAAAAATCTGATGCCGCTCCTTGTCCGCAAAGCGCACCACCTTGTCTTCAAGGGAAGGGCAGTAGCGCGGGCCGATGCCTTGGATCACGCCGCAATAAAGTGGCGATTTATCCAAATTTTGTTTAATGACCTCGTGCGTTTCAGCCGATGTATACGTTATGTAACAGGGCAGTTGTTCCACGTGGAACATTCCGCCTTTCCATTCATTCAACGTGAAAATATCATCAGGGTCTGCCTTCAAATGATCAACCATGAAACTGAAAGCCGGCGCCGGTTCGTCTCCCGGTTGGATCGTACATTGACTAAAATCGATGCTCTTTTTGAGCAGGCGCGGCGGAGTCCCGGTTTTGAGCCGCTGCAGGTCAAGACCCAGATTCTTCAGCGACGCGGACAACCCACTGGCTTGGTCGCCCATGCGACCCCCAGCGACGCTGTTCATGCCGACGTGCAGTAGTCCTTGCAGAAACGTGCCGGTGGTGACGATCACGGTCCGCCCCCGGTAGCTGACCCCCAGGTTCGTGGAGACGCCGATCACCCGGTCGTTCTCGACCAAAATCTCCGCGATGCTTCCCTGTTTCAGATCAAGTCGTTCTTGCCGCTCGATCGTGGCCTTCATCCGAAACTGATACGCCTTCTTGTCGCATTGCGCGCGGGGAGCCCGGGTGCTGGGTCCCTTGCTCGCGTTGAGCATGCGAAATTGAATCCCGGTCGCGTCGGTGTTGATTCCCATCTCGCCGCCGAGCGCGTCGATCTCGCGCACAAGGTGGCCCTTCGCCAAACCGCCAATCGCGGGGTTGCACGACATCTGCCCGATGGTGTCGAGATTCATGGTCAACAGCAACGTCTCGCACCCGGTGCGCGCCGCCGCCAACGCCGCTTCGATGCCGGCGTGGCCCGCCCCAATCACAATCACGTCGTAAGGCTTCGGGTAGGTAAACATAGGTGAGTGGGGCGCTGCCCCAGACCCCGCTAAAGGGGGTGACCCCCTTTAGAAACCTCACTTTACGGCATTGCTTTTTCCGTAGCGGAAAAAGCAATGCCGTAAGTTGGGGTTCCAAGGGTATCATACCCTTGGCAGGAGGCTTGGAGGATGAAATCCTCCAATATTGTTTATTATCAATGACTTATATATGTTCCGGCAGAATCGTCAGTTGGTTTTGGTTCAGGGCGCGGTAATAGCAGGTGTGGCGGGTGTGACCGTGGGAGTCCTTGGTGTGGCAGACTCCGGCCTGGCGGGGGCGGACGAGATAGAGCAGGCTGTTTTGCTCGCAATTCACGCGCACATCCACGAGGTCGAGGTAATCGCCGGAGGTATCCCCTTTGATCCAAAGTTTATTGCGCGAGGTGCTCCAGAAGCAGGCGACCTGACGTTTCAGGGTTTCCTGCAGGGCGACCTCGTTGGCGTAAGCGAGCACGAGCACTTCTTTGGTCTCGGCATGTTGGACGATGACGGGCAGGACGGGGATGCCGGTGGCGGCGATCTTTTGGAGCTTGGTAAAATCGAGCGTCAGCTCGGAGCCTTCTTCAAGGTGGGTGGACATGATCGTGATTCGTTTCCTGATTCCTGTTTCCTGAGGCGAAGAAATCGTTCCGGTCGGCGTGCGGGTCCGAAACCGATTTTCGCGCAAGCCACCCAGTCTACTACAAAACAGGGCCGGGGTGAAGTCCCATCTCGTCCTACCGACGGCGGCAAGCCGCCTCACAACAAAGCGGGAGCAAGCTCCCGCACTCCAAAGGGTCCATCATCTCAAGGAACCTGTCCCTGCTTCCGTTTCGCGCTTAGAGCCTGCTTACAATCTTATCGGGGTGGCGCTGGGGTCGGAAGGCGTGGTGAAGGCGAGGCGCCAGCGACGATGGTATTTGAAAAATACCGGAGGAGCGCCGCAACGGAGCCTGCGCCCGCCCTAACGGCCCAGTCCGAAGGATTGCCGGTCTTTTGCCGCCGAGCGGCGTTGTCGTGGCAGTCCAAGATCGCTGCGGATATTTGCCCTGCCTCTCCGCCTGGCCCGGCAGCAAAATCCCTTGGCAACGCCATCCCCGATAAGATCGCAAACAGGCTCTGAGAACCTATCCACATTGTTCCTCGATTATCCGTGGTGTCTTTCAAACCCGGAGGGTTTGCAGCCATTAGCCGGGGGTTGAGCGCAGCGACACCCCCGGTAGGCACACGCGAAAAATCCCTGACCCCGGAGGGGTCACAGCCATGAGTGATTACGTGAGAGTGGCTGCGACCCCTGCAGGGTCGGATGAAATGAGAACGTCTGTTCCGGGGGTGTCGGCAACGGAGTTACCTCAACCCCCGGCTAATGGCTGTAAACCCTCCGGATTTTAGGAGGGGGAAAAATTTCAGACTCTCATTCTCACGTTCAGCGCCAATGCAAACCGGTCCTTGCTCGACAAGCTCAGGCTGACGGGTTGCTTGAAATCCGCTCTAGTGGATCATGTCTCGTGATGGGTTGTGCGAGCAGAACGTCTTTTTGTAGGGCGCGATGCACTCGCAACCCTCACTTCATCTGGCATGCTCCACAAACTATTTTCGATTTGGATAGACGCCTTCTTTTCACAGGAGTTCTCGTGATCACCGACTCCACATGGCTCCTGACTTCTTGCGCCTTGCCGGAGCCGCCTGTTTTTTCAGCACCTTATTTATTTTTACCTTAACAGGCCCTAAATCGAAATTTTCTACCCTGCGCAGAGGATTTCCGGCCAGATCGGGCGCAAGTCCTGATCCTTGAGCGCCGTCACGATATACGTGCGGTCGAGCGCAAAGGCCCGGCGCAGGCAATCGCGAGCGATCGGGATCTCTCCCAACTGGCACGCATAGCACGCCAGGTTGAAATGGATCACCGCTTCGCGCGGGAATTTCGAAACCGCTTGCGAGAGGATTGTGCGGGCCGTTTCGACGGAGTGGGCGCGGCGCGCGGCATAAGCCAGCGCGATGCTCCAGTCCGGCTCATCCGGCTGCAGTTTCGTCAGCTTGCGGGCGATTCGCTCGGCCTTGGTCCATGTTCCCGAACGCTGTGCCAGCTCGAGGCGCAAAATCAGCCCGTCGATACTGTCTGCGGTCTCCGTGGAAAGTTCTCCCACTTCGAGGGCCGCATCTTTAAGCATTCCGAGTTCAATGTACCCGAGGGCGGCACGTAACTTCATTTTGTCTGTAGCATTCATCGTATCTCGCACGCATCCTGCGCACGTACACCTCGATGATTAGACGATTCAATTTCGTCTTTCATTCATCTACCTCTCTTTTCGGTCTTAAATCCCGTAACTGAAGAACGAACCATGAGCGCCGCTGTATTAATCGCCTCGACCATACTGCTCGCATCGGCAACTCCCTTTCCCGCAAGGTCTAACGCCGTCCCGTGATCCGGCGATGTCCGCACCAGCGGTAATCCGAGGGAAATATTTACGCCCGTGCTAAATGCAATTAATTTGAACGGGATCAACCCTTGGTCATGGTACAGACAGACCACCGCATCGAAGCCCCCCTGCACCGCTCGATGAAACAAGGTATCCGGCGAATGCGGGCCCGTGATCGTGAACCGCTCCGTCTTTTCGTACCGACGCAGCGCTTTCAAGGCCGGGGCCAGAATCCGCGCCTCCTCGTTGCCAAATAAACCACCCTCGCCCGCATGCGGGTTCAGTGCGGCCAAAGCCAGGCGCGGTTTCGCGATACCAATTCGGCGCAGGAAAGCCGCGCTCGTCCGCGCCACATGAATAATCTTCGGCACGTTCAGTTGCTGGATCGCATCCAAAAGCGAGCAATGCGTCGAGCACAACGCCACCCGCAATTTCGCATCGGCCAGCATCATCACCACATCGTCTTCCTTCACCCCGCAATGGTGGGCAAAATATTCCGTGTGACCGGGGAAAGGGAACCCGATCGCCTCCATCGTCTCCTTCTGGATCGGACCCGTCACAATCGCGGCCAGCTCCCCCCGCTTCCACCGCGCGACGGCTTCATCCAGCGCGGCCAGAGCCACTCGCGCCGACTTCTTCGTGCTGCGACCCGGCGCGATTCCGCCCCGCTCGCCGATCACTTCATAGCGAAAACCCTTCGCCAGCTTGCCCGAACGCAATGCCTTCGCGATCACCTCCGGACCAATCCCCGCCGGGTCGCCAATCGTGAGGGCGATGAGGGGTAGGGAATGATCCTTAGGAGTCGGCATAAGCTCGCAGGAAGTCTTCACGCGAAATGCCGGATTGATTGCAGATCGTACGTAATGTAGATCCTTTTATCACTCCATGGTTGGGTAACGTAAGCGGAGTACGTGTACCATCCGAATTGTGACGCAACATCGCGATATGCTCCCGCTCACGTATTATCTCAAAGCCAAGACTTCTAAGTGTCTTTATTACACGGGCCTTTGGAGCATCAACCGGAAATTTGTTCACAAGGCAATTATTGCCTCATAGTGACACTTTATCAAGTGTTTATTTCGGCTTTGTAAATTAATTTAAGCAAAATTTACAGCGCCTTCTGCTACGAAAGCCTCTAATAAAGGAGATTCCTCTTCAAATACCTCTGATCCAAATGTCTCTACGTGAAAGGCCGCGGCCGATCGGGCATCAGACAAGGCCTCTTCATATGTATCGCCCTGTCCCACAACCGCGCCTTTGAGACCTAGGGGATAGGCCACATAACCGTCCTCGTGCTTTTCGACGATAAATTTTAGTGTTTTCATGGACGTTATATTGGTTCTGCGCCTTACTATATAACACTGTCGGCTAGAATTAGCAAAAAGATAGAGTAGATGCCTCAGGTAATCTTTGCAGACATACCGCTCATCAGAACATCTTGATGAACGCCTTCGAGCGCAGCGAATCGATCCACTCCTGCTGCAGGCGTTGGCGCTCTTCCTGAATCAGCGTCTTCTCGATCTGCGCACGGACATCGGACATCGATTGCACCGAGGACCGCTTCACATCTTCCACCCGCAAAATGTAGTACCCGTCGTCCGTCGTCAGGATGCGGCTATGCTGACCCGGCTTCAGTTTGAACGCCGCGTCGCGGATTTCCGGCCGCAACGTCTCCTGCGTCACCCAGCCGAAATCGCCGCCATCTTCGCGCTTCGGACCTTCCGAATAGGTGCGCGCCATTTCCGCGAACGAGGAACCCGTATCGAGCTTGTACAGGATCTCCTTCATCACCTCTTCCTGCGGATCGTATTCTTCGCTCTGACCGCTCGCATTCGTCCGCTTCTCCTTGAAGACCGAACGGCGCAGGTAAATCAGGCGCAATTGAATCTGCGCTTCCTGCACGAACTGCCGGACGTTTTCCTGATAATACTGCTCGATGCGGTACGGCGACACGATCACCGCCGTCGTCACATTCTTCTGGCGCATGTACTGCACCACGATTTGCTCGCGCAATTCCTTGCGATAATTTTCCAGAGAAATGCCATTGGCCAAAAGCGTCTTGATGAAAGCCGAGCGATCGCCATCGAACTGCGCGCTGATCACATCCTTCATGCGATCCTCCACGATGTTCTCCGGCACGAAATAGCCCGCCTTGAAAAAGTCCTGGATGATCAACTGCCGCTCGATTTCGGCAGTGAGCGCCTTCAACCGCGCCTCCTTCACCTTATCCACCAACTCCTGCCCGGTGTAGCTTTCCTTCAGCAGGCGTTCCGTTGGATCGACACGCTTTTTGACCTCCGAGAAGGTGATCACCTTGTCATTCACGATCGCCGCGATACCGTCCACGATCTGCGCATCCAGACGCGCCGCCCCGGCGAGCAACAAGAGCATCGCCATTCCCGCCGTAAACCGGCGTCCGATTGCAGTACGTAAGGCTGACAAGTTCATGCGGTGCGGGCACCTGCCGAAAGCGGGGCAGTCCCGGCCAAAGCAGCTATCCACTGGTTTATCCCGAGGAGCTTAGAAGCGCCCCCGAGGCGGGTCAAGCGGGGAAAACGTTACCCACCAAAAGCTAAGCTATGCGAAGACCAGTTCTTCCTGCCTTTTAACCCGAGGCAACCCCGTTGGGGTTGAGATCGTAAAGAGACCTCCTTTACCCAGGGTAGGCTTCACGGCCTACCCTCGACTACCGGAGGAAATGGCGTTGCCGTTTAAAGAAGGCGGAAAAATGGACCTGTCTTGCAGGACCGTGGGAGAGATGGAAGGGGGCAGGCAAAGAATTGCTTTCAAGTCTGCGAATCGGAACACAGCGGCCCTCACTTTTTTCGCAATTCGTTCCGATTACTTCTTTTAACCCCCAGCCCCTTCAGGAACCCATGGAAACCCCGAACCGTACCACGCCCCCCGTGTCACCCCATCTCCTCGGCATTTTTCAAAGCTACTTCCCGGATCATCCCATTGTTCTTTCCGCTTTGGAGGAGGCGCGCACCCAGCGGATCAATTACGGCACGCTGGCCAATCTCGCCGCGCTCGCCGATCAATCCCATGCTCCCGATCTCACCCAGGCCGTGCTGGAACTTTTCGCCACCTTGAGCCACAGCGCCACCATCCGGCCCCGACAACCTCAACGCTTTGCCGTCGCGTCTCAACAGGTGTATGCTTAAGGGTACTCCCTGAAGTCCCCGGTGAACATCGGCCGCACGGCGCCCTATTTCCCTTCAAAATCGACACCCACCCACGGAAAAAATTATGTCCACCGGCCAAACACCCCATCCTGACTTCACCCCGGAACGCGAGCGCCTCGTCTATGCGAAAGTGATTTGGCGCATCATCCCGGTCATCTTCCTCTGCTACGTCGTCGCCTATCTCGACCGCGTCAACGTGGGCTTTGCGAAATTGCAGATGCTCTCGGACTTGAAATGGAGCGACACCATCTACGGGTTCGGCGCGGGCATTTTCTTCATCGGCTATTTCCTCTTTGAGGTCCCCAGCAACATCATGCTGCACAAGGTCGGCGCGCGGCCCTGGATCGCCACCATCATGATCATCTGGGGTTTCCTGTCGGTCTCCACCATGTTCGTGAAAACGCCCATGGAGTTCTACGTCCTGCGGTTCTTCCTCGGCATCGCCGAGTCCGGTTTCTTCCCCGGCGTGATCCTCTATTTCACCTACTGGTTCCCGCCGAAGATCCGCGCCCAGATCGGAGCGCTCTTCATGACCGCCATTGCCCTCTCCGGCGTCATCGGCAGCCCGGTCTCGGGCTGGATCATCCAGAATTTCCACAACGTCAATGGCTGGAACGGCTGGCAATGGCTCTTCCTGCTCGAGGGGTTGCCCTCGGTGCTGATGGGTTTGGTGGTACTTGCCTGCCTCGATAACCGCATCGACGATGCGAAGTGGCTCACCGCGGAGGAAAAAGCGTTGCTCGATTACCGCATCGCGGAAGGCGCGAAACAGCATGTCCACCTCACCACGATGCAGGTCTTCGGCGACCGCCGCATCTGGTTCCTCAGCCTGCTCTATTTCCTCTTCATCATGGGCCTCTACGGCATCAGCTTCTGGCTGCCGCAAATCATCAAGAACACCGGCGTGAAGGACGTCTTCAACATCGGCCTGCTCAGCATGATTCCCTACGGCATCGCCGCCGTCAGCATGGTGCTCTTTAGCAAGATCGCGGACAAGAACGGCACCCACCGCCGCTACCTCGCTGCCAGTGCCTTCGCCGGCAGCGCGGGCCTGATCCTCTGCGGCATTTTCGCCAACAACGTCGTCTTCGGCATGGCCGCCCTCACCCTCGCCACGGTCGGAGTGCTCACCATGATGCCGCTCTTCTGGACCCTGCCCACCGCGTTCCTCGGGGGCACCGCCGCCGCCGCGGGCATTGCGGTGATCAACTCCTTCGGCAATCTCGCCGGCTTCGTCAGTCCCTACATGATCGGCGCCATCACCGACGCCACCAAGAGCAGCTCCGGCGGACTCTACGTCATCGCTGTCTGCCTCGCCCTCTTTGCCCTCCTCGTTCTGTGGAAGGTGAAGAAGCCCGCGTGAGGCTAAAGCATTTTAAAGTATCAATATCGAATGCCGATGCCTTGCGGTTTTCTGTAGGGCGGCTCGGTGAGCCGCCGCGGCGCTTCACCGAAGCGCCCTACAAGGGGCATGGCATTCCCTGTCTTGGAGTGATTTCGAAACCTGCACGATACTTTCAAAGACTCGAACTGCAAAAGAAAGGCGACACATCGGAGAGATGTGCCGCCTTTGCTGAAAACCAGAGTGACGCGAGTCCGGCGAATCGCCGAAAGTCGGTCACCTCATCGCTGCGTTAAGTTACGCGGCTTTCTTGGCTTCAATTTTCGCTAACAATAAGCGATCCGCCTTTTGACGACGTTTCGCACGTTTTTTACCATTATCGCGGCCTTTAGAATGTCCCATAGTCCCGCCTAGAGCACACTGTTTTTAGAATAGTGCAAGCCATTTCCGCTCGGGTCGCCATCCCGGCCCGTCACATCCACCGGTTCCGGATCTCGCGCCAGACCAGAAATGCCACGATCAATCCGGCTCCGCCTGCCACGTAAAACAGATTGCGCCACCAATCCAATCCCGGATTCTGCGGCCACATCGCGCGCGCTTCCTGATACGTCTCGTACGCCTCTTTCAGATGAAAACTCATCAGCGCCGCATGCGCTTGATCCAGCTTCTTCGTGGCCTCCTCGCGCCGGGCCTGACCTGCCGCGGGGATCTCACCCGCCGTACCAGAAGTCGTTCCCGCACTCGTGAGCGATCCCTTCGGCGCGTCTTCCTTGGCCTTCGCGATAGCCGGACGCAATCCCTCCCAAGCCTTTTCCGTTTTGTCGCGCCGTGGCGAATCCTGCACCACATACGCCATCAACCGCTGCACCCGCTCATGTAATTGCACCGCCTCGCCGTTCTTGCCAGCGGCCAGAGCGAGGGGAATGGCATCCAGGGCGGTGACGGCCTGATCCAGCGCCGCGCGACTGAGAGCTTGACTGGTCGGCCACGCTTTTTTCACCTCGGCAAAGAGGAGCTCCGCTGCTTCCGGCTTCGCCTCCGCCTGCTTCAATACTTCCAGCGCTTTTTCCTCCGCCTCCGCCACGGGCACCTGCAGCCCCTTGATCATTTCCACCAAGCGCTCCTGCTTTTTCTTCACCGTATCGCCCACCCGTTCCAGTGCGATGGTCGCTGCGTCCACGCTGCCCTTCACGCGATCAATTTCCCCCGCGTCCGCATACATGCTGTTTTGCTCGTCCACACTCGGATGCCGGTAAAGCGCCGGCTCCGTCGGGTAATACGGCGCCAAGGGACCGTGCAAGTAGGCGGTGTAGTATTCGCCCGGCGGCCGGTACAGATTATCCGCCCCGCGCACATCGTCCTTGCTGCGCTTGGAGGAATACCCCTCCACCACAAAGGACTTACACCGCGCGCGCAACTCCGCAATGCGGCGATCCACTTCCTGCTGCAACGTCTCCTTCTTCTTCTGCAACGCGGCCCGCTCTTCCTCGAGGGAAATCCCCGCCTGAATCGCGTTGAGAATCGATTCGAACGCGCGGATCAAACGCGGATGCGTCTCGGTGCGATTGACATTCGGCAGTTTGAAAATCAGCGCCTGCACCGCTTCGATATCCTTTTTCTTGCCCGCCTCTTCCACGCTCGCCAGCAAATCCTGCGCTTCGAATTCCCCGCGCCACTCCACCGTCTCACTCGCGCTATACCAACGCGAACCACGCCGGGCTTCTCCCGCCCGCACCCGCGCCGCCTCCGCCAAATACGCTTCCTTCTTGGCGATAACCTCGGCCTTCTGCGGATGATCCGGATTTTGCGTCAACCACGGGTCCACCTGCTTTTCGATTTCCGTGGCATACCACTCCGCGCGTTGCGAATTCACAGGTAAAGGGAACAGGATCACCGGAACGGCGGGCGCTGCCGCCGATGACTCAGCCGTAGCCTGCGCTTGGGCCTGAATCTGCGCCGCCCGCACTGCTTGCACCCGCTCCCACAGATCCGTTTTTTCCGGAGCCACCGTCGCCCGGCTCGAGGCCGATCCGAGGAGCAGCCCCTCGTCCGTCACCTGAATCAAATCCGCCAAACCGGAGGCAGGCAGGGTCATCGACCCCATGACTTTACCCTCGAAAATGACCTTGAATTCCGTCGCCTCTTTAACCGCCACCTGCTTCGGCCAATCCTTCGGATGATCCCGAAGAAAAGCGAGGGTATTGGAATCCGTTTCTGCCGCGATCGTTGCAATCGTCAACACCAGCCACGCCCCGAATACTCCCCATTTCATAGTAGCGAGATACTAATAAATTGTTAAAGAACCTCGCCACTACCCTTTTTCGAGAAAGCAGACCTTTATGATTTTAAAGCTAAAAGCTCATCGAATTTTGCATCACAATCAGAGGCTAAATCCTTAAGATGAGGTTTTAATTCCAGGAGCTTTATAAGACGAGAATCAGAGGGAACGCCGGAATGTTGGAGAAAAAAAAGAGTGCTAATTCCCTCCAATTCCTGTGGACTCCATGAGTTCAATTTTTTTGCTATCTCAATCCAAGACCCAGCTTCCGAACCGTTAACTTCTAGAAGTAACTGTCGAAGAGTAGGTTTTGCTTTAATTCGATAGCATATCCCATGGCTGCTACTTACCGATTCCTCCTCCAAAAGACTTTCTGATACAAGCGCATCTATTTCATTTTTAAGCTGAGGAGAATACATTCCATAATAAGAGTACTCAAATTTTTCCGAAAAAGGAACACCCAGCTCTTTAAGAATATGAACCGTCTTCTGAAGTTTTTTTCGCCCTTCTATCGATGAGAGAGCATCAACCAACTGGAGCAGCGGCAGGATTGGATGCATGGACACTTCTACATTATTTTTATGCGGAGATCAGTAAAAATCTTATCAAATTTATCTTTTAACGAAGAGTGATAGTAAAATCGACGAATTGACTGTCGAGTGCCCACCGGATTATCGCCAAGGGCACTTAACACGAGAGATAGGGCTTCTGCAGGACGTGCAGTAGAATGAAAGTCGCCCGACGAAACTAAAATTGCACTGGTAGAAATAGCGGCTCTATCATCAGTCCCTTTTGATCTGAATCCAGCATCAAAATCTTTGTATGAAGTAAACGCCGGATCATCGAGTAGCCAAAAAATATTCTCTTCTCCGATTTCAGCTGCTTGCTTTGAAAGTTTAATCGATGCGCTCAGTGAAATGCTTTCTAAATTTACACATTCAAAAAGTTTCTCACGAAGTAAAAATTTGCGCGACATCTCGCCTAAAACCCCATGATTAGTCGACGCCCATGCGTGAAGAGAAGATTCAAGGCAACTTTCGTCAAAGAACACCCAATCGTCATTTTCCAAATTACCTTCTTTTTGCAAAAAACTCAAAAGTAGATTTGAAGTGCCACTGGGTAATTCACCTGTTTTGGCCTGCTTTGCAGCTAGATTCAAGAGACATAACATATGCGCTTCCCAACCGCGGGTAACACGATGGTAATAAACTTGGAAGCTCATATGCATTCGAGCCATTACGATTTGTTCTGCAGAATGCAATCCTCTCTGTTCATCCAAGCACAGTCTAAGAGAGCGTAGATTTCCGTCCGTTCCATTAGGCTCTTGACCTACACATAAGCTATTAAGAACCCATTCGGCATCATAAGAGCCATATTTAACACCTGTATTTAACGCGTCTCGCAATATGTAATCCATCCTGTCTGCGTCTAGCTGGCTACTTATTATATCTACTAAAATGCGATTTTCGGTTTTTTTAAGAATAATATCAGCAACCTCTTGGGGGCAAATTCCCGCTTGATTTAATATCTGAGGGATAAAGCGAGAATCTTTAATAAGCGAAACGGTCTTTTTTTCATGATCTGCTAGAGCTGGAAATGCTCTTTCAATCATATGAGAAAATGGACCATGCCCAATATCATGCAAAAGCGCTGCAGCCTTAATTATCTGCTGGTTTTGTTGAAGTAACTCTACCAGATCTGGAATTTCCCTATAGCGCAGCAATAAGAAATTAGTTATACGCTGAGCAAAATTAAAAACACCTAAGCTATGTGCAAATCGGGTATGCTCAGCACCCGAATATGTCATACTACTTACACCGAGTTGACGAATTCTTCGAAGCCTCTGAAATTCTGGAGTATTAATTAAATCGAGGATAAAAGCATCGTCTGGCTCAATTCGTATCAATCCGTGAACTTGATCACGAAAAACTTTCCCCTTTTTATTAAACGCTTTATCTCCCATCGGATGACACCACGTGCCCTATTGTGACTCATTATAAGTAATAAAGTACCTATGTAAGAAGCAACTAAAGATGCACACCGCTTACGCGGTGCGCATCGGCATGATCACGTACAGGAACGGCTTGTTGTACTTGATGACGCCGGGGCTGAGCTCGTCGATGAAGTCGAAGAAGATCGTGTCGGACTCGAGGTTGCGCAGCGGGTCCATGAGGAAATTCGGGTTGAACGCGATGGTGAATTCCTTGCCCTTGTAATTGATCGGGAGGGATTCCTTCGCTTCACCGACTTCCGGCGTGTTGGCCGTGATGTCGAGGGTGTTCTTGCCGAAGATCAGTTTGACGGAATTCGATTTTTCGCTCGAGAGCAACGCCACGCGGTGGACGGCATTGAGGAAAATCTCACGCTCGAGGGTGATCCGTTCCTTCGCTTCCGTCGGCACCACCTGCTTGTAGTTCGGGTAGTTGCCTTCGATCAGCTTGGAGACGAGATAGACGCTGCCCATGTCGAATCCGATCTGGTTATCGGAAAGGGTGATCTGGAGCGGCTCTTCGCCCTTGAGAATGCGGAGAAGTTCCTGCACCGCTTTCGTGGGCAGAATCACTTCGGCTTCGCTGCTCTTCGGGTATTCGAGTTCCTGTTCGACGAGCGCCAGACGGCGGCCATCGGTCGCGACGACAACGAGCTTGCCATCCTTGAAGGAGAGCAACACGCCGTTGAGCACATAGCGGCTTTCATCCGTGGAAATCGCATAGGCCGTGCGCTTCAGCATTTCCTTGAAGGAACCCTGAGTCAGCTTGAAGAGCTTGGCGCCTTCCGCCTTGGGGAAAGCGGGGAAATCTTCCTCGGGCAAGCCCATGACACGGAAGAAAGAGGGACCGGATGTAATCGTGGCGCTGTGTTTCGCATCGACATCGAGAACCAGTTCGCTGGCCGGAAGCTCGCGGATGATGCTGAAAAGTCGGCGCGCAGGAATGGTCGTGGAACCGGGCTTGAGTACTTCCGCTTCGATCGTGGCACGAATGCCCGTATCGAGGTCCGTGGTCGAGATAACAAGTTTGCCATCGCTCGCGGTGAGCAGGGCATTACTCAAGATCGGGAGCGTAGTACGGGTGGTTACAACGTTTTGAACGAGTTGAAGACCGTTCAACAGCGCTTCTTTTCCGAGGACGCATTTCATACGGAATGGATAGTTATAGTTATTTTCTAAAAAAACAACCGTTTAATTCATCTTCTTATTCGTGTGAGTAACTCAGCCAATCGAGTCTAACTCATTCTAAATAGAATAGGTTGTTAAATAAATAAATCTTCATTAACCGTCCAATAACTCCCCAGTTTCGGAAAGAAGTGCCGTTTATGAAGAAATTATCATCTGTTGTTCACAGGTTATTGGTGTCGAAATGCCAATAACTCCTAAACCGGCGCAATTGGAGGCCATGACCCTGTTTCGATTCTATCCAAAACCGGGGTCGACGACAAGTGTCTGGAAAATTACATTCCCCTGTAGGGCGGCTCGGTGAGCCGCCCTACAGAAAACCACCAAGACATCGCCTTACCGGGTGCAGCGTCACGCTGCTAAAAAAAGAGCGCAGGGGCTGGAAACCAGGAAACAGCCCCTGCGCAGGATCCGACGCGTTCGGAAAGTATCTTTTGTAAGTTCGATGGTTTAGTAATTGGTATAAAGTCGAATGAGGGATTTCATGTACCGCTTGCGCCATTTCTCCTCGGGGCTATCCGTTAGCGCATGCCAGCTGAGCTGGACGCCGTAGGCCGTGGCAGAAAGGGCGGCCGGGACGAGGACCGCGGCGAGTAGCACATTCGTTTCCATGCCTAATTTATCGTCTCGGGATGATAGGTCTGAAGTGAGTTTTGCGATTTATTTTTGAGCGGAGTTTTCTACCTCAAATAGACGTCCGATTTCCGCGCTCATGCGACAAAAGATTGTTTCCAGCGGCAAATTTTTACAGAGTGATGGCACTATGAAACATTTTGTCGTTGAGATCCTCTTCAGCGTGCCCTTCGAAAAGGTCGAACCGGTGGTCCCGGCGCACCGCGAATTCCTCCAGGGCGGCTATGACTCGGGTCTGCTCCTGATGTCCGGCCCGCAAAACCCCCGCGTCGGCGGCGTTTTGATCGCCCGCGCGGAATCGCTCGAAGCGGTCCAGGCCTTCGTCGATCAAGACCCGTACAAGCTCAACGGCGTGGCCACCTACCGCTTCATCGAGTTCAACCCGGTCAAGCGTCAGGCCTTCATGGAAAGCTGGGTGGCGTAGCCAGCGTGCTGATATCTTGTGGTTTTCTGTAGGGCGGGACGGTGTCCCGCCATGGGGTTTTGCCTTTGAATCGTAACGTCCTGCCGCATCCCAGCCGATCCTTCGACAAGCTCAGGATGACGGGTTTGGGGTGGCAAACTCATGCTTCCGCGAGGAGTTCAGGAGAGAGATTTCGCTAACCACGACACATTACTTTCATTCCACGTCATCCTGAGCTTGTCGAAGGATCAGCCGGGATGCTTTAGGATATGTTTAACGAAGATGATCTGAAGTTCTCTTTTGGAGTGCGGGAGCTTGCTCCCGCTATGTCGTGAGGCGGCTTGCCGCCGTCGGTCTCTGGTGTTGGACGTCACAAGCCAAAGGCAAAGCGGCGGCTCGCCGCCGCACTCCAAATTGTCCATCGCCTCGCGCCCTGCCACTCGACAACCCCCAACACCTGCGCTAGCCTGAAGATTCAGCGTCACGCTGGTTGCTGTGGGTAAAAAACGAGCTGCTCCTTCCGATGCTTTTGACCGCCTCTGTGCGTCATGGTGGACGCGTGGAGTGTGGACCGGTACCGCCGGCGATCTCTATTCCCTCGCCGGGATTCCCGCCGCCGCGCAGGCGTTCGTTCTTGCCGCCGCCAATCGCGACCGCTCGCTGGCCAAGGTGCCCAAGCTGGTCGTGGTCAAAAATGTCCGCGCGCAGGAGGAACTGGCCAACGACCTCGAAGCGTGGGGCGTCCCCTTCCTCTTTTTTCCCCAGACCGAGCCAGTCGTGGGCGAGGCCTTGCCCGATGAGGAAATCGCCGCCGAGCGACTGGCCGTATTGGAAAAACTCAATGGCGCCTACGCCGGGCTGATCCTGTCCACCGCCACCGCCGTCGCGCAGCCGATCCCGAAGCCGGAAGTGCTCTCCGAATCGCGCCTGACCCTCGCGGTGCATCAGGAGCTGAACCGCGAAAAGTGGCTCGCCCAGCTCGGCGAGGCGGGGTATCAGCGCGAAGCGGAAGTGACGATGCGCGGCACGTTCAGCGTGCGCGGCGCGGTGGTCGATTTCTTTTCGTGGCACGCCGCCTTGCCGGTACGCAGCGAGTGGATGGGGGACGAGATTGTCTCGCTGCGGGAATTCGACGCGGTGGCGCAACGCTCGGTCCGCGATTTGTTGGAGGTGACGGTGAGCCTCGCGCCGCTGCAGGCCGCCTCGGGCGGATCAGCCACGCTGGCCGATTATTTGCCGAAGGGAACGGTGCGCTTTGCGCTCGATGATGACAGCGTGCAAGCCACGGCGGACCCGGTCAAAGACGACGTGGCCGTGGTCGATCTGGAATGTTTTGCGCACGACTTTTTGCATGCGCCGATCGGCGATTTCATCCTGCAGGAACAGCGCCGCGATTTGTTCCTCGATCATTTGCGCGACTGGTTTTCGGAGAAGTGGGAGATCGCGGTTTTCTGCAACAACGAGGGCGAACAAAAGCGGCTGATCGAGATCATCCAGGAGGAAAATCTCCCCACCGAACCACTCCGTTTTGTCCTGCGTCCGCTTCTGCGCGGATTCGTCTGGCCCGCTGGAAAACTCGTCATTCTCAGCGATGCGGAAATCTTTGGCCGCTACCAGACCATGCGCGCGCTGCGCAAGCAGGAGCGGCTCGTCGCGATGCGCGGTCGCTCACAGGCGCTCGATTTCAGCGACATTCAGGAAGGCGATTACGTCGTGCACCTGCACCATGGCATCGCGTTTTATCGCGGACTGCAGACCCTGCCTGCGGAGTCGCTGGGCCGCACGGCGGACGCGGCTCCCACGAGTGCCCCGGCGGAACCGGTCGAGGTGCTTGTTCTCGAGTTCGCCGAGCAGAGCCGGCTCTACGTGCCGGTGGAACAGGCTTATCTCGTCTCAAAGTATATTGGTGTCGGAAAGAAGAATCCGCCGCTCGACGTGCTCGGTGGCGCGCGTTGGGAACGGGCGAAGTCGTCGGCGCGCAAAGCGGTGATGGACTACGCGGCGGAACTTCTCCGCGTGCAGGCCGAACGCGAGAGCGTGCCGGGCCATGCGTTCAATCCGGACACGCCGTGGCAGAGTGAATTTGAGGAAGCGTTCTTCTACGAGGAGACACGCGATCAGTTGACCGCCATTGCCGATGCGAAGCGCGACATGGAAAAGCGCAAGCCGATGGATCGTCTGATTTGCGGCGATGTCGGTTTCGGCAAGACGGAGGTCGCGATCCGCGCGACGTTCAAGGCGGTGATGGACGGCAAGCAGGTGGCGTTTCTCGTGCCGACGACGGTGCTCGCGCAGCAGCATTACAACACCCTCCGCGAACGCTTCGCCGACTACCCGATCCACGTCGAAGTGCTCAGCCGTTTCCGCTCGCTCAAGGAGCAGAAGAAGGCCATCGCCGGACTGAAAGACGGCAGCGTGGATGTCATCGTCGGCACGCACCGGTTGATTTCGAAGGATGTGGAATTCAAGGATCTCGGCCTCTGCGTGGTCGACGAGGAACAGCGTTTCGGCGTCGTGCAGAAGGAACGCTTCAAGCAGCGCTTCCGGCTCGTCGATGTGCTCACGCTCTCCGCCACGCCGATTCCGCGCACGCTTTATTTGTCCCTCATCGGCGCGCGCGATTTGAGCACGATCGAGACCCCGCCCGCGAACCGCGTGCCGGTCGAGACGATCATCGGCCCCTACGACGAACGCGTGATCCGCGAGGCGATCCGGCGCGAACTTGCCCGCAATGGCCAGGTCTACTTTTTGCACAACCGCGTCTCCTCGATTCACGAGCTGAAGGACAAGCTGAAGTTTCTCGTGCCCGAAGCCCGCGTCGATGTCGGCCACGGCCAGATGGAGGAAGGCGAACTCGAGGAAGTCATGGCGCGGTTCATCGCCGGAGAAACCGACGTGCTCCTTTCTACGACGATTATCGAAAGCGGGCTCGATATTCCCAACGCCAACACGATCCTCATCGACCGCGCCGACCGCTTCGGCCTCGCCGATTTGTACCAGCTCCGGGGCCGCGTCGGTCGCGCGCAGAACAAGGCCTATGCTTATCTCTTCCTGCCGCGTCATCTCATGACCGTTGGCGATGCGAAAAAGCGCGTCACCGCCATTCGCCAATACTCGCAACTCGGCGCCGGGTTCAAGATCGCCATGCGGGACTTGGAAATCCGCGGCGCGGGCAACCTCCTCGGCACCGCGCAGAGCGGGCACATCACGGCGGTCGGATTCGAACTCTACTGTCAATTACTCAAGGTTGCCGTCGACCAGATGAAGACCGGCAAGACCGAGCGGCTGGTCGAATGCAAATTCGATTTCGATTTTCTCTCGTGGAACGAGGACGGCGACGGCAGCCGCGACGGCGCGTTCATTCCCCGCGCCTACATGGCCGAGAGCCGTCACCGCATCGAGGCCTACCGGCAGATTGCCGAGATGCGATCCCTCGACGACGTGGACGCTCTCGAACACGAATGGGCGGACCGTTATGGCCCGCTTCCGGCTCCGGCGGCGCGGCTCCTTCTGGCCGCGCGGATTCGCGTGCAAGCCGCCGCCGTGCGCGTCCACCGCATCGAGACGCAGGGCGAGAAGCTCATGATCAGTCAGGGTGGCGACTTCGTCATGATCGGCGGCAAATTCCCCCGCCTGAACGGCTCCACCGCCGACGCCAAGCTCGCGGAGATTCACGGCTGGGTTGCGGCCTTGGCCGGGCACGAAAAGCCGAAGCGGTGAGGGGTGTGTCAATCTTCACAGGAGTTCTCGCAACCGCTGACTCCACATTGCTCCCGATCCTTTGCGTCTATCCCAATTGTCGCAACGCTATGTCTCTTGGAGCACGCCAGATGATCCTTCGACAAGCTCAGGATGACGTGGAATGAAAGTAATGTCTGAGGGTAGGCTTCTACTCTCACCAGAACTCTTCGTTACGAGTGGAGGTTACTTTCCCAACCCGTCATCCTGAGCTTGTCGAAGGATCGGTTGAGATGGTTTGCGATGCGACAAGGAACTTGAAATCCACTCTAGGACTACTTTCTGGTTTTTGGCCTGCCTGCCCAAAAATATCGCACACGTAGCTCACCTATCTCACCTAACGCAAACGCTTCCGCCCGATTCCTGCTAGAACTGGGCTTATGCGCGAGTGGTCTTCCTCTGAAATCTCAAATCTGAAATTTGAAATCGTCCGGTTCGGTCTACACCGTCGTCGACACCCAACAGAAGCGGTCGATTCTTGTAGTTGGTTGTCGACGCTATTTATTTTTTCTCCCGGCAATACGACCGGGTCCAGCGCCGCGCTGGCGCGCGGGTTATTGCGCGGGGAGCTTCGCCGCGATGATCTGGCTCACCGCGAACGGCTGGGCCGCGTTGGACGGGGTGATCTTCACATTCACCACCCACAGCGTGGGCGAGGCCGTGCCCGAGATCGACAGATTGCCCATCACGTTCACCCGCGCTTCATTCTTCACCGAATCGATGGTGATATCGCTCGGGTCGAGCTTCTTGATCACGGCGGTGGTTTCCACGTGACCCGCCTTCGCCGCCTGGCAATGCTGGCGCAGCGTCTCGAAGTAGGTGACCTTGTCCTTCAGGAATTCCAGATTGCTCTCGTCCCCGCTTTCGGTCGCGATGATGGCCGGGAGCGTGGAACGGACGAACGTCTCGATCTGTTTCACCTGTCCCGACCGTTGGGAATCCCCCGCCACGGCGGGCGTGGCCACGGGCGCGGAAGTCGTGGGGGCGCTGGCCGGGGCCGTCGGCGCGTTCGGCTGCTTCATCCCGCCGCCATTCCCGGCGAGGCAGGTGGAAGTTAAGATAATGAATAGAAAAGGGGTAAAAACGACTTTCATGAGCAGCCCTTATGCATAGACCATGCCAACCATTAAAGCAAGCCGGTGTCAATAGTTCCGCTGCTTGGTGATTGCAAAGTTTGTAATACCGCTATAATTCAAAGATTCGCATGCTTTCGTTACGTAAAGGGATAGAAAAAGGTCTGGCTCTCGTCGTGGAGCTGGTGTGTCGCTGGCCATTGACGATTTTGTTGTCGTCCATTGTTCTGGCGATTGCCAGTGCCTACATTGCCTACAAGGACTTTGCCGTCATCAATAACACGGCTCAGTTGCTGGAGCAAAATTCCGCCGTTAGCCGCAATTACATGCAGCTCGAGAAGGAGTTCGGCACGGACGAACTCTATCTCATTCTCATCCAGTCGCCCGACATCCAGCGCAACCGCGAAGTCGCCAACAAGGTCGGCAAATATCTCGAGACCCTCAAACCTTTCGTCGAGCGCAGCTACTACAAGATCGATTTCTCCAAGCTCGACAATCGCTTCCTCTTCCTCCTGCCGATGGAAGACCTCCAGATGATGGAGCGCGAACTCGCGACCCAGGCGCAGGCGCTGACCAAGGCCCCGCCCAAGCTGAATTTCAATGCCGCGCTGGAGGAAGCCAACCGCAGTTTCGATGACAAGTATCTCCGCAAGTCCGAAAACTGGAAGGAATTCATCCCCTTCATCGAGCAGTTCAAGGACATCCTCAACCGCCTCGCCGACCGTCTCGAAGGGGCCAAAAAACCGGCCCCCAAACCCGCCGCCGCAACCGGTGGCAAAGCCTTCGACCAATATCAGGACGTCAACGCCGCCCTGCAGGAGCACGAATATATCTCCTTCGATCAGGGCCGTTCGGTCCTCGTCCTCGGCATGCGCGGCCAGCTCGAGACCGATTCCGTCTCGCCTTTTTCGAAGACCGTCCAGTCGATCCGCACCTATCTGGCCGAGCTCGGCAAAGAGTACCCCGACGTCAAACTGGGCCTCACCGGCCAGCCCGTTCTCAGCGACGACGAACTCCAGACCTCCACGCATGATACTGAGGTCGCCTCCATCATCACCCTCGTCCTTATCGGCGGCCTGTTCTTCTTCAGCTACCGCAATCTCGAGCGTCCGCTCTACGCCCTCGCCGCCCTCGCCATCGCCATCATGTGGAGCCTCGCCTTCACCATGGTCGTCGTCGGTCACTTCAATATCATCTCCTTCGCCGTCATCCCCATGGTGCTCGGCATTGGTATCGATTTCGGCATCCAGCTCCTGAGCCGTTACGAGGAGGAACTCGGTCGCGAAGGCATCCCCCGCAACGCCCTGCTGCACTCGCTGCAAAACACCGGCGTCGCCATCATCACCGGCGGCACCACCACCGCCATCGCCTTTTACACCCTTTGCTTCAATCAATTCGTCGGCCTGCGCGAACTCGGCGCCATCGCCGGCAGCAGCATTCTCTTTTGCATCGTGGCCACGCTGGTGGTGCTGCCCGCCATCTTCTATCTCCGCGACCGCAACCGCTCCCGCGAGGTGCTCCTCACCCACGGCGTGAACTCCAACTGGGGTTCCTTTGCCGGAGTCGACCGCGTGCTCACCTCCCGGCCCCGCACCGTCCTCTGGGTTTCCGTGCTGCTCACCGTTTTGTCCGTCTGGGGCATCTTTCACGTGAAGTTCGATTACAATCTGCTCAACCTGCAGAACCCCAAGCTCGACTCCGTCCGTGTGCTGCATGAAGTCTTCCGCGTCACGGACAACTCCACGCTCTATGCCTCCGTTGTCGCCAAGGATCTGGACGAAGCCCGCGAGCTGGAAAAGAAACTGACCGCCCTGCCCAGCGTCTCCCGCGTTGATTCCATCACCGCCCTCCTGCCCATCGATCAGGAAGCCAAAATGCCGGTCATCCGCAAGATTGCCGCCACCATGGCCGCCGTGCAGGTCGCTCCCGTCAGTCAGGAAAAAATCGATCCCGCCCGCGTGAAGGTCTCGCTCGAACAACTGCTCGAATCCTGCCGCGAAGGCGTCAAACAGGCCAAGAAGTTCGAGAAGATTTCCAAGCGCGCGCGGCAGGCCTCCGACGTCCTCGGTGGCCTCATCCCGCCGCTCGAACGCGCCAGCAAGGCCATTGCCGGTTTGAGCCCGGATCAACTCAACCGCCGCCTCAACCGGGCCCAGGAAGAAGTCTTCGGCTCCATGCAACGCAATCTGGTCTGGCTGAAAAAGCAGCGCGTCGATCGCCCCATCGAACTCGCCGACCTGCCCGATACGCTCCTCCACCAATTCGTTTCCCCCTCCGGCAAGGTGCTGCTGCAGGTCTACGCGAAGAAAGATATCTGGGAACGCAACGCCAACGTGGAATTCGTCGATGAACTCCGCACCATCGATCCGAACGTCACCGGCACGCCCGTCCAGAATTACGAATACATCGGCCTGCTGCGCGACAGCTTCCTCAGCGCCGCGGTCTGGGCCTTCGTCGCGATCAGCGTCATCATTTTCCTCCACTTCCAGAATGTGAAGTACACCGCGCTTGCCATCCTGCCGCTCGTGCTGGCCGTGGCGTGGCGCACCGGCATCATGGGCTGGTGGGACATCGAGTTTAACCCCGCGAACATCGTCACGCTGCCGCTCATCATCGGCATCGATGTCGCCTACGGCGTCTACATCGTCGAACGCTTCCGCGAGGATGGCCGCTTCCAACTCTTCGAAACCAGCACGGGCAAGGCGATCATCATGACCGGTCTCACCGCCTTCTTCGGTTTCGTCTCGCTCCTCGTCAGCCGCTATCGCGGGATGCATTCCATCGGTTTGCTGATGAGCATGGGCATCGCGATCGGCATGATCACCACCATCATCGTGCTGCCGCAAATTCTCCGCCTGCTCGCGCAAAAACGGGGCAAACAACATCCCGTCAACGGTTCCGCCTCTCTCGAACCCGCGAAAGATTGATTGGGAGCGCTAAGATAAGCAAGTGGGAGAATGCCTCCAGTGCGGCTCATTTGGAGTGCGGGAGCTTGCTCCCGCTTTGTGGCGCGGCGGCTTGCCGCCGCACTCTAAAACGTCCTTATCTTAGAGCCCTTTTCATCTAGATTGTCGCAACGCTCAGACTCTTGGAGCAAGCCAACTGATCCTTCGACAAGCTCAGGATGACGTGGAATGAAAGTAATGTTTGGTGGTAACTTTCCACTCTCACCAGAATTCTTCGCTACGATTTGAGCTTACTTCCCCAACCCGTCATTCTGAGCTTGTCGAAGGATCGGCTGGGATGGTTTGAGATGCGACAATCCACTTGAAATCCGCTCTAATCTCAGAGTTCATACTTTAAACAGAGAGGGAGCTTGAGAATCGATGAATCCCTGCCTCATCAGAGGTAATGAGGCTTTTGAAATCCATTTGGGCCGCGCTGCTTTTTACGTCTGCGTAAAAGGCAGCGCGGCCCAATGCGGGGTTTCCAAAGGGAATCATTCCCTTTGGTGGGGGTCTGGGGGCAACGCCCCCACGCTAATCCTGGCGCACTCGAATCGGCTTGCTTGATCCGATTTTCACCGGACTCACCGTATGGTCAAAACAAGCCAGTAAGGGGCCATTCCTACGGAAAATGGCTGTAAAGGAACATCCCGCCGGAGAAGAAGCCGGTGACCTTACAGACTGTAAAAGAAAATTCTGCAAATTGGCATGGCCGTTGCTTTTGTCGGTTAAAGTTCAATCGACGGCTCGCGACACCTGGGGGATAGGAATCTCCTGAGGCATCGGGTGTCTGGTCGGGCGAATCTGGAAAACAACCCATCATAGGAGAATAAGAGATCATGTTGCGACGACCCAAGTATTGGCTGTCATTAATCGCCGTGTTGGCCTTGACCACGCGAGCGTTCTGTGCGGAATCCACCCCTGTCCTGCTCGCGCAGGCTACCCCTGCCCCCGCCCCTGCGGCGGAAGCCCCGGCGGCAGAGCCGACGGTGGAACAACGATTGACCGGATTGGAAGCGTATGTGGGCAACGTGGACCCGGCTGGCAGCAAAGTGGTGGGCGTGGCGGGTCCTGGCCACAACGCGTTCATCATGGTCGCGGCGGCGTTGGTGTTGTTCATGACCTTGCCGGGCCTGGCGCTGTTCTACGGCGGCTTGGTTCGTAAGAAGAACGTCCTCTCGGTTCTCGCCCAATGTTTGGGCATCACCGGATTGGTCATTATCCTCTGGTGGGCGGTGGGCTACAGCCTCGTCT
>NEUU01000017.1 GCA_002304345.1 Verrucomicrobia bacterium Tous-C9LFEB
TGGGCGAGGCGGAGCAGCCGGCCAATATCCTCAGCGATCTTGGATGGCTGCGACAACGACGCCCCAGCCTCCAAAGGCTGGCAATCCTTCGGACTGGGCCAGAAAGTGGTGATGGCGGTGTTGCGGCGCTCCTCCGGTATTTTTCAAATACCATCGTCGCTAGCGCCTTGCCATCACCACTTCCTGGCTCCAGCCCCACCCCAAAAAGATCGTGGATAGGTTCTAAGAACATGAGCCGGTTCCAATAAAAGTATTGGAGTCACATCCGGTGTTCGCGGTGTCGTTTTACAACTGCATCGTCTTCAGGATGGCGCGGACCTTGGGAATCTCGTGCGTGCGCAGGAGGTCGGTTTGGCCGAGGAGCGCGAGCACAGCGAAGAATGGTTCGGCGCAGCGGACTTCCTCCTCGAAGCACTCGAACGCGTGCGGGAGGGCGTGGCAGACGGGCCAGCCGAGTTGTCGCAGGCGGAAGGTGTTGAGAAAGACGTTCATCTGGTGGCGGATTCGCGCCGAGCTGTCCTGCAGGTTGCGGTAGTAAAATCCGAGGCCGGGATCGATCCAGATTTTTTTCACACCGCAACGCGTCGCTTCATCGATCATGAGCGCGAAGTAGGAATAGAGCGCCTCGATGGGATCATTGCCGAGATTGAGATCCGTGACGTCGCGGACGTTGTTGCCTTGCACGAAGCAGAGGATCACTCCGGCGTCATGATCGGCTACCTCGCGAAAGAGCTCGCCTGTGTTCACCGTGCCGGTGAGGTTCAAGACTTTCGCACCCGCCTTGAGGCAGGCGGTGGTGACGGAGGGATGATACGTTTCGACCGAGACGAGGAGCCCGGCTTTGGCGAGTTCCGTGACAACGGGGACGAGTGCGCTTTGTTGCGCGGCTTCGCCGACGCGGGCGGCGTGGGCGAGGGTTGATTCCGCGCCGATGTCGATCAGGTGCGCGCCTTGCGCGTGGAGGACATGCCCACGACGGATGGCGGCGTCGGCGGTCAGGCAGACGCTTTCGCGATACCACGAGTCGGCGGAAAGATTGATCACGCCCATCAGGTATTTTTCCGAGTTGAAAAGGAAGGATTGCGAGCCGAGTGAAAACTCCGCGACCTGCGCCGCCGCCGCTTCGGGGTGGGCCGCATGGAGCTTGGCGAGCGAGGCGAGGTCAATCATTGACATAAGGTTTCCGGTGGGGCTTGGACGGCGCGGCAGGGGCGGGTTCGCTGAGGGAACGGAGAAAATCGCGGGCGACATCGGCGGGTTCCTGATGCTCCACTTCCACGGCGTAGTTGAGCCGTCGCATGGCGACCTCATTGATCCGTCCGGCGAGGGCGTTATTCAGCAGGGTGAGTAACTCGGGGTCCTGGGTGATGAGTTTCGTGCGCAGGACCGGCGCGGCGTCGTAGCGCGGGAAAGCGCGTCGGTCATCGGTGAGCACCACATAGTCTTTGGAAACGAGTCGTCCATCGGTCGCAAAGGCGACCACGGCGTCGACAGCCCCGGTGTCGAGCGACGGATAGATTAATCCGACATCGAGGGTTCTCACTTCGCCGAAGTTAATGCCGTACATTTTTTGCAGAGCGGGATAGCCATCCGGTCGGTCGATGAACTCGGCGTTGAGCCCAAGCTTGAGTGACGGTGCGAGGGCGACGAGTTGCGAGAGCGTGGTGAGCGATCCGGCTTTGCCATCGCGGCGGACGATGACCGCGTAGGAGTTGCTGAAGCCGAGCGAGTGAAGCCATTCGAGACCGAAGACGTCATGATAGAGCAGACGCAACCCCGCGTGATCGGGATCGTTGGTGGAGGCTTTATTGAGCTTGAGGATGTTGAGCTCGGCCGTGCCGGAATATTCGACGTAGAGGTCGATCTCGCCCGCAATGATCGCATTGTGAATAATGGCTGTGCTGCCGAGGCCGAACTTGCGCTCGACGCGGTAGTGGTCCGAATTTTCGAGGGTTTGCGCGACGATTTCGCCGAGGATCATTTGCTCGACGAAATTTTTCGCGCCAATGCGAATCACCGGGCGGCCATCGTCCTGCACCGGTAGCGCGGGGTGATGGAGGAAAATGGCGAGATTGGCGGCCAGCGCGAGCAGGATACCGATCACGCAGGCGACCTTGCGGGGAGGGAGCCGGTAGGACTGGCCGCTTTTCCACAACTGCGCGGCGATTTCGATCTGGCCGAGGAGGGAGTCGATTCCGAGCGCGAGCAACGCGGCGGGAATCGCGCCGTAGAGCAAGAGCGCGGTGTCGTTGCGGGCGAGGCCGATGGTGATGAATTGACCGAGCCCGCCCGCGCCAATGAACGCGCTGAGCGTGGCCGTGCCGACACTGAGCACGAACGCCACGCGCAGGCCGGAGATCAGTTGGGGCAAGCCCTGCGGCAGGCGCACATGCCAGAGCAGTTGCAGGGAATTCATACCCATCACGCGGCCCGCATCGAGCAGGTCATCCTGCGAATCGCTCAGCGCCGTAATCGTCGAGCGCACAATGGGCAGCACCGCATAGAGCGTGAGCGCCACCACCGCGGGCAGGAAGCCGAGACCGAGCAGGGGAAGCAGCAGGGCGAGCAAGGCGAGGCTCGGGATCGTCTGGAAAAGATTGCAGAAGCCCACCACCAGCGAGCGCCAGCGGGGCCGATTCCAGACCAGAGCGGCCAGCGGGTAACCGATCAGGGCGGCGATGCCGACGGCGACAAAGGTGAGTTGGAGATGCTCGAGCAGGCGCTGCCACAAATCGTGAAGCGAGTGGGGGCTCAGGAGCGGGAGCAGTCGTTCGAGGAATGTGTTGTGGAGAGAATGAGGTGTCATTCTTCATTGACCGGCTGTCGCCGGGCTTTTTTCACCGTCGCGCGCTGCGCCTTGAACTTCACCAGTTCGCGCTTGAGCCAATTCGGGCGTTTGCGTTTCTGGCGGCGTTGCTGTTCGCGTTCGGAGCGGGCGGCGGCGGCTTTGGACTTTTTAAGCGCAATCACTTTATCGCGCAAGAGATTCCATGCGGTCGCGCGATTGCCCGCCTGCGTGCGGCCATCCTGCATCTTGATCGTGAGATGCAGCGGCACGTAGTGCAGCACCACGCAGGTGGAGACCTTGTTCACGTTCTGGCCACCCGCGCCCTGCGAGCGGACAAAGCTTTCCTCCACCCGGTTGACGTCCACTCCGAGCGCGGTCAGATGATTGCGGAGTTTGTCGTCGGGGATGCTCACGAATGCCCTTTGGGAACGGTCGGCGCTTTGGGCGCGTTGGATAAATACGCGGCGGTTTTCACGTCGTGAATCGGATGCGGATACGGCTCCACGTGGATGAGCACATCGGCGATGGTCGGGATTTCCGTGCGCAGGCGGTCCTTCGCGAGGTGGGCGATCTTGTGGCCTTCGCTCACGGTTTGGTTAGGATCGACTTCGAGGTGGAGGTCGACCATCAACTGCAACCCCATCTTGCGCACGAGCACCTTGTCCACGCCGAGCACGCCGGGGGAGTTCAGACAGATGAGCCGGATCTGCGCGATGATTTCCGGATCGGTCGATGTCTCCATGATTTCATCCACGGCGGGACGCAGCAGCAACAGGCCGTTCCAGCCCATCCATAAACTCGCCAGAATGGCCGCGATGCTATCCGCTTGATTCCAGCCGGTGAACACGGCGATGGCGATGCCGACGCCTGCCGCGAGCGAGGTGTACATGTCGCTACGGTGATGCCACGCCTCGACCTTCACCGCTTGGCTGCCGGTTTTCTTGCTAACATTCAGGAGGTAGCGGAAGGCGAGTTCCTTCAGCACCACGATGATCAGGAGCACGACCAGCGTCCACACGTTGGGGCTCTCGCGCTTGATGAAAAGACTGTTCGCGGCACTGACACCGATCAGGACGGCGCCACCCATTAGGATCAGCGCCCCGGCAGCGGCGGCGATCGTCTCGGCGCGGCCATGGCCGTAGGGATGGTTTTGGTCGGCAGGCTCCTGGGAAAGTCGCAACCCGTTATAGATGAGCGCAGAACTGAAGATGTCGACGGTCGATTCCATACCGTCCGCGATCAAGGCATAGGAATGGCCTACGAGGCCGCCAATGATTTTCGAGACGGCCATGATGGCGTTGAAAATCATGCTGCCACGCGCGGCCCGCATGCTGATTTCGGTGGGAGTACTCACTGGATCGTCAGGATGGGGGAATTCTTGGAACGGTGCAAGGCCTGCGTGACAGAGGATCGCACTCCATCCACCGGGAGTTGACGGATGTCCACTATTAGTAGAAACTATCATCTTATGTCGATGACTGTTAATGCTGCCGGTAAAGTTAATTTGCGCACCCCTGAAGTCATGAGCCTCGTACAGGCTCAGGTCGAGAGCCACTATCGCAGCCCGATTGTGGAATATCTCCGCCACACGCGCATGCCGCTTTCCTCGGCGGGCCTGACCGTGAAACTGGCCAAGGCGTTTGGCTTTTGCTACGGCGTCGAGCGCGCCATCGACCTCGCCTACGCGGCGGCGAAGGTGTTCAAGGACAAGAATATCTATCTCCTTGGCGAAATCATTCACAACCCCGAAGTCAACGACCAGCTTCGCGGCATGAACATCAAGCAGCTCAAGGAAGTCAACGGCACCTACCAGCTCGACGACTTGAAGAAGGACGACGTCGTCATCGTTCCCGCGTTTGGCGCGGAAGTGAAGGTGATGAACCGCCTGAAAGAGATCGGCTGTCAATTGGTCGACACGACCTGCGGCGACGTGATGACCGTGTGGAAGCGCGTCCGCCAGTACACCCGCGAAGGCGTCACCTCGATCATCCACGGCAAGGCGTGGCATGAAGAAACCAAGGCGACCTCCTCCCGCGCGATCAGCGAAAACGGCTCCAGTCATTACCTCGTCGTCTTCACGCTGGCCGAGACCGATTACGTCTGCGACTACATCCGCAACGGCGGCAACAAGGAGGAATTCCTCAAGAAATTTGCCGGGGCCTACTCGCATGATTTCGATCCCGACAAGCATCTCGCGGCGGTCGGCGTGGCGAATCAAACGACCATGATGCGCAATGAAACGGAAGAAGTGCAGCGCCGCATCAAGCAAGCGATTGTGGACCGTTTCGGCGAAGCCGAAGTGGGCAATCACTTCCGTTATTTCGATACCATTTGCGGTGCGACGCAGGAACGCCAGGACGCGCTCAACCAACTACTCGATTTCGAGAAGATGGATCTCCTCATCGTCGTGGGTGGTTACAATAGCAGTAACACCTCCCACCTCGCGGAGATGGGCGAAGCCAAACTGCCGACCTATTTCATCAAGAACTCGGAGAAGCTCATCTCGCCGCAGAAAATCTCGCACTGGAACCAGCACGAGAACCACGAGGTCTTCACCGAGAACTGGCTGCCCGATGGCAACGTCGTCGTGGGCATCACGGCGGGCGCTTCGTGCCCGAACAATTTGATCGAAGAAACGATCCATCGCCTCTTTGAATTCCGCGGCATCGAAGTGGAGAATCTTCTCCCTGCCGATTACAAGGAAGCGGCCGGCCTGAACGCGCCGAAGGACAAGCCGCCCGGGCATTGAATGTTTTTTTAAGACGAAATTAACGGAATTTACGAAATTAGGAAAAAGGCACGAGCCGTAGTGTCTTTCAATTTTGTTAATTCCGTTAATTTCGTCTAAATTTTTTTTCTTAATTGAACATCGAAAGGTTAATGTGAAAGAAGTTCGAATCTCAGTCAGTGCCAGTGCCAAAGCCGTGGATCGCGTCCTTTTTGTCAGCAAGGACGGCGGTCATCTCCCGAAGGGAATCAAGAAGGAAGAATTTCAGGGCGAGAAAGGCTCCACGCTGCTCCTCCACTCCGACAAAGGCCGCACGCTCTACATTGGTCTTGGTGAAAAAGAAAAGATCGAGATCGACCTCCTGCGCCGCGCAGCCGGTGTCGCGATCAAGCAATTCCTCAAGATCGGCGCCGAAGTGCTCGCCGTTGAACTGGGCGAGTGGAATGAATACGCGCAGGCGATTGTGGAAGGCGCGTTGCTCGCCTCGTACCGTTTCGAGGATTTCAAGCTCCCCGCCAGCCGCCGCAAGAATGCGCTGAAGGAACTGCAACTCGTCACCACCGCCAGTCATTTCGTCGCGGTGAAAAAAGCGGCGCTCGTGGGCCAGATTCTCGCCGAGTCGACCAACTACACTCGTTCCATCGGCAACCAGCCGCCGAACGAACTCACTCCCGCCGCGCTCGCGGACGAAGCGAAAGCGTTGGCAAAAGATGTCGGCCTCAAGGTCACCATCTTCGACGAGAAGAAACTCAAGGCCGGTAAATTCGGCGGTATTCTCGCCGTCGGGCAGGGATCTGCCGCCGCGCCGCGACTGATCGTCCTCGAATATTGGGGCGGCAGCGCCAAGACGAAACCGGTCGCGCTCATCGGCAAGGCCATCACTTTCGACACGGGCGGCATTTCCATCAAGCCCGGCGCGTCGATGGATGAAATGAAGTTCGACAAGATGGGCGGCTGCGCTGTCCTCGGAGCCATGCAGGCCATCGCGCGCTTGAAGCTCCCGATCAATGTCGTGGCGGTCATCGCGTCGGCGGAGAACATGCCGAGCGATCGCGCGTATCGTCCCGGCGATATCATCACGATGTACGGCGGCAAGACGGTTGAAATTTTGAACACCGATGCGGAAGGCCGCCTCGTTCTGGCCGACGCCATCACCTTTGCCCGCGAGAAGTATCAACCGCAATCGCTCGTCGATTTCGCCACGCTCACCGGCGCTTGCGTCGTGGCGCTCGGCGCGAACCGCGCGGGATTCTTCACTGACAGCGTTACCTTGCGCGACAGCCTGAACAAGGCTGGCAAGGAAACGGGCGATCTCGTTTGGGAACTCCCGCTCGGCGAAGAGTACGATGCCGAGATGAAGAGCGATATCGCCGTGGTGAAAAACGCCGGAGCCCGTTGGGGTGGCGCGTGCACGGCGGCGGCGTTCCTGAAGGTGTTTGTCGAAGAGACCCCTTGGGCGCATCTCGACATCGCCGGCACGGCGTGGATCACTTCCGACAAGCCGCACCTCGAAAAAGGCGCGACCGGTTTCGGTGTGCGACTGATCGTCGAAGCACTGCGCTAGGGCGGTGCATTGCCAATCTCCAATTGCCAAATGCCAATTGGGGAAAGGCTGAAATTCTACTCGGCACATGCCTCAAGCCGGGTAGAAGAGAACTCTCTCAAAGACATTCTTTCTGCCGGCTCTTCAATTGGCATTTGGCAATTGGAGATTGGCAATGTCAATGGCGGGTAGACATTTGCGCGGCAACACGATAAAGTGGGCAAACTCTACCTATGTCCCTCGCGAAAAGTTCTTACGACGACGATATTGATCTAGCCAAGGCGTGTCTGGCGGGTGAGAACGAAGCCGCGACGAAGCTTCAGTTGCTTTATAACCAGCGTCTTCTGGGACTTTTGATCAGCCGCGGCGCAACGAATACGGAAGCATCCGATCTGTTAGGCGATCTGTGGGGGGAATTGAGCGTGGGCCGCATCGACCGCGAGGGCTTGCTCCATAAGTATCACGGCAAGTGCAGTCTTTACACATGGCTGGCCACGGTGGCGACGCATCGCTTGGTGGATCTGAAGCGCCGCCAACGGTTTCAGGGCAATCTCCCGAATGTGCAGGACCACGCCGATCAGGCCAGCGATTTCGATATGCTCCCGGCGCGGACAGCGGACTACTCCGAGTGGGCGCTGACCCAGCTGATGCGCGATGCCTTGCGCAAATCGTTGCAGGAGTGCCCCCCGGACGCCTATTTGTTATTGCAACTGGTTTATATTCATGGAGTCATGCAGCGCGAAGCCGCCCGGATGTTCGGCTGGCATGAATCGAAGGTCAGCCGCACGCTGGACCAGGCCATGGCCGATATCGCCTCGCGCACGCTGCGGAATTTGCGGGCGACCGACCCGTGGCTCGAAGTCAACTGGGAGGATTTTCTCCAGCTCTGCCAATCGGGGGAAGATCTCTTCACCTTGAGTCCCCGGAGTTGAGTTAAATTAATGGCTCTCCGATCCGATGATGATAAAAGCTTAAAATTCCCTGCAATTTAAATAAACCTGCGAGTCTAATTTCCAGAACGACGCCTATGCCAAACCCCTTTGAACAGATCATTCAGTTTCTGGGTCACTTTGAAGAAGAAGTGCAGGGACGCGAGGCGGTTCGGCCCGAGGGCGAACTGCGCAACCGTCTCGATCGTTTTGCGCGCGGTGATTGCTCCGAATCCGAGCGCTCCGAATTGTGCCAGCTCGTCATGCAGCGGCCCGAATTGGTCGGGTATCTGGCGCAGAGCGTCAAACAACTGCGCGGAGCGGCGGGTTCGGTTTCGTAACCATGGCGTTTGGGTGAACTGGACGCTTCATCCCGAGTAACATGGGCGCACGACTTAACATTCTTCCCGACGAGCGGATCAGTTCGCTGACTCCGTCGTTGGAGAATCGTCTCATCTCCGTCGGCGAACAGGTCCGTCCGGAAAATTTCCCCAGCCTGTGCGACGGCATGATCCGTCACGTCCTCGAACAGGGTTTCGAACTCGCCGGGGCCGACAGCGGACTCGTTTGGCTGCTCGATGCGACCCGCGAGAATTTGGTGCCGTGCTATGGCGTGGGCGAATCGGCGGAAAAGCTGGTCCTGAATTATCACCAGCCGCTGCGCGAAGGCATCGTCAGCATGGTCATGATGAGCGAACAGCCTTTCGTGGAAAACGAAGTCTTCAAGAACGCGCACCATAGCAAGATCGTCGACATGAAATTGCAGCAGCAGACGTACGCCATGATCGTCGTGCCCTTTTACTTTTTGCGCCAATGCCGCGGGGTCATCTCCTGCGTGCAGCTCAAGGAGCCCGGCTCCGATGATATCGATCCGCCCGGATTCCGGGCCGAACATCTTCAGGCGATCCAGCGCGCGGCCTCGGTGCTCACCGAGTTGATCGATTACCGCCTCCTGCGGCAAACCGTGCAATGGTAATCGTGGACTTGTCGTCCCACGATTCGTTTCCTATGCTTGAGTCTCGCTCATGAACAAGCTTTTGAGTCTGGATGTCGCACGGCAATCGCTCCGGGAGGGAACCGGGCGTGGAGTCAAGATCGCCATCATCGATTCCGGCATCGACGTGACGCATCCCGCGCTGGCCGGACTCACGCTCGCGGACGACATCGCGGTGGTGGATAAGGGGCATTACATCGATGTCATTCCCGGCGGCGGCGTGGACCTGTACGGTCACGGCACCGCCATCGCGCACATCATTCACTCCATCGCGCCGGAAGCGGAGATTGGCAGCATTCGCGTGCTCGGAGACCGACTGAATTCCCGCACGGCGATTATTCAAGAGGGGGCCCGGCAGGCGCTCGACCTCGGTTACCACATCCTCAATTGCAGTTTCGGTTGCGGCATCGAGGAGCACATTCTCAAGTACAAGGCGTGGATTGACGAAGCCTACCTCAAGGGCGTGCATATCGTTGCCGCCTGCAATAATGTCGATTTTCACAAGCCCGAGTGGCCCGGCTATTTTCCGTCTGTCTTTACGGTGAACTTCTGCCAGACCGAACGGCCCGACCAGTTCTTTTATTCGCCCGGCTACATGGTCGAATTCGCCGCGCGTGGTGAAGACGTGGAAGTGCCATGGAGTGGCGGCGGCTACAAGAAGGTCACCGGCACCAGCTACGCCACGCCGCACATTGTCGGCATGCTTGCGCGGCTCATCAGCCGCATTCCCGGCATTCGCCCGCTCGAAGCCAAGGCGCTCATGCAACGGCTCGCCGACGCCCCGCCGCTCCAGGGCGAGGCGCGTCAGGAACTGGCTTCCTGATTTTTTGACGAAATTAACGGAATTTACGAAATTGAAAACAAACCGTTTCATTCATCAGGAAAGCCGGAACATCGGTCAGAACCACTGACCCATTTTCTTGATTTCCTGAGTTCCTGATACAATCCGTTTTGCCATTACTTCCCCATTTCGTAAATTCCGTTAATTTCGTCAAAAAGTTCCCTTCTCTTCGTTCTACACAGGAGTTGCAATGGGTCGGAGATAGTGCCAAATTGGCAAAACCTCGAATTGGAAAATATGTTGCTGGTCATCGATAACTACGACTCTTTCACCTACAATCTCGTGCAATACTTTGGCGAGATGGGGGCCACGGTGGTGGTGAAGCGCAACGACGAAATCACGCTCGATGAAATCGCCGCGCTCAAACCTGCCAAGATCATCATTTCCCCCGGCCCCTGCACGCCGAAGGAAGCCGGTCTTTCCAATGCGGTGATTCAAAAGTTCGGCCCTACCACGCCGCTGCTCGGCGTCTGTCTCGGGCACCAGTGCATCGGCGAAGTCTACGGCGGCCACGTCATCCGCGCGCCGCGCCTCATGCATGGCAAGACCTCGCCCATCCATCACAACGGGCAGGGGGTTTTCGCCAAGCTGCCGGACCCGTTCGAAGCCACGCGCTATCATTCGCTGATCGTCGAGCGCGAAACCTTTCCTGACGCGGTCCTCGAGATCACTGCTGAGACGGCGGAAAAGGAAATCATGGGCCTGCGCCACCGTCAGTACCCCATCTACGGCGTGCAGTTCCATCCCGAATCCATTTTGACTCAGCACGGTAAAAACCTTCTCCGGAATTTTCTCGAACTCTCCGCATGAAAGTTCTGTTGCAGAATCCGACTTTTCGGATGGCCTGCCAGCAGTTCGATGGGGCCGCCGATTTTTTGGGACTCGATGCCTCGATTCGCGAACGGGTGAAATGGCCCAAGCGGCTCATCAGCGTGGCCGTGCCGGTCAAGCTCGACAATGGCGACGTCAAAGTCTTTGAAGGTCACCGCGTCCAGCATCACCTCACTCTCGGTCCGACCAAGGGCGGTTTGCGTTTCAGTCCCAGCGTGGATATTGGCGAAGTCGCGGCCCTCGCGATGTGGATGAGCTGGAAGTGCGCGCTCGCGGGATTGCCCTATGGCGGAGCGAAGGGCGGCATCGCCTGCGATCCGCTCCGGATGAGCCCGCGCGAACTCGAAGCGCTCACGCGCCGTTACACCGTGGAAATGATTCCCTTCATCGGACCGCACATCGATGTGATGGCACCCGACATGGGTACGAACGAACAAACCATGGCGTGGATGTACGACACCTATTCCACCCATGCCGGTCACGCGGTGCCGAGCATCGTCACCGGCAAGCCGGTCAGCATCGGCGGCTCCATGGGCCGCCGGGAAGCGACCGGTCGCGGCGTGGCGTTTGTCACCAGTCGTGCCTTGGAAATTTTGAAGATGCCCGCCGATAGTCGCATCATCGTGCAAGGCTTTGGCAATGTCGGCAGCTACGCGGCTTACGGACTCGCCAAGTACGGCGCGAAGATCGTCGGCGTTGGCGATCGTACCGGTGCGTTGTACGATCCCAAGGGTCTCGATGTGGAGAAATTATTCATTCACTTTCAGACGCACGCCACGCTGGATGATTTCCCGCAGGGCGAGCGCATGACCAACGAGGAATTGCTCGTGCAATCGTGCGACGTCTTGATTCCCGCCGCGACGGAGCGCGTGATCACCGCCGAGATTGCCGCCAGGTTGCAATGTCGCGTGCTGGCCGAGGCCGCGAACGGTCCGACCACGTTCGAAGCCGATGCGGTGTTGAAACAGCGCGGCGACATCTTTGTGATTCCCGACGTGCTCTGCAACGCGGGCGGCGTCATCGTCAGTTACTTTGAGTGGGTGCAGGACCTGCAGAATTTCTTTTGGACCGAAGTCGAAGTGTTCGACAAACTCTACCGGATTTTGTCGCAGACCTTCGATCAGGTGCTGAAGGAAGCGCGCCAGAAAAACATCGACCACCGCACTGCTGCACTCACGCTTGGAATTCAAAAAGTGGTCGACGCGAAGAAAATCAGAGGGTTGTTTCCGTGATCGATCGTATCCGTTGGGTTCGTTTCCTTTTTGTTTGGGCTATCGTCTGTTTTTATGGACAGACCCTAAGTCCGCTCGTTGCCGCCGAAGGCGCGGAGACTCCCGCCGCTCCCGCCAAGCTTTCGGGCAAGATGATCACGCTCGGCGATTTCGGCGCGGAAGATCTCGGTTATCTGGTGCTCCCGCTCGTCGCTCCGGCGGGTGGCGTGGTGATCATTCACGACCGCTTCGGTCTCGATGAACACACCAAGCGGCTCACCGAGGAATTTGCCGGCAAAGGTTACCTCGCCATCGCGGTCGACCTCTACAATGGCCGCAGCTCCAACGATCCCGCCCAAGCCAATGTGTTGCTCTCCAATTTACGCATCGAGTCGGCGATGAAAACCATCCAGGCCGGTGAACGCCTGCTCAAGGAAAGCCCCCGGCTCAAGGTCCCCCACGTGGCGCTGGTGGGCTGCAATTCCGGTGGGACCATCGCCATTCTCGCCGCGCAGCAGATCAAGGACATTGACGCCGTGGCCGCCGTGAATCCCATGATCGCGCCGCGCGAAAAAAAGATCTCCAAGTATCGCGTTTCCATCATCCTGATCAATGCCGGAACCCCGCCCGCCGGTCTGGAAGAATTCCAGAAGCTCATGGACGACATGCGCAATCCGCTCGCGGTTTACACCCTCGAAGGTGTGCCCGAAGGTTTTGCCGATCCCCGCAGCGCCAATCACAATGCCTCGCACGCCGCGAAGGCGTGGCAGATGGTCGACGACTTTCTGAAACGCGAATTCGCCAAGCCCGAAAAAGCACCCTCGATCATCGATAAGGTTGAGGATTTCTTTAAATAAAAGTTTTCGGTTTTCAGTTCGAAGTTTTCAGTAAGAATCGGCAAATGGCCATTATTCGTGATTTCAAGGATCTGCAGGCATGGCAAAGAGCGCGTGAATTGACTCGTCATGTTTACACGATTTGCCGGAACGGCCCTCTTGCCAAGGACTACGGATTGAAAGACCAAATTCAGCGGGCCGCCGTGTCGGTCATGTCCAATATTGCGGAAGGTTTTGAACGGATTGGACAAGCCGAAAAGCTTCAATATCTCAATGTGGCCCGGGCGAGTTGTGCGGAAGTGCGAAGTCTGTTTGTTGTAGCGATCGATGTGGGTTACTTGGACGAGAAGACTTTTCGAGAAGGGGATGAGCTGACGACGCAGACGAGTCGTTTGATTACCGGTTTGATCAAAGTTATTCGCGCGAGAACTTCCCCCAACTGAAAACCGAAAACTTCGAACTGAAAACTTTCCCCCTATGAATTGGCGTTTGATACTCGATCCCGCCTCCGCCGCCGCCTACAACATGGCGGCGGACGAAGCGTTGTTGCGCGAAGTGACGGCTCCGATTCTGCGGATTTACAATTGGGCGGAGGACGCGCAGACGATTGGGTATTTCCAAAAAGCCGAAGTCGCGATTCCCGGCGTGCCGATGGTGCGTCGTTACACGGGCGGAGGATTGGTCGATCATCGGCACGATCAGACGTACACCGTGATCCTGCCCCGCTCGCATCCGTGGATGGAATTGCCGACACCGGAGAGCTACTCGAAAATTCACGAGGGCGTGCTTGCCGCGATTCAACGTCTTGGCATTCCTGCGCAACTCGCGCCGTGCTGCGATGAGAACGAATCCGCTGCCTGTTTTCAAAAAGCGGTGAAGTACGACATCACCGCGCCCGATGGCGTCAAGATTTCCGGCGCGGCGCAGCGTCGCACCCGCGAAGGCTTGTTGCATCAGGGCAGTATTTTGTTGCCGGACCCGACCCAAAACGAGGCGCTCTACGAACTCCTCGGGCAGGTAATGGGCGAGACTTTGGGGTTCGATTGGACGCTCGGCGAGTTGACCGAATCCGAACAAAAACGCGCCCACATTTTGGCGGTGGAGCGTTATGCGACCGACGCGTGGAACCATCGCGTGTAGCGATCAGCCGCGTCGCGGTGCAAGCTATTGGCTGATAATTATTTGGGTTTTTACTTTTTTGGCGGAAAAAGGATGAAGATTTCTTAAAAAAGCATTGTTCTCTCTCTGCTTTTTCCGCAAACTTCTCGCTTATGGTTGATGCGAATCAGACTACTGAAGAAGATAAAAATTACACCCCTGACACGACCTCTGGAAAGAGGAATGAGGACGGCGGAAAAGTCTCCGAAAGCACGAAGTACGATTCTTCCAAAATCGATAAACTGGAAGGGTTGGAAGCGGTTCGTAAACGGCCCGGCATGTACATTGGACATGTCGACGAGCGTGGCCTTCACCACTGCGTTTTCGAGGTTCTGGATAACTCGATCGACGAACATCTCGCCGGTTATTGCAAACGCATCGAAGTAACGATTCACGTCGATGGTTCCTGCTCCATTCGCGACGATGGCCGCGGTATCCCGGTCGATATTCATCCCAAGTTTAAAATCCCGGCGGTCGAGCTCGTGCTCACCAATTTGCATGCCGGTGGCAAGTTCGGGCAGGGTGCCTATAAATATTCCGGCGGTCTGCACGGCGTCGGCGCCAAGTGCGTCAACGCGCTCTCCGAATGGTTCACCGTCGAAGTCTATCGCGACGGCAAGGTCTACACGATGGAGTTCGAGCAGGGCAAGACGACCCGCAAGCTGGAAGTCATCGGCAAGAGCAAGAGCAACGGAACGCTCATCACCTTCAAGCCCGATCCGGTGATCTTCACCATCACCACCGAATTCAAGTTCGAGCTTCTCGCCAATCGTCTGCGCGAACTCGCCTTCCTCAATCCCGGCGTCGAAATCATCCTCAAGGATGAGCGCACCGCCGAAGGCGCGGAGGTCAAGGAGATCAAGACCGAGCGGTTCTATTACAAGGACGGCATCGAGGAATTCGTCCGGCAGCTTGGCAAGAACAAGCAGGTCATTCACCCGAAGCCGATCAATATTCAGCGCGAGAAGGACGAGATCCTCGTCGACGTCGTGTTGCAATACAACGACTCGTACACGGACCAGATCCTTTGCTTCACCAACGCCATTCCCAATCCGGACGGCGGCACGCACCTCGTGGGTTTCCGTACGGCGCTGACCCGTTCGATCAACCAGTACGCGAAGTCGAACAGCCTGTTGAAGGAAAAAGATCCGGCCATCTCCGGCGATGACGTTCGCGAAGGTCTCGTCTGCGTCGTTTCGGTCAAGCACCCGCATCCCAGCTTCGAATCGCAGACCAAGGTCAAGCTCGTCTCGCCCGAAGTCGAAGGCGTGGTTTCCTCCTCCGCCTACGACGGCTTGATGCAATTCTTCGACGCCAACCCCGGCGTCGCCAAGAAGGTCATCGAGAAAGGCCTCACCGCCGCCCGCGCCCGCGAAGCCGCGCGCAAGGCACGTGAAGCCGTCCGCAAGACCGCGCTCACCGGTGGTGGACTTCCCGGCAAACTGGCCGATTGCTCCAGTCGCAACCCGGAAGATTCCGAACTCTTCATCGTTGAGGGTGACTCCGCAGGTGGCTCCGCCAAGCAGGGCCGCAACCGTCACAATCAGGCGATTCTCCCGTTGCGCGGTAAGCTGATCAATGTGGAAAAAGCGCGCCTGGACAAGGTGCTGCAGAATACCGAAATTCGCACCATGATCACCGCGGTCGGCACCGGCATCGGTGACGGCGAAGGCGAGGGCGCGTTCAACCTCGAGCGTCTGCGCTACCACAAGATCATCATCATGACCGATGCGGACGTCGACGGCTCGCACATTCGCACGCTGTTGTTGACCTTCTTCTTCCGTCAGATGTCGGAGCTCGTGAAACGCGGGTATATCTACATCGCGCAACCGCCGCTCTACCAGATCAAGCGCAAGAAGCGCGAGGAATACGTCGAAGACGACACCAAGCTGAACAAGATTCTCATCCAGCTCGGCTCCGAGGACATCAAACTCCGCAATCTCGGCGATAAGAAGGTGATTGAGGAAAAGGCGCTGGTCGAAATCCTCGAATTGCTCAACTCGCTCGATAAATACGCTTCTTCATTGCGGCGGCATGGTGGCGACTTCGCCGATTACCTGGCCGCTCGCGATCCGAAGACGCACGAGCTGCCGCGTCATCTCATCAAGGTGCGCGAAGGCAATGCCGAGACGATCAGCTACTTCACGAACGACACGCAACTCGCCGCTTTCGCCGAATCCAATACCGATCTCGGTATCTTCGCGGAAGAGGCCAGTGAGGAAAATGCGGACAAGCCGGCGAAGACCAATGGCAAGAACGACGGCCCGCGCCGCCGCGTCACCCACGTGGAGCTGCACGAAAGCAAGGCTGTGGCCGAGTTGTTGGGCAAGCTGGACAAGAAGGGGCTCAACATTGATCAATACGCTGCCGCCGACAAGCCGCTCTTTGAACTCATCGAGGGCGAAGGCGACAAGCAAGTGATCAAGCCGTTGCATGCCATCCCGGAAATCCTTCCGACGATTCGCGACATCGGTCGTCGCGGCGTGCAGATCAAACGATTCAAGGGTCTTGGTGAAATGAACGCCAAGGAATTGTTCGAAACCACGATGAACCCCGACAAGCGCAAGCTCCTGCGAGTGGAAGTCTCCGACGCCATTGAGGCCGAGGAAATGTTCACCAAACTCATGGGCGACGAGGTCGAACCCCGCCGTCAATTCATCGAGGACAATGCGTTGAACGTCCGCAATCTCGACATCTAATCTACTACACCTGACATAATACTATGCCTCCTGAACCTCAAGATCCGGCATCTTCCTTATTCGCCCAGAACGAACGTCTGGGCAAAATCAACGTCGCCGACGAAATCAAGAATTCGTTCCTTGATTACTCCATGTCGGTCATCATCTCGCGCGCCCTCCCGGACGTGCGCGATGGATTGAAGCCCTCGCAACGCCGCATTTTGTTGGCGATGCACGATCTCAATCTCTACCCCGGACGCCAACATCGTAAGTGCGCCAAGATTTGCGGTGACACCTCGGGTAATTACCACCCCCACGGTGAAGCCGTCATCTACCCCACACTCGTCCACATGGCGCAGTCGTGGGCCATGCGCGAGATGCTCGTCGATGGTCAGGGTAACTTCGGCTCGGTGGAAGGTGACCCGCCCGCCGCCATGCGTTATACGGAAGCCCGCTTAACGCACCTCGGCGCCGCCCTCATGACGGACATGGATCAGGACACCGTCGATTTCGTCCCGAATTACGACGAAATGCGCACGGAGCCGGTCGTATTTCCCGCCGCGTTCCCGAATCTGCTCGTCAACGGCGGCACGGGCATCGCCGTCGGTATGGCGACCAATTTGCCCCCGCACAATCTCGGTGAAGTCATCGACGGCATCTGTGCCCAGATTGATAATCCGGAAATCACGATTCCCCAATTGATGAAGCACATCAAGGGACCCGATTTCCCCACCGGTTGCAGCATCCTTGGCACCGAGGGCATCAAGAACTACTTCAACACCGGTCGCGGCAGTGTCCGCGCCCGTGGCCGCATCCACACCGAAGAGCACAAGGGCGGACGCGAGTTCATCGTCATCACGGAAATCCCGTACAACGTCAACCGCGCCGAACTCGTCAAACGCATTGCCGAGCTGGTCAATGAGAAGGTCCTCTCCGACATCACCGCCATCCGCGATGAATCGGACGAGAACACCCGCGTCGTCATCGAGCTCAAGCGCGATGCCGTCACGAAGGTCGTGATCAACAACCTCTACAAGCTGACCGCGCTGGAATCCTCCTTCTCGGCCAACATGCTGGCGATCGACGGCGGCCGCCCCAAGATTTTGAACCTCAAGGAGATCATCAATTGCTATATTGAGCATCGCCGCGAGGTCATCATGCGCCGCACGCGCTACCTGCTGCGCAAGGCCCAGGCGCGCGCCGAGGTCTTGGAAGGTTACCTCATTGCCTTGTCGAACCTCGATGAATTCATCCGCATCATCCGCGATTCCGCCAATCGCGACGAGGCCCGGATTCAACTCCTCGCCTACGAATTCACCAAGGCGAAGGTGGAACACTTCGGCATCGTCATCCATCAGGAAGCGCGCCTCACCAACGGCCGTTACCTCATCAGCGAAGACCAGGTCAACGCCATCCTCGAACTGCGCCTTTACCAACTCACCGGGTTGGAACGCGACAAGATCGCGGAAGAATACAAGGGCCTGCTCGAGACCATCACCGACCTGATGGACATCCTCGCCAAGGAAGCCCGCGTTCTGTCGATCATCAAGCAGGAACTCACGATCATCCGCGAAAAACACGCCGAAAAGCGCCGCACCGACATCATTCCCGACGAGGGTGAGATGGCGATCGAGGACTTGATCGCCAACGAAGGCGTGATCATCACGATCACCCACAACAGCCTCATCAAGCGCACCAACATCAGCAGCTACCGCGCCCAAAAACGCGGCGGCAAGGGCGTCATCGGCATGACCACCCGCGACGCCGAGAAATCGGAAGACGCGGATTTCGTCGAGCATCTCTTCACCGCCTCCACGCACGACTACCTCATGTTCTTCACGAACACGGGCCGCGTCTACGTCGAGCGCGTGCACGAGATTCCCGACATGGGCCGCGCCGCGAAGGGCCGCAGCATTGCGAACCTGCTCGAATTCAAGGGCGATGAGAAAGTCGCCGCCTTGATCCGCATCACCTCCCGCAAGGACGCCAAGGGCGAGGATGCCACCTGGAAATCAGGTGAATTCCTCCTCTTCGCCACCGCGCAGGGCACGGTGAAGAAATCCTCGCTGGAAGACTACAGCAACATGCGCAAGGGTGGCATCATTGCCATCGGTATCGAAGCGGGCGACTCCCTCATCGAAGTGAAGCTCACCAGCGGTCACGACGAGGCCGTCCTCATCACCCGCGAGGGCATGAGCATCCGCTTCGAGGAATCCGACGTCCGCTGCATGGGCCGTCCCGCCACCGGCGTGCGCGGTATTTCCCTCGAAAAGGGCGACAACGTGGTGGCTCTCGCCATCGTGAACCCGCAGGCCACTTTGCTGGTCGCGGGCGAAAACGGTATCGGCAAGCGCACGGCGTTCGACGAATACCGCAAGCAATCCCGCGGCGGCAAAGGCATCATCACGATGAAGACCACCGACAAGACCGGCAAGGTCGTCGGCGCTCTCAGCGTGACCGATTCCGACGAGATCATGCTCCTCACTCAGGGTGGTCAGATGGTTCGCACCCCGGTGAATAACATCCGCGAAGCCGGTCGCAACACGCAGGGCGTGAAACTGGTCGACCTCGAGGACAAGGACAAGCTCCTCGCCATCGCCCCTGTCATCACCGACGAACAGGAAGAAAAGGAAAGCGAGACGGAAGCGTAAACGAGAGCCAAGTCAAATCGCAAAAGTCAAAGGTCAAAATGACAGCAGTAAAAGCAAAACCTTTATTGCTGTCGGATTCGATGAACCCGACGAGGTTGATTGAATAACGCCTTTGACTTTTGAGTTTGGATTTAGAGCATTCTAAAGTATATGGCACAGCCCTTGGCTCTGCGCGGTGCTACCGCACGTTCCCTTTCCCTCTATCAAGAGGGGTGGCGCGGAGCGCCGGGGTGTGTGTCCTTGCCCCTCTATCGCACTTCGGTGCTCGATACTTTAAAATACAGTAACTCTGCTTTATGATCATCAAGCCTGACGACGTTGTGCTTTTCACCGGTGATAGCATCACCGACTGCGGTCGTAACCGCGAAGACGCCAATCATCTTGGCGCTGGCTACCCGATGCTCGCCGCCGGGCAACTCTACGCGCAGATCGCCTCCCCCGCGCTCAAGGTGTACAACCGCGGCATCAGCGGCAACCGCGTGTACGATCTCGAAGCGCGGATCGAACCCGACCTGCTCGCCCTCAAGCCGACGATCCTCTCCATTTTGATCGGGATCAACGACACGTGGCGTCGTTTCGACAGCAATATGATTTCCGCCACGGCGGACTACAAGGCCTCGTACCAGCGCATCCTTAGCCGCGTGCAAAAGGAATTGCCCGAGACCCAGATCATCCTGCTCGAACCGTTCCTCCTGCCGGTACCGGAAGATCGCAAGAACTGGCGCGAAGATCTCGATCCGAAGATCACTGCTGTGCGCGAGCTTTCCATCGAATTCGGTACGGAATACATCCCGTTCGACGGGATCTTTGCCGAAGCCGCGACTCGTGCCCGGGCTGATTTCTGGTTGCCGGATGGCGTGCACCCGTCACTCGCGGGGCATACGCTCATTGCCGACGCTTGGCTCGACCACGCCCAGATCGGGTAATTCGTGGGGCGTTGCCCCAACCCCCACCAAAGGGAATGATTCCCTTTGGAAACCCCATCTTGGGCCGGATTCACCTTTTACGCAGACGTAAAAGAGCGAATCCGGCCCAAATGGATTTCAAATGCAATGCCATTGCCTTATGCTGGAAGTGGCATAACCGCATAGTCAAAGTATACTGCACAGACTGCTGTATGCTTTAAAACACTCTAGAGCATTTCAAATAAAACTATAGCCGCTGGTGCCTTGCTGTAGGGCGCTTCGGTGAAGCGCCATGGCGGGACACCGTCTCGCCCTACAGAAAACCGATGACATTCGTAACGGCTACAGTAATTCTTAAACAGGCTCTAACAGGTCATTCACCATTCAACTTTGCGAGGACACCGCTTAAGGGGCTCAGCCCCTTGAGTGGGGTATGGGGCGAAAGCCCCATGCGCTATTGAGCGGCGGGGACTTTGATGACCTGACCGGGCATCAGCTTATCGTTGGTCATGCCGTTCAAGGCTTTGATCTTGGCCACGGACGTGCGGTGATCGCGCGCGATCTTCCAGAGCGAGTCGCCGGTAACCACCGTATAATCGACTGCCATGACGGTCGTCGTTGTCGTGGTCGTCTGCGTCACCGCGCCATTCGCGGCGGGAGCACTGGCGGTCGGCAGGGTTTCCACCGGCTGCGTCGCGGCCGGAGCATTGGCCGGCACAGGCAGATCATTGCCGGAAGCCGTGGTCTTCTTGTCCGCCTCAGAGGACGAACAACCGATGAGAAGCGTGGTCAAACCGATAAGAGCCAAAGTGCTAAACGATTTCATGGGCTCCACGATAGACACATCTCCGCCCGGAACGAAAGCGAGAAATGCACCAGTGTGATACGCGGAGAGGAAAGAATATTCCCTCTCGCGTCGGTTGTCACGGTGGCAACTTCGCCCTTCCGCAGGTTAATTTTTATCCGGCGACTCCACAATATTTCGCACACGCAGCTCACGTAGCAAACCTAACGCAAACGTCTTTCTACCAAACTGTGGTTAAATAGGGGGCGTGCACGACAACTTCCATCGATCCGAGCGGCGAGGGGAATGGCGTTACGGATGGGTGACAATTTCGATTCTTTGCGCATTACTTTGCGCCGCGAAAACACCGGATCAGGAGCTTAGAAAAACTGGTGACGTTCGGAGCGGTTGGGAGCGTGAGTTTCAACAAAATTTCAAACCAGGCCGATCTCATTCCTCTCTTTCGGACATGAAAAATCAAACTACCAGATGGTCGCAAATCTCGATTTATTTCAAAGAACTATAGCGTTATAGTTTTAAATTTGATGCTGTAACAAGTCCGTTTTTAATCAAAAAATGCCTTAAATTGTGATTTATTATGGATTTTAATATTTTCCGCAACCCGCTGTCAGCGATAAGTTTTTCATACTTTTTAGGGTGTTTCTCGACAAAAAGACTTGCCAATTTTGGGTCATCGCGGGATGGTTTTTTCTTCGCTTCCGGCCTCGGTAGTTAAAATCGTATTTGACGCAACGGTGCACTCGCGGTGTCCGGCGTCGAGCGGGACGGGGAGCGAACTGAAAAAGGACTTTTAAATGCATAGAAAACGGGCGTTGATTTTTTCCGGGCAGGGAGCCCAGTGCGTTGGTATGGGCGCGGATTTGCTGGAGCATAGTGCCGCCGTGCGTCATCTCTATAACGAAGCGGACGATACCCTGAAGTTCCCCCTCAGCCAGTATTGCTTCGAGGGACCGCAGGAGAAGTTGACCGAAACCGCCGTGTGCCAACCGGCGCTTTATGTGCACGGTCTCGCCTTGCTTGCCTTGGTCAAGGAGCACCACCCCCATTTCCGGTTCGCTGCCACGGCGGGGCTTTCCCTCGGGGAATACACCGCGCATGCCGCGGCGGGGACGTTTGATTTTGCCACCGGTCTGAAGCTTGTTTTCCATCGCGGACGCCTCATGCAGGAAGCCTGCGATGCCACGCGCGGCGGGATGCTTGCCCTCGTCGGCGCGACGGCGGAACAGGGACGCGAAATTGCCCACGCGGTCGATCTCGATGCGGCGAACTTCAATGCCCCCGGTCAAGTGGTTCTCTCCGGCGACGAGCGCAAGATCCCGGCCGCCATCGAAGCGGCCAAGCAGATGGGAATTCGCAAGGCCATTCCGCTCAAGGTGGCGGGAGCCTATCATTCCCGCCTGATGAAGAAGGCGCAGGACGGCCTGCGTCCCTACCTCGACGAAGCAAAGATTTCCAATCCCCCCATGCCCGTCATGGCGAATATCTCGGGACAGGAAATTGCGGAACCCGCCGCGATCCGCGACGCGCTTTCCGCGCAGGTCTGCGGCAGCGTGTTGTGGGAGGATTGCATCCGCTCGCTCATCGCCCTGGGAATTACCGAATTCATCGAGTTCGGACCCGGCGGCGTTCTCGCGGGAATGGTGAAACGGATTGACCCCGCGGTCCATTGTCTCTCTATTGGCACCTACGCAAATTACAAGGAACATAGTCATGTCTTCGCTCAATAATAAAAAAGCCCTCGTGACCGGTGCCAGCCGCGGCCTGGGTCGCGCCATCGCGGTGCGCCTCGCCAAAGCCGGAGCCGACGTGGCCTGCATCAGCCGCTCCGTCGAGTCGGTCGCGCAGACCGTGGAAGAAATCAACGCCCTCGGACGCAAGGCCAAGGGCTACGCCGTGGACGTCGCGGACGGTGCCGCTGTCGAGACCGCCGTGGGCGAGATCGCCACGGAATTCGGCGCGATTGATATCCTCGTGAACAACGCCGGGGTCACCCGCGACGGCCTGCTCATGCGCATGAGCTCGGACGACTGGGATGCCGTCATCAACACCAATCTCAAGGGCGCATTCCACTGGACCAAGCCGGTGAGCCGCCTCATGGCCAAGCAACGCGCCGGCAAGATCGTCAATATTGCCAGCGTCATTGGATTGATCGGCAATGCCGGTCAGGCCAATTACGCCGCCTCCAAGGCGGGTCTCATCGGCTTCAGCAAATCGGTTGCCAAGGAGTTCGCGTCACGCGGTATCACTTGCAATGTGGTCTGTCCCGGCTTTATTGACACCGATATGACCAAGGTCCTGTCGGAAGAGATTAAGAAAAAACTCTTGGAGCGCATTCCGCTGCAGCGATTTGGGCAGCCGGAAGACGTCTCCGGAGTTGTAGAATTTCTGTGCAGTCAGGCAGCGGATTACGTTACCGGACAGGTAGTTACGGTCGACGGCGGTATGGTCATCTAACCCAAGGATAAAAAAAAAGAAAATTTTTGTTGCCAAAGATAGGCGAGAGCCTTACTAACGCACCATCACTTTTACAGGAGATAAGATTTTATGGCAGAAAAAACGATCGAAGAGAAGGTAAAGGACATCATCGTCGAGCAACTCGGCGTCAACCCCGAACAGGTCACCATCACCGCCAAGTTCATTGAAGACTTGGGCGCGGACTCCCTCGACACCGTCGAGCTGGTCATGGCCTTTGAGGAAGAGTTCAACGTCGAAGTGCCGGATGAAGAAGCCGAAAAGCTTCAGACCGTCGGCGACGTCATCAAGTACATCGAAGAAAAAGGCAGCAAGTAATTAGCTGTAAGAATCGTGCGAAAAGGCACCCTTTCATGGGTGCCTTTTTGCTTCAACCACTTTAGCACATGAGTTATCGTCGGGTAGTCATCACCGGCATGGGCGCGGTTACGCCCTTGGGAAACGACGTGCCCACCACCTGGTCGCAGCTGATCGCTGGCCAGAGCGGCATTGGGACCATTACGGCCTTCGACGCGAGCGCCTACGATTGCCGCTTCGCGGGTGAAGTGAAGAACTTCGAACCGGCCAAACATTTTAACACCCCCAAGGACGCCCGCCGTTCGGACCGTTACGTCCAACTGGCCATGGCCGCTTCGAAGGAAGCTGTCGCCCAAGCCAAGCTCAAGGACGCCAATCTCGATTTTGATCGCATCGGCGTGATGATCGGCTCCGGCATTGGTGGACTCGGATCACTTTCCGAACAGCACCAGATTCTCCTCGCGAAGGGACCGGGCCGTGTCTCGCCCTTCATGATCCCGATGATGATCAGCAACATGGCCTCGGGCATCATCTCCATGGAATTTGGCTACCGCGGCCCGAACTTCGCCGTGGTCACCGCCTGCGCGACCGCCAATCAATGTATCGGCGAGGCCTGGCGTATTATTCGCACCGGCGATGCCGACGCGATCGTGGCCGGTGGCAGTGAAGCCGCCGTTGTCCCGCTCGGTATTGGTGGTTTTGCCGCCATGAAGGCCCTCAGCACCCGCAACGACGAGCCCACCCGCGCTTCCCGTCCGTTTGACAAGGACCGCGACGGTTTTGTCATGGGTGAAGGCGCTGGCGTTGTCGTTTTGGAAGAACTCGAGCACGCGGTTCGCCGCGGCGCCCACATCCTCGCCGAGTTGACCGGTTACGGCATCACGGCGGATGCGTACCACATGACCTCCCCGTCGCCCGAAGGCGCAGGCGGAGCCCGTGCGGTCATCTCCGCTCTCAAGCACGCCCAGCTCAACCCCGAGCAGATCGATTACATCAACGCCCACGGCACCTCCACGGGGCAGGGCGACATCTGCGAAACGCAGGGCATCAAGAGCGTCTTTGGTCAATACGCCAAGAAAGTCATGGTCAGCTCGACGAAGTCGATGACCGGCCACTTGCTCGGCGCGGCGGGCTCCGTCGAACTCATTGCCTGTATCAAGGCGATCGAGACCGGCGTCGTTCCCCCGACCATCAATCTTGATAATCCCGATCCCGAGTGCGACCTCGACTACGTGCCCAACAAGGCCCGCGAAGCCAAGGTTACCCGCGCGCTGAACAACTCGTTCGGCTTCGGCGGACACAACGCCTCGGTGATTGTTGAGAAATTCGTTTGATACTCACCCCGATTCACGTATACTCCTAAGCTCCCTTATGAAAGCCGATACACATCCTGATTACATCGAGACGACCATTACCTGCGCCTGCGGCACAGTGTACAACACCCGCTCGACCAAGCAAAACCTCCGTATCGGTATCTGCGCCGCTTGCCACCCGTTCTTTACTGGTCAGCAAAAGTTCGTTGATACCGCCGGACGCGTTGAGAAATTTACCCGTCGCTTCGGCGCCACCCGCATGGCGGGCAAAGGCACTGCCGCTGCGGTTGCCTCCAAGAAGAAATAGCTTCTGTGCCCAAAGGGTGACTAGGCCTGTTACAGGTCGAGTCACCCTTTTTGTTTTTCAATACAGTTTTGACGAAATTAACGGAATTAACAAAATTGGGGGGAAGACGTTTGGAATCCCCTGTCATTTAATTTCGTCAAAAAATTCTTACCTATGGATCTCAAGCCGCACATCGAGCGATTTCGCAGACGGTTCACCGAATTGGAAGCCGAGTTGGCCAAACCCGACCTCTACTCCAATGCGAGCCGCGCCCAGGAATTGACCCGCGAACACTCGCGTCTCAAACAGACGCTGGCCGATGCCGCTCGCTGGACCAAGCTCGAGGAAGAAATCGTTGCCGCCGAGGACATGCTCAAGAGCGGCGAACCGCAACTCGCTGAGATGGCGGAAGAAGAACTTCGTTCTCTTCGTCCTGCGTCCGAAAAAGTGCAGCAGGCGATCCGTTACGCCATCATCCCGCCGGACGAAGCCGATTCGCGCAACACCATCGTGGAAATTCGCGCGGGCACCGGTGGCAATGAAGCCGCCTTGTTCGCGGCCGATCTTTACCGCATGTACACCCGCTATGCCGAACGTCACGGCTGGAAGTGCGAAACGATGGAGTACAGCCCCGCCGATCTCGGTGGCGTGAAGGAAGTCATTTTTCAGGTCAACGGCGAAGACGTTTTCAAAAAGCTCCGCTACGAAAGCGGCGTGCATCGCGTGCAACGCGTGCCGGCCACGGAAGCGCAGGGCCGCATTCACACGTCCACCGCCACGGTGGCCGTATTGCCGGAAGCGAAGGAAGTCGATCTCGTCATCAAGCCGGAGGAACTCCGCGTGGAAGTCTGTCGCTCGGGCGGTCCCGGTGGACAGGGCGTGAATACGACGGACTCCGCCGTTCAGATTTTGCATATCCCCACCGGCACCATCGTCCGCTGTCAGGATGGCCGCTCGCAGATCAAGAATCGCGAAAAGGCGATGGGTGTTTTGCGCGCCCGACTACTCGAGGTCAAACGCAACGAGGAAGAAGCCAAGTACGCGGAACATCGTCGCAGTCAGATCGGTCGCGGCGATCGCAACGAAAAGATTCGCACTTACAATTTCCCGCAGAACCGCATCACCGATCACCGGATTAATTACACCGCGCACAATTTGCCTGAGACCCTCGACGGCGATCTCGATGATCTCATCGAGAAATTGATTTCCACCGTGCTCGAAGAGAAGCTCGCTGAAATCGAAAAAGTCTAGGCAGTTGTTATAATCGCTAGATCGCAGTCATCTCGGCCAGCAGTTCGTTCAGTGGTACCGTCACGAACGAACTTGCCGTGTCAGACATGGCGTAGGGGAGGATGAGAATGCCTCCATGTACGAGCGCCCCGCAGCTATAGACCACGTTCGGCACATAGCCTTCGCGCTCGGTTTCGTTGGGGGTGAGCAACGGCTGCTTCAAGCGTCCAATGACCCGCTCGGGATTCTCCCGGTCCAGCAGGATCGCGCCGATGGAGTATTTGCGCATCGGTCCCACACCATGGGTAAGCACCAGCCAGCCCGCGTCCGTTTCGATGGGCGAACCGCAGTTGCCGAGCTGGAGAAATTCCCACGAGTAGGTGGGCTTGAGCAGCGGAATCTTCGTATGCCAGAAGTGCAACTCCTCCGAAAACATGATGTAGAGATTTTCCCCATCCTGACGCGAAAGCGTGGCGTAGCGTCCGTTGATTTTTCGCGGGAAAAGAGCCATGCCCTTATTCTGCACTTCGGGTCCGTTCAAGGTGGAGATGTGGAAATGCGAGAAGTCCCGCGTTTCCAGTAATTGCGGAATCGTGACGCGTCCATCGTACGCGGTGTAGGTCGCGAGATAAGTGATGGAACCATCCTCCTCCGTGAAGCGCACGAAGCGGGCATCCTCGATGCCGTTGGATTCATTCGGGGAGTGGGGGAAAATGATGCGCTCGGTAATCGGTTGGTCGGGCGTGTAGACGACCTCGTAGTTGGAGAGGGCGAGATTAATCATGCGGCTCGCGCTTCGATCGAATTCGGAATTGCGGTGCCGGGCATGACGACGCAGGAACGTGATTTCCTGGGTGAGTTCATCCACCGTAAAATTCGCACCCATGTTGCTGAGAATGACATCCGAAACGGTATCGGCGACGCCGAGTTCCTGTAGTTTTCGCCAGAACAACGTCTTGTCATAGGAGGCATGTGGGATGTGTTCGGGTGTGGTGACGAATCGCGTGGGGGTATCGACGACGATATGTCCGGTTTCATTGACAGTCCCGGTGCGGAAGGTGATGGAGGAAAGATGACCTTCCCCCGTGGCGCGCAGGCTGAGAATAAAACGCAGGACACCGTCTGGCAGTCTGGTTTGATCCGGGTGCGGAATGATCGAAGGGTTGAACAGTGCGGCCGCTTCGAGGGAATACTCCTGCGTGAAGTAGGAGCCAATCAGGAGCTGACGTTGTTCCGAGAGTGGTTGATTGGTGGGCAGGAGATGCTGCACCGCCTGAAAGCGAACGAGAAAGTAATCGCGCAGCCGTTGGTGGCGCGTGTGGAACTCCGCGAGTACTTGCGTGAGCGTCACTCCGACCTCTTCCTCTGACAAAGCCAGGACGCGCGAGAGCACGCGCAGGCAGCGTTGGTCATCGAGAAAGTTGAGCGGACGAAAGAGCACCCGTGCGGGGTCAGGTTTTAAAACAATGCCGGTACGTTGGACGTTCATGCTGGATAAGAGAAAATTAGTTTACTGCTTCGACTTCGGGCTGTTTCTGAAATGACTTGAGATCGTGTTCGAGCAATTCCATTTCGCTCAAGCTGATGAGATAGGCCAGGGTGGATTCCGCGCCTTGATTTTGATTCACGCGGTCGATGTGCAAGCCGTCGCAGCAGCCGCCGGTCTTGGGATCATAGAGTGGCAGGCCAAGATCGTTTCGTCCGAGAAACCACTCGAATGCGGTGCGGGCTTCATCCTGCCAGAAGGTGTCTTTGGTGGAGCGGTAGGCTTCGAGACAGGCCGAGATCGTGGCATGAGCTTCGATCGGTTGCTGGTCGAATTTCGCTGCCTTGCCATTGCGGGTATAGAAGCCGTTCGAACCGATGGGGCGAAAGTGACCCTGCGGCGTTTTCTGGACCGAAACGAGCCAGCGCAATGAGCGCAGACCGATCTCGTAGGCACGCGAATTATCCGCCCAGCGTCCGGCGAGGATGAGCACTTCAGGCAGACGGGCATTCGCGTAGGTGAGGGTTTCCTCAAACCACGGCCAATCGTCCGTGGCGACCTTTTCGAACAGGACGATGATTCGCTCCGTCAATGTGTCGCGGATTTGCGCTGCGGGCCGGTTGCCGCTCAGGCGGCGGAAATATTCGTAGATGCCGAGCAGGGTGAAGGCCCACGCGCGCGGTGACGTGGTGTCGAGAATGGAGGGCAGGGCGCGATCAAAAAGCTGCGCCGACCACGCTTGCAAGTCGCGGTGATTGGACCGACCCGCGCACGTCCCAAGCGCCCAGAGTGCGCGGCCCTGGCTGTCATCCGAACCTTCGTCCTCGAGCCAACGCCGGTCGAAACCCATGAAATTGCGGAACCGTTTTTTATCCGGGTTATACGCGTACTGCATGAAGCTGGCGTAGGTTTCGGCCAGATGATGCAGGTCGCGGCCTTCGACTTCGAGTTCCTCAAGCAGGACCGTCGCGATCAACGCGCGGGCATTGTCATCGATGCAATAGCCATGATGATAATCGGGCAGGGAATAGATCGCGTGCTGAAAGATCCCGGTCGAATCGGAAAGACGATTGAGATGATCCAGCCGCAGGTCGGGCAACTCGAGCCGGTCCTCGGCCAGCGTCTTCACCTTGAGACGACGCAGCGACACGCTGGTCGGACTGCGGCGCGCTTTTTCGAAGGACTTCATGTAGAGCTGGGCAGTTTTGCTCCAGACCATTTCCCGCCCCATCAGATACGCGCGTTTGCGCATCGCGTGACGCCGGGTGTCGTCCTGCAGGAGCGAGATGATGGCATCCGCCATGGCCTTGGAATCCCCGAAAGGCACGAGCACGCCGTGATCGTCTTTCAGCAGTTCTGCCGCATGCCAGTAGGGGGTCGAGATGACGGCCTTGCCGCAACCGAACGCATACGCGAGCGTGCCGGACGTAGTCTGGGCTTCGTTCTGGTACGGGGTGATGTAGAGATCCGCCACGCCGAGGAATTCCTTGAGCTCTTCCAGCTCCACGAAGCGGTTGTAAAAGCTGATGTGTCGCTTGATGCCGAGATCCTTCGCGAGCCGCTCCAGGCTTAAGCGATACGCTTCGCCATGTTCGCGAACGAGATTGGGGTGCGTTGCGCCGAGAACGATGTAGACGAGATTCGGGAATACCTTGACCACTGCGGGCAGCGCGCGCAGGACATTCTCGATACCTTTGTTGGGCGAGAGCAGGCCGAAGGTGAGGAGGACATGCTTGCCCTCCACGTCGAACTGGTCTTTGTAAAAGTTCGGGTCGACGAATGGCATATCCGGAATGCCGTGGGGAATCAGATCAATTTTCTCCGGCGGCACGCCGTAGATCTTTTGCAGCATCGAGCGGCCATGCTCGGTCATCACCACGAGTCGCGCGGAGAGCACGGACAGCTCTTGCAAGACGCGGCGTTGGTCAACGCTCGGTTCCTGCAGGATCGTGTGCAGCGTGGTGACCACGGGGATGCGCAGATCGCGCAACAGGGCGAGGATAAAGCTGCCTGAGGGGCCGCCATAGATGCCGTACTCATGTTGGAGGCAGACGATGTCAGCGTTGCTGAAATTCAGGTAATCGGCGGTGCGACGATAGGAATCGAGGTCGTTCTCGTTGAATTCGAAACGCGCTTCGTCCGGATACTCGTACCCGGTGGTAATGTCATTGACCGGAGCGACGAAACTTTCGATCTGGGGATAACCCTCCGTGAGGGCACTTCGCAGATCGGCCGTGAAGGTGGCAATACCGCATTTGCGGGGAAGGTAATCGCCAATAAGGGCAATTTTCTTGATTTCTGAAGCAGGGTGCATCGGGTCCTTTCGTTGACGTGGCCAATTTCCAGTCACGCAGATGTTGTGCCGCGAGGGGCACGTATCTTATTGCCTACAGGCCGATTGAGCGCCTGATCAGAAAGCAGACGCTCGCTGAACCTGATGAAGATTCTGCTCTTCGCAACGGACTTTGTCTATAGGTTCCCGAAGAACTCTTGCGATTTGCAAGGGGGCGGAGCTGGACGATTCGCAAAATGCGACGACAAAGCGGGGACTAATTGAGCAACGTGTACCAGTTATTGCGCTGGTGCGGAGCATAGCCCATCTCGCGAATGAGGCGTTGAATTTCCTGCACGGTGAGGTGGAACGTGGTGCCTGCTGACGAGACCACGTTTTCTTCCATCATCACGCTACCGAAATCGTTCGCGCCGAATTGGAGGGCGAGCTGACCGATCTTCGGCCCCTGCGTCACCCAACTGGCTTGCACATTCGGGAAGTTATCCAGAAAGATGCGTGCCAATGCCTGCATGCGGAGGTATTCGTGCGAGCCGACGGGCGTGGCCTTGAGGACGGTATTCTCGGGTTGGAAGGTCCAGCAGATGAACGCGGTGAAACCCTTCGTCTCGTCCTGCAAGTCGCGCAGGCGGGTGAGGTGTTCGATGCGGTCTTCCATCGTTTCCACGTGACCGAACATCATGGTCGCGGAGGAGTTTAATCCCTGACGATGCGCCTGCCGCATGACTTCGAGCCATGCATCGGATTTGCACTTCAGCGGGGCAATGCGGTCGCGCACGCGGTCGACGAGAATCTCACCGCCGCCGCCCGGAATGGAGCCGAGGCCGGCTTCCTTGAATTTCGCAATGACTTCGGCGATCGACATGCCGAAGACCTCGGCGAAGTGGTTGAACTCGGGCGGAGAAAATCCGTGGATGTTAATCGTCGGATGATGGCTGCGGAGATACGCGAGCATCTCGAGGTAGTAATCGATCTTGAGCTTCGGATGATGGCCACCCTGCAGCAGGACTTGCGTGCCGCCGAGAGACTCGAGTTCGCGGATCTTGACGCTGAGTTGCTCGTGATTGAGCACGTAATGGTCGTCGTCCTTTTCTGTGCGATAGAACGCGCAGAATTTGCAATAGACGTTGCAGACGTTGGTGTAATTGATGTTGCGGTCGATCAGGTACGTGACGATCTCGTTGCCCTGGCCGTCATAGGCGGGGGCCTTGATGGCGCGACGGCGGGCGTCCGCGAGCGCGCCGAGTTCGTGTAGCGGCGCGTAGGCGAGGTCGAGGGCTTCGGCGGGAGTGATGCGTTCTCCGGCGAGGACTTTGCTTTTGGTTTCAGCGTTGAGCAGGGGCTGGATCATGGCGGTGAGGGGTGGAGGAATTATATCCAGTGCAGTTTGGGGAGAGCAGGAATAAGGCCGCATTCGAGCAGATGCTGGGCGAAGCAGACGATACCGCGTTTCTCTTCGAGGCCAATTTCAAAGCGAACGTTTTTGGTGAGGTAATGGTATTCCTCGGGCGTGGCAGCGATCTCCGCTCGGGCTGCCATGCCACGCACAGCGGCTTCGCGCAAGGCTTGGGCGATGGAACGATTGCCGACCTTCGGGTGCATGGCCCAGACGGCAAAGACGAAGGGTAGCTTGGTTAGTTGATACCAGGCGGCGCCGAGGTCGAGCACTTGCTCGTCGGGATGTTGTTTGCGGTATGCCATGGCCTGATCGCCGATCCAGAGATGGGCGTCCGCCGGAGCATCCGTGGGGAGAAATTCGACGGGATGCTTGAGCATCTTGCGCATGAGCACGCGAATCAAAGCGGCGGAAGTTTTGGAAGCGCTATCGAGCGCGATGGTCTTGATCTGTGCGAAAGGGCAGCGGTGAACAAGAATGACGCTGTAAACGGGGCCACGGCTGGTGACGCCGTAGCCATCGACGATCTGGTAGGTGGGATGTTCGAGACACTCCATGATCGGGACATTGGCCACGTCGAGTTTGTGATCGCGCAATTGCTGGGCGATTTCCGTCGGATGACCATACACCACGTCATCACCGAGTGTGTGGCAGAGAGGCTTAGCGTTGAGATAGCGAACGCAGCCGACGCGCGGCAGGGTGAAATTAGCGGAGGTGAAAATGTCCGGCAGCGGAATGGTCGGTGGACGCGAACTCTTCTTCGGCACGGGCCGACGCGACGCTTCGGGGGCGGCGAGAGTTTTCATTTTCTTGGGAGGCTTGTCCACGGAGTTATTTTTCGGAAATGGAGTCGATCAGACCACCGCACCTTCCGGCAGGTCAAGCTGGGCCGGAGGGAGTTCTTCGCCGATGACTTCGTAAAAGGTATTGCGCTGGCGCGGCACGCGACCAGTCTCGCGAATGGCTTTTTCGAGCGCCGCCGTGCTCTGCTCCTGCGGCGTTTTCGATCCGGCCATATGGAAAATCTTTTCCTGCTGGATCGTGCCATGGAGATCGTCCACCCCGTAGCTCAGGGCGATCTGCGCCGTGGCCAATCCCATGCTCACCCAATAGGCGGTGATATGGTCGAAGTTGTCGAGGTAGATGCGGCAGATCGCCAGCGTGCGAAGGTCTTCGAAAGCCGACGCGCGGTGGAGATTGAGATGCGAGAGCGCGTTGTTATCCGGTTCGTAAGCGAAGGGAACGATGGCGGTGAAACCATGCGTTTTGTCCTGCAGTTCGCGCAACCGGCGCAAGTGGTCGATGCGTTGGGCCGGAGTTTCGATATGTCCGTAAAGCATCGTGCAGGTGCTGCGCATGCCGAGTTGATGCCACGTGCGATGGACTTCGAGCCATTCCTCGGCCGTTTCCTTGCCCCGGCAGATTTGATCGCGGACGGCGGGATCGAAAATTTCCGCACCACCACCAGTGAGTGAATCGAGGCCCGCGGCGCGGAGAATCTCAAGCGTCTCGCGGATTGGCTTCTTCGCCACGCGTTCGGCGAGGTGACGGATTTCGATGGCGGTAAAGGCTTTTACGGTGAGCTTGGGGCAAGCGGTCTTGAGCTCACGGATCATGCTCGTGTAGTAATCGAATGGGAGCTTCGGATGCAGTCCGCCGACGATGTGGACTTCCGTGACGCCGCGATCATACGCCTCGCGCGTTTGCTTCACCATTTCCTCGATGTCGTACAGGAAGGCACCATCCTGTTTCGGTTTGCGGGCGAAGGCGCAGAACTGGCAGGAGAGAATGCAGACGTTGGAGTAGTTGATGTAGAGATTGAAAACGTAGGTGGCGACGTTGCCATGCTTGCGCTCACGCACGTGGTTGGCCAGCAATCCAAGAACATGGAGATCGTGACAGGCGTAAAGACGCGCCGCATCCTCGTCTGAAATACGTTGCCCGGCGAAAACTTTTTCACCGATATCTTCAATTCCTGCTCGTTTTAATAGCTCATCCATACATCCAAGGCTGTTCCAATGAAGAGCGCGACTCCGACGAGCGCGTTCATCTGGAAAAAGGCGACATTGATTTGATCCAGTTTCCCCGTGCGGCTGAGGCGATGCTCGTAAACGAGCGCCCCGGCCACAATGGCCAGACTGATCCAGTAGGGGACGCTCATCGCGGCCAGCCATCCGAAAACAGCCAAGGCTATCCAGGCTAATATATGAAGCAATGTGGCCATGGCAAGGGTGGCTTTCACTCCATAACGGGCCGGGAAGGAATGGAGCCCGCTGCGGCGGTCGTGTTCGACATCCTGCGTGGCGTAAATCAGATCAAATCCGAAGACCCAAAACCAGACCGCTGCGGCGAGACTCCACGGCACAGGCGTGAGCAAGTCACCCGTGACGGCCGCCCACGCGCCCATCGGTGCGGCCGCCAAAGCCAATCCGAGGAAGGCGTGGGTGTAGGCGGTGAAGCGCTTCGTCAGCGAGTAGCCGAGGATGAGTAGCACGGCGAGGGGGCTGAGCCAGCCGCAGAGCGGATTGATCAGAATCGACGAGACGACAAACACGGCTGTGGCGAGCGAATAGAGGGCGCATGCCGTGGCGCGGGTGACGAGGGTGGAGCGACGGGCGGTGCGGGGATTCGTCTTGTCGAACTCCCAGTCGGCCCAGCGATTGAACGCCATGGCGGCTGTGCGGGCTGCGACCATGCAGAGGAGAATGAGGAGAACCGTTCGCAGTGTGGGCAACCCGTGCGCGGCGACGATCATGGAGATCAGCGCGAAGGGCAGGGCGAAAATCGTGTGGCTGAATTTGATGAACTCCAGCGCGTTGAACAATCCTTGGAGATTGAAGCAGCACGGGCAAGCCGATGGATTGGGAGACGTCTGCGGAGTGTTCATTCGGGGCTCTCCGTCGGTTGTTTCCAGCGCTTGATCAAATCATGAGTCACGCCAAGATGATCAAGCACCCGCGCGACGACGGTGTCGGCGATCTCGCTCACGGTTTGTGGGCGATGATAGAAAGAGGGCATCGCGGGAATCAGGGTGGTTCCCGCTTCCAGCAGGGTGACCACGTTGCGGGCCTGAATCAAATTCCACGGCGTCTCGCGCGGCACGATGATCAGCTTACGCTTTTCCTTGAGGAACACATCAGCGGCGCGAGTGATCGTGCTATCGGAATACCCGTGCGCGATGCGGCCCAGCGTGCCCATCGAGCAGGGAATGATTACCATGGCGTCGAACTTGGCTGAGCCGCTCACGAAGGGGACATCCATCGTTTTGTCTCCCACCGTGGTGAAGGCCGGGGAAATTTGCAGGCCGCCGTCGAGTTCCGTCTCAGCCACTTGCCGGGCATAGGGACTCAGGCAGACATGAACGTCGTGGGCTTCCGGGCGCAAAGCCTCCAACAGCCGCTGCGCGTAGATCGCGCCGCTCGCACCGGTAATGGCCACAACAAGTTTCATGGAGGGAAATGTCCGGTGATCGAATAGACAATCGCCAGAAGAAACAGGTTGCCAGAGCTTGGCTCATCAATCAAGGACGCTCAAGTGTCCTTACGTTCTCCTGCTACTCCAAAAAATGCGAACGCACTGCGGGCGGAACGTCATGAAGATCAAGCAGCGTGAGGAAATCGATCGTCTTGAAGGCGCGATCGATGGCCGGGCGACCGCAAATTTTGGCCCCAATTCCGAGATAAGCGCGCATCAGGCGGGGAAGCGGTGGGTAATCGCCCGGAATTTCCACAACCGGCCGCAGTCCATGACCGGGGAGTGGCGCGGTCTGTAACTCTTCCCGTATGAGGTGAGACGCTGCCAGTTCGGCATACATCGCCTCGCCGTAAGCTTCGTCCTGTGTCGTGAGAGAACTGCAGCCAATAAGATAGCGGCAATTTCGCGCCTGCGCATAACGCGCGATGCCGCGCCAGAGCAGGTGAAGCACGGAGAGATTGCGGTGGGCGGCGTGGACGCAGGCACGGCCCACTTCGATGAGTTCATGACGAATCGGTTCGTACGGGGCGAAGAAGAATTCCTGCGCGCTGTAGTAACCTTCTTGCGCCAGTGCAAGCATGCCGGTTTGCAGTCGGTAAGTTCCCACGATGTGACCGCTGGAGCGGTGTTCCACGAGGAGATGATCGCAGTAGGGATCAAACTTGTCAGCGTCGCGGCCCGAGCTTTCTGAACTGCTCAACCCTTCGTGAAGTTCCACATTGAAAACCTGATAGCGAAGTCGTTGGGAGGCGTGGAGATCCTCCAGGGAGGTGGCTAACCGGAGAGTATAAACGGAGGTGGAGAGTATCGGGGCGGAGTGGGCTGGGGGAGTCGAGGTTTTCGTCATGGCTGATTCCTGAAAGTCAGGAAGATGGCCGCATGCCGTGGAGATTCGGAGGCCGGAGCGTTTCGATTCCGTGACAAAACGCGACCTGAAATCCGGTTGTGGCCTTAACGTCTTGAGTTGCAATGGAGATGTATTGGGTTTAATTTAGTGGCATGAAGATGGTACAGGGTCGAATCATCTACGTGCTCGCTTTTGTCATGGCCGGTCTGGGCCTGACTGCGGTTTCAATGTCGGCTGCTCTTTACACGGAGAATTTTACAAATACGACCTCGGGCAATCAGGCCATTTCGACGGTGGGATGGACCGGATATTATACTACTTCGGCCACAAATGTTTCCGCCATTGTTATGGGGAGCGGGGCAGATACCTGGGGGCTTTCGAATACATACGGCAATCCCATCGCCAACGGTCAAGGCTATCTATTCACTCTCAACAGCAGCTATTCGCAACAGATTTTCGCTGCTTATGATAGCACGTTTACGGCCATGGATATGACGGGAACGTCCATTACGTGGAATATGGGAAATGCGTCCAATATCCCCAAGATTTATGTGCTGATACAGGTAGCGGGAAGCTGGTACGCCTCAACGACGAGTTTTTCAACGCCTAGCGGTTACTCGGCGGGTAGTTTTAATAGCGCGACATCCGGCGTGACCTACAGTCTGAATTTCACCACGGATAAAAGCGCGTGGCGGAATTTCACGCTGGTGGAAAACTCATCAATGGGGTTAGGGGCCGCACTGACTTCCGATCTGCCTTCGAGCTCAATTACGAGCATTGGCTATTTCATCGACTACACCGGCGTAACGGGTACTGGCAGTGCAGTACGAATCGATACGCTGCAGATCATTCCCGAACCAGTCGTGGCGACCCTCTTGCTCCTTGGAATTGGCTTGGTGAGTGGGAGACAATTGCGATCGCGATGGCGTGATCCCGCACCTAGTTAATTCATAATATGAAAAAGGCGGCATTAAGCCGCCTTTTTTGTGCCCGAAAAAGATCAGGCATTATGCAAAAAGGGATGATGTTGTAAGGCGGGAGAGGGGTGGTGGCTGGGGCCGGGATCGAACCGGCGAGACGATTCTAGGGGTAATGAGTGGTCAGGAGTGGTATCGGCTACACTAGAAGTGGTCACTGTATTGGTTTTTTCTTGGTACGTCATGGTACGGGGGCTATACCCGGCCTTATGGCATCGATCTTGAACCGTAAGGACTCGGGGTGGTATTGGATTAAAGTCAAAGCGCCGGACGGCACATGGAAGGCGGAGGCCACGCGCATCCGCAAGGATGACTCCCGCGCCGAGCGCAAGCTCAAGCTCCTGATCGCGGAAAAAGAGACCGAGGAACACCGGACTGAACTTGGTGGCGGCGGCGGCTGGGACTGGGTTGCTGGATACATGCGAATCCGCTACCACGGCAGCCCCAAGACCCATCGACGCATTTTGGAGGCGTGGACGTCGCTGGTGATGTGGTTCGACGATAACAAGCTCTTCGGCCCGCGTGACGTGACGCACGCCCATTGCCTTCAGTATCCCGGTTGGCGCACTAATCAGCCGAAAGAGCGCATGCAGAAAGCCGGATGGAATACCGCCCTGATGGAGCTGAAGGTGCTGGGAATGATTCTCCAGCAAGCCGTCGTCCGGAATATCATCATCGCCAATCCCGCCGCGCGACTGGGCCTGAGGCGGGAGACCGTTAAAAAGAAACCGGAGATTACCGGCACACAACAAGCCCAGATTGAACTTGCGCTCAAGACCGCACCCCAGTGGATGCGGGATAGTTGGCTCATCTCCATGCGTCAGGGCGTTCGCATCTCCGAGACGGCCATCCCGATGCATCAGATCGATCTGGCCCGCAAGACACTCTACGTCATCGGCAAGGGGCGCAAGGTCCACGCCGCGCCACTCCACGAGGATCTGATCCCCCTGATCAAGGAGGCAAAAAAGAAAAAGCTGAAGGTCCTGGTCGAACTCCCAAGGAATCCGTCCAAGTGTTGGTCTCAATGGTTTCACAAAAACAACTTTACCGACCTGTCATTCCACTCCACCCGCGTCACGGTGATTACAAGGCTGCTGCGGGTGGGGCATTCAAAAGCGCACGTACAAGCATACGTCGGGCATGCTTCGGAGACGATTCAGGACATCTATAACCGGCTTTCCGCGCCGGACGTGAGGCATTTGGGAGCGGCGCTGAAGGCGGGCGCAAGTAATCCCCCTGACGAAAATCAGGGTGAGACTGAAGCCAATCCAAAGCCCACTGAGCCGTCGACCGACCACCCGGCATCTTGAATCCCGCATAGCCCATCCGCTTGATAAAGGTAGTGGTCACGCCTAGTTCGCGAGCGAGCTCAGTCTTATTTAGGAGCATAGATTTAATTCTGGCAGACGCTTAAAGACAATCACCCATGCCCATGGATTTACAGCCCAGCTCAATCCACGGTCTGAGTTAATAGAGTCCCACAGTTCTTTAAAGGCCTGTGCGGGCGAACGGTATAAGATGTGGCCGTCTGGTGTTTCAAAACAATCCCACTTCCACTTAGAGTGGATAATTCCTTCAGCCATTGAATCCTCATCGCTAATGTCCTGCACGCGCTCAATGCGGATATCGACGATTTCAAGCGTGATCCGGCTCGCCCACCGAGGCATGTGAATTGATGGCTTCCAGCCTTTATCTTCCCCCTCCAGATCTCCCGCCCATGCCGAGAAATCAACGCGGCCCGTTTTAGAATAGTCAAAACATCTCCCGCCTCGCGCTGTCGGATCGGCTTCTAAAAATGCATCTTCATGCATGAGATACCGGCGATGATTATTAGCGCGATAGAGTATAGCGGGGCCATCTTCAGTATTTGCTCCAGCCCACGTCTCGCGCACCCACAGCCGGTCCCCGATCTGACCGTATGGGCATTTTACGCTGAAGAACTCCTCGCTGTGGCTCCCAAGAAAAATGGCGCGGCGGCCTTCCGGGAAGCCGTCCTGCCATGAGTTGAACTCAGGGTTCTCGACGAAGGCCGGGAATCGCACCGCCCGGCGCGTGTTCGTCTTCGTATCCGCAAGCGTAGGCTTGACCATGTCGCCGATCATCAGAATAGGTGAGTATTTCATTTTAGTAATCTCATCACGTGACGCGGACGCTTAGCCATATCAGCGCGGAGTTTGTCCCATCGGTCTTGGGGAATTCCGAGCTGCTGTTGCACGTCTTTTATGATGGTCTCTATAAGATTCAGATAGGCCCGGCTGGGGCGCATATCCGTAGGCAGCGCGAACATCGTGTTAGGAGGCACCGCTTCACTACGGATCACTCGAATATCGAGGAGAGTATCGTCTTTCATTTTCTTCCAGTCGCCTTGGCGGCGGAGGTCATCAGCCGATTAAACTTCTCGCGGGTGCGCTGGGGCATGTGGCACCCATTCAGGCAGATCAACGAGTCGCTGAGATGGGCGTTGCAGTGCGGACAAACCCAGTGAGAGAAGCACTCCATCTTTTCAAAAACAGAGCCCTTGAATCCGGGATCGACCGTCGCGGCCACGCCGTTAATAAAGGGCGGGGTCATGATTCCTCCTCGGTCATTTTCCGAAGCAAGTCCGCTTCAACGTCCCGGCGATGCTTTGTTTTTTCGTTCTGAATCGTCACCTTGGTGCTGAAGCTCCATGGGAGCACGCGGATGACGCGATAGGTCGACCGATGCCAACAAGCGTCGAACCGCACCCGCGAACCCGGAGGGAATTCATCGACAATCGCTTTTTTATACAGATCACCAGCGACCACAAAGGCGCGATCCCTCGCAATTTTTGCGTCGAGGATTCTCACGATGCCTTTTCCTCCGAAAGCACATCGTTCGGATCGGTTTCGGTCAGGGTCTCTTGAGCGTGGCAAGCCATCGCCCAGCACATCTTTTCCTGTGGGTGATGCGCCTGGTCGAATCGGTAGCCGTCTCGGACTACGTATCCCATCAATCGATAGAACTCACGAGCGAGCGCGTTAGTCTGATCGACAATATCCGAATCAGAGCGGTTCTCATCGCTTCGATCACAGCTTTCATTGATTTCACGAATTCGAGATTCCTCCAGCGAACGAACAAAACTATCGGTATAGAACCTAAAATTCTCCCATTGCTGCATGTAGTCTTGAGGTTTAGGTGCATACTCAGAAAGTACCCGGCTCGCATCTCGCGCCTCAAAATATAGAATTTGAGAGCGCTTGCCCTTTCCGCAACTGTCTACCAGCTCCTCGTGAAACTCCAGATAGTGGCGACAACGCTCAAGACTCAAGATCACTGGATGAACCTTGCCGTCTTCGATAAATTGATCTGTTCTTAGCATCTTTCCCCCAGTTAGGTTATTTCAAAAGGTGAGCGATCAGCGAGAGGAGCCCCATCACGAAGATCATCACCAGCAAGATGCCCAGCACCACGAGCATCGGAGACCAGCACCACAACCAAGACCAGTTAATGACGCCAGTGAGCTTGAGGGTGATAAACAGCAGGGTTAAACACGCGGGGAAACTTTTCATTCGATTGCCTTTCTTATTTCAGTTGTTGTAACGCGGCCTTGCAGCGGTCGCTGACGGTCGCGTAATAGTTCAGTCCATCCTTGAGCCAGCGGCCTCCGGTCTCATCACCATCAGCGATCCCGGCGCGGGCCAGCTCTTCCCATTTCGTCTCGACATCCCGCCGCGCAAAGACGTCGATCAGGGCGCGGGGTTCGGGAGTCGGGTCGATATACAAAAGTTTTTGCAGGCGATCCTTGCGAAAGCAGCCGGGCAGGCGAGTCAGACGTACCGCTGTCATTGCCTTTGGATCGGCACCGAGCGTCACCAGACCGCCCATCAGCTCCGCCTTGATGTCATCCCATTCGCCCTTCGTCCGCGCATCGATCCGCACCAACGCGTGGACCGACCGTCCCCCGCTCGTGTAGATTGCCGCGATGCGCAACGGGAGCTGAGCCAGAGCGCCGAGCCACAGGCGAGCCGGGGCTTCGTCGCTCTCCAGAATCAGGTAGCGCCATGCCGTGACCGCTTCGCCGGATCGGCGCGATTGTTTCGCTTCACGCGGCACCGGATGGAACTTACCCGTGACCGGTTGGGCGAGGAACCAGACACCATCCGGCGTCCACTTCAACGCTTCGGCCAGCTCCGGAACCTGCCAATCGCCCGCGCCGACTTGATAGCAGTAGTCGCCTTGGGTCATCTGCTTTTTGAAAATCAGAACGTTCTCGCCCACCTTATAGAGCGCCTCCAAAAACTGAACCGTCGTCACCAGCGCCGGTTCGATCACGGAACGATTGGCCAGCCAGACCAGATCCACGACTCGCGCCCAGCGGTCGGCAAATTTGCGGAGCGCTTCCTCGTCAAATTTCGGTTTCGGGGGCGGCTCCGGACGCGGACGGTTCGCCCACTCGGGAGGGGTGTCGTAGCCATCGCGGGCCGGGTATTTATCACCGTCCGCCAGCCAGCCGCGCCCTTTCTCATCCGGCAACCGCTCGACCGAAGCCATCATCCGGTCCAGCTCCTTCGCGCTCCAGAGCGGGTCGCACCGTTGATTGTATTCATCCATCAATCCCCGGACCACTTCGATGGGCAGATCGAATCCCTTCGACAGCGATACGGCCACGCTGAACGTCTGCGCGTTGCCTTCCTGACCCGCGATTGCGCCGGGGCAAGCAGCGAGGTAGGCGCGGGCGCGGTCGATGAGGGAGGGGCGATTAGAGGACATTCCGGTTTTCAGTTCGAAGTTTTCAGTTCGACGTAGGAACCGGAGAGAGCATCTTCTGGATCTCGATCAAGTGCTGGGCTTGAGTAGCGGCGTCATCCAGCGCGTTGTGATGTGTCCCGATTCGCTCAACCTTCGCTTGAGGAAAGAGCGCTTTCATCGTGCGATAACAGCGATTCGTCCAGAAAGACCACGGCGCGTTTTCGCGCAGCTTCTGGTAAGCATAAGCCAGATGCGCGTTATCAAAATCCGCACCACATCCCCACATCTCAGTGACCATTCCACCGCGCAATGCCCAGACCGTGAAGTTACCAAGCACTTCTGTTAAGTCTCGCCCCGGCGCGTATAATTCAGCGCGGGACGCATCGCTTTGATTTAGCCACCACAGAACCGTGGAGACGTCCATTGTGAAGCCGTATTCCTCGGAAGACTTCGGGTCAATTCGCCCGTAAAACTTGTCTGTGATTTCATTTTCCGTGAATCTCACCGCTCCGATTGAAACGATAATTGATCCCGGCTTGGTGCCGAGGGTTTCGATATCCAACATAATTCGATTGCTCATGATTTTTTTCCAAATAATCCCGACTTAAACGACGACAGTCCGCGCTCCAGAGTCATGCCGCTTCGCACCCCGGCCTTGAAGCCGTGATCATAGGTTTGCTCGAACATCTTTTTCAGACCGCGAGCGGTCAATGTGACCGTCGCATCCGGCGCGGCAAAAACCGGATTCTTCGCGACGTAGACTTTCCAGAGTTCGTCTCGCTTCATGACCGGGCTCCTTCCTTGAGGGCTTCCAGTTCGTTCGTGGCGGCTTCGAAATCGTCTTCAAGCTGGCGGACGGCGGCGCGGGTCATTATCTCCGTTCGGGGGGATGTCACCCGTTCGCGTAGGCGATCCACCCGCGCTTGAGCCAACGCGATCTTTGCCAACGTCTCCGCCGTGACCGGAGCGGGGGCAGACTTCGACTTTGCAGAAGAAACCGGGGCCGGTTTCGGCGTGAAGGTGGGCTGGATCACCTCCGGCTTTTCCCAAGCCTTGTAAGCCTCCTGATTCACATCGACCGAGACTTTCGATGGGCGATCCATCTCATCCATAAAGATGCGTTTTATGGGCTTATGAGAGAATGGCAAAGGTGCTCCCGAAGCAAATGAAATGACTGTCGTTTTCGCCCATTCAGCGGGAGTCGTTACGGGAGCGGCACCATGCAGCCCCCACGTCTCGGCTCCACGACTCCAGCCGCACTTGCAAAAGACCGTTGGATTATTTTTGAGGAGATCGCAAACCGCGTTATAAACCGTCAGGCGCGAAAGGCGCGGCACTTGCCGAGAAATGCGCTGAGCAATGGTTTTGGCCGGGACCGGTTTCACCTTCATGACGGACTTCACGAGGTCAATGGTGATCAGCTCTTTGCTACGCGGACGGCGGAACGAACCGAGCGCCCACTTAGCGTTGCGGTTTTTGGGATCGTCGCACTGAAAATCATCCTGATTTTTTCGCAGCAAGATATAAACGGCTGGCCAAAGCACGTCACGCGGAGCCATTCGGGGGAAGCGCGGGATCAGTTTCTCCGCGATTTCCCGAACCCTCAGCGGACCCCCTTCCAAAATCTCTTTTACGTCTCCCAGCGTGACAACTCCCTCTTCGCGCCGTTGTGTGTAGAGGGGGCGATAGGAAAAGCGCTCAAAATTCGAGCTTGGCGCGGGCGTCTGGAGAGTCTGGCACGGGGGTTTAGCGAGCGCAGAATCAGCCGCGACATCTTTCCCGCTCTGGCGAGAGGGGATGGCATAGGCATAGAGCTTGGGACTGGGGCCGCTCTCCGGTACAGCGAGGCTGGGAGTTGGCACGATATGAAAGAGCTGATGTGACCCCTGCAAGTCCTTTTTAACTGTTTTCAATTCCGAGATGAGATTATCGATCTCTTTGATGGTCTGTAGAACGGCAGCGCTCATGCGACCTCCACGATCTGGTATTGGCCGTCTTTGATTTTCAGGAGCTTCGCCTTCACCGCCTTGGACGCCCACTTCGAGATGCAGCCCTTCGTTACCTTCAACTTCGCCGCGATCTCGGTGGCTCCGGTCAGACCCGAGCGCACCGCCTCGACCAGCTTGGCGAGTCGGGGATCGTCGATCTGCGCGGACTCCACATCATCGGTCGACGCGTTCATCGAGTTGTCGGATTCCGGCGCGGGCGTTCCCAGCTCTTCGCCCTTGAGGAACTTCTTCACCTTGATTTCCTGCGCCTGGTCGGTGGTCTCTGCCACCCACGCGAGGAACTCCGCGCAGACGTCGTCGTTGTGGCTGATCTCCAGCCATGTCGCGCCGTTCAGCTCGGGATGCACCTTGGCCAGCCACGATTTCAAAATCTTCTCATCGCACTTTTTCGGCAGCGGCACCTTGGGTTTCTTTACCACTTTCTCAGCCGCATCAACTTCCTTGATAATCGTCGCCATCGGCAACTCGCAGAGATCGGCCAGATCCTTGAACATCGGCTGTTGCACGCCGGAATACTTCACCCACCGGGACATGAGCGCCTCGATGACCATCATCGCTTGAGAAAGCGGGTCCATGCCCTTCGTATGGACAAGGATTGCTTTTTTCCAGTCGGGACGTTCACCCTTCCCGGATTTAATATCGATGTGCAGCCGTTTCGCCATGAACCGCGCTCCGTCATCCCCCGCGTAGAGGGCGAGGACGTGCTCCATGACTATGGTCCACAAGCCTTGATCTGATGTGACGGACAACTTTTCGTGCAGCGCCCCCATCGCCGCGAGCGCGATCCGCTCCTGTCGATCCTTGTGCTCGCGTTCCTTGCGGGCTTCGTCCAGATCCGGGCGGTTATTGCGCGACGACTCGACTTCCTTTTTCAGGACACCCCGGCCCGCTTCGCGCAGGGCGGCGTAGGCGAGGTTTTTCTCCACCAACTCATGACCAGCGCCCTTATGATCGCGAGCGAGCACTACTGGCACCTCCAGCCCTTTCAGGAGGGAGGACCACTTGCGCGGCTTCTCTCCCTCCGCCATTTCGTCCGCATCCGGTTTGTCGGAAAGATCGACGTAGGGGGAATCGTAGGAGAGCGCGTTGTTGTGGCTGTAGAACTGCTTCAAGCCGGTTTCGAGATCCAACACCTTGCGACCGTCCACCTCCGCCGCCGCCGTCTCCAGCCGCCAATGCTCCTCGGTCTTTTTCTGGAAGCAGCCGATGTCGTAACAGGAGTCGCTCCCCGAGCCGAAGAACTCAATACCCTTGATGCTTCGTTTCGGGCAATTCGCGCAGGACCCCGCCTCGGGCAGTAACGCCTCATCCTCCGGATTAAACGGAGCGGATTTGAGTTCGCGGCAAAATTCAGCGGTGATCAGCCGGGCCGTCTCGCGGGCGCTCAGCGGCCCTTCCTGCACCTCAGGATGCAAGACACACTGAGTGGCCCGCTTCAACGCTTCCTCATTCTGAACACGGCACAAAATGAGCGCGGTGGAGAAGGGGAGAATACCTTGCTGCAACGCGTCGAGCACCTCGCCCTTCAGGCGGCGGAGCTGGAGCCGGGAGAAAACATATTTGGGCGATTTGCCGATCTTCGCCGCGAGCCGGTCCACCGTATACCGCATCTCGCCATCATCCTTTTTCAGCTCCAGCATCCGGGCGTAACCGTCCGCTTCCTCCAGCACGGTCAGATCGTCGCGCTGGAGATTCTCGATCATCTGGATTTCCAGCACTTGCTCGTCCGTGTACTCCCGGACCAAGGCGGGGATCGTCCATTGCTCCGCAAGTTGGCTGGCCCGCCACCGGCGCTCGCCCGCTACCAGCTCATAGCCGAGCGGAATCCGGCGCACCACGACGGGCTGAACCACGCCCTTGTCCTTGATGCTTTCGGCCAGCTCGGCGAGCTTCACCTCATCGAAATGTTTACGCGGATTCGTCGCGGACGGCAGGATGTCCTGCAAGCGCAAATCCCGCACCTGATTATCGTCATTTTGCTGTGTCATACACTTTTCCACCCTTTCGGTTATGATTGCCTTTTTGCCGGGCGCTGTACGTCTTGACCGCGCTGGCGCTTTTTTGACCGGGAGCCTGACAGGCGCGAAAACCGCTCTTGGCCAGATGCCCGTTGAAAATCATGCGGATGCGCTTGGATTGTGCGGCCCGCGTCTCCCCCAGAAGCGCCGCGATATCCGTCTGGCTCATCCGCTCCACCCCGCCGCGCTTCAGCGCCCACGCGATGGCGTAGACGCGCCGGATCACCCGGCCCGGATGCACACCGTCCACAAAAAAATAATCGAGTAAGCGATTGATCCCTTCGGCCCGCACATCCCAGTCCAGCCCCATCGACTCCTCTTTAGCGATCAGTGCATCAAGCGGCGTGTGGTTATCCGAGCTGACCGCCTCTCCATTTTGAAACACCCCGCGCAGGACGTGCTCGATCCGCGCCTCGTGATCGCGTAGAATATCCTCCTTCATTCCACTCTCCGCGTGACGTTCAGACGGCGGCGCTGCCACGTGGGGATGTCCAGGCATTCGCCTGTGACCGGATGCCGGGCCGGTTCGATGATCGGCACGCCGTGATCCTCGGGGTTGTGGCCGATGCGCATACTGGCAAGGGCCAACTCGCGAGCGCGGGCGCGGGACCACGAGCGGTAGTGCGGCTGGGGCGCGGATGAATTCAGGGGAGGGGAGGTTTTCATGGTTTCGGGGGAAAATCAGCGGGTCAATACTTCGGCGCCAGCGGATCGACGTCGGCAGGCGAGTCGCTGCTTGGCCTTGGCGCGGGCTTGGCGGGCGCGAGAACGCACTGCACGGTCTGCCAGCCGAGATGCTTGCCGAGGACGCGACGGGCGCTGAAGAAGTCGTTGGCTTTTCCCTTTTTCGCGAGGGCTCGCTGGATCAGTTGTGTCTTCTCGGGGAGGCTGAGGCTTTTCCACCACGGATACGTCCCAGTGGCGGGTTTCTGGAGGGAGGGCATTGAAGTTAAACTCCGGTTGATCGTCGTTGGGTTGGGGGATTTCTACGATGAAGAGGGAGTGATCGCCGCGAGCCTCGGCGAGACGGATGGTGCCGCGCAGAATCTCCGCGTCGTGTGACCGTCCGTGACATTCCACCGTGCCGTCTGGCAGGGTGCACATCAGGCGGGCGCGGAGAAACGTGGGGGAGAAGAGCGCGGCGTCCATGGAGGGGGCGGGGAGAGTTCTAGGTACGAAGTTCTAGGTTCTAAGTTGGGGAGATCAGGTGGCGGTAGCGGCGAGCAATTCAAGCTCCGCAGCCTCACGTAGAAGCCGCGCCGCCGCCTCGCGTTTCTCGCGAGCCTTTTCATCAGGGCGGTTGTAAAGTTCGACCCGGAGTTCGCTGATCGCCGCTGCAACATCGCGCTCTCCGACCGAGCACTTGCCGCCGCCGTGAGCGCCCACGCCAAAACGGTAAGAATCGCAACCCTCGTAACGCGAAACGTTGAGGTCCAACGTTGTCAGTTGAGACAGCTCATTGCGGAGTAAGTGAAGCGTGGCCAAGAGCCAGTGCTGTACGTCGGCTTCACTGACGCGGTCGAGAATAGTGAGATCGAGTTGTTCGTGCTTGAGTTCGGCGCGAGGCATATTTTTTCCTTTCAGCTTGTTTTGAGTTCGGTAGCGAGAGCCAGCACGTCACGGGCGGAGACGCGGTGGTAGAGGATCTCCAAGAGGCGGTCGCAATCCTCCTGATTCAGCACCACGGTGGCTTCGTTCACGGCGGAGAGGGTAATCGTCACCATGCCGGGTGCAGCCGTCGACGGAGCAACCCGGACAATCAGACCGTGCGCTCCCCGGCTCCAGAGCTGCGTCCGGAGGTGATCCTCCATCCGCTGGATCAACTGGGCGGCGTGTTCCGTCTTCAAGTCGGCGGCGGCTTTGTCGAACGCCTCCGCGTGTTGCTTGAGGCGGATGTTCATTTCACAGGTTTTCAAGTGAGACTCCTTTCGAGGACGAATTGACGTTGACGGTTATGCCCGCGCAGCCGCATGCGGATTCCGGCCTCCGCGTAGCCGTCCTGATGGGACAGCCAGAGACCGAAACCGGAGCGTTGGGCGGGAGAAAGCGGGGCGTAGTGGTCCGGGACCCACTCGCGAAACAGAGCCAGTTCCCGGCAGGTCTGAATGATCTGGTCGAAGTTCGTCAGGATCTGGCCTTGCCGCGCCCACTCCCGCCATAGCGCGGAGCGATCCGTTTCGTGCGAACAGCGGCTGGCCGTGGGGAGGGGAAGCGGGAACTCATCGCGTTGGCTCCAGAGCCAATCCAGAAAGGCGCTGTCGAACGATTTCCATGAACCTGTCATTTCCGTGGCGCGGGGCTGGAACCCCATCTCGCGGGCGGCGGTTCGCGCCATCCGGCCAAACCGAAGCGCTTCCTTCAGCGGAACGCGGTGCGATTCGATCCAGTCGAAGAGGGACACCTCCTCGCGATCCACTGCGAAGCGACCCGTCCGGCGCAGGGTGGGCAACACTTCGGCGGTGACCCACTTGCGAAAGCGCCGCGCCGTTTCCTTGCGGCTCTTGAAGATCAGCGCGTACAGGCCGGATTCGGAAACAATACTCACCTTCTGGTTTCCACCAAGGGTGTCGCTATTAGCGACCCCCTTTTCATCAGGATCGAGGCGAGAGATGGCATGGCTGGAATTAACGATTTCCAAAACGCGGCACACATCGGCAGCGATCCACCACGGGGAGCCGTCTTTCACGACGACACGGACGGGCGTTTCCTCGAAGTTGAAGAGTTCCAGCTTCATGCGGGTTTAGGCTTTCGGAGTGGAAACGGAGGTGGTAGGATTCGAAGATGGACGAAGAAGAGCGGAGCGAATGGCGCGACCGAGTTGCCGGATTGCAAGGATTAATAACCGCACAGCTTGCGCGACACTTGGAACTGAAGGCGCTGGTGGAAGCGCTGCAGGAAGTACTCGTGCCGACAGCGGACGCGAGAGCGAATCAAGCACTCGCTGCAGCTTACGCTCGCAATCTACAAGCCGCGCTGACCGCCGCCGAAGCGATTGATCCCGGTCTGGCCGCCCAGATGGATCGCCGGGATCTGAAGGATCTGGAAAATCTTGAGTAGTCATTGAGCTGTTTCCTCGAAGTTGAAGAGTTCCGGTTTCATGCGGGTTTAGACTTTCGGGGTGGAAACGGAGGTGGTAGGATTCAGGTATGACCGATTCTCAAGTGCAGTTGATTCTAAATAAACTGGACGAAGTTAAGGCCGCGATCCGGGCGCTGGACGTCTCTCACGAGATTTCTTCGAGCCGGAATGTGCTGGCTGAGGTACGGGATGCGGTTGAGGATCTGAAGCCGCTGTTAAAGACGCTTTCAGAGAAGCCTTGACGGCCAACTCCACCGCGCCCTGCAGGGCTTGAATTTCCGTCAGGCGTCCGCACTCCAGATCCGCTACCAGATGGACGGCGGCGGGAGTGACGCGTTTGGTGAAGGCTTCGAGGAGTTGGATGGTAGTCATTGGGCTGTTTCCTTTTTGGTTCTGGAGTGCGGGTTTAGGCTTTCGGGGTAGTAGTGCCGGTTCCTAGACGCATAATGACGGTTTTGTCGTCTAAGTTGATCTCATGCGTCCATTCCGCCATCACGAGTCGCACTGCAAATCTCGTGCATTGTTCGGGAGTAACTGAGAGGCCATGCGCAAACTGGGAAAAGTTAAACTTCTCCATGCGGGAAAGGGGTGAACACATGTCCTCCATTGTCATCTCTGGTGGATTTTTCATTTAATATGTCCCGTTAACGCAACGAGATCCCCGCGTCTCACAGACAGTAAGAGTCGGCGTATGGCCATTCGCGCAACATCAGTCGGCTTTAAGCCATTCTCTTCGGCAACACGGTCCAATTCTCCGCGAGTGTCCTCCGGTAAGCGGATTGTTAAGTTTTTCATGCAAGGCAAAACGTAAGACAAATTGCAGGACATTGCAATAAAAAAATTATATTGTATTTCGCATTACATGTATTTACTTTGCGATGCGTGAAAAGTAGGTCATTTACAATTCGACTCGACGAGGATGAGAGAACTGCTCTCGAGGACTTAGCTAGGAGGTCTAAAAGAAAACCTTCTGAGCTTATAAGGCTTGCGATTGAAAACTTATGTCTGCAAGCAGACATGAACGGGGGAGAACTCTATCTCCTATCTGAAACTGACGGCGCTAAGAAACACGTGGCGGAAAAATTCCTTTCTAACCTTGCTTCCGTTTATGGTGGACTAGATAAGGTGCCTACCGAATTTCTTCCGAAGTCAAATAAAGTGAGTTACTTTTCTAAAAAGAAATTAGCGTGATACTTAAAATCAGCCCGGATGGAGACCGGCGATGGATGGTTCTGAGTTGATATATAAGAACTACTTGACGGGTGATACGCCGAAATCCTAGCGTGATCCCATGAAAACCTTCCTTCTGTTTTTTATGGTCGCCCTGACAGTGTGGACCATGCAACCCATCCACGCCCAAAGCAACGCAGTGCGGACGATGACCATCGACAAGATCAACGAGGAACTCTACTCCCTCGACGAAACCGCAATCCTGAAACTGCGGTTCGAATATCGGAGCGAGATCAAGCAGCTCTCCGCCACGCTCGGCTCCTGCAATCTCTGGGATAAAAAAGGAAACAACATCTATGTGGAATTCCCCACCGAAGGCATGCGCTTTTTTCGGAACCTGCCCACAGCCAGCGGCGGGCATGACTACTACGTGTTTGTCACCGCTGCCCCGGAGCTACTCCAGAACAAGGCGGGGGCGACGTATGAGGGACCGAAGCTGCTCGCCCATGGCACGACTATGATGCAGGGCTTTAGCAGCGGGAGTGCTCCCACTTACAAGTGGTAAGTCGTAAAGAGAATCTACTTACAGGGTGCCGGTAATACCGACGCCCTTTTTTAATACCATCTTCTCCGCATAGCGGGTGAGGAGGGTAATCAGGTCCGCCTTGCGCTTGGCCTTGGAACGCCCGCGAAGCTGGAGTCGAGTGAGTTCAGCGCGGAGTTCCTTGACGGTCCAGAGGTTGAAATTCGGGATGGTCGCGCCGCCGCGATTCCAGAGGCGGAGCGTGGCGGGCTGGACGGTCGAACGAAAGCGGGGAGTGGCGGTGATGTTGGAAAAAATGGTCTTCATACTATCTGCTACGGCATCTTTCGTGCCGACTTGAAACAATATAGAAATCTACAGTATAGAATTATTTTCTATAGTACATGTCTATATGAAAATGCTATATAGAATCTATACAGCGTGAGCGAAACGAGACAGGCGCGTTGATCAAAACCACCCCCTTGCCCGATCCTTCGACTTCGCTCAGGATGACGGACGTGGAGGCGGCTTTGGAATTGCGGCCGCAAGCCGTTCGCTGGTGGCGAGTCGCTTTTGTGTGCGCCGGATTCGAGCGGAGTTGAGCTGCCGATGGAGCGTGTCGGCGTGGTGGTTGAATAGGGCGGTTTTCTGGATCTCAGTTGGTTCATTCATGATGGCCTTTCCCTTGGACGGCGAGGGCGACACGATAGCGAGCGTGGGCGAGGAGACGTTTGAGGAGTGCCATAAACTTCACCGTCTCCCAGCCTGTAATAAACTCGTAGGCGAGAGCGATTTCGTGTTCATCGTCGGACGTCATGATTAAGCCGGGAGCGCACGGGCCGGGAGGCGGAGGGCCGTGGCAGCGGGGAAGCGGGAAGGGTGGCGGAGATGGCGGACCACTTCGCGACCATCGCGGCTGCCATCATCGTTGCTATTGCCTTCGACCGTGGCGGCGGCGCGACCGTCCGGAGTCGACTGCCAGCCGTCGCGAACGATAATCGTGATGTGAGAGACCTTGGGGGAGAGGACGAGAATATCGCCCGCCATGGGGATGTACGATGGATCTGAGAAGGTGAAGAGTTCGCAGCCATTCGCCAACGCCCACGCCCGCCATTGCGCCACAGCGGGGAAACGCGGCGGGATCGGGAGCGAGAGGAGGGGAGAGAGCTGATCGGCCTCCTGAACGCACCACGAGACGAAGGCGGAGCACCACGGCTGCCGGTCGATCATCCCGTTCGGGTACGTCGTCGCGAGCCAGTACTTGGCGATGCCCGGTCCCTGATTTGGCGAGGTCTCGTGAACGCCGAGTTCTTTTTCCGCCACCGCCGCAATCAGGCTTTGCGGAGTCATTTCGCTTTCAGCTCCTTGATCTCAGCGCGAAGGCGGGTGTTTTCGTCGAGGAGGGCGTTGATCAACCGGGGATAGGCTTGGCGGGCGGCTTCGAAGTCGGGATGCGTGGTGAGGGCGCTGGAGCCGTTGGTGACCACGCCGCTATTTGTCAGCGGGGTAGCGCACGCGGCCAGAGACAGGATCAACACCATAACGCACAGCGTCCGCATTATATTGGAGTTCGTCATCGCGTTCCTTTCGTGCCGCCTGAATTTCGGCCTCGGTCGGGGTCGGGGCCGTCTTGGCCTTCCACGAAAAGAACGAACCGAGGAACGAAAAAAAGGCGGCGAGCGTAGCCATGGTTAGTAGGCGGCAATGGCCGCGTCGATCCCAGTCGTGAAGCCGGTGAGGGCGCTCTTCACCGCGTCGGCGGAGAGCATGACCAGGACATCACTCATCGCATCCGTGAACGTCTTCCAGTGGTCTTTCGCGGGGAGGAGCGTCACCATCCCATTCACGACAGACGCGGCGGTGAAGCCCTGTGTCTGGGCGAGCTTCAGGTAGGTCACCACGCTGGAGAGGATCGCCTTCTTTTCCGCGAGATCGGTATCATCACCCTTCGAGAGCGAAAGCACCCAGCACGAAAAACCGTAAGCGGTGACTTGAGCGCCGTTCTGGATCACCGCGTTGGTCTGGACTGTGGTCGACGTGACGGCGGTGGACGCCGAGTCCAGCGCGGCACATCCGCCGAGAATACCGAAGGGGAGAAGGAGGGCTAGTAAGAGCGCGGCCTTGTTGATCTTCGAATCGACGGCAGGTGCTTCGTCCGGAGGGACTGGGCTCTGCTTCAGGTAGAACGCGGCGGAGACCAGCGCGGAGACCGTGCAGGCCGTGAGGAGGGAACGCCAGCCGTCCGTCAGGTTAAACTTCAGCGGGTCGACCACGATCAGAGTGATGGCATTAACAAAACCGCCGATGAAGGCGGCGAGGAGGGACTTGGCCCAGCGTTGGAGAGTCATGGGAATTTTCTTTCGGGTGAGGGTTGAATTTCTGATTGCGTTTGAAGGGTTCGGAAATCGCGGGCTGTCAACACTACGGGTGCAGGCGGGGGAACCAGTCCTTCACGAAGGTGTAAACCGCCGTGACTGTCGCCACCACGCCGCTGCCGATCCAGAGAATGCGCTCCAGCCGGGCCACGCGGCGGCGGTTGTCGAACGTGAAAAAGGCGATACCTTTGATCTCCATGCCTTCGTCACCCATCAAAGCGCGTTCCATGCGCTCGGTGCGTTCACACAACTGGTTGAATTTTTTCTCCTGAGCGGGATTCATAAAGAAGGGTGGATGGGGAATTACATCGTCACGACACCGACCGGGACGGGGAGCACGCGGATCAGTTGGCCATCGGAGCCGGATTCCAGGGCAACGGCGATCACGCGGTAGGAGCCCGCCGCGCTCGGGATCTTGCGCAGTTTGCCCTTGTCCGCCGACGTGGCCGTGTCCGCCAAAACAAGCTGATCGCCGGGAACGCACGTCCCCTTCAGGTAGGCGTATTGCGGCTGGCTCGCGTCGAAGGGGCGAAGCGTGACGCTTGTGCCCGATCCGGAGCCGCCCGAGGTGACGACGAAAAACGTCAGGTCCGTGATCGCATTCGGAAGGTAGGCGTTGGCCGTACCGGACGCATCGCGGACCTCGACGAGGTAACCGACCTTGGCCGAGAGATCCTCGCCTGCGATCATGGAGAAATCACCACTCGATACCGTTAAAGCGGCGACCCATCCCGTGTTGCCCGTACCCGATTCCTTCGTGTAAAGCGTCGAGCCGCGTGCTCCATCGGAACGCAGGTGAAGTGAGCCCACCGGGGCCGTCACCGCGCTCTCCGGCGAACCAGCGCCGGAAAGAATCTTGGACGTGGAGGCGAAGGTCACCCCTTTGCCTGTCCCGCTCAAAACGAGGTTTCCAATCGGCGCGAAATCACCACTACTGTTCAAGGTGGCAATGTCCGTACCTGAGGTGATCGAGGTTGCTCCCGTGCGAAAATGGAAGGTTCCCCCCGCTCCAATGCAGAAGCCAAACTCAAACGAGTGCACGGTCAATCCGTAAACAAAATCACCATCATCGTAGAGGCGAAGGCGATTCACCTTGCCGTCATTGATCGTTCCAGCCGTACCAAAGTTGATGATGGCATCCGGACTCGAGAATCGAAGCGCGCCGGATTGCGTGGTGGTCCCTAAGAGAGTGCGAGCCGCGTTGGCCGAAGCTTTATCCGCCAAAACCTCCCGTTGTGCCGCCGTGATGAATAATTCCGTGTCGATATCGTCGACGAAAGTTGCACCCCAATTGTGAAAGTAATCACCCACCGGGTTCGAATAATAATAACTCGACACCGTTTGCGTTGTAAAAGCGGCAAAGTCGGTCGTGCTTTTCAGAAGAGCGGAGCCAAGCACGAACACGTAAAACTGATATTTTCCATCGGGGGTTTGATGCGGCGCACCATCCAGATTGGTTACAAGCAAGGGAGCCCCTTCGCCCGTACTAATCACCGAATAACCATTATAACCGCTAAAGGGGCTGGAACTGGTGGCGTGAAAAATCGCCAGTCCGGGACCGTAATCGGAGCCAATCGCATGATAGACCGATCCGATTTTCACGATGGACTGTACGTGGCACTTGTTTCCCGAGAACGTGCCGGTGATCTGGATTGGCGTACCAAAGGTAGTACTCGCCCCTGCCGGATAGAATGGGACGGCCCATGACTTCGTCGGCGCATCCGCCGACGAGGTGAAGACGTAAAGTTGATCGTCTACTTGCTGCACCCCGTTATGCCAGAGCCAGTGATTAGCTGGGTCGAGCAATGAAGTCATGTCGGGAGTGGTGATGTTGGTCCATGTCTTTCCGTCAGGAGACGTCACCATGCCGAACTTGGCCGAATAAGTTGGCACGGCAAAGGGGTCGGGAAACATTGTGGTGAAGGCCATATAGAACGCGCCATTCACTCGGAGAATCTTGGGGTCTCGAATCGTGGGATAGACCCCATCGGCGGCGACGATGTAAGAATAGGTGTTACTGATAATGTGGGGGTTAATCCCGTCTTGCGCAGCATAAAGGCGGACGCCAATTCCAGTATATCCTGCCCCCTCAGTAAATGAGGCGAGAAGATAAGTCCCCGTGGGAACGGAGTATTTCAAGTTCCCCGTCATATTTACTGGTCCGCTGAACGTATTTGTTTTGGTAAACGTGTTGGGCTGGTTCTGGAGAGCGCGGGACTCTTGAGCGCGGACTCGCGGGGCGAAGAGAATCCAGACGAGGAGGCAGGTGGCGAGGGCGAGGAGCAAGGAGCGGTCGTGGGAGTTCATAAAATTAAGCGCGGCGAATCCAGTAATAGTTGTTGGTGGAGGCGTTGAAATCGTCGGGAGCGATGATGTCGACATCGTCGGGAGCCAGCCCGGTGGCGGGCCAGAACTGAAATTCGTTCAGCTTCCCGTTCGTGAATTCCGTGGTGATGAAGCGGCGGAAGGATTTCGGGCGGACGATGCCGCCCGCCGTGATCACGCCGTCGAGATTAGTGGAACCGCCCCCGACCAGTCCGGTGACGAGGGGGAGAAATTTGGGGTAGTAATAATCCGAGTCAGCAATCGGAAAAGCTTCATCGACCGTACCGGTATGAATGGGAGCGCCGGGGATGACCTGATTGCGGATCTTGATCGGGAATTGGCAGATGGTGTTGTGATCGCCATCCGGGGTGATGATTTCGACTTCAAAGACAGCGGCTTTTTCCGCCGCGCCGGCCAACAGGTCCGCCACGCCATCGACGGCCATATCGAGTTTCGCGGAGCGGAAATTGATGTCGACGAAGGTCCATGTGTCCTGAAAGGTGGCGGGGTTTGGATTGCCAAGAACGCCGATAGCGATCTTGATATTATACGCCGCGTTGGAGGATTCGGCGGCGTAGCTATTCACGCTCGTCGAGGAATCGACGATGGCTACCTCCCAGACGCGATTATCGCCAAGCACCATGTCAGGCAGCCCGGAGATCTTGGTGAAGAGTTCAGCGGATTGGACGAGGGACTCGGTGATCGACTTGGCATTCTTGTCGACGAAGATTCGGATGGCCATCGAGTTCAGCCGGGATGTCAACCCTTCACGGCGTGCGTCGGGGAGGCGAGGGCGTAGCTGTTATAAAACTCCAGCTCGGGCGGGCAGGGCCACGAGGGCGGGGGTGGAATCCGGAACGAGCCGTTAGGGTAATAAGCCCGAAACGTGGGCGGATCGGAGTAGTAGTTCGGGTTCGTTCCGGGATTGGCGGCGATGCTATTGCCGGTGCGATTCTCGCCGCCCTTAAAACTAAGGGATTCTTGGTTGGCATACTCGATCCGCACGGACCAAGGATAGTTCACCCAGGCGCCGCCCCACCCGTCGAAGGTGGAGACTTCGATCCGATCCGCGACGAAGAGGGGGCCGCTGTAGCCCCACGAGAAATCGCCATACCAGCCGAGGTTACGCTGCGGGTCTAAAACAATCCGGCCATTGACCGCCAGACAGACATCGTCGTCGGGACGGTTGGCAAAGGTGAACAGGATCGCCTTGGGCCGGGGCGGCTGCAGGATGAATTCGACCGGGCGGAACATGGCGGTTATTGCGCCTTGATGTAGCGCGTCTTGCGCTGCCAGATATTGCCCATCCAGCGGCTGATGTCGGACGGCTCCGGGATCAGTTCCTGACGAGAGCTGATCCATGTCTTGTAGACGGCGACCGTGGGCGAGGTGGAGCTCGACAGGGAGTTCGTCTCCGCGCCGGTGGCGGTGGTATAGAAGAAGGCACGCTGGTAGATATCGATATCCTCCGGCTGGGCGATGCCCGCCGTCACGCCGGGAAGGAAGTAGTCGTACTGGCAGCGGCTGGAGACGACGAGGGATTTCTCGACGCGATTGGAAGCGGGCAGGGTGACGGTGGAGCGCGGATAGCCGATGTTGGTATTTCCGAAAGAGAGCTTCCACGGGAGGTTCGCGACGTCGATGTAGGGGCCGTTCAAGCCTTCGGTGCCGATGGCCTCGACGGTGCGCGAGACGGAATAGCTGCCGTAGACTTCAAGGTTTGTAGTGAGCGTGACGGCCACCTGATTATTAGCAGAGCGCTGGGAAACCGTCACCGTCATGCCGGGGGCATAGGTGCCGGGGACCGAGATGCGGTCGAGCGAGCCCATGCGCTTCCACGCGACCGCGATTCGTTCGAGGGTGCTATTCGCATCGACGAACGCCGGGGCGGTCCAGGCATAGGGTTCGTAATCATTCCGCGAGAGGGGAATCGTGGCGTAGGTGCGGTCGAAGGTGATGATCCCGCCACCGATATTTTGCTGCCCGTCCTCGGCGACCAGGAACATATCGTTGCGGACGGTATCGCGGGTGCTGAGCGGGAGCGGGGCGTAATGCTCCGCGTCGATCATGAAGGTCTGCTTGAAAGTGCAGGACGTCAGATCGCCCATAAAGGGGAACTCGAAGAGCCGCTGGGAGACGGCGGCGGCAACGGTGAAATCTCCATCGAAAATGCGGCTCATGATTGGGTCACGGTGGCGGTGCCGTCCTGATTCACCCGAGCTGTCAACGGCTTGTTGATCTGGTCGAGGATCTGTTGGAGCTTTTCTTCGGTCTCTCGCTGAGCCTCCTTGTAAGCTTTGAATGGATCTTTTTCAGAGTCTTTCAGGCCAGCGGTTTTCTGGCGGAGGGAGTCAGCTTGGGAGAGTCGCTTCTTCGCCCGTTCCTCCGCCTGCTTTTTTTGCTCCGGATCGTTGGTCTGTTCGCTGAACTGCTGATCGCGGCGGGCCTGCTCTTCCAGCTTCTGGGCGCGGCGGGCGCGGTAGCCGGCTGAACCAGAGGCTTGCTTGGCGATGTCGCCGAGGCTGGAATGGAGGCGGTCTTTCTCGGCATCGGCGGCTTTTTTCTGCGCGTCCGCCACAGCCTTCTGGGCGTCGTCGACCTTCTTCTGGTCGGTCGCTATATCCTTTCTTACATCCTGTATTTTTTTTGTGAGATCGAGTTCGCGCTTCCGGGCCTCAAGCGCTTCATTTCCTTCGAGTGAGGCGGCCTCAATCGCTGCTTCCTGAGCGCGGGCTTCTAAGTAGGCGAGTTTTTCTGCGTTGGTCATTTCTGCGAGAGCCGCATCCTCCTTGGCCTTAGTAATAGCCTCAACCAGCTTGAGTCGCTCCTCATCCTGTTTCTTGACGAGGGCGTTTTTTTCACCGATCAGTTCCTCGCCACGAATCGCGGAATCGTCAGCCTGTTTCTGAAACCACTTCTTGGATTTGTCGTCCGACGCGCCGCGAGCTAAGCTGCTAAAGTGGGATTGGTCCTCCTTTGCCGTAATTATTTCTTTCTCAAGAGCAAGGAGCTTGGCCGCGTCATCCAACTGGGCTTGCGCGTTTTTTCGGCGAAGCGCGGCGAGCTTTTCTTCAGGCTTACTTAGCTCTTCAAGAGCCGCCAGCATCTCGTCAGTCACAGAGGTTGGGGCGGTGCTTGTTTTTTTCTTTTGAGACTCCTCTGTTTTTTTCTGGAGCGCTAGAACGGAATCGGTCCATACCTTGGTATCATCGACAATTCTCTTGCCTGATTCGACCGCGATACGCTGCATGTCTTGCTGGTTCTTTTTGAAGATTTCTGAGACTAAATTGAAATCGCGATTGGCCACTGCTTTTAGAGCGGAGCCGAGATTGATGACGCCTTGGATCGCCATCGAGATTGGTATTGAAGCTGTGTTTGCGGCGGTCTTGAATGTAAGCCAGAAAAAACCGGCGACGTTAAGTACGAATTTAAGCACGGTTCCAAGGGTGTCCGCACCACTAGCGGCGGAATTCATTCCGCGTGCCGCCTGTTCCAGATAAGGCGCTAATACAGGAAGGAGTCGCGCAACAAGAAGCTGCAAGGAATTACCGAGTCGAGTGAACATGTCATTCATGTCCTCGATCTCCTTAATCTCAGCGCGAGAGAGCCCTTTGACGTGTTCCATTCCTCCCGCCATTTGATCGAGCAAGGCAATCATTTCTGTTCCCGATTTACCGAAGAGCTGCATGGCGATTGCCTGCTTCTCGGCAGGATTCTCCAATCCCGCCATCGCTTTTGCGACCGCTTCTAATGTCTCGTCAGGAGACATAGCGCGGAGTGATTCCGCTGACACCCCGATGGTTTTTAGTGTATCGGAAAATTCTTTTCCCGGCGTGCCTTGAAGTTGTTTATTAAACTTTCCATATGCCGATGCCGCACCATCCAAACTCACTCCGGAAAGGTCCGCATTCAGTTTTAAGTCTTGTAAAAATTCGACGCTCAGGCCTGTATTACTGGAAAGTTTTCCGATTTTATCCAGCTCGTCAGCGATCCCTTTGAACTTGCTCAGCGCCCCAGCCACTACCGCAGTAACAGCGATCCACACTCCAAGCATGGCTCCGCCATACTTTTTGAGTGACGCGGTGGCGCCCTCTGCCCACGATTTCAGGGAGCCGCCTGCGCTGTGTGCGCTCTGCTCAAACTTTTTCAACTTACCCGCCGACTCCGAGAGGTTCTTATTGAAATCGGAGACGTTCAGACCCAGCCAGCCTTCGACGCGTTCACTCATGACGTTGCTTTCTTTTGATTTTGTTCGGGGAGACCGAGACGCCGCACCTTGTCGGAGGGGTTAATGAAAATCGCATCGGGATTACACCGCCACCGCTGGCGGTTCACGAGCTGCCAAATAATCGGGTATGACAGGTTCAGACTGATATCAACCGTCCAGCCGTACTCGGTTGCGAAGTTGTCGACCAGATCCGCCGCGATGGACCAATAGGACGGACGAAAGCAACCGGGTCGCTCGACCGGAGCGGGCGGCGCGTCGGCGTACATGTCCACGAGGTAGGCGTTGATGGCGTCGACGGCAGGTTGATAGGGGAGGGGAGCACAGACTTTTTTGACGAAGCGGGCGCGGGCCTTGGGATCGCGGGAGAAGCGCGGGGAGAGAATCCAGAGGAACTGCGCGATGTGCTCGGGGCGGATACTACCCCCGTGAAAGAACGGACTCCGCGCCTGGTCGAGGATGAGTTCCAGCCGGGGAGTGAGGACATGGATCTCCACACCGCAAATGAAATAGGGAATCGCGAGGAACGCGGCGGCGCGGGAATCGGCCTCGGCTTCGAGCGCCTCGCGGTAACCGGGGATGTCGAGGAGGTTCATGGCAAGGAAAGCCCGGACGCGGCACAGGCCGGGTCCGGGCGCGGGGCGGGGACGCTGTTAATCGCTGATCTTTTTACGGAACTTGATCGGCACTTTGGTTTCGTCGCCCTTGGCCACGGCGTCGTCGCGTTCAGTGATGATGAAGGTCTCCGCGCCGATCACCGTATCCAGCGTGATCGTGAATTCCGAGCCGAGGGGCGGATAGGCCGTGGCGGCGGTGGCGAGCTGGAGTGTCGCGTCACCCGTCACGAAACCGCCGATGATGACCTGACCGGAGGGCTCGTCGATCTCGTTGGTGCGTTCAATCACCTTGGAGGGGCGACTCACCTTGATGGAGTCGGCCACGTAGGTGACGGTCGCGATGGTGAGAACTTTTGAGCCGTAAGGAATGGAACCGTCATTTTTAATAGCTGCCATAATCGTGGAGGGGTGGGGTTAAGGTTTCTGCGGGAGGTGTGGTGTCAAACGGTCACGGCGTAACGGGCCACGCCTCGGGGCGGATCGAGACGATGATTTCGTGTTCGATGGCGGTCTTGTCTTCCTCTTTGTCCGCTTCAATGCCGGGCTTGGTGGGGCGCTCGATGAGGTAGGCGATGCTGTGGTAAGGGAGGACGGCGGGCGTGAAGTGGGTAGGGACATTCATCATGAACCAGCGGTAGCCTCCCACGATCTTCGCGTGACCCTGACCGGGACTGCGGCGGTTGGTGATGATTTCGGAAGTGATCGTGCCGCGCCACGTATCGTAGTAGAGCGTGCCATCGGGGCGGATGCCCTCATGCTCGGTGACACCTTGCGAATCAAAGCTGAGATTGACGAAAGGCGTGCGCTTCTCGCCCGCTTCGCGCATCCCGTAGGGCGTCCAACCATGCGCGAGGAGGATGGTTTTCAGGGCAGAGATCACGGCGGTTTCGAGGTCGAAGAGGGTTTCAATGTCGGGGGCGGGCATAAGCAAGTACGGGGTTCTAAGTTCTAGGTATGAGGGAGGGAAGATTAGCGGAGTCCGGCCTTGCGTCGCGTGGCGGCGATTTCATATTTCATTTCGCGCATGATGCGGTCGCCCGTGATACGGATGGCTTTATCCACTTCGGACTGGGAAAGGATCGAGGCGATATAGGCGACTTCGTTCACGAGACCGATGGAGGGATGATCGGCATGGGAGGTGTGATCGATGACGAAGCCGGGGCCTTTGTTGCGAGTCACCCAGCCGGGGATGCCGCGAGTGTTGCCAAGCTGACGGGCGCATGCGGCCCAGCCAGACTTGGCGAAGCCGACGCGCTTTTGCACAACGGCACTGTATTTCTTCACGTTATTCCATTTCTGAACGATCATGACGTGAGGCCGGGAGCCGGGCTTGCCACTGACGCGCCCGCGATTATTGCGTTGGGAGCGGTGGGCGGTGCCCTGGTCAAACCGGTCGATGGAAGTGCTGGAGTCGAGGAGTTGAACGCGGCGGAGAATTTTTTCGGCGGCGGGGTAATCGCCTCCCTGAAAGGCTTTCCAGAAGCCTCGGGCTTCGTGAATGTTTTTGGATTTGAGCTGCCCGTAGATTTCCGCCGCGCTGCCGTAGACCTTGCGGATGTCGGCAGAGACGGCATTCTGGCCCATCTTCTTTGCGTCATCGCCGAGACCGTAAGGCTGCGTGGCGGTGGCGAGGGAGACGGCGGCAAGGCGAGCCCCTTTTTTAAGAACCTCGGGAATCGATTGACCGGAGAACGTGCGCCACATCACGAGCTTCGAAATGAAGTCGCCCGCATCGAGCTTGACCGTGATGCCATCGCTCATGCCACCTCGCGGAGGGGGATGATCCATTGCCGGGCGTAGCGGTCATCGCGGCACTCTTCGGTCCGCCATTGCAGGGCGCGAGCCGTGACGATTGTTCCCGTGGCAGGCGGCGTGGGGTAATCACTCTGGCGAACGTGGAGCTTGCCTTGGCGAAGATCCTGAGAGCCCGCCTCCTGCATCACTTCGTCAAGGGAGAGGACAGTAAGCATCCCGCGACCTTCCACGCTGCCGAGGATGATGGGTTCGCCCCAGACATCGGAGAGGGTAGCGAGGGCGAGGGCGTTAAAGCTTTGGACGGAAGCGGCGTTCATAATGAGGCAGAGAAGTCAAAGGTCACAAAAATGAGGCAGGTCCAGACTCCATTGCGGAGATCCGGACCTGCCCGTCTATGCACTCGTTAACCGGGGGAAGAGGTTATTTTTTGGAAGTCGTTTTTTGAGCTTCCTTTTCAGGAGGGCCAGCGGCTTTCTCGGCAGCGGCTTTCTCGGCAGCGGCTTTCTCGGCAGCGGCTTTCTCGGCAGCGGCTTTCTCGGCCTCCAGCTCTTTCAGCGCGGCGGCGCGGGCGACGGCTCGCTCCTTTTCAGCGGGAAGGTGGGAGAAGTCTTCCCGCTTCCAGTAGATCGGGTCGCGGTAGATTTCCGCGTAGACGATCCGACCGGACTGCGCGGCCTTGTCGACGGCGGAGATGGCGGCGTCCGCGTCCTCGCCCGTGTAAAGTCCGACGTCCATGGCCGCTCCCTCCTTGGAGCGGCCCACAGCAATGATGACTCGTGACATGGTTTTGATTGGTGAGGATTAGGAGGATTAGACGTTCGCCGCGGTGACGAGGCGCTGGCCGTGATTGGCAACACCCTTGGCCACACCGTACATCCACGTGAGCGTGAGCTGCAGCTTGCCAAGCTTCATGTCGTAGAAGTACCGGCCCATGAGGCTCATGCCCGTCGCGGCGTCCGTGAAGACTTCAATCGTACCGGGGATGTTCAATCCCTTCACGAGCAAGGCCGGATCTTTCGGGATGCGGCTGGCCACAACCAGCGCGTCCTTGGTGGCGGCAAAACCTGTGAGGCTTTCACCCGTGGGCATTTCCGGCCATTCGACGACTTGCTCGAAGCCGCTGACGTTGCGGAGCACGCCACCGACCATGTCGGGCTTGTTCTCTCCGACGTAGTCCGAAGAGGTAATCTTCGCGTCATTGGACATGACTTCGAACACGTCCGAATTCACCAGCGCGTAGCGACCGATGGGCGGAGCCCCACGAGTGCCGAGCACTTTGCGCATGGCGGTCAGGGCGGCGCGGTCGGAGTTCGCGACGGTCTTGACCGTCTCCTGTGCGACTGGGAAGTTGGCCACGGTGATCAACGCGCCGAGGTCCACCAGCACTTGACGGCCCAGCGCGTAAGCGGCGGCGTCGACCTGTTCATCGACCAAGTTGCGCTTGGTGCCGGACATCTCCTGTTCACCAAAGGAAAGGGAGACGTGCTTGTGCTTGTCGATGGTGACGGGGACGTCGACGGTGGCGGCGTCTCCGGGGACGTAACCATTCGTGGCGTGGTAGTCCGAAACGGTGGGGACGGTGACAACCTTGGCGATGATGGGTTGACCGAAGTCCGCCTGACCGTCCGACAGATCGGTGGCCACGAGGGCGAGTTGCGGGAAACGCTTTTTGATTCCAGCCATCACGCGAAGCGCGAGGACTGCTACACTGAGGGTGCCGAAGCTATTGGCCATATTCTTTTATCTCCTGATTTTCTTGGGGTGGGTGGGGGTTCTGCCTAATCTCCTCGGCAGTTAGAGGAATTTTTTCTCGTAGGTGGCGAACAGGGCGGAGCGTTTGACGGGGTCCTTTTCCGCGTCAATCGCGGCGATCATATCCTCTTCGCTCGACGCGGCGGGCTTGTCGGCGGGGGCGGGAAGTTGATCGGCGGGGAAGCCGGAAAGGGCGATGCGATCCGCGACGGCAGCGGCGAGGCGCTGATCGAAATCTGCCTGCGATGCGGTCAGGTCGGTGATCTTCTGGAGCGCGGCGGCTTTTTCCGTGGTCAGACTTGCGACCTGCGCAAGGGCGGTGTCCCGTTCCCCTGTGAGCGTGGTAACGCTCGTGGTCAGGAGTGCGACTTGTCCGTTCGCGGCTTCGAGGGCAGCGGCCATTGCGGAGCCGGAGGTCAACGCCGTCTTGACCTGAGAAATGAGCGTGGTGGGTTTCATTGCGTTTTTTCGGATGTCAACCCAGCCAGTGCGTTCAACAGCGAATTGAGGCTGTCCACGGTGCCGTCTGCGAGGCCGCGAGCGACCGCGTCGTCGCCGTCAAATGTCTGACCCTGCATGGTCTCAGGCGTGACGCCGGGGCGGGCAGAGGTGACGGCGGAGGTGAACCAACCGTAGGATTTATCGACCGAGGCTTGGAGCATCTCGCGGTCGGACTGGGTGAGTGGACGGCCCGGCATGCCGATGGCCTTGTGTTCGCCCGCCTGAAAGAGTTCGAGCTTGAGCCCTTCCATCTGCATCGCGGCGGTCTCATCGAGAAGCGCGAGGTAAACGCCGATGCTGCCCGTATCGGAACTGGGCGTGACCCAGATCTCGTCGCACTGGCTCGCGAGCCAATACGCCGCGCTGGCGCAGAGCGAATCAGTGAAGGCGACGGTGGGCTTGCCGCTGGCCTTGATTCGGGCGGCGAGTTCGGGGACGCCGGTGATGGTGCCGCCCGGAGAATTGAAGGAGAACAGAATCCGCTCGATGCTGGCATCCGCTTCCGCCTGGTCGACTGCCATGCGGAGCGCGGCCACGTCGCACCCGCCGCAAAATTGCTCGATCATCGAGAGGTGTGATCCGATGTACCCATCGATTTCAATGACGGCGATTTCCCCGCGATTACCCGCCTTGAAGTAGGGAGTCCACGCCTCCTCATCGGCGGGAGCGGTATCGTCGTCGACCATCCCGACTTTGACCGGACTGCTCGCGCCGTTCATGCGCTGGAGCAAGACCGACCGGACGGCGGAGTGGGCGGCGGGCTGGATGGCCCACGGCTGGCAAAACACTTTTTCAAACAGACGGGGAAATTTCATGGGGTAGGTTCTTCGGGGTTAGGGGTGTCGGTCGGATTCGGTTTTGTCGCGGGAGTCGTCTCCGGATCGGGCGGCGGATTCTGCGCGAGCATTTGAGTGATGTTGCTGTTACGGAAAATCTGGAAGTCAACGGGCGTGAGTTTTCGCGCCGCCATTTCCTCCTTGATCCAGACGGTCAGATCCATCTCCTTGCTCAGCTCTTCGCGGGCGTCCTGACCGGCCATTTGAAAAACGCGCTCGGTCGAAAGGAGCATGGAAGCCCACTTCTTGAGAATGACCTGACCGTCGCGGCCAAAGTCGACCGTGATGCGCTCGGGTGTCACCCAGTTGTGCAGCCACCACGAGGGATCGCTGCAGCGGGGGAGGCGACCGGCCTTCATCTCCTTAGCACAATGGTAGACCCAGTCGCGGGCGAGCCACGTGTCCACGAGATCTTGTTGCTCGGTCTGGACGTAGGTTTGCGCGTCCGCCATGACGAAGCGGGTGTTGGCTCCGCCGAGTTTGTAGATATTCCACAGGAGGTCTGAGCTGATGCCGGTTCCCCACGAAATGTCACGGATCAGGTAATCGATAAACTCCATCGTGTTCGGGTGGGGACGGGTATCGAGAAGCGTCTTGATCTCGCGACCCACGGGCAGCTCCATGATCTCGCCGCCTGAACCAACCTGAAAAATCTTCTGGGCGGTGACGTCATTCGACGGGACGGGAAGCCCGGCTTGCTTCGCTTGCTTGATCGCCTGCAGCATGCTCCCGCCGCTGGTGTTGGCGGCGGCTTGTGAGGCGATATAATAACCGACTTGCGCGGCGGTCTTGATCCCTTGCGTTGTGGCCGTTCCGATCTCGGTGATGTCGACCATCTTGTTGACCGCGTGGGCGAGAATGGAAATGCTGCGGAGTTGACCGGGCGAATCGTAACGCACCAACCAGCACATCGATTCAGCGGGGATGTCGGTGGACTTCTCGCCGTTCGCGTCCATCAGGCGATAGGCGCTGATGCGATTCAGGGAGTCGGTCTTGAGTCCATCAATCCAGCCGTCGTTATTCGCGTTCGAAGGATTGCCCACCTGAATGCCCGAATAAAAACCGCGCAGGGCTCCCCCGGATTGTGAGGAGGAAAGAACCACGGCGGCATCGCCGTCACGCAGACGGGTCTTGACCATGAGCCGTTGTGCCTGGACTCCAGTCAGGCGGGCGGAGACGTCATAGGTCGAAGCGGAATGGGAACGGCTCCAGTAGCTGTCTTGCGCGAGCTGATTCCACTTCTTGTCTTTCGTTGTGGCTTGCGGGGAGAGGCCGGTGCCGACGATGAGATTGGCGAGACCTTCGATGATGCGCTTCGGGAATCCGGTGTTGGCACAAAGAAAGTGGACGCGGCGGGCAATCTCCAGCCGGGAATAGGTATCGATCTCGCGGCGGGGATCGAGCGTGGGCCAGTAGATGTAGCCGCGATTCGTGGAAAAATTCGCGCCTTGATATCCGGAGCCGCCCCAGCTCATCGCCTTTGCAGACGTCTGCAAAGGCGTATCGGTGGAAACTTTTGGAGATCGGGAGGACCGTCGCGAAGCGCGGGATGCGGTGGCTTTGGATTTCATGTCTCCACCATCCGGTAGCTAAAGTCGGAAGTGGCCACGCGCTGGGTCAACGGCGGCGGGATGGTCGGGTCCAGCGAGCGAATGAGTTGCTGAATCGCGGCGAGATAATCGGTCTGCGGAAAGGTGATCTGACCGAGTGCATTCCCTCCTTCAAAACCAGAGCCGGTGATGGTGACTTGCTGGAAGGCCACGAGGGCGGTGGCGTCGTGAAGCGTTCGCAACGCTTCGAGAGTAGTCCCCTTGATTTGGTGATACTCGATCACCATGGCTATGTTATCTTCGCGAGATGCAGGCATGTTGCCTGCGCGTCAATGTCAAACCTCCTTTTCAGAGGAGCGGGTTTTGATCTGTCGGAGTACTCTCGGGAGCGGTCGCTGATATTTCTTTAGGAGCGGGATCGTCGCGAATGAGGACAGCCACGCCGTCCTTGCAAAAGCGAAGATGACCAAGCCGTTTAGCTTCGGCAATAAGGAGATCCCAAGCGTTGTTTTCTTTCATAGGTAGGAGGGGTTAGTCTTGATAAGCCGCGCCGAGGATGTGCCAGAGCACAAGCTGCATTTTCACCGCGTCGCCGAAGTCGTTCTTATCTCCGGTCTTTTTCCAGATCTCTTTCGTGTATCCCCATTTGTTTTTTTCCTTCACCAACTTCTCCGCGATGAGTTCATCGACCAGGTCTTGATCGATGTTGGCCGGGAGCCAGAGGCGCGGGACGCGGCACTTACCGTCGAGAATGTCCTGAAACTTGGCGATGCGGGAGAGATAGAGCTGCTTCTTGAAATCGTCATCGTCGTAGTGGTAGATCGTGAGCTTGCAGTCCTTGTGATCGGCGGGGGATTCGTGGACGGTCGACCTAACTTGAATGCCGCCGCGACCTTTCGAGGCGTACCATCGGCCCTCACTGCGCACGACGAAATCGCGGACGATGGTTTGTGCGAAGCCTTCATCGATCAAGCCAATCGTCGCGGTCGGTCGAAGCGTGGAGCCGAGGCACTCGACCGGGACATCCATCTCTTCGAGAAGTTCATCCTCCACGAGCGTATAGCCATAGTCGATGATCGCGCATTCGCCGGTTGCTTTCCATCCGGCTTTTGTCCACTTCAGCACGTCGCCTTGTTTGTCGGACGTCATGGTGATGAGCACGGGTTCGAACGGACATTGGCCGCGCTTGTAGGCACCGCGGAGCTTGACCACGTCCGCCTCTTTGACCTCAGCGGTTTGTTGTTTCGACGGCAATCCGAGTCGACCGTTGAAGAAATTCTGGAGCTTGACGATGGAAGTTTGCGCGTTGATCCATTCCATCGCGAGCATTCCCCATGTGGCGTTCGCGAACGGGGAATAGAGATCGGAGATGTGGCAACTGATCCGACCGGGGAACGGCTTCGGATTCGTTTGCCGCCACTCGCCCGCTTGCAGCATTTCGTTTTTGTGAGATTCGAGGATCGGCTTTTTGCACGCTTCGCATTCGTAATAGGTCTCGACCTTGACGCGTTCGAGATCGTACTCACCCAGCATGTCGATGCAGTGGCCGAACTTGACGCGATGCCAGACGAGCTCCTGCATGGCCTGACAGTGGGGGCAGGGAACAAAAAATTTGTGCTGGGTTCCAGTGAGGTATTCTCGGTAGGTAACGTCCTCCTCTTTCTTCGGGGTGGAGAGGGCGATGAGCTTCCCATCGGGGATGGTCTTGAAGCGCTGGCGGGCCAGATCGATGGTCTCCGCTTCGCCGTCCGGAGCGACGGGATGCTTGTCGAGTTCGTCGAGGATGATCATGCCAACGGGTTTGTTGGCGAACGCGCCAGCCGAGTGGGCGCCAATCATGTAAAGCACCATGCCGCGCAGGAACATCGTGAGGTTGCCAAAGTCGTCGGCATTCTCACCGATGGCCTGAGCCGTCTCGGGGCATTTTTCGAGCGAGGGCTGGAGCCTGGTCTTGGAGATTTTTCGCGCTTCGTCGAGGGCGTTGATGGCGTAGAGAATATTCGTGGGTTTGTTGGCCACGAGATAGCGGATGATGTTGAGGATCGCCTCGGTGAAGCCACTCTGGGAGGACTTCATCACAATGAACTCGTTGTGGTAGGGGTCGGTGGCGAATTCCTGAATGAACCGCGTGTACGGATTGATGCTGGAGTCGTACTGGCCGGGGAAGGCGGGCGAGGCGAGCGGATCGAGGTTGATCCACTTCTCCGCCCAGCGCCAGACGTTGAGGGTAGGCCGGGGGCGATAGGCCGCGATGATGCAGCCGACGACGAACGCCCGGACGGTACTACTCAGGGATGGGCGCGGTGAACTCATTGGTGCGGAGCGCGGCGAAGACGCGGTCGACTTCCTCATTCCAGATCGCGTCGGCTTCGGTCGGAGTGAGGTTTTGAATTTTGGGGAGGACGCGGCGGATCATGGCGCGAAAGCTTTGGGCAATCGTGGTGTGAATTTCGGCGAGAACTTTTTGCAATTCCGACTTGGAGACGAGATCGCCGGAAGCTTGCAGGATATCGGGGGAGGCTTTTTCCGTGGCCCGAAGTTGATCGGCGATGTCGGTCCAGATGCGCTGCTTGTTTTTAATCTCGCCGTCATTCGGTTCTGCGGCGGAGAGGACGAGCTGCCATGCGTTGTAGGCTTTGCGCTCGGCATCACGCAGACGGGCGAGAGATCCCTGTAACCCCAGCTCTCCAGATTCTTCAACCGAAACGGGCGGCGATGGAGGAAGCGGCGAATCGATGGGAACTGGGACGGCCACAGGCGACAATGGAGCGGGAGATTCGGCGGCTTTGGCGGCGCGGGCTGCTTCGATAATTTTATCGGGTACACGCCACGTCATGTACTTCCCCCACCAACTGGGCATAGCAGAGGGATCGTCGAGCGGGGGGAGTTCAGGCGGGTTCGCTTCGCGCCCGGTCTGAATCCAGCGCTTGATGGTGCGCTTTTCAAAACCGTAGATGATCGCGTATTCCGAGTGCTTGCGGAGGTAATTGTTCTCGGACCGGAGAGGATTCGGAATTGGCTCGGCGCGTTGATGCGCCTGGATAATCTGCTCAGGCAGGATGTCGGTGATCTCCGAGATTTCGGACGATGTGAGCCGTCCGCCCTGTGACCACTTGCGAATGAGCGCGGCTTGCCGGGACTTCTGGAGATCGTCTTGCGTCCGGGCGAATTCCTCCATCTCGGTACGCTCGTCTTTTGAGAGCGTCTTCCCCGCCGCGATCTTGGACATCACGTTGCGGAGATTGGCCGTGAGAACTTTGGTGGCGAGTTCAGGTGTTACGGAATTATCCATGTCACGTCCTTTTCCACCGCGAGACCGCGATCCGACAGTCGCTGGAGAATCACCGCGCAGAATTTCGGATCAAGTTCAGTGGCGACGCATCGGCGTCCTGTTTCCTCAGCCGCGAGAAATGTGGTGCCGCTTCCTCCGAAAAGATCGAGTACGGTGTTGCCTCGCTGGGAGGAATTCCAGATCTGGCGGGCTACCAGCGGGAGGGGCTTTACGGTCGGGTGAAGAGCGTTCGCTTGCGGTCGCGGTTCGCGAATGATCGTGGTATCGCGATCATTGCGGAGATTGTTGACCAGACGGATAAGGCCGGCGCTATCGAGCTTCTGGAGATCCGGCTCATCATCTATCACGGTTCTTTGCGCCCGGCCCGCTTGCCAGTAATGCGCCGCGCCGGGCTTCCATCCGTAGAGGATGGGTTCATGTTGCCACTGGTAATCTTGCCGTCCGAGGGTGAAACCGCTCTTTACCCAGATCAGACACTGAACGATGTTCCAACCCGCCGAGGCGGCACAAGCTCTGGCGAGTAACCCATAGCTGTCCGCGTGGGCGATATAGATCGCGCCGCCCGGCTTGGTAAATTCAAGGGCGCGGCTAAGGCTGGCGTGAAGTAGCTTTTCGTAATCGGCAGCGGATAGTTTGTCGTTGATCAGTTTCTCCGGGCGGGAAGATGAAACGTGGCCCATGGCCGTGCGGTGCCGTTGGAGATCCGCGTAGTCGACGTTATAGGGTGGGTCGGTCCAGACCATGTCGGCATGTATTCCGGACGGAAGAATGCGGCTCCAGTTTTCAGCGAGCGTGCAGTCACCGCAAAGTAGACGGTGCGCTCCAATGTGGTAGACGTCGCCCAGCTGGACGTTCCACTTCTTCTGGAGTTCCTCAGATTGCGAGATCAGGGCGGAGGCATGCTCACTGTCGTCTTCGAAGGTTGGGCCTTCGAGTTGCTCAGCAAGGTGTTTTTCATCCCAGCCCGCGAGCGCAACATCGAGACCTGAATCGGAAATTTGTTTAGCGAGGTCAGTCAGTATCGCATCGTCAAATTCTCCCAGTAGAGTGTTGGCCGCGACCAGCCGGGCAAGATGTGTTGGTTCATCGTAGTCGACAATGGAGACGTCCGCATGGGTGAAGCCATCGCCCAAAAGGATCTTGTATCGCAGGTGACCTGAAACGAGTAGGCCATTGCGGCGGTTTACTACGAGAGGGTCAAAATAGTCGTGCTGCAAACTCCGCCGAAGCGTTTCCCAAGCAGGTGATCCAATGGGGGGATGCTTTCGGGGATTCTTCGGATGTGGTCGGATGTCAGCCAAGGGACGTCGCTCGACTGTAATTGCAGCTGTTTTATCGCTCACTTACGGGCGTAGGTGTCAAAATGACAGAAACTTTTTTGGTATCGTGCATAGAAATATGCAGAGAGACGCCAAAACCGCAGGGCATTGGACAAAATAAAAGATTCCTTACCCTAGGGGAGGGGGTGGGGGCAGAAACTACCGGAAATCTTCCTTGAAAAGCATAGGTCGGGGTCAGAAAGCATAGGTAGACATAGACCCCGCTGGCCGCTTAAGGACTCCCCTTTAATGCATTAACTAAAATGAAAATACCTATACAACCTATGCTTACCTCTGTCTCATAAGTCGCAAGTAGCTGCACTCCAAAAAGAAATAGAAACACAGGTTGGCCATCTATCGTGTAGAGGTGAGCATAGGTACTCTCTCAATAAATATAATGAGGGGAGAGGGAGCGGGAGAAGCCCGGCCCCAGAAGTTAATGAGGCTCGGGCTATAGACAGAACAATGTCCGCCGCGAGGAATGAGGGCTTACCCGGCTTTCAGGTAGCCCTCGCGAACTTGATTAGCCACCGATGGTGACCGCGTACCGGCGCTGGCGGTTCTTGCCGCGCACACCGAAACGAACACGGGTGAGTACCGACTCCTCACCGTTCTTGACCTTAACCATGAACACGCGACCGCCAAATTTACCACCGAGGAGTTTGCCGAAGACAGAGCGGGCCTTTGACGTCATTTCGAACCACACCTCCCCACTCTCCTTATCCTTTTGTTCGCGGCCATCCATGATGTACTCAAACGCGTTGATCGACCGAGCGCAGTCAACGATCTCGCTGAACTCAAATTCACCGTGGTTTGTCCCCTTCTCGATGTTGGCGGATGCGAGGGCCGCGACCAGGGCATTCATATCCGCGATCTCAGGATCGCCCGCTTCTTCCTGCGACGGTTGCTCCAGTGCGTCGCCAAAGCCCGCGTGGTAGACGATACCGCCGAAGATGAATGACCACGGCTCATAGCCGCGCTGCACGCGTGGTGGGGCAGGACGGCGCTTTTGATCCCATGACTTCACCATCGCCCAGAGTGCCGACAGAATCTGCTTACGCACGTCAGGACGGGCGAGATACTCATCATCGATCACCTTCTTAATCTCACGATCTTGCACGTTGGCTTCTTCAACGTAGAGGTTCGCCCGGAGCGAGCGCCGGGCGATATCCGGACTGGTATCGAGATTGTTACCTGCGAGGAATACCGTCGACACCTTTGGCGCGGTAAACTTCTTTTGTGAATTCATCAGACGGCCAGTCCAGATCGGGGCGGTCATGAAGGCGTTGAGCATCGGGTATTTTACGAACCCGTCCACCTCATCAAAGAAGATGACGGGGGAGGCGTTGAGTGCCTCGGTATCGAGTACCTTGCGGAATTCCTCTTTACTGTCCGGGATCACTTGGACGTTGCTCGATCCAATGACTGGGACGATGGCCACCTGACCCAATAGCGTCTTTCCTGATCCGACCGAGTTGGCCGTGTAGATGAAATTTAAGCGCCGGGCTGTGAGCGACTGAAGGCCAGCGCCGAAGACGGATAGCATTGCTGCGACCGATACTGCTTTCGACCGGCTTTGACCCACTGTATTGGCAGCACGATTCTCTTCGTTATCAGCCTTCCAATCGCCGAAGGGGAATTCCTTCAGCAAGTCATCAATGATCGCCTTTGCTTCCTCCAGCGTCATCTCCTCATTGTAGTCGATACCACTCTTTACTGTCAGCGTCTCCGATTCCTCATCGTACCCCTCGGGCAAAAGCTCGATGCGGCCATCCTTGCGCATCACAGGCAAGCGGACCTGATTGACCCGCTGAAGTCGTCGTTGTTGATACCGGAAAACATCCGAGGCCAGCGTAGACCGGGCGATATCCACACCCATCGTTTTTACGAGATACTTGTCTTTGCCGGACTCCTCATCCTTCCATTTTTTCACAAAGCAAACCATGTGATCTTCGACGTAGGACCGAAAGCGATAAGGGTCCATTTCCTCGACACGGCCCGTCTCGCGATTCACCGTCACAGGGACGTCCTCTCTACGATAAATTCCGTTCGACGACAGCACAGCCCCTACGTCCTTTGCAAACTGACTCAGCAACGAGTTATCGCCGGGGAGGCGGACATGGATCGGCGGAGGCGGCAGAGGTGGCGCGGGCGCACCCTGATCTTCTGGGGGAGCGGGGGGCAAATCAGTAACGACACCCTTGTCCCGCAATACTTTCTGAAGAGCGTCCGATTGCTCGCTCATTCAGCCTCCAAGGGCTGAATTTGGTACGTTTTTTGGTACGCTAAGCGTAAATCACTGTGGTTACAGTGGTGGCTGGGGCCGGGATCGAACCGGCGACACGCGGATTTTCAGTCCGCTGCTCTACCGACTGAGCTACCCAGCCATGGGTGCAAAAAGCTTTCGGAGAGAGCTTTTGAGCATGCCTTAAACGTCGTGCGGCGCAAGATTTTTTACGCGAAATCGTGCGGAAATTTTTCGATCACCAACTTTTCAGTTCGTGACGACGGCGGGAGCCGGAGGTTCGGGATTGCTCGGGGAGGTGGTCAGGTCAATGGGAGTGGGGAGTTGGACGAGCAAGGGAAGGGGGAGGGAGGCGTCGACTGGTGCGGCTTTTCGCTTGGCGTATTTGCGGTGATGTCGCGAGGCGAGTCCGGCTATAAGTCCACCGATAATGCCGATCCACGCACCGACAAACACATCACTTGTATGATGGCGTTCCAGATAAAGCCGGGACCAAACGACGCCAGCAGCGCCAACGGCAATGGGAATTCCCACGGGTGGAGCCGTAATCACCAAGGCCGTGGCGGTGGCCCAAGAGGTGGCGGAGTGGCCGGAAGGAAACGCTTGGTAATTATAGGAAACGCTCATGCCGTAGAGGCCGTCGGTGATATTGGCGCAGGGACGGGGACGACCGAGTGAGCAGCGAGTGATCACCGTAAAAGTTCCGGTGATGGTGGCGGCTAACAGGCAGGCAATCGCGGCGCGACGCCAATTGACCTTGCGGGCAAAAAAGCCAATGGACCAAAGAACGGCGGCGATGGGGAGCGTGCCGGTCGGGTAATCCCCCCAGTAGCTGAACCAGCGCGCGATGCCTTCGAGGTAACGATTGCGGTGGGTGTTAATCCAGGCCAGCAATGTGCTGTCATGAAGAATCAGCAACCAGGTGATTGCGGCCAGCAAGGCCAAGGCGAGAAACGTGACGGGACGGCAGAAGAGTCGAAGGGTATCGGGAGCGCCACGAAGGCTGTGGAGAAAATCAAACCGGAGGTGTTGCAAGGCACGCGGTAGACGTCGCATCGGCGCTTAAGATGGCTGATAGAATCCGTCGGGTCAACATTTCATTCGGCAGATTTGTTGCAGAACGGGACGAACGATGTCGGCTAGCGAGGCATTGGCGTAGGCAATCCAGACAACCGGGGTGACGGTATCCAGCGGAACATGCAAGGGCTCGCCTCGTTCCGTTTCCACAATGCCGCCGAGTTCCGTTACGAGCAGGGCGGTACAGCAGTCATAGGGATGGCAAACGAGGGAACCACCGTAGCCGAGTTTGCGCAGGACGAGCGGACGAATATCCGCGATCATGCGATCGTGACCGGACATGATTTCGTAAAACTGGCCTCCGGTGGAAATGTATTGGTCGTCGAAAATGAAGGGAGAGGCGACCTTGCCCAAACCATAAATTTGACCCCAGAGTTCTTCTTCGATGCTGGCAATGAGGGTTTTGCCTTCTGGAAAAAATTTACAGAGGGAAGCGAAGCCATGCTTGAAGTCTGTGGCGCGAGATGGCTCCAAGCGCAGCGGTTGCCGCGTGCCATCGAGGACGCTGACTTTTTCCGCTACGATACCCGTAGGCCCGCAACCCTTGATTCCGCTAATCTGGTCGGCGCGCCATTGTTTGGTTGTGGGAAGTTCAGTCATCGCGGCCACGACGATATCACTCACGTTGGTGTCAGCGCCGCGCTGGGGGGCGAGACCGGCAAGGGACCATGCCGCACGCTTGTCGTACATGATTCCGCGCGTGCCATCGATGGGATCGATGATGCATTTCCATTTGGTTGCGGAGGGGGGCGTTCCCTTCGGAAACGTGACCGGACCAAGCTCTTCGATGCCTTCCATGACGAGTTCCACGGGCTCGTCAGACGGCCAATGTTGCTCGAACCATGCGAGAATGGTGACTTCGCTGACCTTGTCGATTTGGTAGATCGTGTCCGAAATGGTTTCGGCGGCGACGGCGGCGAGGGTGGTGGTGGAGTTCGTGCGATGCGCGGCGCACACGGCGTCGCGAATGGTGTCTTGCAAAAAGCAAAGATGACGTCGAAGGGAATCGAGATCGGACGGCATAAATGACGGGCGCAATTATGGGGTCGGTGCCGGAATGGACTCGAGGGAAATATCGAGAGCCCGGTAGGTGTCGTCAAGGGTGGGGAACTTGGCGCGCTTGAGGCCTTCGCGAATGATCAGTCGCTCAAGCTGGGCGACATTTTGCACGTTGCGATAGCGCTGACCCTTGAGGTTGATGCGGATGATTTGGGGGGGGAGTTTGACTCCGCCGATGGCACCGTAACAGTCATAGAAGGCAACTTTGTCGATGGAGAGTTCGAGTTCGCCGATGAGTGGGTAGGGATGAAGGCGACCGGGGTTGTTCTTGGCCGATTCTTCCATCACGAGGACATTCAGCTTGCCGGTGGAGTTCCGCACGATGGCGAGTTCCGCAATGTCGAGCTTCACGCGGGAGAGTCGGGGGCGGTCGATGTTCTGCCAGAAATCATCCGGTCCGATGATCTCGACCCGGGAGACGTTCAGGGCGGTGACTTCCTCGAAGTCTTCGGGATTTTCCACGAGCAGGTTGTACCCGAAAACAACGGGAGGCATGAAACGCGAGAAATCGATCGTCTCCACTTTGACGCCGAATCCGGTTGTCTGCTTGAGCCCGAACTTCAGGCCATAGGTCAGGATCTGATTACGAAGCAGAAACGCCACCACCACGAGGAGGATGGCAAGAATCAGGAGCCGGCGCAGGAGTGAGAACATAATCGGGTGTTCCCAATGGAGGCGTTACGGCTGCAGGGTAAAGACACACTTATAGAGTCCCGATACCCGTTCCGTCTGCCGGAGCACTTTTACGCCGAGCGCTTGCTCGAAAAGTTGCTCTTCCATTTGAGGGACAATCTTGTAGCGATCCGCCAGGGCGAGCACGGGAGAATTATACTCGATGATATAATACTGGCCGTTGTCCGGGTGGTGGTAGAACTCGCTCATGTAGCCTTCGCTCTCGCGATAAGCGGCGAGGGAGCGGGCTTTTTCTTCCAACGTCACGCCGGTGATGCGGCTCGCGACGGATTGGATGAGGTTCTGGTAAATCTGGTAGAGAATCTTTTCCGGAGCGGCTTCGCCATAGACCTGACGGATCGATTCGAGGATCTCCAACGTGAGATTGGTGTACTCCGTGGGGAAGAATTCCTGCGCCTGATTGGTCAGTCGATAGGCTTTCTCGGGACGGCCCATGCCCTTCGGGCGGCGCCACGTATCGAGATAGCCGTCTTTCTCGAGAGAAACACAGTGTTGCTTCACCCCCATGTACGACAGGTTGATGCGTTCACAGAGTTCGGAAACAGAAAGCCCCTGGCTGCGTTTGATTTCAGAGAGGATTTGGTACTTCTGACTCTTGGCAAATTTTTTGAGCAGCCTGCTCTTCATAAAGTCCTGTGGTAAATCACCTTTCACCGGTTTTTATAAGGCAGACACTATGTATTACATTGGCGCTCGGCAAGACTTTTTACAGAGTTTTTTTTAAGAGGACGAAAATTGGCTTTGTTACCCTTGATTGGAGTAAATTTCCGCTGAAAATCCGTCCCCATCGTTGACACTGGAGGTGCATCCTCCTAATTTTACGCTTCTCATGAATCTTTCATTTCGCGTACTTGTCCTCGACGGCGTTTCGCCCAAAGGGGTTGAAATCTTGGAGCGTAACCCTCATTTCACCGTAGAGGTCAAAGGGAGTTTGAAGGAGCCTGAGCTGATTGAAGTCATCAAGGATTTTGACGCGGTGGTGGTTCGCAGCCAGACGAAAATCACGGCCAAGGCCATCGCGGCTGCGAACAAGCTGGCGGTCATCGGTCGCGCCGGCGTTGGTGTGGATAACGTCGATGTGGAAGCCGCCACGGAACGCGGTATCATTGTGATGAATACGCCCGGCGGTAACACGATCTCGACCGCCGAACACGCGTTTTCGCTTCTCCTGTCGCTCGCCCGCAACATCCCGCAAGCCACCGCCTCGATGCGTGAAGGTAAGTGGGAACGCAAGAATTTCGAAGGCGTGGAACTCTGCAACAAGGTGCTCGGCATCGTCGGCATGGGCCGTATCGGTGGCGAAGTCGCCCGTCGCGCCATTGCATTCGGTATGCGTGTGATCGCCTATGATCCGTATCTTGCCGCCGGTCGTGCCCGGAGCATGCAGGTAGAATTGGCCGATGAACTTTCCACTTTGCTTACCCAAGCCGATTTCATCACGGTGCACATGCCGATGACCCCGGAGACGAAAGGCATCCTCAACGCCAAGACGATTGCACAATGCAAGAAAGGTGTTCGCCTGATCAATTGCGCGCGCGGTGGTCTGATTGTGGAAGCCGACCTGCTCGCGGCGCTGAAGAGCAAGCAGGTGGCCGGTGCCGCGCTGGACGTGTTCGAAAAAGAACCGCCCGCCGCTGACATGGAATTGCTCAAGCTCCCGAACGTCGTTCTCACGCCGCACCTCGGTGCCTCGACGGCAGAAGCGCAGGAAAGCGTCGGCATTGAAATCGCCGAAGCGATTCATGACTTCCTTGCTCAAGGCATCATCCGCAACGCGGTCAATGCCCCGAACGTGGATACCCGCACGCTGTCGGTCATTCGTCCTTACCTCCAACTCGGAGAAAAGCTTGGTTTGTTCCTCGCGCAATACGCGCCGAAGGGACTCGATACGCTGGTGGTCACGTACAGTGGCAAGGTCAGCGACGTCGACACCACGCCGGTCACCCGCGCCATTCTCAAGGGCTTGCTCGCGCAGGCCGGTGGCAGTGAGGTCAACGAAATCAATGCTCCCAAGCTGGCGAAGAATTGCGGTCTCAACTACAGCGAGACCAAGGCGAGCGAGACGGGCGACTTCACCGACTTCATTCGCGTGGAAGTGGCCAAGGGCGCGGAAAAATTCGCGATCTCGGGCACGTTCTTCGGACCGCACCCGCGCATTGTCCGCATCAATGATTTCTCGCTCGAGGCAACGCCGGAAGGTCATCTCTTCATCATGGAGAACAAGGATCGCCCCGGCATCGTGGGCTGGATCGGTTCACTTCTCGGCAAGCACAAGGTGAATATCGCCAGCATGTCGCTGAGCCGTACGGAACCCGGCAGCCGCGCGTTGAGCGTGCTCAATCTGGACAGCCATCCGGACGAAGCGGTGCTCAAGGAAATCACGGCCGACCCGGATATCTTCTCGGTCAAAGTTGTGAAGCTTTAGTGGGGCGCTGCCCCACTCCCCGCCAAAGGAAATGATTTCCTTTGGAAACCTCATTGGGCCGCGATGCCTTTTACGCAGACGTAAAAGAGCCTCGCGGCCCAAGTGTTTTCAAAAGTAATGGCATTACTTTGAATGGGTGATCTTCACGCTTTAATGCAGCGCTAGCGCGACGACGCCCAGGACGGCGATGAGTGCTCCCACGAACGAGCGCCAGGTCGGTTTGTCGCCTTCCATGGCGAAGGTGAAGGGCATGATGGCGAGCGGTGTGGTGGCGACGACGGAAAGCACGATGCCTGTGGGGAGTTCACCGAGCGCCCATTGGTAGCAGCTGACGCCGAGTACCGGACCACAGAGGCTGTTGAGCACGATCCACGGTAGGGCTTTCTTCCAGCGATTTTTCTCCTTGGAAGTCGCCGCGTCATCGGTCGGCGAGGCAAGATCAAAGCGACCGCCGAGCACGACGTAGGCGATCGCGGCGATAAGCAGGCCACCGAGAATGCGTTGATACGCGGCATTCACGCCGTTGATGGAAATTCCGGCGAGTTGATCCACTTCGAACGCTTTGCGGCTGATGACCGCTCCCCAGCCTTGGCCGAGGGCGGAGAAGAATCCATAGAAGAGGCCCCAGCGCAGAACGGAGGCGGGCCGATGCTGGTGTTCCTTTGAGGCGATCGCGAGCGCGACGCCGCATAGAATCGTCAAGCCGCTGGCGATTTGCAGTCCGGTGAGGGTGGTGCCGAGCCAGAGCCATTCGATCAGCGCGGCGAGGGGAGCCGCGAGGCATTGCGTCATCAGGATCGTCAGGCGCGAGCCAAGTCGCGGGATGGCTTGAAAGAGAGCGAGATCGCCGAGACCGAATCCGATGAGGCCGCTGAAGAAGAAGTAATAAACGCCGCTGCCACCGAGACCGATGCCGAAGCTGTGGCTATAAAGTGCGAGCAGGAGGGCGGCGAGGGTGAGTCGACTCAGATTGGCTCGCGCGCTGCCGAGGTGCGTGATGGAACGATTGGCGAAGACGACAGAAAGGGAGAAGAAGAGCGTGGTGAGCAGTGAGGCGAGCATGAGGGGAAGATGAAAGTGTTTAGTTCGAAGTTTTCGGTTTTCAGTTCAGGGGCGAAAGGTGCAGTCTGTGCTAGCCATGCCGTCAGAGGGTACGCGAACTGAATACTTTCATGTCACCAGACTTAACTGAAAACCTCGAACTGAAAACTGAAAACTTTGTCGTGGTGGTTGGCGGTGGCCCGGCGGGACTGCGCGCGGCAGAGGTGCTTTCGGCACAGGGCGTGACGGTGACTCTTTACGATGCGATGCCATCGGTGGGACGGAAGTTCCTGGTGGCGGGGCATGGCGGGTTGAATCTCACCCATTCCGAACCGGCGGAGAATTTTCCGCTGCGCTATCACGACGAGCCGGAGCGCTGGCAGGCGATGCTGGCGGAATTTGGTCCCGAGCAAACGCGTGCCTGGGCGGCAGGTTTGGGGATCGAGACGTTTATTGGCACGAGTGGTCGCGTGTTTCCGGTGGAGAAAAAAGCCGCTCCGCTATTGCGCCGCTGGGTGGCGCGACTGAAAGCGCAGGGCGTGGTTTTCCATTTGCGTCGCAAGTGGACGGCTTTGAGTCGCGAGCCTGAGGGTTCGTGGACGTTGTGTTTTCGTTCTCCGGATGGCGTGGAGGAATTGGTGCGGACGAAGAAAGTGATTCTCGCACTTGGTGGGGGATCATGGCCGCAGACCGGATCGGACGGTTCGTGGCGTTCAATTTTGGCTGGGCACGGGATTGAGATCACCCCGTTCGCTCCGGCGAATTGCGGGTATGAGGTCGATTGGAAGCCGGAGTTTCTCGCGTTGGCGGACGGTCTGCCGCTCAAGAATATCACGGTTAGCGTGGGTGATCGCACGGTGGCGGGCGAATGTCTCATCACTCGCTATGGAATCGAAGGCGGAGCGATTTATCAACTTGGTCGGGAGTTGCGTGCGCAGGCGGAACCGACACTCACGTTCGATCTTAAGCCCACATTCAGCGCGGAAGAGCTCTCGCAAAAACTTGGACCGGGCAGCGAAGCGGCGCGACGGGAGCGGGCGGCGCGACATTGGAAGTTGAGCCCGGCGGCAGCGGCCTTGCTGACGCATTACGTGGGCGAGTGCAGCACGGTGGAGTTGTGCGGGATGATCAAAAAACTTTCCCTGCGTTTGCGTGGACCGCGACCGTTGGCCGAAGCGATTTCGACGGCGGGCGGGGTGGCGTGGAAAGAATTGGATGAGCAGTTGCAGCTCAAAAAAAGTCCCGGCGTTTATTGCGCCGGGGAGATGATCGACTGGGAGGGACCGACAGGTGGTTATTTACTGCAGGGGTGCCTGAGCACCGGTCACCGCGCGGCCTTGGGTTCCCTTTCGAGCCGGGTTTAGCAACGTCAAAGCATCGCGGAAACCCGGCTCAAAGAGGAGCCGGACTTTAGGCTACCAATTCGCTCTTGCGAGCCTTGGCCTTGGCTTTACGCGACGCGTCGCGACGGCCCTTGGTCAGCTTGCTTTTGCGATGGCGCAGTTGTTCCGCCAACCGTTCCACCACGAGGTCGATGGCCTGGTAAAGATCATGGCCGCGATCTTCGCCGTGGAGGTCGGGACCGGGAAGAGCCAGATGCACCTTGATGACAAACGCGTGCTTTCCGGCACGGGTGGTGTCGTGGTGAATGGCGACATGGGCACCGATGATATCATCGGCGTAATGTTCCAGATGGCTGACCTTGGAGGCCACGTAAGCGTGGATGGCTGCCGTGAGCTTGACATCTCTCGGACTGATGTGGATTTGCATAGTAAAAGGGTAGAACGCGAAGGCTGGCTTGTCGATGCGTAAGGTACTACGGGTAGGTTTTTTTGTGATGCGCTTGCCATAGAGGGTATCGGCGTTTTAGATTATTAATTGAGGTGATGATGCAATCGAAATTCGTAGCATGGGTGAGTTTGATCCTGGCGGCGGTGGGGCTCTTTCTCTTTGCACGCCGGATCCTTTTGTGGCGAATGCGCAAAGCGGCGACCCCGAAAGCGGCTCCGCTGGAGGCACCTCCTTTTGCCGAATTGACGCCCGACCATCGCATTCTGGTGATCAGTAATGGCGAGCAGTTCGGTCCCTTCACGCGAGCGGAAGTCATCTCGATGTTGCATGCCGGGCGAATTGCGCCGGACGCCATGTGCTGGGAGCCGGGTGCGGTCGATTGGGTTCCGGTCAAAACTCTCGCTGCGGCTTAATCAGGGCCGCGCGTGGTGGCATGTTCGGAGTTGCGTTTTTGCAGAAGCGGGTAAACTAACGGCTATGTTGAAGACACTCGTGATTCCGGTTCTTTTTCTGGTGGCGGCCTTTTCCTTGCGGGCGGAGACTTCCGTGGCGGGAGTGACTTTCAAGGCTCCCGGTTCCTGGCAGACGGTGACACCCAATTCGCCGATGCGTGCGGCGCAGTGGACGATTCCGGCCCGCAAGAGCGGGACAGACACGGGTGAAGTGGTGCTCTTTTACTTTGGGGCGGGTCAGGGCGGCGATGCGCAATCGAACGTGCAGCGTTGGCTCAAGACAATGTCCTCGCCGACGGGTGGCCGCGCGGACGGGGAGATGAAGGAGCGAACGGTGGATGGCATGAAGGTCACGGAAGTGGTCGCTTACGGGACCTACGCGAGCGGGATGCCGATGTCGGGAGTGCCACCCGTACCGAAGCCGGATTACGGTTTGGCGGGAGTGATCATCGAGGGACCGCAGGGCAATGTGTTCATCCGCTTGATCGGACCGGAACCGCTGGCGAAGGCGCAGTTGGCGAACTTCCGCCAGTTTGTTGATTCCGCCAAAGCGGCAAAATAGCCGCCGATCAATCCCCGTGTTCGGGTGAGACGGCTGCGGGTGCGGCTGGTGTCGCGCGGTTGGTATTGTTTCCGTGGCGAACGGGCGTGGCTGGGGTCGTGGCGGGCGCTTCCGCTTCAACCGGCAAGGCTTTCACGGCGGCGCGCACATCGAATGAGCGCTTCACTTGATTGAAAACGCCGAGCACGGGACTGCCGGCGGCGTCGAGCAATTCGACGAGCAATTCGTAGCGGCCCGGCTTCATCCCATCCCAGAACACTGGTTTCTTTTCGGTGATGGTGCCGTCCACATTGTTGATTTTGTAGTGGACGCGATAGCCATTCGGGGCAAGCGGCGCGTTGTGCGTGCGGAAGTCGAACCAGACGCGGCCGTTTTCTTCGACATCGACAATGCCGGAGACGGGGAGATTGACGGTGAGGTAGGGAGCGTTCGCTGCGGCGTAATTCTGGAAGTTTTTTTTGCGGATGAAAAAGTGCGCCATGGCGTAGGCCTCGGCATTGGGCAGGGAATGGCCGTCGGGCTGCACGAGGAGGACGCGAATGGTGTGACCGCCCTCGGGGAGTTCCTTCAGCGTGAGCGGCAGGCGCAGGTCGTGCACGGGAATCGGTTCGTTATTATTAACGATGACGTGCAGGCGATTGCCGCCCTCGGCGAGCGTGTAGTTTTCCACCGCGAAGAAAATATCGGCGGTGCTGGAGGAGAGGATTTCCTCCGGCTTGGGGCTGATGATGCGGACGACGGCGGGCTTGGCGGGATCGTTCGGCGCGCCGCTATAGCCGGGGTTGATCGGTTCCGGTGCGGGCGCGACGATGGCGTGCGCGTTCGGGTCCGGCGTGGCGGGGAGGGTGGTGGGAACCGCCGTGGTGCTGGAGGCCGTCGCCGTGGGAGTGGCGACCGGTGGCAGCGGAATGGAATTGGTCGGCGCGGTCGGTTCCTGCGCGATCGCGAGAGTGGAGCTGACCAACGAGGTGATGGCCAGAATCGCAAAGAAAGTGTTTGAGAGCCGACAAGGCGGCTTGCTTCGGTGTAACATTACGGCAAAATTGTTTAAGGGAGCGATCCCCACGCGTCAATGGTTTCTGAATACACGCAACTTACGCAGAAGGTCACCGACTACGATCTTGCCGCCACTTTGAGCAGTGGCCAAGCTTTTTGCTGGGACCTGACAGGTCCCAACGAATGGCGCGGCTGGATCGCGGGAAATCCCGTCAGCGTGGTGCGCGGGAGCGATTGTTTCCGCCTGACCGGTCGCAAGCTGACGCGCGACGTGGCGGCCCGTTATTTTCAGTGGGACACGGATCTCGCGGCGCTGATCAAAACTTTTCCCCAGGACGAACCGATGCGGCAGGCGCTGGCGTATTGTCCGGGGCTGCGATTGCTGCGGCAGGACCCGTGGGAGACGACGGCGAATTTCATCTGCTCGGCGATGAAGCAGATCGTGCAGATCAAGCAAATCAACCGGGCGCTGCGCCAGCGCTTCGGCAAGGAAGTGGAGCCGGGGCAATGGAGTTTTCCCGACTGGCGCACGCTGGCGGCGGCGTCCGAGGCGGACTTGCGCGAGTGCAAGCTCGGTTTCCGGGCGAAGCATTTGTTTCATGCGGCGTGGCAATTGACGGCGGGTGAAGTGTCGCTCGAGGCGGTGGAGTCGCTGCCGACGCCCGAAGCGCGCAAGGAGCTGATGAAGCTTCGCGGCGTGGGCGAGAAGGTGGCGAGTTGCATTCTGCTGTTCGCTTACGGTCGGCAGGATGTTTTTCCGGTCGATGTCTGGGTGCGGCGGGCGATTCATCAACTCTATTTTCCGAAACGTCGCACGTTCACGGAAAAACAGGCGCGCATTTTCGTGGCGAAATATTTCGGCCCCTACGGCGGTTACGCCCAGCAATATCTTTTTCATTGGATTAGGACCGTGGGGGCGCTGCCCCCCAGCCCCCGCCTAAGGGGGTGACCCCCTTAGGAATCCTCACTTTGCGTTTTGGCTTTTTCCGCTGCGGAAAAAGCCAAAACGCAAGTTGGGGTTCCAAGGGTATCATACCCTTGGCCGGAGGTTTGGAGGACGGAGTCCTCCATTCACGCCGCCTTTCTTCCCTTAATCGCACGGACGGAGAGGTGATAGCGACCGCGTTGTTTGCTGAGGGCAATTGTCGCGCCGAAGACTTTGGAAAGCGCGGCGGAGGTGAGCACTTTCGCTTTCGGTCCGGCGGCTTCCACGCGGCCTTTTTTCAGCAGAAGCACGTGCGACATGGCCGGGATGATTTCCTCCACGTGATGCGTGACCAGCACGAGACGCGGGCCTTTCGGACGAAGCGCGAGCCGTTGCAGGAATTTCAGGAAGTGTTCGCGCGCGAGCGGATCGAGACCCGTGCACGGTTCGTCGAGAATCAGAAGCCGCACCGGAGCCATCAAGGCGCGACCGATCAGAATGCGTTGCCGTTCGCCCTGCGAGAGAAAGAGCCAGGGGCGATCCGCGAGATGCGCGGCTTCCACATCGCGCAGGACCGCGAGCGCGCGGCGTTTGTCCGCGGCGGTCACGTGACCCCAGAAATCGATCATCGCGTATTTGCCGCTGACCACGCTTTGCAGGGCCGGTTCGCTGTCGTTCATCATCTGGCGGATCGAGGAACTCACGATGCCCACGTGCTTGCGCAACTCGCGCCAGTCCGACTCGCCGAACGTTTCGCCGAGGACGGAGACGGTGCCGTCGGTCGGCGTGAGATAACCCGTGAGCGCGGAGAGCAGGGACGTCTTGCCGCAGCCGTTCGGGCCGAGCAGGGTCCAGTGCTGGTTCGCTTCCACGCGCCACGACACGCCCGACAGGATGGTGGTGTCGCCCCGGCTGATTTCGAGGTCGCGGATGTCGAGAATGGGGGCGGTGCTACGGTTCGTCATGATGTCTCCAAAGGAACGGGAAGGGCGAACGAGGGACGATTTTTGGCTGAATTTCGGTCTGTAGGGCGCTTCGGTGAAGCGCCGTGGCGGGACACCGTCCCGCCCTACAGGAAAACCCGTGCTGTCGTGCTTCGTTCGGTATTCCAAGGGATGAGCCTACTGTGGCGTCACAAAATTGCAAAGTCCGCTTGCCATAAAAAGAGGATTTAGGCATAGTGTTTCTTCGCTCAACACGGGTCGTTAGCTCAATGGTAGAGCAGGCGCCTTTTAAGCACTTGGTTGTAGGTTCGAGTCCTACACGACCCACCAGCGCGATGCTGGACCCAGCATTGGGGCCGAAAGAGCGTTTCCCTTCCCCGGTTTCCTTTTTGCGGGTGACTTGTGCCCGGATGCCGGGCGGGAAAGGGGACTGGTGGCCGGTGCCGGAAGAAAAAGTGACGTCGGCTCCGAACCGCTCCCAACGTCTCCATTTTCTGGATTCCCTCGGGGTGATCCGAAAATGCCGACGCAGCGTGGCGCGCGATGCGCCCACAGTGCGACTCTGATCCAGCACGAGAGAAGGGATGTCCATGCCTGCTATTTAAGCAGGGTTTTCGCGGAACCGTTAGGCTTAGGTGAGCTACGTTGGCTAGGTGCGCGAAATTTTTGAGGAAGGGAGGGAAAAGTACAAAGTTCTAGGTTCTAAGTACGAGGTACGCTGGCGCGGGAAGGGAGTTGTGGGAGGGCGTGCCCCCGGTCGGTGAGCTTGCGCCCGCCGGACTCAGCGAGTCCGGCTACAACGGAGGTCCGTCGTGGGGGGCAACCTGTCGCGGGAGTGTTGTGGTTATCCAATGAGTGGAGCGCGGATGGTTTGGAAAACGGCAACGCCGTTGGCGTTGCGGAGACGATTTTGGGATCGGCAATCCCGGAGGGATTGAAGCGATTAGCCGGGGGTTGAGCGTAGCGATACCCCCGGGTGGGGATGGGTGAAAATGGAACGACCACGAATGTGGTCGCAGCGTGGTGGGATGGTAGGCGATGTGGGCGCGGCTGCGACCCCTCCCGGGGTCGTGGGAAAACGGGAGGACGTTTTTCCGGGGGTATTGCCGCGAGGCGCGGCTTCAACCCCCGGCTAATGGCTGGAAACCCTCCGGGTTTGAAAACAACCGAGCCTGCTGGCATGCATCGAGGTCCTCCGGTGTAGCTGCTCGCGATGAGAGCGGCGGGCGATAGCTCCCGGACCGGGGCGCAATCCCTCCCAGATTTCTCTCTCGCGCCAGAGCATTTTCGATTTGGATAGACGCCTTTTTTCACACACCCCGGCGCTCCCGCGCCACCCCTCTTGATAGAGCAACTGTCTTGATGATTTATTTTAGGCTGGCAGAGGAGGAAGGTTTTTCAAGAGGGAGT
>NEUU01000018.1 GCA_002304345.1 Verrucomicrobia bacterium Tous-C9LFEB
CTAATTAGCCTTCAAGATTAGACTCATCTGCTTGTTCTTTTCAGTATTGGCTTCGTTTCTCCTCAGTTACAGATCCAATCGGGATATGCGCTTTCGTCGCGCCTTGCCAATTCTGAAAATTCCTGCGCATTTTAGTCCAATCTTGAAGGCTAATTAGAATAAGCGGGAGCAAAGTGGTGTCCACGATAGCGAGAACTGCCGTGAAGAGTGACACCACCGGTGTATAGTGCCGGAGGGGCGGCTATTTAGCCAAGCCCTGCGGAAAATTGGTCTCCGTATAGCGGGCCAGCAACCACAGGACGTCCGACAGGCGATTCAGATATTTGATGGCGAGGCTGTGCTCGATCTTGGAAAGATCCTGCGTTCCGACCACCAGCCGTTCCGCGCGGCGGCAAATGGATCGCGCCACATCGAGCGACGCCGCGGCGAGGGAATCGCCCGGCGTGGCCCAGCCGTCGAAGCTGATTTTTTCGCTCTCCACCTTCGCAACTAATTCATCAAGGTGCGTCAAAGCTTCCGGCTGCAGCTTGGGGTATCGGTCATCCTTGCGGTAGCGTTCGATATCCTCCACGGCCGTGGCGAGCTCGCCCATGAGCGGCACCAGTTGCTTCTGGATCTTGAATAATTCCTCCTTGATCCAGAGGCAGGGCGTGGTGGCGCGGGCCATTCCGATCTGGCTGGAAAGTTCATCCACCGTGCCATAGGTTTCGACCCGTGGATTCGTTTTCGAAACGCGGCGTCCATACATTAAACCCGTGGCGCCCAAATCCCCCGTGCGTGTGGCAATCGACATTCCTTTTTAATCGCATGAAATTGTCCGCGACACGACAAGTTTTTTTGCTAAGACAGGGTGGTAGCTAATCAGGTCTGTCTCCCTATGAGTGGAAAATTAATCGCCGCCTTGCTGTTGATCGGGGTTCTTATTTTGATCGTGATTTTTAATTCCGGTCCGGTCTCGCTCAATCTTCTCTTCGCCGAGTTGCGCGTGGCCAAGCCGATTCTCATCTTTGGTACTTTCGTCGGTGGTCTCATCACCGGCGCTCTGCTTAAACAATAGCGCTTGGTGCGCCTTCGTTTTGCCCTTATGAAAAAAGCCCGGATGATCTACGCCTCCAGCGAGGCTGATGCGGATATTCTCTACGCCACGCGTCATTTCGTACCCGACCCGTTTCTCTGGTGGGAATGGCGCGGTCAGACGCACGTGGTGATGAGTCCGCTGGAAATCGACCGCGCCCGCAAGTCGAAGAACATCGATCACGTGCACGCGCCGGAAGAATTTATCCTCAAAGGCACCAGCGCCAGCACCGCTCAACTGATCGTCGAGATCGCCCGCAAGCAAAAGTTCAACGCGGCCGAAGTGCCCGCCAGCTTTCCGTTGGGACTCGCCTTTGAGCTGAAGAAGCTCGGTTTTCACATCGATGTGGTGGAAGGACCGTTCTTTCCGCAACGGCAATTCAAGACGGCGGATGAGGTAAAAAAGCTGACGGTCGCGCTGCGCGTGACCGAGGCGGGGTTGGCCCGCGGCTTTGAAGTGCTCCGGCAGACGAAGATTGGTCCCAAGGGCGTTCTACGCTGGGGCAATGCGGTGCTCACTAGCGAAATTCTGCGGGGTGAGATTGACGCAGTGGTGGTGAAAAAAGGCGGACTTCCCGCGAACACCATCGTCGCGGGCGGCGATCAGGCCTGCGATCCCCACGAGCGCGGCTCGGGTCCGCTCCGCGCGAACGAGACGATCATCATGGATATTTTTCCGCGTCACCAATCGACCGGCTATTTTGGCGATCTCACCCGCACGGTGGTTCGCGGTCGGGCTTCCGACGCACAGAAAAAACTCTACTTTACGGTGGCCGAGGGCAAACGCTGGGTGCAGAAGCAGATGAAGCCCGGCGTGGACGGCAAAAAACTGCACGAAGCGCTGGTGCAACGGTTCACCGAGGCAGGCTTTCCGACGGAAAAGCGCAAGGGTCGCTGGGTCGGTTTTTTCCATGGCACCGGGCATGGCCTCGGACTGGAAATTCACGAGTCGCCCCGCTTTGCAGCCGGGAAATTCAAGAAGGGACTGGCCCTCACGGTCGAACCCGGTCTGTACTATCCGGGCCTCGGTGGTGTCCGGCTCGAAGATGTGGTCATCCTCCAAACGGGCGGGATTCTCAATCTGACCAAGGCTCCGCAGTTTTTGGAGATCTAGACGGAAGGCCTACAGCTTGTCGCAGATCTGGCGCACGATGAACGGACCTTCGTAGATGAAGCCCGTATAGATCTGCACCAGTGAAGCACCCGCATCGAGTTTCTCCCGGGCATCGTCCGCGGTGGAGATGCCCCCCACGCCGATGATCGGCAGCTTGCCGCCGGTGGCGCGGCTGATGAAGCGGATGATCTCCGTGCTGCGCTGACGCAGTGGCGCGCCGCTCAATCCGCCTTCCTCCTTCAGCGAGACAGTCGACTTGTCGATGGTCGTGTTCGTCGCGATCACGCCATGGAGATGATTCTCCATGATGCATTCGAGAACCGACATGATTTCCTTTTCGTCGAGGTCCGGCGCGATCTTGATCACGACAGGCTTGCTGTCGGCACCGAGATTGGCTTCCACGATGGGGCGCACGAGAGCGTTCAGCGCGTCTTTTTGTTGGAGCAAGCGTAGGCCGGGAGTGTTCGGCGAACTGATGTTGATGGCGAAATAATCGGCGTAAGGACGCAGGGCGAGGAAGCTCTCGAGGTAGTCCTTGCCCGCTTCTTCGAGCGGCGTGGTCTTTTGTTTGCCGATGTTGATGCCGATTGGAATCTTTGGCCAGCGACCGGATTGCTTCAAGGCTTCGAGGCGGCGGGTGACCGCTTCGAGTCCTTCGTTCGGAAAGCCCATGCGATTGATCAGCGCCTTGCTCGACGGAATGCGGAAGATGCGCGGCTTTGGATTGCCCGGTTGCGGTTTGGGCGTGATCGTGCCGATTTCCGCGTAGCCGAAGCCGAGGCTTTCCCATGCAGGCAGGGCGACGGCGTCCTTGTCGAAACCGGCGGCGATGCCGATCGGGTTGCCGAAATTGATTCCCCACAGATTGACGTTCAGCTTGGGGTTGTTCACCTTCGCGTAGGAGGCGAGGGATTGGTGAAAGAGTGGGACGCGAAGGGCGGTGAGGGCGAGGTGATGCACGCACTCGGGGTTGAGCTGAAAGAACAGCGGGCGGATGACGTTCTTGTACATGAGTTCTATTTTCCGATGCAAAAATTCTTAAAGAGTTGATCGAGGATATCCTCGTTCGTGGCCAATCCCACGATCTGACCAATTTCATTCAGCGCGGCGCGAAGATCAATGCTAATCAACTCGGGAGCGAGTCCCCCGGTGAGTCCCGATGCAGCCCGGCCGAGGGCCTCTTCGGCGCGGTGCAGGGCCGCTTCCTGCCGGGCATTGATGGTCAGCCAGCCGGTATCGGCGGGTCGTTGGGAGCCAATCAACCGCTTTTCGATGGCGTCTTCCAACTCAGCCAAGCCCTGGCTGGTCCGCGTGGAAACGGCAAGAGCGTTTTGATGGTCGGGGTGTCGACCCAGATCGACCTTGTTGGCGACGGGGAGATAGAGCCGGTCTTGCAACGAGGCTTGCAGCTCCGCGTCGAACGCGGTCAGCGCGTGAGGCGCTTCGAAAACGTGCAGGATCAGGTCGGCCCGTTGCGCGACGGACTGGGCGCGGCGCACGCCCTCGGCTTCGATTTCGTCGTGGGTCTCGCGTTGTCCTGCGGTGTCGACGAGGAGTAGGCGAAAACCGCGCACGTTGCATTCCGCTTCAATGGTGTCGCGGGTTGTGCCGGGCGTGGCGGAAACAATGGCGCGGCTTTCGTGCAGGAGGGCGTTGAGGAGGCTCGATTTGCCAACGTTCGGTGCGCCGACGATGGCGGTGGTGATGCCTTCGCGCAGGATGCGGCCCAGCGGGGCGGTTTGCAGCAGGGCAATCACTTCCTGCCGCATTGTGTCGATGCGACCGAGGAACGTCTCGCCGGTCTCGGGTTCGATGTCTTCCTCGGGAAAATCGATGTAGGCTTCGAGATGGGCGAGGAGATCGATGAGTTGGTGGCGGAGCTGATTCAACTTCTCCGCGAGCCGACCTTCCTTCATCGCCTGCGCGCCGACGAGGGCGCGTTCGGTGCTGGCGTGGATCAGGTCGAGCACGGCCTCCGCTTGGGTGAGATCGAGCTTGCCGTTGAGGAAGGCGCGCTGGGTGAATTCCCCCGGCTCGGCGGGACGCGCGCCCTGATGGATGAAAGCTTGCAGGATATTCTGTGCGATCAGCGGGTTGCCGTGGCAGGAAATCTCCATCGTGTCTTCGCCTGTGAAGGAGTGCGGCCCTTTCCAATAGGTCGCGACCGCTTCGTCGAGAAGTTGACCCTGATCCCGTAAATGAACGTACACGGCATGCTGCGGCGTCCACTCGCGTGGCGCGGCGAGCAATGCGTTCGTGTAGACGACGACATCTGGACCACTCAGCCGGACGATCGCGAGGGCGCTGATGCCGGGCGGCGTGCTGAGGGCGATGATGGTGTCGGTGGCGCTCATGAAAGGTAGGAATGCAGAATGCCAATCAAACCAAACGCGGGCACGAGATAAATCACGTCGATCTTCACTTTTTGCAAACCCACGAAGCCGATGATGCTCATGAAGAGCACAAACGAATCGATCTGGAACGAACTGGCGTAACTGCTGGAGCGGCCCATGGTGCTCTCGGTGATTTGCACCGAGGTGAAGAGCGCATGCACGGCGAACCAGACGGCGAGGTTGAGGATCACGCCCACCACGGCGGCGGTCACGGCATTGAGCGCATTCGTCAGGGCGGTGACCCGGCGCATCTTTTCAATATACGGTGCCCCGGCAAAGATGAAGAGGAATGACGGCGCAAAGGTCACCCACGTGGTCATGATTGCGCCGAGGATTGCGGCAACGATGGCGGGCAGATCGCCGGGATTTTGCCACGCGCCGACAAAGCCGACGAATTGCAACACCATGATCAGCGGGCCGGGTGTGGTCTCGGCGAGGGCGAGGCCATCAAGCATTTGCAGTGGCGAGAGCCACTGATAGACATCCACCGCCTGCTGGCCCACGTAGGGCAGCACCGCATAGGCTCCGCCGAAGGTAATGAGCGCTGCTTTGCTGAAGAAGAGACCTTCCTTTGTGATCGTGTTGCTCCAGCCGAGAATCAATCCCGCGAGCAGGACCGGCGTCAACCAGACGACGATGCCAATGCCGATTCGTTGGAGTAGTCGTGGAAACTCGATATGACGCGAGGGCAGGACCGCTACTGGTCCGGGAGCCGTCATGGTGGGCGGATGCGCACTGCGGTTGTGTTGGAAATGACCCGGAAAGAAATGACCGCCAATCCAACCGATCAATCCCGCGCCGAACACAATCGCCGGAAAGGGCGCTTTGAGAAAATAGATGGCGACGAAGGAGAGTCCCGCAATCGCCCATAACGTGCGCGTCTTGAGTGCGCGCTGACCCACCCGCAGTACCGCGACGGCGACGATGGCGATGACCGCTGGTTTCAATCCATAGAAGAACGCCGCGATCCAGGCGATCTTGCCGAACGCCATGTAAATCCAGCTCAGGGCGAGTAGGAGTATCGCTGCGGGAAGGACGAAGAGAATGCCCGCTGCGAGTCCGCCGCGCGTGCCATGCATCAGCCAGCCGATATAGGTGGCGAGCTGTTGTGCTTCGGGGCCGGGCAACAGCATGCAATAATTCAGCGCGTGGAGAAATCGCTCTTCGCTGATCCACTTGCGCTTGTCCACAATCTCCGTATGCATGAGCGTGATCTGTCCGGAGGGTCCTCCGAAACTGACGAGCCCCAGTTTGAACCAAAAGCGGAGCGCTTCTTTGAATGTCGGGAGGGCGACTGGCGGAGGCGTGGGGATGGGGGGAAGCTCAGGCTGCGTGGCCATGGTGAACGGGTGCGTGAGGTTTGGAAGGCGAAATCTTCAAGCGCTCGCGCGAGTCGGCCAGTCGATTGGTAATATCGTGATGCAGCTTGGCGGCCAATTTCTTGCGATCGGTGGCAGGCTCGACGGGACTAAACTGAATGATCGCCTCAATGGAGGAATAGCTCAGGAGTTGGAGCAGATGCGGCAGCAATGTCACATCGCCATACCAGCTCACGCCCTCCGAACTGCCGGTTTCCTTCACACGATAACTGATCGTGCAGGGCAGGACGTTCGATTGGATTTCCACGGCGGGTTGCAGCAAACCGGGATGAAACGGCAGCACATGCGTGCCGTCGGACGTCGTGCCTTCGAGGAAAAGTCCCACCGGAACTCCTGCCTCGGCAATCGTGCGGACGCCACTGGTGAGACGGCCCACGTCGCTGCGCTGTTCGCGGTTGATGTAGAGCGTGCCGCCGCAACGGGTCAGGATTCCGCCCCATGGCCAATCGCGAATGTCATGCTTCGCAACAAAGATCACCGGCGTCTGCGACGCGATGAGGAACGGGTCGATGTAGCTCATATGATTCGACGCGAGTATCCCTGCCGGGGCGGGATTGCCGATGCGGATGATCTTCAAATTGATCATCCAGCAGATCGCTTTCGAATAGCGGCTGAGCCAGCGCCCCTGATAACGGATGCGCGCCGCCCCTTTAAGCCAGTTACCGATCAGGGCGAAGTCCAGAAACGCGGTGACGCTGATGAATCCAAATAGCACCAGTCGCGTAATCATCCTCAGGAAATTCATGGCCGGATGGTATCAGTCCTTTGTCACCTGACAAGGCAGGGCTGAGCCCTGCACCCAGCTAGGCTTGCGCCAGATCTCAGGTCTCTGGATGACACCGCTTCTTTATGCCCGTAACGCCTTTGCCAGGAACGGCCCGGTTACGGACTTCTTGTTCTTCGCGACCTGTTCCGGCGTGCCGGTGGCAATGAGGAGTCCACCACCATTGCCGCCTTCGGGCCCGAGTTCGATCACATAGTCGGCTTCCGCGAGCACATCGAGATGATGCTCAATGACGACGACGGTATGGCCCGCATCGACCAATTGGTGCATCACGTCGAGGAGTCGCTTCACATCGGCGAGATGCAAGCCGATGGTCGGCTCTTCCAGTAGATAGAGATGATGCGTCTTGCCGAAGCCGGGCATCTTGAGCCGCTTGTTCACGTTCGTGCCGAGGGAACGCGAAAGTTCCGCGACGAGTTTGATGCGTTGCGATTCGCCACCCGAAAGCGTGGGGCTGCGTTGACCGAGGGTGAGGTAACCGAGCCCGGTATCAGCGAGGAGTTGGAGGGGGCGTTGCAGGCGCGGCACATCCGCGAAAAAGAGCGCTGCTTCTTCAATCGTCATGTCGAGGATATCGGCGATACTCTTCTCGTTGTACTTCACCTCGAGCGTTTCCGTGTTGTAACGGCGGCTGCGGCACGCTTCGCATGGCACATAGACCGACGGCAGGAAATTCATCTCCACCTTGATCGTACCTTGACCGAGACAGGTCTGGCAACGGCCCGAGCCGCTGTTGAACGAAAACCGGTCGCGGCCATACCCGCGCTGGCGAGCGAGCGGAAGCTGGGCGAAGAGCGAACGGATGTCATCCATCAAGCCGATGTATGTGGCGGGCGTGGAGCGCGACGTCTTGCCGATGGGCGATTGATCGACCTCGTAGACCGCACTGAAGAGATCGCCGTGATCGACACTCTTCCATTGCCGCGAGGTCTTGGTGGCGGACTCACCGCGTTTGCGCGGGGCGAGAGCGAGTTTCAGGACATCATGCACGAGTGTGGATTTTCCCGCGCCGCTGACACCGCAGACGGCGATGAGCCGCCCCGCAGGCAGGGCGACTTCGAGGTTTTGCAGGTTGTGCTCGTGTGCGCCTTTGACCGTGCACCAGCGGACGGTCTTATCCAGCGGACGACGCGCTCCGGAGAGGGGGTGACGGAGCGGCTCGCCGAGGAGTTGGCCAGTGATTGACTTCTTATTCTTCGCCAGCTGCTGCCACGAACCTTGGGCAACGACGTTACCGCCGTGTGTACCCGCGCCGGGCCCGAGATCAATGATATGATCGGCCGCGCGCATCGTGTCCTCGTCGTGTTCTACGATCACGAGCGTGTTGCCGTGATCGCGCAGATCGGAGAGTGAGCGTAGCAATTGATGATTGTCGCGCGGGTGCAAGCCAATGGTCGGCTCGTCGAGGACGTAGAGCACGCCTTGCAGGCTGGAACCGAGTTGCGCGGCGAGCCGGATGCGTTGCGATTCGCCACCGGACAGCGTCGGCGCGGAGCGGTCGAGCGTGAGGTAGCCGAGGCCGACCTTCGCGAGAAAGGCGAGCCGCTGCTGGATTTCCGGCAGAATGTCGCGCGCGATTTCGCCATCGCGTCCACTAAAGGCGACGCCCTTAAAAAGCGTGCCAGCTTCGAGGATGGTGAGAGCGCTGATTTCCGGCAGCGTCCACGAGGTTTGACTCCGGCCCTTGCCGACAGCGAGTCGCACCGCACGCGCGATGGGGTTGAGCCGTTGGCCGTTGCATACGGTGCAAACGGGGAGTTCTTCCTCGTGCCACTCGCGGGCGAGTTCCTGCGCCGCTTCGCGTTCCGCGTCGGTTTCGGCGTCGACATTAACGTGCAGGATCGTGCCGTAACCTTCGCAGGTGGGACACCAGCCATGCGGCGAATTGTACGAGAACAGGCGCGGATCGAGTTCGTCGAACGAGCGGCCTGATTTGGGACAGAAGAGGTGCGTGCTGTAGACGCTTTCGTCTTTCTTGTTGAAAGCGAAGAGCGTGCCGCGACCGATTTCGAGCGCGGTCTCGACAAGGCGACGGCGTTCGCCCGGTTTTTGTTTCGAGGTGAGCGTGCCGACAACGAGATCGATCGTATGCTCGCTGTAGCGGTTCAACGCCTTGAACTTATCCGGCGCGATCCACTTGCCGTCGACGCGCAGCATCGTGTAGCCCTTCTTCTGGGCCCACTTCGCAATCTCGGTATGGAACCCTTTACGCGCGCGGATCAAGGGCGCGAGCAGGGTGAGTTCGCCTGTGCGGCGCGATTTCTCGATCCACTTGAAGATCTCATCCGAGGTTTGGCGAACTGCTTGCTCGCCGGTTTCCGGATCGTGCGCGGTGCCGAGCTTGGCATAGAGTAGGCGCAGGAACTGGTGAATCTCCGTGACGGTCGCAATGGTGCTCTTGCGGCCGCCCTGGGTCAGGCGTTGTTCGATGGCGACGGCGGGCGGGATGCCGGTGATGGAATCGACGGCCGGCTTTTCCATCTGCTCGACGAACTGCCGCGCATAGGCATTGAGGCTGTCGAGGTAACGGCGTTGGCCTTCGGCGAAGAGGAGATCAAACGCGAGCGTCGATTTGCCCGAACCGCTCAAGCCGGTCACCACGGTCATCTGGCCGAGATCGATGTCGAGCGAAACGTTTTTGAGATTGTGATGACGCGCCCCGCGAATCTGGATGCACTCAGGGCGGTTCAAGATGGCCCTGCGTTTTCGGTCGGGACGCGACAGAACGAGCGTAGACTTGGTGTCGGGAACGCCGAGTTTCTCGCGGAGGAATTTACCCGTGTAGCTTTTCGCCACGCGCGTGACTTGTTCCGGCGTGCCGGTCGCGACGACTTCGCCGCCGCCATCTCCTGCCTCGGGGCCGAGATCAATGAGCCAGTCGGCGCATTTGAGGACATCGAGATTATGTTCGATGACAAGGAGCGAATTACCCTGATCGACGAGTCGTTGCAATACGGCAACGAGGAGTCGGATGTCCTCGAAATGAAGTCCCGTAGTTGGTTCATCGAGGATGAAGAGACGGGTGCTGCCCGACTTGGTTGGCGTATTCTTCTCCGAGGTCGCGGCGTCCGCGAGATAGCTCAGGAGCTTGATGCGCTGCGCTTCGCCGCCGGAAAGTTGATTGAGCGGTTGGCCGAGGCGCAGGTAATCGAGACCCACTTCGGTGAGTAAGGCGAGCGCGCGTGCAATCGCGGGATCGTCCGGTGCGAAAAAGTCCTGCGCTTCACGCACGGTCATGTTCAAGACGTCGTGAATCGAGCGGTCGCGGTAGGTGACGTTGAGGATGTGCGGCAGGAACCGTTTACCTTCGCAGACAGGGCAGGTGACGAAGACGTCCGCGAGGAACTGCATTTCGATTCGCTCATAGCCCATGCCGGAGCAGCGTGGACAGCGGCCCGTGCCGCCGTTGAACGAGAAGTCGCCGGGAGTGAGTCCCTGCGCCTGCGCTTTTTCCGTCTCGGAGAAAATTTTACGGATGCGGTCGTAGATGCCGAGATAAAGCGCAGGATTTGATCGCGGCGTTTTCGAGAGCGGCGATTGATCGACGCGTATGACCTCGGAGATGAGTTCGGCATTCTTCAATTCTTTGACCGGCAAAACATCCGAGCCGTCATCGTCCGCACCATGGCTGTCCGCGTTCTTAGCGCCCAGCGTGCGATAGATCACGTCATGCACGAGCGTCGACTTGCCCGAGCCGCTTACGCCGCTGATGCCGACAAAAAGTCCGAGGGGAATATCGAGGTCGAGGTCCTTGATGTTATGCGCCGAAGCGCCGCGCAACTTGAGCTGAAACTTGTCATTTACCGCGCGTCGTTTCGCTGCAACCGGGACCGCCGTCTCATTGCGGAGATATTTACCCGTCAGCGATTTCTTGTCGCGAATCAGCTCGGGATAGCTGCCTGCAAAAACGAGACTGCCGCCGAGTTCACCCCGACCGGGACCGAGATCGATGATGTGATCGGCATTGCGCATGAGCGCTTCCTCATGCTCCACGACGAGCAGCGTATTGCCACGATCGCGCAGTTGATGAATCACATCCACAAGCTGCTGCGTGTCGCGCGGGTGCAAGCCGATGCTCGGTTCGTCGAGGACAAAGAGCGTGTTCACCAGCGCATTGCCAAGGCAGGAGGTCAGATTCACGCGCTGCACTTCGCCGCCGGACAGCGTGCGCGTGGGGCGGTCAAGCGTGAGGTAGCCGAGGCCGACATCGAGCAGGTAGGAGAGTCGTTGCAAGACCTCGCGCCGCAACATGGCAGACGCTTCATCCACCGGCGAGAGCGGTAGCGATTCGATGAACGCCTTCGCGTCGCGGAGTGAAAGCAAATTGATCGCAGCGAGGTTCAGCTTGTGATCAGCCGTGCCGATCTGGAACCGCAACGCCTCGGGCTTGAGGCGCTGGCCGTGGCAGGTCGGGCAGGTACGATACGCGCGATAGCGGGAGAGGAAGACGCGCACATGCATCTTGTACGTCTTCGTTTCGAGCCATTGAAAATAGCCCTTCACGCCATACCAACCGCCGTTCTCCCAGATGTCCTGCAGCGAGCGACCCTTCGCGAGTTCGCCCTCGACGATGAACTTTTGATCCGCGGCGCACAGTTCGTTGAACGGCACATCGAGCGGGATATCGTTTTTGCGGCAGTGCTTGACCAGATCCTTCTGGCACTCGATGGAGAAACCACTTTGCCACGGCTTCACGAGACCTCCGGCAATGGTCAGCGAGCGGTCGGGCAGGGCGCGTTCGTAATCGATCTCGATGGTGCGACCGAAGCCGCGGCAGACCGGGCAGGCACCGACGGGATTATTGAACGAGAACAACGCTGGTGACGGTTCGGGGAAGGTCGTGCCGTCGTAGGGGCAACGCCAGGTGTTCGCGAAGCGCAGAAATTCGACCTTCGCCGTGGTGCTGAGGAAATGGACGATGCCCTGACCCGTGCGCAACGCGGTTTCGATTGCTTCCGTGAGCCGTGTCCGGTTCGCTTCACTGGCGGCGAGTCGATCCTGAATCACGTACAGCTCTGCTGGCGCGAGCGTCTTCGCATCGACTTCGTCATCGGTGCGGAACACGCGCCCTTCGCTCCAGACGCGGAGATAACCTTGCTGCTTCAGCGCGGCGAGGGCGGAGAGCAGCGTTGGCTTCTTCTCGAACGATACGCGGAACGTCACGAGCAGTTCCTTGTCCTTCCACTCGGTCAGCACGTTTTGCGCGATCTCCTGCGCGGTGTAGGGCTTGATGGCGCGACCGCAATCCGGGCAGGTGAGTGTCGCCACGCGCGCGAAGAGCATTTTCAGGTAATCTGCGATCTCCGTCATCGTCCCGACCGTGCTGCGGGAGGTTTTTACTGGATTCGCCTGTTCGATCGCGATGGCGGGCGGAATGCCTTCAATCGAGTCGAAGTCCGGTTTGTCCATGCGCTCGAGGAACTGACGCGTGTAAGGCGAGAAGGTTTCCACGTAACGGCGCTGCCCCTCCGCGTAGAGCGTGTCGAACGCGAGGGACGATTTGCCCGAACCGCTCAAGCCGGTGACGACCGTAAGTTGATGATGCGGAATATCGAGGGAGAGATTCTTCAGGTTGTGCTGGCGTGCGCCGCGAACCCGGATGCAGTGAGGTTGAGAGGGAGAGACCTTGGACATGTGTCTTATTATTCTAGCGGGAATTTCCAAGATGCAATGGGCGACCGTAAAAAACTTGTTGGATGCCCGGTTGTAGGTAAAGTTATTCGATTCCCTTATGGCAGCTACAATCACCCTGAATAAGCGCGTCCTGCTCGGCATGAGCGGCGGCGTCGACTCCAGCGTCTCCGCCTACCTGCTCAAAGAGCAAGGCTACGAGGTCATCGGCGTGACCATGAAAGTGTGGCCGCAGGATTGCGTTTCGCGCGCGGAGGACAAATGTTGCGGTCCGCAAGCCGTCGCCGACGCCCGGGCCGTGGCCCATGCGCTCGACATCCCGCATTACGTTGTCGATGAAGCGAACGATTTCGAGAAGATGGTGATCGACTACTTCACGCAGGAGTATCAGCAGGGGCGCACGCCGAATCCGTGTGTCATGTGCAACGAAAAACTCAAGTTTGGCAACTTGCAAAACAAAGCGACCGCCCTCGGCGCGTGGTACATTGCGACCGGACACTACGCCCGCATCGAGCACAACGAAAGCGGCCCGGTGCTCAAGAAGGCGGTCGACGCGCGCAAGGACCAGTCCTATTTCCTTTTCAGTCTACAACCGGCGCAGCTCAACCGCTCGCTCGTTCCGCTCGGTGGTTTGACCAAGCCGGAGACCCGCGCCATCGCGAAGAAGATGGGCTTGAAGACCTACGACAAGGAAGACAGCCAGGAGATTTGTTTCGTTCCCGGCAACGACTACAAGGACTTCCTCAAATCCCACCTCGGCGCGAAGGAATTTCATCGCGGCGGTATTTACTACAAAGACGGCACCTATATGGGACCGCACGACGGCGTCGAATTTTTCACCGTAGGCCAACGCAAGGGCCTCGGCGGCGGTCACGGTCGACCGATCTTCGTCATCGATATCGACCCTGCCACCAGCAGCGTCATCGTTGGTGAGCATGACGATCTGATCCGCCCTGACTGCTTTATCAACCAGACCAACTGGGTGGGTGGCGAACCGACCGAGCCCATCGAGATCACGACCAAGATCCGCTACAACTTCCCCGAAGTCCGCGCCCGCTTGCACCCGCTGCCGAATCGTCGCGCACGCATTGAATTCCTCGAAGCGCAACGCTCGATCAGCCCCGGCCAGGCGGCCGTCTGCTACGTTGGCGATACCGTTATCGGTGGCGGCTGGATCGAACGCAGCGACCTCGGCATTTCCATTCCCGCCGCGACCTCTGCCCCGGCAAAAACCGAAGCGAGCGTATGACCCCTGTGATCGTTCTCGTCACGGCGAGTTCGCTCGACGAAGCGCGGGCGATTGCCCAGGGTGTGCTCGAGGCCAAACTCGCCGCCTGCGCGAATATTGTTCCCGGCTTGGAGTCTCACTACTGGTGGCAAGGGAAGCTCGAGACCGCTGCGGAATTCCTGCTCCTGATCAAAAGCAGCCGCGAACAATTCGACGCGCTCTCCATTCTCGTGAAGCAACTTCACAGCTATGAATGTCCCGAGATCGTGGCGCTCGCGCCCGAGGCGGTGGAAGCGAGCTATTTGAAGTGGTGGCGTGATGAGGTGACATCCGGTAGCTAAAAAGAGCAAGGGAAGGGGAATATGAAATGGGTTGCATGGATTTGCTTATTAGTTTTTACAGGTGGCGGGGTCTTTAGCCGGGCTGAGTCTAATCCCACGGATGAACGGCTCACGCAACTAGCCGTCCAGCGACTTCAGAAAATCTGCGGGAACGAAGTAGTCATTAGCGTTTCGTACAAGGCGCTTACTATCCAAAAGGACGTTCAACAACGAGAGATCGAACGACCGGCTAGATTTGGATCGGTCATCGGATCTGCAACCGAATCCCAAATGCAAACGGTTGTGGAGACCTTACCGGTCGGGAGAGGATTCGCGATTCGAATCGATATTGACAGTAAGCCCTACCCTGGTCCTCTGGCCTGCGGTACGAGGCTTGTTTGGGATGTCGCTCGGATGCATCCGGATATTTATTCAGGCTGCAGTGAGGCCTATGCCGACATTCCGCTCATTGACCAGAAATTGTACGCTTTCACGCGGGTGACTTTGGGACGGTGGGCTGATACGTCAGCGGTCAAAGTGCTTTTTGCGAAGGTCATCGAAGCGATCACGGAAAAGCAAGAGGGCATTTCATTCTGCGATACCGTCCTCGCTTCTTATCCATCATCAACTCGATAGTTTTTTTGACGTCCACACCCCGGACCTGTAAACTTCCCCTATGAAGAAAATCGCGGTCATCCTCTCGGGTTGCGGAGTCTACGACGGAGCGGAAATCCATGAGTCGGTGCTGGTCCTGCTGGCACTTGACCGCGCCGGGGCGCAGGCCGTGTGTGCTGCGCCGGACTGCGAACAGCTTCACGTCATCAATCACGCCTCGGGCGAGCCCGTTTCGGCTGAAAAACGGTTCGTCCTCATCGAATCCGCCCGCATCGCGCGCGGCCAGATTCAGGCCGTCCGCAAGCTCGATGTCGACGCCATTGACGCGGTCATTCTGCCCGGCGGTTTTGGTGCGGCCAAGAACATCTCCAATTTTGCCGTCAAAGGCGAGCAGGCGACCGTGAACAAGGAAGTCGCCGAGTTCTTGATCAGCGCCCAGCAAGCGGGCAAGCCGATTGGCTTCGCCTGTATCGCCCCCGCCATCGCGGCGCAACTCTTCGGCTCGCAAGGCGTCCACTTCACCATCGGCAACGACGCCACTACCGCGCAAGCCCTGCAGAAGTGGGGCGGTCAGCACATCAATTGCGCCGTCGACAACATCATCGTCGACACCAAGCTCAAGATCGTCACCACCCCCGCCTACATGCTGGCCGGTCGCATCACCGAAGCCGAGGCGGGGATCAACAAGATGGTCGCGGAAGTCCTGAAGCTGGCGTAAATCACCAGCTCCAGCCCCACCCCAAAAAGATCGTGGATAGGTTCTAACTCTCGCTCTTCGCTTTGCCGAAGAAGAACTGTTTGATGGCTGCCCCGATGGCGATGAGGCCAATGAGCACGAACTTCTTGGCCGCGACGAGGAACACCAGCAGGCCCTTGATCAAGCCCGCCTTGATGGCGATTTTACCAGCGACCAGACCGGCCAGACCATAGGCGGCCACTTTGTCCGCGCTAGGGACGAAATCAGCGTAGCGATGGCCTTCGTTGAATTCGGTTTGAGCTAGAATGGTGGGAGCCTGGGTGTTGATCTCGGTCAACCGATCCATCCCGCCGACTGCATTGAGGACCAAAACGCCACGACGACCGAGCACGCGGATGTTGTAATTAAGTGTCGACTCCTTGCTGTCGTCGAACCGCAGTTCCTTGGCCCAATACATCTTGTGGTTGGCCTTGTCGTAGCGGGGAGGTTGCGCCCAGCCCACGAGCTGGACCGATCCGTAGCCCTTCTTCACGCGCTCCTTGTTGGCTTCCGCGGTGGATTCCTGCATTTCCTTGAGTAGTTTGGAGTAGTCGATGCTCTCGGCATCGTCATCTTTTACGTAGCCATCCTCGTCGTAGGTCACGATCACGGCCCAGCTATCTTGCGCGGAGACCTTCAAGTTGGCCGGGACGATCATACCGAGCGTTCCACTGCCGTCGGGATTGCCCCACAGTTTTTCCAAGGTGATCTTGGTATCCTCGGGCGAGAGATAGCGGAATTCCGGAGTAAGATTCAACGTGGCGAGGCCATCTTGCAGGGTGATCTTGCCCGATTGATAATTGAGCTTACTTTCGATCTTGCTCGCTTCGGAAGCCGTTTCGGATTCCGCCCGGACACTTAACAACGCGCAGAAGAACAGCGCCACCCACCCCAACTTACGATACATTCCCATTTTAATGCTCCCTTGTATACCGAGGCACTCAGGCCCGGATTGAGTTCAATAAGTCTCGAATTACACTGTGGAACATCAGTTCGAAGTCAATCCAGATGTGAAGGCGAGGAGGGGAGGGAGCCTAACTATTTCTTGTGAAAGTTAAGAAAAACTACTTGCATCCATTTGGGGAAGCCCCTACCGTAACCGCTCCCCGGAGATAATTTATGTCACAACATCGCAGCTTACGTAGTTCTGGTACCATCGCAGCCAAGCGCAACGTCCTCAAGCGTTTCGAACGCGTGGATCTTCTCAAGAAGCGCGGCCAATTCAAAGAAGGCCGCAGCGTCCTGAATTTGCCCAAGACCCGCCCCCCGGAATAACATCCGGTCATCAAGCGGTTCCCAGGGAGCCGCTTTTCCGACGTGCGACTGAATCAATTTTTGGCCCGGGCGGGGCATGGCTCCCGCCGCGCCTGCGAGGAACTCATCCTCTCCGGACAGGTGTTCCTCAACGGTCAGCGCGTTACCAAACTCGCCACGCGGGTTGGTCCCAACGACAGCGTTTCCATCGCGGGCAAGAAGTTGCATGCCGAGCGTCCGCTCACGGCCATGCTCTACAAGCCGCGTGGTTATATTTGCAGCACCGTTGAAGAAGGTGGCGCCAAGACCATCTTCGATCTCCTTCCGCGCGACTGGCCCCGTGTATTCTACGTGGGCCGTCTCGACATGGACAGCGAGGGTTTGCTCCTGCTCACCAACAACGGCGAGCTCGCGCAAAAGATGTCGCACCCCAGCTTCAAGCTGCCCAAGATTTACGAAGTCCGCCTCAACCGCGAGTTCGACTTTGCCGCCGACACCGACAAGCTCCGCAACGGCATGCTCGTCGAGGGCAAGATGGGCCGCTTCGACGCCATCCACCGCCTCGGCACGCATCTCTACAAGGTGGTTCTCAGCCAAGGTCTCAAGCGACAGATTCGATTGATGTTTGAGTACGTCGGCTATACCGTGGAACGACTGGTTCGCACGCAGATTGGTTCGCTCACCCTGGGCGACCTCGCACCCGGCCAATACAAGATCATCCATGAAAGCGAAGTGGAAAAACTTTTCAGGCAACCGGCTGGCACCGTCGCCCCGAGCGAAGAAGCGTCCTCTGCTCCTCAGCCGGAATATCGCGATCGGCCTCCTCGTCGTTCCCGGCCTTTTCGGCCCGATGACCGTGGCCCGCGCCCACGAGGGGATTACCCCCGCCGCAACGATCGTTCTCGCAGCGACGAGCGTGGTGAGCAACGCCCCCCGCGCAGCTACCCCGGTGCTCGCCCCGAACGCCCCAGCTACCCCCGTCGCGATGATCGCGCGGGTGGAGACGAACCGCGCGGAGAGCGTGGCGAACGCAGCTATCCCGTCAGCCGTCCCGGTTACCCCGGCGGCAGCAGTGCCCCCCGCCGACCCTTCGCCGCTCGCGGCCCCGGATCGAGCACGGATAATCGCACAGGCTACGCCTACCCCAAGCGCCCCAGCCCCTACGGAGCCAAAGGCCCCCGCGATCACCGCCCCGGCACAGGCATCCCCCGCCGTTTCGGCGCCCCCAGCGCCGGAGGACCGACCGGTCCGGGTGGGAAAACTTTCTCCCGAGGCCCTCAAGGCCCGGCAGGACGCCGAGGACCGCGCCCGGGCGGCCCAGGCCAGGGGCCCCGCCCCGGCGGCAAGTTCGGCGGACCGCGACGCGGACACTAATCCGCAGACGCCCATCGATTATCTGAAAGATAACGAGTGGCAGAAGCACGCGGAAATCCGCTCCGGCAACGTCACCATCCTGCGCCGTAGCACCGACGAACCGCCCGCTCCGAACGAGACCGTCATTCTCCGCTGGCGCACTCCCACCGAGTTTTCCCGCAACGCCTTCATGTCGAGCAAGGGCCACACGCCGAACGTTCCGGGAAAATAAAGGCGGGGAATATCCGCAGATTTCGCAGATGGACGCAGATTTAAAAACGGCTTATCAAGAACTCAAGAAAGAGATTCTACCTTTGTTTTTCTGAGTTCCTAATAAAAAAGCCTTTTGTCTTTTAATCTGTGTGAATCTGCGAAATCTGCGGACTTTCCCGCCCTTTTCCCTTCCTGAGTTCCTGAGTTCCTGATAAGCCTTTCCTGATTTTATGAGCACTCCGAAAAAAGCCCTCTGGGGCGGACGTTTTGCCACCGCCGCCGCCGAACGCCTCCAACGCTACGGCGAATCCGTTTCCTTCGACTGGCGGCTCTACAAGTTTGACATCGCCGGCAGCATCGCCCACGCCACCATGCTGCGCAAAATCGGTGTGCTCAAAACCGCCGAACTGAAAGCGATCATCGCCGGGTTGCAGGAAATCGAGATGGAGATTCTCGCCGGAAAGTTCAACTGGCGGCAGGATCGCGAAGACGTCCACATGAACATCGAGGCCACGCTCACCGAGCGCGTCCCCGCCGGAGCGAAACTGCACACCGGTCGCAGCCGCAACGACCAAGTCGCCACCGATGTCCGCCTCTGGCTCAAGGACCAGATTCTTTCCAATCAAAAGGCCATTCGCGCGCTTCAAAAAGCGCTTGTCAAATGGGGTCAACGCGATTTCACCACCGTCATCCCCGGCTTCACCCATCTGCAACGCGCCCAGCCCGTGCTCCTCGCGCACCACTTGCTCGCCTATGTGGAAATGCTCCAGCGCGATCACGACCGGCTCGCCGATGCGTTCAAGCGGACGGATGTCCTGCCGCTCGGCTCCGGTGCGATTGCAGGCAGTACGTTGCCGCTCGACCGCGAATTCGTCGCGATGCTGCTCGGTTTTTCCAGCGTCACCCAGAACTCGATGGACGGCGTCAGCGACCGCGATTTCATCGTGGAATATTGCGCGGCCTGCGCGCTCCTCGCAGTGCATCTCTCGCGTCTGTCGGAGGATTTGATTCTCTGGTCCAGCGCCGAGTTTGGGTTCGTCCGCATCGGCGATGCGTATACCACCGGCTCAAGCCTCATGCCGCAGAAGAAGAATCCCGATATCGCCGAACTCGCCCGTGGCAAGACAGGCCGGGTGGTGGGAAATTTGATGGCCATGTTGACCCTGCTCAAGGGGCTGCCCATGACCTACAATCGCGATCTGCAGGAAGACAAGGAACGGCTCTTCGACACCGCTGATACCGTGCAGAATACACTCGAAATTCTGGCGGAGATGCTCGGCGACGTGGCCGTGAACAACGATGCTTGCGGCAAGGCCGCCGCTGATCCGCTTCTGCTTGCCACCGACCTCGCCGATTGGCTCGTGAAGAAGGGCATGCCGTTCCGTCAAGCGCACCACGCCGTCGGTTCTGCCGTCGCTCTCGCAGAGAAGACCAACACGCCGATCGACAAGCTCCCCATCGCCGAGCTCAAGAAGATCAGTCCTATTTTCACGCCCGACGCGCTCTCCGTCTTCTCCATCAGCAAGGGTCTCGCCTCGCGCCAGATGACCGGCTCGCCGAATCCCAAGCTCGTGAAGAAGCAGTTGGAGCGTTGGACGAAGAGCCTGAAGGGGTAGGGGGAAAGTGGATCTTCGAGTACGCCTTAGGGCGGCGAAGGGGATCGGCTGGGATGCTTTGAGAATTTGAATAACCCAAAACTTAAAGAGTACAGGATGCCTATGATTAGAGGCCTCACCGACGCCGAAGTCCTCCTCAAGCGCTACGAACAGGAGCCCATCCACGTTCGCCACGTCGCCAAACTCGCCGGACAGCTTTTTGCCAGCCTCCGCTCCTGGCATCAGCGCGACGACATCGCGGCGAATCACCTGCATCTGGCTGCGCTGCTCCACGACATCGGCTGGTCTCAATCCCCTGATGGCTCCGGCCACCACAAACAATCCGCGCGGCTCATCCTCGCCCATGCGTGGCAGGAACTGCTCCCCGCCGACGTCCCGCTCATCGCCCAGATCGCCCGCTACCACCGCAAATCGCTCCCGTGCGAAAAGCATAAGGCCTATCACGCCCTCGACGCCGGGCCGCAGCAGCTTGTCTGCGAACTTGGAGGCATCCTGCGCGTTGCCGATGCCCTCGACCGCACGCACACCCAGCGCGTCCAAACCGTCACCGCCACGGTGAAACCCCACGTCATCGAACTCTCCATCCGCAGTCTCGGCCCCTGGATTGAAGAACGCCGCATGGTCCTCAAAAAGTGCGACCTCCTCGAAATCGCCAGCCAGCGCAAAGTCCGGTTTGTGGATTAGCCCGCTTTTTATCTAGATTGTCGCAACGCTATGACGCTTAGAGCAGGGCAGCTGATCCTTCGACAATCTCAGGATGACGGGGAATGAAAGCGGTGTCCGGGGTAATTTTCTGCTCTCACCAGAACACCTCGTTTTCATTTGAGATTACCTCCCCAATTCGTCATCCTGAGCTTGTCGAAGGATCGGCTAGGATGGTTCATGATGCGACAATCAACTCGAAATCTACTCTAGCCAGCGTGACACTGGACCTTGAGGGCGACGATGACCGCTCTGGTTACCACCAGTTGCCGTAGAAAACGAATTTGAGGAATTTTTGGAGTTTGTTCCAAGATGTCGCTGCAATGATGCCGAACAGGAAAGCCAGCGCTATGATATAGCCAATAACGGCTTGTACGCTCTCAGGATAGCCTAGCCCTACTGTTATTGATGCGAAAATCAAACCTATGATCACTCCGGAAAGAAAACGGGAAAATGGATTTTTCATTTCGATCTCATGCACGGGTTTAATGCCGCGAACCCACCGGACGCGGCGTCGCCTGGCTCAGTTTGGGCCAGCCGAAGGAATAGAACGCGACATACGCGAAGCAAAAGAAGGGCACGATAAACCCGCGCGACATGTTGTAGTGATCGCCCACCCAGCCCATCAGCTTCGGCATCACGGCACCGCCCATGATGGCCATCACGATGAACGACGACGCCTTTTTGGACTGCTCGCCCAGTCCGAAAATCCCGAGCGCGAAAATCGTCGGGAACATGATCGACATGAAATAAAAGCTCAGGAATAAAGCCGCCACGGAGAGCCATCCGATCTTGGCGAAAATCACCAGCATCAAGGCCGCATTAATCAGTCCGTAGAGCCCCAGAATCGTATGCGCCGGCACTTTCCGTAGCAGGATCGATCCGCTGAAACGTCCCAGCAAAAAGAGGGTGAACCCGATATAGCCCAGCAACACCGTGGCACCTTTCTCATCCACAAAATAAGCGCCGTCGCGCAGGATCGCGCCACCCTTCAAGAGCCAGCCCGACGCCAGCGCTTCCGAGACCGGCGGAATTTCCGCCACGATGTAGTTGATGAAAAAACTGAAGATGCCCGCCTGCGCCGCCACGTAGCAAAACTGCGCGATCACCGCGCCGACAAAGTGAGGGTGAGACCAGATCGATTTGGGTTTGCCTGCCACCGGGGTTTCGGCCGTATACGCATCCTCCGCCTGAATTTCCGGGATCGTGGCAAAAAAGAAAACGGCCGCCATCACCAGCACGATGAGAGCCACCGCCAGATAAGGAATATAGAGCGTCTTGCTCGCCGCTTCCGCGCCTTCCGAGGAATAGAAAAACATTCCCCCCACCACCGGGCCGAGAATCCAGCCGATGCCGTTGCACGATTGCGCCAGATTGATGCGCGCGGCGGCGTAATGCGGATCGCCCAGCACTGTCGTATAGGGATTGGCGATGGTTTCCAGAAAGGTCAGCCCCATCGCCAGAATAAAGACGCCCAGCAGAAACGCCCAGAGCGAGGCAATTTGCGTCGCGGGGATGAACCAGAATCCGCCCAGCGCCACGATGAGCAGGCCGGAAATCAACCCGCCCTTGTAGCCCAACCGCCGCGCCAGCCACCCCGCAGGCAGCGACATGAAACAGTATCCCATGTAATGGGCCACCTGCACCCACGCCGATTGCGACTTCGTCAGGTGCAATTGATCCTGGAAATGCTTGTCCATCACATCGATCATCCCATTGCAAAATCCCCAGAGCAAAAACAGGGAGCTAATGAGGATGAAGGTGACCGTGTAGTTCTTGCCATCCTCGGCGGTGAAAATGCTGCGCTTGGTCATGGGAATTTCTGTCTCATCCTGAGGCAGAAAAGGCGAGCCATTTCTTGCGTGGCGATTATCGCGAGAAGTGAATAACGGTGCCGCTGCAGAGACTAGACGGATTCTGTGGTAAGTAAATCGGAGAGTACCTCATCAAATCATCCTAAAACGCGCTTATCGTAGTGGGGTATGTCTCGTACTGTGATGGTTGTGAGAGTGGACTTTTTTTGTAGGCGCGATGTAATCGGGTTGGAAGCGGGTGTCGGAAGGTGGGGGGGGCTTCCTGAAACGCGTATTTTCTCTCGCATATTTTGCGAGGGGTCTCATAGTTTGGCCTGAATCATGCCTTTACGGAGCTGAACAATGAGACGTTGGACGACCTGCCGATTTTTAACGATTGGAATCTTCTTTTGCGCGCTGGCGAATCTGCCGGTAATGGCGGCTCCGACGAATGCGCCGGTTTCCGCTCCCAAGCCGGTGGCCACCACGACGGCTTCCACTCCAGCCGCCGCCCCCAAACCGGCGGCAACCAGCACGGCTTTGCCGCTGCCCACGACACCTTCCGCGCCGGTGGCTCCTGCCGCCCCCGTGACCCCCGCTCCGGCGGCTGTGGCTCCCGTGACAGTGTCGCTGAGTGCGCCGGTTGTGGCGAATCCGGACATGGTCTGTCCGGTTTTGCCCGACGAGAAATCGGACACCAAGTACGCGAAGGTGTTGGACGGGAAGATTTATTATTTCTGCTGCGCCCGCTGTCTGACGAAGTTTTCCGAGGACCCGCAGAAGTACATCGCCGAGATGCACAATCGCGCCACGGTCTATGCCAGCGCGGAAACCACCGCTTCGGCGCAGGTGGTGCCGTCGGTGACCGAGGTGATCTCCGATGTGGCGGGTTCCAGCAAGCCGGAGCCACCGCTGTCCGATGACGAACGCATCCTGCGCTTTGCCGGTTATTTCCACCCGCTGCTGGTGCACTTCCCGATTGCGCTGGTCTTCACGGCGGCGCTGGCGGAGTTTTTTCTGGCCTTCACGGGCCGCCGTTTCTTTGCGCCGGTGTCGCTCTTCGCGATTCGGTTTGCGGCGGCGATGATCATCTTTACCGCGCTCAGTGGCTGGGCCGCCGCTTCCGGGGGCGGAGAGGCCGCGCCGAGCAGCACGGATTGGATTCTGGAATGGCACCGCTGGCTGGGCATCGGCACGGCGTCGTTCACGGTGCTGGTGGCGGTGGTGTCGCTGTGGATTTCGCAGGAGTCGGAGCGGTTGTTCTATCGCTGGTTGCTGTATCTGGCGGCAGCGGCGGTGGGCGTGACCGGTCACTTCGGCGGAATGCTGGTCTACGGCCAGAATTATTTCCGGTGGTAAGCAGCGTGACGCTGCACCCAGTATGATCATCCTCGGCATCGATCCTTCGTTGCGCAGCACGGGCTATGGGGTGATTTCCTATGTGGCGGGCAAGCCGAAGGTGATCACTTTTGGCGAGATCAAGAATCCGCCCGCCCGCACGCATCTGCAATGTTTGGTCGAAATCCATCGGCGCATCACGGAGATCATCACTCTCACCAAACCCGATGAGGCGGCGGTGGAGGGGGTCATCTACGTGCACAGTCACCAGATCGCCATCACGATGGGAGCGGCGCGCGGGGCGTCACTGCTGGCTCTGGGGCAGGCGGGATTGCCCGTGTACGAATACGCGCCGCGCCGGGTGAAGTCCGCGACGACCGGCCGTGGCGGCGCGCAAAAGCAGCAGGTGGCCTTCATGATGCGTGCGTTGTTGGGCCTGACGGAAAATCCGTCGCCCGACGCGGCGGATGCGCTGGCGATTGCGTTGACGCACGCGCAGAGCGCGGCGGGACTGAAGTTGTCGAAGCGGCTGTAGGCATTGCCAATTTCCAATCGCCAAATGCCAATTGGAGAGGGGGAAGCGGAAGGGGGCGGATGGACGCCGATTTTTTAAAGCCTTTTGCCTTTTAAAATGGGCAATACAGCGCGGCTCTAATTATCCCAATAGCGTTGGTCCTGGGCCTTGTGGCGGTGGCCGCTATTGGCTTCGAGCAGCGCTTCGGGCCGGGAGGCGGCGTTGCCATCCCAATTTTCCAGCGCGAGGAGCAGGCGGTCGAGATCCTTGTCGGTGATGGCGCGTTTGCGTCCTTCCAAAGAAGAGGCGTCTGTGCGGTTGATACCGTTCATGAGATCGTCGAGCCGTTCGAATTCCCAATACTTTTCGCCGAGGTAACGGAAGTAAACGGTGGCGGCGTAGAGGACTCCCGCCAGGGCGAGGAAATCCCACCGTTGGTAGATGACGGCGAGCAGCGGCATAAAGAAGACGCTGAGATTCAGGGGGATCGGCACCAGATAGAGAATGCGGAGGAGTATTTCCCTCGGCGAGTTGAACGTGGTGGAATCGGTCTTCATGCAATTCTCTCCCTGTTTTGTCGGCGCGGGATCGAGGTTGTTGAGTTCTAATGCTACGGAATCCGAATGGGAGGTGGGCATTTTTGGCAGTGGACAAGTGGGGGGCGGTCGGGTGAAATTCGGTTTCCATCATGATTGCATTCCTTCACGGTCCATTGATTGAGGTGTTGCCGACCCAGGCGGTCATCGAAGCGGGCGGGGTGGGGTACGAGGTGTTGATCCCCCTGTCGACCTACGACAAGTTGCCGCCGCCGCCCTCGCCGGTGAAATTGCTCACCCATCTGCAAGTGCGCGAGGATGCGCATGTGCTGTACGGATTCGCCACGGCGGAGGAGCGGGATTTGTTCCGGTTGCTGATCAATCACGTGAGCGGGATTGGTCCCAAGACGGCGTTGGCCGTGTTGAGCGGCGCGCCGCCAGTGCTCTTCAAGGGCGCGGTTGTCTCGGGCGATATCGCGATGCTGAGCAAGATCAAGGGCGTCGGCAAGAAGACGGCCGAGCGCATTATTGTGGAACTGCGCGACAAGGTCGGCGTTTCCGCCGCGTGGGAAGCGGCCTCGGCGAAGAACACGCTTTCGCCCGACGAGCAGCACGTCAACGACGCGGTGCTGGCGCTGATTTCACTCGGCTTCAAACAGGTGGAAGCGCACAAGGCGGTCCGGGCGACGCTCGATCGCAAGCCCAACGCGGGCGTGGAAGATATGATCCGCGAGGCGTTGAAAATTCTCTAGCAAGCACTAAGCTCCATTCATCGTTATGCCCGATCCCGATTCCTTTAATATTCCCGCGGAAGACTCCGCGCTGGAACTCTCCCTGCGTCCGACCCTGATCGAGGATTTCACCGGTCAGCAACGGGTGAAGGATCGGCTCGCGGTGATGATCGAGGCGGCGCAATCGCGGGGCGACGCGCTGGAGCATTTGCTTTTCAGCGGGCCTCCCGGCTTGGGCAAGACGTCGCTCGCCCATATCGTGGCGCGCGCGATGGGCGCGGGAATCAAATGCACGTCGGGCCCGGTGGTGGAGAAGGCGGGAGACTTGGCCGGGCTGCTGACCACGTTGGAAAAGGGCGACGTGTTGTTCATCGATGAAATTCACCGCCTGAACAAGAACATCGAGGAGTATCTCTATCCCGCGATGGAAGATTTCCGGTTGGATATCATCATCGACCAGGGACCCAACGCGCGCAGCGTGCGGCTCAATCTGCCGAAGTTCACGCTCATCGGCGCGACAACGCGCGCGGGCATGCTGAGTGCGCCGTTGCGGTCGCGCTTCGGCATGGTGAACCGGCTGGATTATTATGACGCGGAGACGCTCACGACTATCGTCGAGCGGTCGGGGCGGATTCTGAGCGTCGACATGGACGCGGAGGCGGCGCACGAGATCGCGCGTCGCTCGCGCGGCACGCCGCGCATTGCGAATAATTTATTGCGCTGGGTGCGCGACTTCGCCACGGTGCGCTCCAAGGGGAAGATCGATCGCGACTCCGCCGATGCGGCGTTGCAGATGCTGGAGATCGATCAGGACGGCCTGGATGAGATGGATAAGCGGTTGATCGAGGCGTTGATTCATAAATTCGATGGCGGTCCGGTCGGTTTGAATTCGCTCGCGGTGGCCGTGGGCGAGGAAGCCGGAACGCTGGAGGAAGTGCACGAGCCCTATCTGATTCTGGAAGGGTTCATCAAGCGCACGCCGCAGGGGCGCGTGGCGGCGCAACGTTCCTACGACAAGCTCGGGCTGAAGCCGAAGAAGTCGCAGGAAGAGTTATTTTAGAGACATCCACTCTGGATGTCTCCTATTACCCAATGACGGGCTTGACATGAGGTGGTCTTCTATTATACAAAAGTATTAATTATGAAAACCGCCGAACGCCGCTCCGGGGATTCACGCCAGATGGTACTGGATTTTATCGAAGCCTACGCCGACGAGAATCATCGCCCGCCGACGGTGCGGGAGATTCAGGAGCATTGCGGTTTCAAGAGCCCACGGGCGGTGTCGTACATCCTGGAAAAACTGGAGGCGACGAAGCTGATCATCCGGCAGGCACATTCGCGGGGGATTCAGTTGGTGAATCCGAAGAGTGCCGAGGACGACGACGAGACGGTGCAGTTGCCGCTGTTCGATTCCATCCCGGCGGGTCTGCCGGACCGTTTCGACGGCAGCGAAGCGCCGCAGACGATGCGGTTTCTGCCGGCGACGCTGGGCATTGCCGATCCGCAACGGGCCTTCGCGGTGCGGGTGCGGGGCGATAGCATGCGCGACGCGGGTATTCTCTCCGGCGATACGGTGGTACTAGAGAAGAAGGAAGCGCGGTCGGGAGACATTGTGGCGGCATTGCTGGATGGCGAGAGCACGCTGAAACGCTTGGTGAAAGCCAATGGCGGTTACTTTTTGAAAGCGGAAAATCCGGATTACCCCAATCTGGAGCCGATCGAGGAATTGGCGATCCAGGGTGTGGTGGTCAGCGTGCTGCGCCGCATGGTGGCATGATGGGGGCTCTGCCCCCCCAAGCCCCCGCCAAGGGGTTCAACCCCTTTGGCGGGAGGTTTGGAGGACAGCGTCCTCCAAGATGGGCTCGGCGGGTCGGGCGGAATAGTTTGAGGACTGCATTTCGCCGCGGACGCATTGTCGCGCGTAGGTGATGAGGTGGTGCGCGACCATGGCGATCTGAAAGACGTTTTCCACGTTGCCCTGGCGTATCTGGGTCCAGGCCATTTTCCAGAATTCGGCGCGATAGGGGGAGCGGAGGCCGATGCGCCAGAGGATGCGGCCGAGGATGGCGATGCCGCGCCGGATATTGGGCCATGTGGCTTGCGCCAGCGGATTTTTCGGTTGAACGCGATTGGGATAGGTGTGGACGCAGTTGTAGTGGTAGCGGGCGTAGAGATTTTTGGCGTCGAAGACGTAGTCGATCACTTTTTTCCAGCGAGCTTCGACTTCTTCGTACGGGATAAGAAATTCGATATTGGAGTCGCGACCGTCGGCGTTGGGGAGCAGGCGTCCGGCTTTTTCCAGTCGATCATAAAGCGCCGTGTGAGGCAGGGCGTAGAGGATGTTCACCGTCATGATCGGGATATTGGAGTGATCGGCGAAATCCATGATCGCTTGCGGGGTGAGATCGGTGTCGGTGTCGAGCCCCATGATGATGCCCGAGGCGACTTCCATGCCGTAGCGGTTGAGCGTGTCGACCGATTCCAGAATGGGGGCGCGCAGGTTTTGCCCCTTTTTCATGAACTTGAGCGCGCCGTGTTCGGGCGTCTCGATGCCGCAGAAGACATTGGTGAAAAAAGCTTCGCGCATCAGCTCGAGGATTTTGAGGTGCGAGGCGATGTTGAGTGTGGCTTCGCAGGAGAGGCGCACCTGGTAGTCGCGTTTTTTTTGCCACGCGATGAGGTGCGGGAGAAGTTCCTGCGCGGCTTTGGGATTGCCGATGAAATTGTCGTCGACGAAGTAGACGGAGACGGCACCGCCGTCGGCGAGTTGGTCGAGTTCGTGGATGATCTGCTCGGGGGACTTGAGTCGTGGATTGCGACCGTAGAGACCGGGGATGTCGCAGAATTCGCAGGTGTAGGGACAGCCGCTGGAAAATTGCACGCTGCCGAGCAAGTATTGCATCACATCGATGAGATGATAAGCGGGCGAGGGGAATTGCGTGAGCGGAAGCCGTTCGACGGTGCGGAGAATGAGTTGTTCACTGGGCCGCTCGATGGTGCGGTCGATGTATTCCCAGAGTCGCGTGGTGCTGTCTCCGGCCTCGCCGCAATGGAGGATGTCGGCTTCGGGATAGAAATCGGGTGCGGAGGAAACGGAGGGACCGCCAAGGGCGATCAGTTTTCCGGCGGCGTGGGCGCGGCGACAGAGGTCGTTGATCTGGCCGCGCTGGATGTGCATGCCGGAGGTGAGCACGACATCGGCCCACGCGAAATCCTCGGCGGTGACGGGGCGGATATTTTCGTCGATGAAGCGGACTTCCCATGCCTTGGGAACGAGCGCGGCGATGAGCAGGATGCCTTGCGGCGGCATGAAGCCTTTGACGTTGCCCATGAGCGGAAAGGCGTGGTTGAACGTGCCGAAGGATTGGCTGTAATGCGGAAACGCGCACAGGATGCGTCGCCGCTGGCGCGGTTGATACGGCTGCCACGGGGTGGAATCGGAAGCCTCCGGGGTCATAAGCTCAAAATTAGCATTGATGTTCATGAGGTCTAGTACTCATTGTAGGGAAAATGAAATCCAGTGGCAAAATGCACGGTGCGGAAACAGTAGCGGGAGAGACGTTGATTTCGCAACGCGCCATTGCGCGGCGGGTGCGGGAGTTGGGCGTGGCCATCGAGAGTCACTACGCGAAGCGGAAGCCGGTCGTGCTGGGCTTGATGGACGGTGCGATCTTTTTTCTGGCGGATCTGCTGCGCGAATTGCCGCCGACGTACGAAGTGCGGTGCGTGCCGGTGAAGAGCTATCACGGCACCGCGTCGACGGGCAAGATCCGCGGGCTCGATGGCATCGAGAGGTCGTTCAAGGGGCGTGAGGTGTTGATCGTCGATGACGTGCTCGATACCGGACTGACCCTCGCGTCGGTGCGGGAGCGGCTGCTCAAGCTCGGCGCAAAGCGGGTGGATATCTGCGTGCTCGTCAGCAAGCGCAAGGTGCGCCACAAGGCGGTGCGGGCGCGCTGGGTCGGATTTGAAATCGACGATCATTTTATTATTGGCTACGGTCTGGATTACGACGGGCTGTATCGCGGCTTGCCGGATGTGCAAATTTTGACTGAAAAACCTTAACCCCTCTTTCTGATTTTTTATGAACAAAACTCTCGTCATCTCCTACTCTGAACACGGCAAAGCGCATGAAGTTGCTCGCGTCGAAGAACAAAATTTACCGCCCGTAGGTCCGACGCAGGTGCTCATCGAGGTGAAACTCGCGATGATCAACCCGAGCGACGTGAACACTCTGGAGGGCACGTACGCCACGTTGCCGCCGTTGCCCGCCGTGGGTGGTCGCGAGTCGGTCGGCGTGGTGGCCGAGGTTGGTTCTGCGGTGAAGAATCTCAAGGTTGGTCAATGGGTGCAGCCGCCGCAATCGCTCGGCGCGTGGCGTCAGGCCGTAGTCGCGGAAGCCGCCGAGGTGGTGCCGTTCCCGGAAGGGCTGTCGCTGGAACAGGCGGCGATGCTGAGTGTGAATCCGGCCACGGCGTACCTGATGCTGTCGGAATTTGTGAAGCTGAACGCGGGCGATTTTTTTATCCAGAATGCGGGGAATTCCGGCGTGGGCCGGTGCGCGATCGAGATCGCGAAGGCGCGGGGCTTGAAGTCGATCAATCTGGTGCGTCGCGAGGAATTGATTCCCGAACTGAAGGCGCTCGGAGCGGATGACGTGGTGCTGGATGATGATAATCTCCGTCACAAGCTGAAAGAGATCACCGCTGGCGCGCCGATCAAACTGGCGCTCAATACGGTGGGCGGCGACAGTTCGTTCCGCATGAGCTTCGCGCTCGCGCCGGGCGGTGCGATGGTGACGTACGGCGGCATGAGCAAGCAGCCGGTTCGCGTGGGCACCGGACTTCTGATTTTCAAGGATATCCAACTTCGCGGTTTCTGGGTGTCGCGCTGGTACAAGAAGGCGTCGCGCGAACAGGTGACGCAACTCTGGGAAGAGTTGGCGGTGCTGGCTCGCAAGGGCGCGTTCTGCGTGCCGATCGAAAAACGTTACCCGCTCTCGGAAGCCAAAGCGGCGCTCGAACATGCCCAGCAAAGTTCGCGTGGCGGCAAGATCGCTTTTCAGCTATGATGGGGGCGCTGCCCCCAGACCCCCGCCAAAGGGAATGATTCCCTTTGGAAACCCCAACTTGCGTTTTGCTTTTTTCCGCAGCGGAAAAAAGCAAAACGCAAAGCTGAGGCTTCAAGAAGATCATCGCCTTGGCAGGAGGTTTGAGAACAGAGTCATCCAATAATCTTATGAATAATGAGCCTCGTATCCGGTTGTATCAGTACGCGCACAGCCCGTATTGCATTCCAATTGAATGGATGTTGCGTCATTCGGGAGTGCCGTACGAGGTGGTGAATCTCAATATTTGCGAGCCGTCGCCGGTGGTGATGCTGACGAAGGGGCAATATTATCAGGTGCCTGTGATTGAGGATTTGCTCTCGCGCGAGACGATTTGGGAGCAGACGGAGGGCGGTCAGGATGTGGCGCGTCACATTGACATGATCGGCCAGTTGAAATTATTCCCGCAGAATCAGGCGGGGCTGCAGCAGGTGATCACGCATTACATCGAGAACGATTGCGAGGGCGCGGGATTCAAGATCGGCGATGCCTATTGGGAAAGCTGGATCAAGACGGATCTGGAGCGTGGCCTTTTTCGCCGTCATAAGGAACGTAAATTCGGAGCCGGTTGCCTGGAATTATGGCGACGCGATGTGCTGGAGCTGACGGCGGAATTTATCCGCAAGATCAAGCCGTTCGAGCAGCGGCTGACCCAGACGCCGTTCCTGCTGGGGGATCGGCAGACGTACGCGGACTATGCGCTCTCGGGTGTGATCGGAAATTATTTGTACTGTGGCGTCACGTCGTTGCCGTCGGATTTTGTCATGCTGAACGCGTGGTATGAAAAGGTGAAGAAGGGCGAATTCCCCAAGACGCTCGACGAGATTCAATCCGCCTCGGCGGAGCAATTCGGCAAGCAGAGCGAACGTTACGGCAAGGACCACATTCTCGCCAACGTGGCGGATGTGGAGGCGGCGATCAAGCCGCTCAACATCAAGCCCGGTCGCAAGGCGCTCGACGTCGCGACGGGGGGCGGTCACACAGCAGTATACTTGGCCTCGCAGGGACTGGATGTCACGGCGAGCGATATCACGCCCGCGATGCTGCAGCGCACGGGCGAACTGGCCGCGGAGCGCGGAGTGACAGTGACGTTGAAGGAGCATCCCGCGGAAGCGTTGCCGTACGAGGATGCGACGTTCGATATCGTGACGTGCCGCGTGGCGCCGCATCATTTCAGCGATCCGCAGAAGTTCGTGGCGGAGTCATCGCGGGTGTTGAAGATGTACGGTCATTTCGTGGTGATCGATGGCGTGGTGCTGGATGATCACCCGGAGGCGGGCGATTGGCTCAATGAGCTGGAGAAGCTGCGCGATCCGAGCCACGTGAAATTGCGCCGTCCCCGGGACTGGAAGCAGTGGTGTCAACTGGCCGGGCTGACGGTCTCGAAGTGCGAGCTGCAGTCGTTGAAGATGCCGGATATCAATTGGTATCTCGAGGTGGCCAATACGCCGGAGGAGAATCGCAAGAAGGTGCTGGAGATGGTCGCCCGCGTGCCGAGCTTCATCCGCGAGGTGTACCGGATCGGTCAGGAAGACGGCAAGATCGTCTGGTACTGGCCCCGCATGACCTTGGTCGCCGGAAAAGTGTGATGAACTGGAGCGCGGTTCCAAACTACCGCGTCCGAGAGGATTGAACCCTATTTGGCTAGGTTGGGCTCGAGCTGGACGGCGCGTTTCATGGCGGCGTCGGCTTCGATGTTTTCCCCGAGGGCTTTGCGTACGAGGCTGAGGCCGTACCAGGCGCGGGAATAGGTAGGCTCGATTTTCACGGCGGCGAGGAAACATTCGCGTGCGTCCGGATATTTGCCTTGAGCGGCGTAGCAATTGCCGAGGCTATACCACGCTCCGGCGAAGCGGGGATCGATGGTGGTGGCTTTTTTGTAGGCTTCTTCCGCGTCGTTGTAGCGTTTCATCGCGCGGCAGGTGTTGCCGAGGTTGGACCAAGCCCCGGCGTACTTGGCATTCACGGTGACGGCTTTGCGGTAGCAGTCGAAAGCTTCGGGGTACTCACGCAACTTGAAATGGAGCAGGCCCAGGTTGTTCCAGGCCTTGGCGGACATGGCGTTGATACCGACGACGCGTTCGAGAGCCGCTTTTTCGACATCCGTCTGCCCCGCTCGCTTCGCGGCAATGGCGAGATCGTACCAGGCGCGGGCGTCGCCCGTGTGGGCGTTGGCGTAGTCGACGTAACGCTTCAGTTGTTGGGGTGTGACGGTGGTCGGCGCGGCGGCGGTCAGAGAATCGGCACTGCCGAGCAGAACCAAGGCAAGGAGGAGGAGGGGGCGCAGGTGATTCATGGTTGCGAGCTGGGTGGGCCGAAGTCGACTTCTTCGTAGTTATAGATACCGCCGTAGGGATCGAAGCCGGTGCCGACTTCCTCGCTTTTCACGACGTCGGCGCCTTGAATACCGTACGGACCGGAGGGATCTCCATACACGTTGCCGCCATACTCGCCGGACGGGGCGGTACAGCCCGCGAGCCAGAAGGTGACGGAACCGAGGAGGATCGATCGGATGAAAATCACAAGGCAGAGGGTGCGGACAGATCGCGATTTGGTCAAGCGCGGGAAGCACGGTCACTTGCGTTCCGGTGGGGATGGTGCCATGTTGAGCGCGGTTCCACCCACTAATTATGAGCCGATCTCTTTCCTCAGGACTAAAGAAGGCCGGTATTGCCGGCGCGAAGAAACATCTGTTTCTGTGCCTCGGCCCGGACTGCTGTTCGCCCCGGGAAGGGGAGAAGGTGTGGGATTTTCTGAAGTCGGAATCGAAGGATCTGCACCTGGAAGTGATGCGGACGAAGGTTGGTTGCTTCCGGATTTGCACGCGGGGACCGTGGCTGGTGGTGTACCCGGAGGGGATTTGGTATGCGCAGGTAACGGTCGAACGTTGCCGACGGATTTTGATGGAGCACATTCTCGGTGGAAAGCCGGTTACCGAGTGGATTGTGGCGGAAAACGATCTGGGTAGACCTACCAAAATGTAGGCCCGAAAGGTCATTCAGTATAACCCCGGCTTTTTGATTAATAAGATTTATCGTTGACGTGGCGAACGCACGTCCTTACGTTGATTGCCCTTTTTATGGCCGAAGAACTCAGTTACGTTATTATTAATCCGTACACCGTCAGTAAATCACGCACCGGGGGTATTATCGCCCGGCTGCTGACTCGGACGGCGTTGGATTTGGTTAGCGCGCAGATGTTTGCCCCCAGCGCCCAGCTGGTGGAAGAATATAACAAGCACGTTGTGACAGACAAAGACCCGCAGGATCGCTTCATCCAGGAGCTGATTCGCGATTACATCAAGGAGAATTTCTCTCCTGATCCGGTCACCGGCCAACGCAAGCGTCTGATGATGCTTTTGTTCCGCGGCGACGACGCCGTGCGCAAGGTGCGCGAATCGGTCGGCAATATAAAGAAGAACTCTCCGCGTGGCGAAACCATCCGCGAGACTTACGGCGACTTTATCCTCAACCGTGACGGCACGGTCCGCTATTTTGAACCCGCAGTGCTCGCTTCTCCCAATGTGGATGAAGCCCGCACAAAGCTGAAGATCTGGGCCAAGTATTCCGAAGGCGACGGTGGCCTGCTCGACAGCAAGCTCATCACCCTGCCGACGGGAACGGACCCGCAGCACGAGCGGACGCTGGTCATCATCAAGCCCGACAATTTCCGCTACCCGAGCGGTCGTCCCGGCAACATCATCGACATCTTCTCCCGCACCGGTCTGGCCATTACCAGCATCAAGCTGCACCGCATGTCGGTGGCGGAAGCCGAGGAGTTCTACGGTCCCGTTCGCCAGGTCTTGCGCGACAAGCTCGGCGGCTCGATTGCCGACCGCGCCAGCGAATTGCTTGAGACCGCGATGGATCTGAAGATCGACAAGGATACCCGCGCGAATCTCGCCAAGCTGCTCGGCCCCCTCGCGGGCGACCAGCAGTTCAACAACATCGTCAAGTTCATGACGGGCCGCTGTCCCAGCGAATGTCCGCCCGAAGAGCGCACGATGCTTGGTCTGGAAAAATGTATCGTCCTCACCTACGAAGGTGTCGACGCGGTGCGCAAGATCCGCGAGGTCCTCGGGCCAACCGATCCTTCCAAGGCGCCCCCCGGCTCGATCCGTCGCGAATTCGGCCAGACCATCATGGTCAACGCCGCGCACGCTTCCGACTCGGCGGAGAACGCCCAGCGCGAGCAGGGGATCGTCAAGGTCCGCCAGAATAACTTCAAGTCCGTGGTTGAGTCCTTCTACGGGGATTGAGACCGGTCGGGCCTTTTTTGAAGGCAAGGAGCGCGATACGTGGTTGCTTTTTTTCGTATTGCGCTCTTTACTGACCACTTCACAACACATCACAATATAGATTGGAAAAATGATTATGGAACCTTCTCGTCGCGTTCAGGAACTGACGCCCTCGCTGACCCTCGCCATCGATAGCAAAGCCAAAGCCATGAAGGCTGAAGGCATTGACGTCATTGGTTTTGGTGCGGGCGAACCCGACTTTGACACGCCCGAACACATTAAAGCCGCGGCGATGGGCTCCCTTGACGCTGGCTTCACCAAATACACTCCGTCTTCGGGCATTCCTGAATTGCGCACCGCCATCAGCGAGAAGCTCAAGAAGGACAACCGCCTCGATTACAAACCTTCGCAGATCATCGTCAACTGCGGCGCGAAGCATTCCTGTTTCAACGCCCTGCTGGCCACCCTCGACGAAGGCGACGAAGTCATCATCCCGGCCCCGTACTGGCTGAGCTATCCTGAAATGGTCAAGCTCGTCGGCGGCGTGCCCGTGATCGTCCCCACGACGGCGGAAAACGGTTACAAGATCACTCCCGACCAGTTCCGCGACGCGATGACGCCCCGCACGAAGATGATCATCATCAACACGCCCGGTAATCCCACCGGCGCGGTCTACACCGAAAACGAACTCGCCGGCCTGGCCGACGTGGCGCTCGATGAAGACATCCTGATTCTCTCGGACGAAATTTACGAGAAGCTCGTCTATGATGATGCCAAGCACATCAGCATCGCCACGCTGAGCAACGACGTCTACAACCTCACGCTCACCGTCAACGGCTTCAGCAAGCCCTACGCGATGACCGGATGGCGCCTCGGTTACGTCGCCGCCCCCGAGGGCGTTGCGAAGGTGATCGACTCCCTCCAGAGCCACAGCACTTCCAACCCCACTTCCTTCGCGCAGAAGGGCGCTCTCGCCGCCTACAAGGGCCCGCAGGATTGCGTTGTTGAAATGCAAAAGGAATATGACCGCCGCCGCAAGCGCGCGATGGAACTCATCGACGGCATCGGCCGCTTGAGCTACGTCCGCCCGCAGGGCGCGTTCTACATTCTGCTCAATATTGCGCAGACCGGCCTGAACTCCACGCAGTTCGCCGAGCAGCTCCTCGCCAAGGAAAAGGTCGCGGTTGTTCCCGGCCTCGCCTTTGGTGACGACTCCACGGTTCGCTTGTCCTATGCCACGAGCATGGAAAACATCGAGCAGGGTCTCGCCCGCATCGGCGAATTCGTCGGCAAGCTGTCGTAAAAAACAGCGAGATCGAGTCCCCGGCTGAATGAACGGATGGAACGAAAGAGTTGAGAAAGCGTGAAAGCCTCTTAAACTCTTTTCGTCCCATCCGTTAATTTTATCAACCTAATCCCCTAATCGGCCCCCACATCATGAGCAAAATCAGCATCACCCATGGCAAACTGAACGTTCCGGAAAATCCCACCATTCCCTTCATCGAAGGTGACGGTACTGGCCCGGACATTTGGCGCGCGTCGGTGCGCGTTTTCGACGCGGCCGTGCAAAAAGCTTATGCGGGCAAGCGCAAGATTGAGTGGAAGGAAGTCTACGCGGGTGAAACCGCGTTCAAGAAGTTCAACAACTGGCTGCCCGATGAAACCGTCGCGGCGTTCCAGGAATACCTCGTCGGCATCAAGGGCCCGTTGACGACCCCCGTGGGCGGGGGCATTCGCTCGCTCAATGTGGCGTTGCGCCAGATGCTGGACCTCTACGTCTGCCTGCGTCCCGTGCAGTACTTCACGGGCGTTCCGTCGCCGGTCAAGCGTCCCGAGAAGGTGGACATGGTGATCTTCCGTGAGAACACCGAGGACATCTACGCCGGTATCGAATACAAGGGCGGCACGCCCGAAGCGCAGAAGGCGCTCGATTTTCTCTCGTCCACGTTCCCGAAGGACTTCGGCAAGGTGCGTTTCGGCACCGCGGCCAAAGGTCAGGAATTTTTGAAGCAGGCCGGACTCGACGCCAAGGCCGGTGAAACGGTCGAAGTGGGTATCGGCTTCAAGGCGGTTTCCCGTCTCGGCACGGATCGCCTGATGCGTTCGGCGATCCAGTACGCGATCGACAATAAGCGCAAGTCGGTGACGATTGTCCACAAGGGCAACATCATGAAGTTCACGGAAGGTTCCTTCCGTGACTGGAGCTACGCGGTGGCGAAGAACGAATTCGGTGCCGTGGAAATCGACGGCGGTCCGTGGTGCAAGATTCCTGCGGGCAAGCCCGGCGCTGGCATCGTGATCAAGGACGCGATTGCGGACATCACGTTGCAGCAGGTGCTGACCCGACCGGAAGATTTCGACGTGATCTCCACGTTGAACCTGAACGGCGACTACCTCTCGGACGCCCTCGCGGCGCAGGTGGGCGGCATCGGTATCGCTCCCGGTGGCAATATCAATTACGTGACTGGCCACGCTATTTTCGAAGCCACGCACGGCACGGCTCCGAAGTACGCGAATCTCGACAAGGTGAACCCCGGTTCGGTGATTCTCTCGGGCGAAATGATGTTCCGTTATCTCGGCTGGACCGAAGTGGCGGACCTCATCCTCAAGGGACTCAACGGCGCGATCGGTTCGAAGAAGGTTACGTACGATTTCGCCCGCCAGATGGACGGCGCGACGGAAATCAAGTGCTCCGAATTCGGCGATAATATCATCGCTCATTTCTAACCAGCGTTGCGACCATCCCCAGGGGAGCTTGGGGGTAATGAAAAGGGCGGTACACCTCGTGTGTGCCGCCTTTTTGTTTAAAGTATCGGGAGTCGATATGGCGGTATTGTAGGGCGGTTCTGTGAACCGCCGATTGGCAGCAAAGCTGCCGTCCTGTCCGGATGCAAGTGCTCCACTCTTGGCACCTGTGGTGCCAGTTGGCGGTTCACAGAACCGCCCTACAGTTCGGATGCATGCTTCATGGGTTGCCTACTCTTAGAGACTCTGGACTCCGTCCCGGTTCTCGTCCCTAAAGCGGCCTCAGAACGAGGCAATACGGGGTCCGGTGTCACGCCGGGCTGCCTGATTTAGACCTGTTTATGGATGCGAGCCGCCGACCTTTAGGGGTAATCGCAAGAGGAAGAAAAATTCATATTTCCACTGTTGCGACAGCAGGCATCACGGGAGTAGAAACGAACCCATCGTGCAAGATTCTCCCACTCCCTCGCGGCATCACAACGACGCACTTTCCAATCGGCAACTTCGGGCCCTGGGCGAGATCGCCAGTGGCGTGGCGCATGAGTTCAATAATCTCCTCGCCCCGATGATGCTGCAGACGCTTTCCATCGAGCAGACCTGGGGCAAGGACCGGGAACTCGTGGAGGAGTTGCAACCGCTCAAGCAGGCCATCCAACAGGCCACGGAGCTTTGCCAGCGCATTCTCCTGCTCGGCCGCCGCTCGGCCGATACGCGCGAACGGGTTTACCTGAACGACCTCGTTTCGAACACGCTCAAGCTCATTGGTAGCACGGTCGATCGTCGCATTCAGATTCAGTCGGTGTTCGACGAGACGTTGCCGCGCCTCTACACGTCCAGCGCTCTGGTCAGCGAGATGATCATCAATCTTTTCTTCAATGCCCGCGATACGTTGCTGGACGGCCTACAGCAGCGTTCGCCGGACAGCGATTGGACGCCGCGCATCCGGGTGGAGACGAGCGGGTTTTGGGTGCAGGGAGAGACGTCCCAGTTTTACCAACGCATCACGATTTCCGATAACGGCATGGGTATGACCGAAGCCGTGCGCCAGCAGATTTTCCAGCCGTTCTTCACGACGAAGAAGACGGGGAAGGGGACTGGTCTCGGTCTCGCGGTGGTTTGGAGCTGCATTCATGCGCTTGACGGCAAGATCGAGGTCGAGAGCGAGCCGGGCAAGGGCTCCACGTTCATCCTCGAAATTCCGGCCGAGGCGCGCGCCGCAAAGAAGGTCAAAAAGGTCGTGCCAGACGCCGCCATGCTACCCGCCTCGGGGAATCACCGGTCGCGGATCTTGCTCGTGGACGACAACGATCTCGTGGTGCGGAGTTTTTCACGTTACCTCACGCGCTCGGGGCATCACGTGACCACCATCAGCGATGGCCAGGACGCCCTGCATTTGCTCCAGCGCGAGCACGAGAATTTCGATTTCATCCTGACCGATCTGAACATGCCGGGCCTCTCGGGTTCAGACCTGATCGACGCGGTGCGCCTGCTGCCGTTCCGGGGCCGGATCATCGTCATGAGCGGTTTTGTCACCCCCGAACAAAAGGAATCGCTGCTGCTCAAGGGAGCGGCGGTGGTCCTGAGCAAGCCGATCACTCCGGACCGCTTGCTCAAGGAGCTGTCGGTCGATCCGATCTTCTGGCAGCAGACGAACCTGTCGATGAACGCGCATCATGCGCATTCGCACGACCACGATCAGGAACCGCACGAGTTGCCGATTCCGGCGTAGGACAGGGCATTTCCAAATTCCAATTGGAGAAGGGGAGGGGGAAGGTCCGCAGATTTCGCCGATTCACACAGATTTAAAGGCAAAAGGCTAATTCTTGAATTGGCGGCAAATGCCACGCACCCTGTCGGTACGCATGAAGAGTTTACGCTTCCGATTAGCGGTCACAGCTTTGCTGGCTCTTCTCTTCTTTGGGATTGTTCTGCTATCTGTTGATTCGGATGTGGTGACGTCCCGTTACGCCACGAGGAAGGACGCGGAGAAAGACCAGCTCTTTGGCCGCGGTTGGCTACCGGACTTCATTCCGATTTCGTCGCGACAGATTGTTACGCGCAATAATCTGGATTTGAACACGTCTGAAGGTGAGTTTTTCTGCGATTCGACGGAGGTGGGTTCATTCGTGCGGCGACTTGCTCGCTGGCAGACGGGTACCCGAACGCCCTTTATGCGGTTCGAGGAGGGTGTGGCCAAAATGAACGCCAAAGGCTATTTGGCCTATGAATATCGCGAGCACAAGGATGTGTGGGTCTTCTACGTGAACCCCGAAAAAGGGCATGTGGAATATGTGTTTTGGATGGAGCGTTAACCGCGTCCGGGCTCTCTGATTCATTTAAGCCTTTTGCCTTTAAATCGGCGTCCATCTGCGAAATCTGCGGACTTCTCGTTTTCATTCCCGCAATTGGCATTTGGCGATTGGAAATTGGCAATTTCCCCCCTTTGTCCGTGACAACGGCACGACAGCGCAATTCAGGGCTTGCGCGTTGGGCGACCTGCTTTATAACCGAAGGCCACTATCTACGCTGACTTTTTATGCCCAAACGTACCGATCTTCACTCCATTCTCCTCATCGGCAGCGGCCCGATTATCATCGGCCAGGCCTGCGAATTCGATTATTCTGGTGTTCAAGCCTGTAAGGCGTTGAAAGAGGAGGGTTTCCGCGTTATTTTGATCAATAGTAATCCGGCCACGATCATGACCGATCCGGAGTTCGCGGATCGCACGTATATCGAGCCGATTACGCCCGAAGTGGTGGAGAAGATCATCGAGCGGGAAAAGCCCGATGCGTTGCTGCCCACACTGGGCGGTCAGACGGCCCTCAATACCGCCATGTCGCTGTTTGAATCGGGCGTGCTGGCCAAGCACAACGTCCAGATGATCGGCGCGAATGCCGAAGCGATCAAGAAGGGCGAAGACCGCCTTTTGTTCAAGGAAGCGATGCAGAAGATCGGGCTCGATGTGCCGATCTCCGGCGTGGCGCATACCATTGAAGAAGCGCGCACTATTGCGCTGCGCATCGGTCGTTACCCGCTCATCATTCGTCCCGCGTTCACCATGGGCGGCACGGGCGGCGGCATCGGTTACAACCGCGAAGAATTCGAAGAGATCGTCCAGCGCGGACTCGATTTGTCCCCCGTCACCGAAGTGCTCATCGAGGAATCGCTCCTCGGCTGGAAAGAGTACGAGATGGAGGTCATGCGCGACCGCAAAGACAACTGCGTCATCATCTGCTCCATCGAGAATTTCGATCCGATGGGTGTGCACACCGGCGACAGCATCACCGTCGCTCCCGCGCAGACGCTCACGGACAAAGAATATCAGCTCATGCGCGACGCTTCGTTCGCGGTCATCCGCGAGATTGGCGTTGAAACCGGCGGATCGAACATCCAGTTCGGCGTTTGCCCCGACACGGGCCGCATGGTCGTGATCGAAATGAACCCGCGCGTGTCGCGCTCCTCGGCGCTCGCGTCGAAGGCGACCGGCTTCCCGATTGCGAAGATCGCCGCGAAGCTCGCGGTGGGTTACACGCTCGATGAAATCCGCAACGACATCACGCGCGAGACCCCGGCCAGCTTCGAGCCGACCATCGATTACGTCGTGACGAAGATCCCGCGTTTCGCGTTCGAAAAATTCCCGCAAGCCGACGCGACGCTCACCACGCAGATGAAGAGCGTGGGCGAGGCGATGGCCATTGGCCGCACGTTCAAGGAATCGCTGCAAAAGGCGCTCCGTTCGCTCGAGGTCGGCGCGTGGGGCTTCAGCGGCGGCAAGCTCGGTGGCCGCACGTTGCCCGCGATGGATGTCATCCAGCAGAAGCTGACCACGCCCAATGGCGAACGCATTTTCTACATCCGGCAGGCATTCCGAGCCGGGCTCTCGGTCGAGCAGATTTTCGAACTGACGAAGATCGACCGCTGGTTCCTCGATAACCTCAAGCAGATCGTCGACGAAGAGGAGATTCTCTTCACGAAGCCGAATCCCGATAACCTCGCGAAGATCAAGTCACTCGGTTTCTCCGACCGCCAGATCGGCGCGGCTTGGAACAAGACCGAGAGCGAGATCCGCACGCTCCGCAAGGAAAAGGGCATCGTCCCGAGCTATCGCCTAGTCGATACCTGCGCGGCGGAATTCGAAGCCTACACGCCGTACTTTTATTCCACCTACGACACCGACGATGATGAAGTGCGCGAGACGGAAAAGAAAAAGATCATGATTCTGGGCGGTGGTCCGAATCGTATCGGGCAGGGCATCGAATTCGATTACTGTTGCGTGCATGCCGCGTTCGCGTTGAAGGCGATCGGTTTTGAAACGTTGATGGTGAATTCCAACCCGGAAACCGTCTCGACCGACTACGATACCTCCGACAAGTTGTTCTTTGAACCGCTCACGCTGGAAGACGTGCTGAATATCTACGAGCGCGAAAAAGTGTGGGGCGTCATCGTTCAGTTCGGTGGCCAGACTCCGCTCAATCTCGCCGCCGGTCTGAAAGCCAATGGCGTGAACATCATCGGTACTTCCGTCGAATCGATCGACCGCGCCGAAGACCGCAAGCTGTTCCAGGAAATGCTGCACCACCTCAAGATTCGCCAGCCGACAAACGGCACTGCGACGAATGAGGAAGAAGCCATTGCCGCCGCGAAGAAGATCGGTTACCCCGTGCTCGTGCGCCCCTCGTTCGTGCTCGGTGGTCGCGCCATGCAGATCGTCTACAGCGACGAAGAACTCAGCTATTACATGCGCAACGCCGTGGCGGCTTCGCCCGAGCGCCCGGTGTTGATCGACGACTTCCTCGAAGACGCGATCGAAGTCGACGTGGATTGTATCGCCGACGGTGAAACTGCCGTAATCGGGGCGATCATGCAGCACATCGAACAAGCGGGCGTGCACTCCGGCGATAGCGCCTGCGCGATCCCGGCTCCGAGCCTTTCCGATACGGTCAAGAATGAGATTCGCCGCGCCACCTTGGCGATGGCGAAGGAACTCAACGTCAAAGGACTGATGAACGTCCAGTTCGCCGTGAAGGACGACGTTGTGTACGTGCTCGAAGTCAATCCCCGCGCGTCGCGGACCGTGCCGTTTGTCAGCAAGTCCATCGGTGTGCCGCTGGCGAAACTCGCCGCGCAGATCATGGCGGGCAAGACGCTGAAGGAACTCGGCTTCACGCAGGAAGTCACCCCGAAGCATTACTCGGTCAAGGAAGCGGTGTTCCCGTTCGCGAAGTTCCGGGGCGTGGATATCTTGCTTGGACCGGAAATGAAGTCGACCGGCGAAGTCATGGGCATCGACGACGATTTCGGCACCGCCTACGCGAAAGCGCAGATGGCTGCCGCCCCGGCGCTCCCGCTCAAGGGCAACGTGTTCATCAGCGTGCGCGATTCGGACAAGCCCGCTGCCGTGGAATTGGCCAAGCAATTGGTCGAGCTCGGCTTGAAGATTTATAGCAGCGCGGGAACCACGAAAGCGTTGCGCGAAGCGCAGGTGCCGTGCTTGCCGCTGTTCAAGATCACCGAGGGTCGCCCCAACATCCTCGACATGCTTAAGAACAACGAGATGGCGCTCATCATCAACACGCCGCACGGGCCTGTCGCCCGTGCCGACGAGGTGAAGATCCGCACCACCGCGCTCTACCAGAAGGTTCCTGTCATGACCACGATGGCCGCTGCCGCGGCAACGGTGGAAGGCATCCGCTCCATGCAGAAGGAACCGCTCCAGGTGAAGTCGCTGCAGGAATATCACGCGGCCGCGAAAGCCTAGTGGTTTCTCTGGCCTCGAACTAGCGTTTTGATAAAAGCCCTCTCTGCAACAGAGAGGGCTTTTGCTTTTTTACTGGAGACTTGCGTCAGCAAGGAGAAGTGCCACGATTTCTTGAGAAAACAAAAGGCATGTCGATGAAAGTATGTAACTGGAGATTGATGGCAAGTCTTGGCATGTTCTGGCTTGCTGGAGCGGTCGTTGCTCAGGAGTCGCGAAATGTGAAAGGCGATGCCGCGATTGATCGGGTGGAGGCGCTGACGAACGCGCTTGGGGTTAAAGGTGTGGGTGCTAAACTTCAGACGGATAAATTCATCCATTCTTTTCCGGAACTAAAAACGAAAGAGATTGAAGATCTAATCATTGAGGTGCGAAGGAAATCGCAAGGTTCTGGTGAAATTCCATCTGATGATCTCGCGTTCAAAGATGCGAAGGGGCAGGTACAAGTCTTTGGTAAAATCAAGTATGCCGCGTCTAGTTATGTGGCGCAGCAGGTTCTTTTTCAAGATTTAGCGATGAATTCCCTGCCAGTGAGCTTGCTTGTGCAGATATATGCCATTGATGTAGATGGTCCCGGGGAATTATGTGTCGTTGGAAGAGTGTTCAATAAAAGCAGGCAGGTTTTTGAGGTGGACCATAGAAGGATTTATTTCATAAGGGGAAATGCGGTGATTGCTCTCAGAAGTGTCGGTGATAGTAGGGAGGTTAAAGGTGTAGCGCTTGTTGTTGATCAAGTGATCAAGGATAACTTGAAATAAGAGCAAAAGAGCAATAAGGAAAGTTTTAAGCGGAATTTGACGGCTTTATGGATGTTTGTGGAGTTTCGTTTTGACTCTGTGAAAATCGGCGTAAGCTGGGTGGTGTTATGACCACTCCTGCCATTGAGCACATCATTGCCAACGATTCCATCCGTCACGATTGGTTTCCGGTCACGCGCAATCGCATCTTTCTCGGTCATGCCGGGGTGTCGCCGATTCCGCGTGTCGCGGTGGAATGTTTGCAACGCGGTGCGCAAGCCGCGGCGGAGGATCAACAGGAAGCAGGCGATTTCATTGGCCGCGTCGAAGCGGTGCGCGAAGCGGGCGCGAGCCTGATCGGGGCGCACAAGTCGGAGATTGCGTTGCTCGGGCCGACGTCGCTCGGCTTGAATCTCGTGGCGCTGGGCCTTGACTGGCAGGCGGGCGATGAAGTGATTTTTTATCCCGACGATTACCCTGCCAATGTCTACCCGTGGCAACATCTTGCCGAGCGCGGGGTGAAGATCGTTCCGCTGCAGCCCGTTCGCGTGGGAGAGATCACGCCGGAGTTGGTTCGTGCGGCGATCACCTCGAAGACAAAGCTGGTCGCGCTTGCCTCGTGCCATTTTTTGACGGGCTATCGACTCGACTATCGTGCGATTGGCGAGGAGTTGAAGAAGCGTGGGATTCTCTTTTGCCTCGACGGGATTCAATCCTTGGGTGCGACGACCATTGACGCGCAGTACATCGACTTCCTCAGCGCGGACTCGCACAAGTGGATGCTCGGGCCCTCGGGTGCCGGGGTTTTCTATGTGAAGAAGGAGCATTTCGACCGTCTCAAGCCGGTGTTGGTCGGTTCCTGGAATGTGCGCTCGCCGAATTTCATCGCACAACCAGAGATCAAGTTTGAAGCCACCGCGCGACGTTACGAACCGGGCAGTCTCTACCTGCTCGGCCTCGAAGGGATGAAAGCGAGCATCGATCTGCTCGTCGGCGTCGGTATCGACGCCATCGAAAAGCGGCTCCAGCATTTGCGCCGGTTCGTGGTGGAGACGGCGGCGCAGCGCGGGCTCTCCGTACTCTATGCGGAGCGGCCTGTCGAGCAGATGAGCGGAATTTCCACGATCTCGCTCGCAGGCAAGGATGCCGTCGCCATCGGCAAACGATTCAGCGAGGCGAAGGTGTCGGTCTCGATCCGTCACGATCGCGCCGGCGTGCCGCACCTGCGACTCTCGCCGCACTTCTACAATACCGAGGCGGAGCTGAAGACCGCGTTGGAATTGGTGTAGGGGAGGGGCGGATTTCTCGCAGGCCTCGCCAAGACGCAGAGTGGGATGCCGTCATTTCCAACGATGACCGCATTTCTGACAGACGTAGGTTCTCTTTGAGAAGGGAATTGGAATTTTGAATATGCAGAGAATGACAAGTGCTAGTCTCTGAAGAAAATCGTCTTGTTTTACCTCAGTTGAAGAGCATTCCGGGCAAGTGATAATCTCCAGGATTCCCTCGGAGGTGGCACGTCGACTTGCAAGTATTTCCAAGGCTCGCTCTACATCGATATCGGAAACTTGAAGGCGTACACCGCCAAGAGCAGTGATCCAAAACCAGTCATTTCGGGCGACAAATTCATCGGGTATAAATGCGGTAATGCCAGAGCCCTCAAGGTGAGTCTTTGTCAACTCTGCCTCGCCTAGGTTAACGAACGTAGCAATAGTAACCATATAAGGCCCTCCGTGACAGTAATGCTAAGGGATGAATATGATGGGGAAAGTTAAATCTAGGAAGCCTGTTTGTGTCTGCCTTCGGGCGCACTGGCGATCTCGCTGAGTCCCGGGGATTTGCAAGCGCTGGACGAGGTATTTCCCGTCGGAGCGGCGGCTGGAACGCGCTATCCGGCCAGTATGATGGGGCATGTGAGGCGATAACGGGTGAAAAAACTGCTTCTTTGGCCATAAAAACCTCTTGTCATCACCACAGTTACTGGTAGTTTCTACCCTTCCCAGAACAAGAGTTATTTTATGAAGAGAACCTATCAGCCGTCGAAGAAGCGCCGTGTGCGTCAGTTTGGATTTTTGAGCCGTACCCGCACCAAGAACGGTCGCGCCATTTTGAGCCGCCGTCGCGCCAAGGGCCGTGTCCGTTTGGCCGGTAAACATACGTCGGTCAAGTTTACGCCTCACACCAAGGCTTAGTTTGGTGGAGCAACCGGCCAGCGGCGCATTGAGTCCGCGGCGACGGGAGAAATTACCGCGCCGCCAGATCATTCGCCGCCGCGTCGTGATCCAGGGTCTTCGGACCCAGGGTAAGCGGCAGTCCAGTCGGTATCTCGTCCTGCTCGTGCAGGAGGCTCCGGCGGGAGAGGAATCCCAAGCCGCCTTTTTCACCCCGAAACGCATTGGGGCCGCCCATCTCCGCAATCGCCTTCGCCGGCGGATGCGGGAAGTGTACCGGCGGTTCATCGCCCCGGCAGTGACGGGCGAGAAGCGGCTTTGGCTCTGGTCCGCGCGACCGGAAGCGGCCTCGATGACCTTCATGGAGTTGAAGGAGGCGATGGTGCAATTGAGCGACCGGCAAAAAATCAGTCGACGCAGCTCATAAAGTTGCTTTGATCGCTGCCATGAAACAGGTCGCCATATGGCTGATTGAAGGGTACCGCTGGATTGCGGCACCGTTCAAGGCGACGTTCGGCTTGGCCGGATGTTGCCGGTTTCACCCGACCTGCTCGCACTATGCGCAGCAGGCGATTCGGACGCACGGGGTGCTCATGGGAGCCTGGTTGACGATCAAACGTCTCGGACGGTGTCACCCTTGGGGTGGCAGCGGGTTTGACCCGGTGCCAGAGGGACCGATCAGCACGGCGCTGCATCGCTCGAAAATTTAACGAAAGAAACGGATTTTTCATGGATCGCAAGAGTTGGTTTGGAGTTGTCGTTTGCATGCTGCTGCTCGTCGGCTGGAATTTCTATGCCGAATACCGTTGGCCGAATCGCGCGGCGAAAAAGCCCGCATCGACCACTGCCACGACATCCACCCCGGTCACCTCGACTTCTGCGACTCCTGCCACAGCGGGCAAGCCAGCCAATGGCGATGTGCCTTCGCTCGGCAACACGACCGCCTCCGCGAAATTGCCGGAGCCGAAGATCCCGGCCAATGCGGGCGTGGAGCAATTCACCACGTTGGAAAACGATCTCTTCATCGTTCACTTCACCAGCTTTGGTGGTGCAATCAAGACGGTGGAGCTGAAGAAGCATGTCGACGAGGGCGACCGGAAGGTCACGCTCAATCGCTACGGACACGAAGCGGTTTTTAATCTCGTGGGCTGGGACGGCGACTACACGCAGGTGCCCTACACGATGGAAAAGACAGAGGACGCCGTCATCTTCTCCCGCGTGCTGCCTTCCGGCGCGGTGCTCAAGCGTACGTACCGTTTGGCTCCCAATTATCAGGTTCAGCTCGATCAGCAGGTGAGTAATCCGACCACGAAGGACGTTGTGTTGCCGGAGTATCGCCTGAATGTCGGCACCGCTGCTCCGAGCCACGTTCTCGATAATGCGATTTATCTCTTCGGCAGCTACTGCCTCGAGCAGGGCGCCTCGTTCCACAAGGTGAACGTGACCGATTTTGCCGCCAGCAGCACCTTTGGCTTGTTTGCCCGCGAAGCGCGCAGCCGCATTTCCAGCGAGGGTGGTCCGTTGCTGTGGTCGGCGGTAAAGAATCAGTTCTTCGCCTTTATTCTCTCTCCTCGTGATTCCCTCATGCTCAAGGGCGCGGAGTTTGAGCCGATCAAGCTCGTTGATTTCGGTGCGAAGACGTCCACCGTCCCGGAAGGGATTCGTGGTCAGGCCGTGGTGAATGGTTTTTCCGTTCCCGCCGGGCAGAGCGTGATGCAGCCGTTTTCATTGTACGCGGGACCCAAGACCTACGCGCACCTCGACTTGCTGCCGCGCCATGAAAATCTGGTGATGGACAGCTGGTTCGGATTCATCGTCCGTCCGTTGCTCTTTGGCATGAATTTCCTGCACAAGTTCATCCCGAGCTGGGGCTGGACGATCATCGCCATGACCATTCTCATCAAGGGCCTCCTCTGGCCGCTGCAATCCATCGCCAACAAGAGCATGAAGCAGATGCAGGCGCTGCAACCGAAGATGGAACAGATCCGTCAGAAGTATAAGGACGATGCGCAAAAGATGAACATCGAGGTCATGCAGCTTTACAAGGACTACGGCGTCAATCCCGTGGGCGGCTGTCTCCCGATGCTCATGCAGATGCCGATCTTCATTGGCTTCTACGTGATGCTCCAGAGCGCGGTCGAATTGCGCGGCCATTCCTTCTGGTGGATTCATGATCTCGTGCAGCCGGATACGGTTGCCAGCTTCATGGTGCTCGGTCATAACATTGCCATTAATCCGCTGCCGTTGCTGATGACGGCCACGCAGGTATTGTTGATGAAGATGACGCCCACCACGGGAGATAACCAGCAGGCCAAGATGATGCAGTGGATGCCGGTGGTGCTGCTCTTCGTGTTGTATAACTTCGCTGCCGCGCTGGCCCTTTACTGGACCGTGAGCAACTTGATCTCGATGATCCAGACCTACGTCAACCTGCGCAAGCCGGTGCCGATCATGAAGCGCGTGCCGAAGACCAAGGCGTTGAAGTAGTCCCGCTTCCTATTGCGGGAATGGGAGACGGTGTGAGACGGTCTTTTCAGGCCGTCTCTTTGTGGTCAAGAATCGATAGAAAAAGCTTTAAGTCATTTTCATAGAGATTAAAGTTTCACCATGGTGCAAAGCTCTGCCAAAGAAACCCTCGAGTTGATGCTCGGCCATCTCGGATTTGTTTTCTCAATTGAGGAACAGACGCGTGGCGAACGGCAGGTCTTGAACGTTCTGACTCGCGATCCGGGCCGTCTCATCGGCCGCGACGGCCACACGCTCGAAGAGCTGCAATATTTGCTCAACCGCGTCACCCATGGCACGGAGGATTCCCCCGCGCGCGTCGTGGTGGATGTGGAAAATTACCGCATGAAGGAGGAGCAGGATTTCCTCGTTCGTGTGCGGGAAATTGCCGAGCGGGTCCGGCGGACGGGGCATCCGGAAAAACTGCCAGCGATGAATTCCTTTGATCGCCGCGCGGTGCACCAAGCCTTCGCCGACGATCCCGACATCCGCACGGTAAGCGACAACTGCGACGCGCGACTCAAGCAGATTACGGTGGAATTGCGCCAGCCCCGCGCAAAATAGTCGAAGCGGGTTCGTTTTCGGGTCACTTTTTTATGCCTAAAGCGCTCATTACCGGGATTACCGGCCAGGACGGTTCCTACCTCGCCGAGTTGTTGTTAAACAAGGGCTACGAGGTTCATGGCATTATTCGCCGGGCCAGTACGTTCAACACGGAGCGGATCGATCATCTCTACAAGGATTCGCACGTGCATGGCGTGAAGCTCTTCCTTCACTATGGCGACCTGAGTGATTCCGCGTCGTTGATGAAGTTGCTTTACGATTTGCATCCGGACGAAGTGTATCATCTCGGCGCGCAGAGCCACGTGCGTGTCAGCTTCGATATTCCCGAGTATACGGGCGATGTGACGGCGATTGGCACGACACGTCTTCTCGAAGCGTTGCGCGAAGCGAACCTCACCAAGACCCGCTTCTATCAGGCATCAAGCAGTGAGATGTTTGGCCTCGTGCAGGAAGTGCCACAAAAGGAAACGACGCCCTTTTATCCCCGCAGCCCGTATGGCGCGGCCAAGGTATATTCCTACTGGATGACCGTGAATTACCGCGAGAGCTACAAGATGCATGCCAGCAACGGCATTCTCTTCAATCACGAATCGCCGCGTCGCGGGGAAACCTTTGTCACGCGCAAGATCACCCGAGCCGTGGCCCGCATCAAGGCCGGACTGCAGAATGAACTTTTCCTCGGCAACCTCGACGCGAAGCGCGATTGGGGCTTTGCTCCGGAATATGTCGAAGCGATGTGGTTGATGTTGCAGCAGGATCAACCGGACGATTACGTGATTGCCACGGGCGAGACCCACTCGGTGCGCGAGTTCCTTGAGGTCGCCTTTTCGCACGCGAATCTGGACTGGCAAAAATACGTGAAGATCGACCAGCGCTATTTCCGCCCGGCCGAAGTGGAACTACTCATTGGCGACGCGTCCAAGGCGCGCAAGGCGCTGAATTGGCAGCCGAAAACGACTTTCAAGCAACTGACGGAAATCATGGTTGATGCCGACATCGCCCAATTGCAACGTCAACTGGATGGCAAGGACATCCGCTCCTGATCGCAGGGAGAACTTTCTCGTGGAGCACTCAACCCGCATCTACATCGCCGGTCATCGGGGCATGGTGGGCTCGGCCTGCCTGCGGCTGTTGCAGGCACGTGGCTTCACGAACTTACTGACTGCGACGCGGCAGGAGCTCGACCTGACACAGGCAGCCGCGGTGGAGGCGTTTTATGCGAAGCATCAGCCCGAGGTGGTCATCGTCGCAGCCGCGAAGGTGGGGGGTATTCTGGCGAATTCGCAGCAGCCGGTGGAATTTCTCACGGAGAATCTGACCATTCAGAATAACCTGATCACTGCGGCGCATCATCACGGCGTGAAGAAGTTGCTCTTCTTGGGTAGTTCCTGCATTTATCCCAAACTGGCATCACAGCCGATTTCGGAAACGTCTCTGCTCACGGGGCCACTCGAACCGACCAATGACGCTTACGCATTGGCGAAGATCTGCGGCATCCGGCTTTGCCAGGCGTATCGTCAGGAGTACGGCGATCATTACATCTCCGTTATGCCGACCAATCTCTACGGTCCGGGGGATAATTACGACCTGCAGACCTCCCACGTCATGGCGGCCTTGCTGCGCCGGTTTCACGAGGCGAAGGAACAGAATCAAGCCACGATTAGCCTTTGGGGCAGTGGCACACCCCGTCGGGAATTTCTCCATGTGGATGACCTCGCAGAGGCGTGTCTCTTTCTGCTGGAACGCTACGATAGCGGGGAGATCGTCAATATCGGTTGTGGCGAGGATATTACGATTGCCGAGCTGGCGCAGAAAATCAGTGCACTCGTCGGCTTTACCGGCGAGATTCTGTGGGATCGCACCAAGCCGGACGGCACGCTTCGCAAGCTGCTGGATATCTCGCGGCTGAAGAATCTCGGTTGGAGTCCGCGTATTTCCTTCGATGAAGGCTTGAAGCTGGCCTATCAGGCCTTTCTTCAGAGCCGGGAGCAGGTCATATTATGATGCTGCGTCGTCATCAGGAATTGTATTTCCAGCTCTTCCAGGTGCTGGACGCTTTCCTGCTGTGCTTCGCCTTGTGGCTTTCGCACACGATCCGCTACACGTTGGTGCCGGAATTGTCTTTCCTTGATATTGCCTCCATCGCTCCGTTTTCCGGTTACATCTGGATGCTCGTGTTGATCATTCCACTGGGCCCGTTCATTCTCGAACGGCAGGGATTCTACCGTCTCAATTTTACCGGCTCGATCCTGCAGAGCTTTTTCACGGCGCTGCGCAGTGTGGGAATTCTCGTATTTGTGCTGGCAGTGTTCATCGTGGTCTTCCGTGTGCCGCAACAAACGATGAGCCGCGCCGCGATGATTCTCTTTGTGCCTGTGGCGACCGTGACGCTTTGCCTGCGCGAGATGCTTTCCTGGTCGCTGGTGAACCGCCGTCGCCGTTCGGAAATCAATCGCCAGCATATCCTCCTCTGCGGGGCGAATGTGGATCTCGAGGGTTGGCACGCGGATCTTAAAAATGTTCCCGGCGGCTTGTACAAGGTCTGCGGTAAGGTGGATTTGAATACAGAACCGTTGCCGCAGTTCATCAAGCGGTTGCACGACGACATGATCGACGTGGTGATTTTCTCGATCGAACACGCCAATTTTCCCACCATTCGCGAGGCGTTGCACATCTGCGAATCAGAAGGTATTGAGGCGTGGATCGGCGCTGATTTCTTCCGTACCTCACTGGCCAAACCGCAATTTGATCAATTCTCCGGTCGGCCTTTGCTGGTCTTTCGCTCGACACCGGACGCCTCTTGGGAGTTGATTACCAAGCGTGCGATGGATTGGTTCCTCTCTGTGCTGCTTCTTTTGATCCTCGCGTTGCCGATGCTGATTCTGGCATTGCTCGTCTGGTGGACGTCGGGTCGCCCGGTAATCTTTGCGCAACGGCGCAGTGGGATTTATGGTCGACCTTTCACAATGTACAAGTTCCGTACGATGGCGACCAATGCGGAGCAGACGCGCGAAGAGTTAAAAGCGTTCAACGTAATGAGCGGTCCCGTGTTCAAGGTGGATCAAGATCCGCGCGTGACGTCCATTGGAAAATGGCTGCGCAAGACGAGTCTGGATGAATTGCCCCAACTTTTCAACGTGCTGAAGGGCGAGATGAGTCTGGTGGGCCCCCGTCCACTGCCGCTCTATGAGACGGAAAATTTCAGCGACATCACCCAGCGCCGCCGGATGAGCGTGCGGCCCGGCCTGACCTGCCTGTGGCAGATCAGCGGTCGCAACAAGATCACGGATTTCTCCGAGTGGGTGCGGCTCGATCTCGAGTACATCGATAACTGGTCGCTCTGGCTGGATATCAAGATTTTGCTGACGACCATTCCGGCTGTCCTCTTCCGCCACGGTGCGAAGTAAGAGTCGAGGCAGATATTACGCACCCACCCCGGCGCGCAGCGCCGGGGTGGGTGAAAGAGGAGTTCTATCCTAGTGGATCATGTCTCGTGATGTGATGGGTTGTGCGAGCAGAATGCCTTTTTGTAGGGCGCGATTGCATCGCGCCGCGGCGCTTCACCGAAGCGCCCTACAGGAAGACACTTGCAACCCTCATTTCATCTGACCTGCTCCACTAGGGTTTCACTTCCTTCAGCTCCAGACTGTCGAACCACGCCTTGTCCGTTCCGGCATAGACCACGATGGAGATCACGTTATCCGGATTGTTGGCTGGGGCGGTGAATCGGGCCGTGAAGCGACGGAACTCGCCGCTATTGGCGCCCGGCTCGAAGAGCACTGCCAGTTCCTTGCTGAGGGAGCGCGACCAGACAGAGACGGCCGCTTTAGGCTTGGTGGAAGGAGCGGCATTTGCCGTTTCGGTGCGAATCCAGCCGGAGATCTCGTAGGTGTGACCGCTGATGAGCGTGACGTCCTGTACGACGGTTTCCTTGTCTTCCTTGGGGCTTTCCAGACGGAGGGAGGCTTTGCCTTCCTTGTAGATTTTCGTGTCGGCGGCGTAACGTCCCTTGTCGTGATAGGCGGAGGGTGTCCACGCCCTTGGAATCAGCGCGCCGAGTCCGGCGTCGCCGTCGAGATCTTCGAAGTTGCCGTTGACCAACGGTTGGAATGAAATCTCCGGTTGTTTCACTTGCGCCAGCGTGAACGGTAGTTCGGGCGCCGAGGTAACGTAGCGGACTTCGGGAGATCCTTTGAGCGTGAGCACGCCATTGGGGGCATCGACGAGGTTGCTTTCGCCAAACAGATCGGTGACTTTCACTTTGTTGACTCCGACCTGGATTTTGACGTCGGTCTTGATCCACGAGATGAGGAGCGGACCTTCCTTGCCATCGAAGTAATGCACATTGAAACCAGCGAGGCGACCGGCATAGGTGCGCTCTCCTATCATGCGATAGAAGAACGAAACCACGAATGATTCGATCTGCGGCACGCCGCGCTTGAAGTAATCGAAGTGCGGATGCGCGATGTAGACGGGGACATCCATCGCCATGGTTTCCACGATATCGGGGATCTGCAGCAGATACATGTCCTGATAGCCGGTGCCGTCCATGTTGTTGCGGCTGGTGAGCTTTTCCGTCTGCCAGATTTCGCCCTTGTAGCCCGCATCGCGGAACAGCTTGATCTGCGTGCCGAAGAAGGGATTTCCGCCGTAGCTGTGCATGCCGACGATGTCGCAATATTGCATGCCTCCGAGTTTGATCACATCGCGGACGAAGTTCGCATCGGCCATCGGCGTGCAGGCGATGCCGGGGAAGAGAATCTTCGCGGTCGGGTCGAGTTTGCGGATCACCTCCGCATTGATCTTCATCTGGTCGACGAATTGCGCCGTGGTGCCGCCGTAGGCGAAGCCCACAGTCTGGGGTAAATGCCAGTCGGGTTCGTTGTAGTGTTCCCAATAGATGCCCTTGCCCTTGTAGCGATCGACCAGCTTGGTGACGTAGTTGCGGTATTCCTCAAGGTTGCCGGGACGCCAATTGTACTTCCACGAATTGACCTTCCACTCGTTGAGGCCGCCCTTGAATTCGTCGTAATTATCCGGGCGCACCGCGGCCCACTCGGGAGTCAGACCGAGCACGGCCATGATCTTGACTCCATTCGCCGCGGCACCGGCGACATCGGCGTCGGTGCGGGTGAAGTCGAACTCACCCTTGCGTGGTTCCATTAGATGCCAGTTCCAGTGATTGTTGTGCGGGCGAATCCACGTCATGCCCAGCCGCTTCATGTCAGACCACGGGACGTAGGTGGAGCCGTAGTAATCGAGACCGAATTCGTAACGCGACTTGGCCGGTGGCGGGATGACAAGGCACGGCGTCTCGAAGCTGGAGAGCGCCTTGTCGCCGGAGGAGATTTCCACGGCCACCGAGTACCATCCGATCTTGTTCTTGAGCGGAAGAGGAACCGTCAGGCTTTGCCAGCCCGCCTTGTCTTGGGGTGTCACCTGAATTTTGGCCTTGGCGGCGTCAGCTCCCCGGAAGGTCTTTGCCGTGGCGGTGAGGGTGAGCGGTGTGGTGTTGCCCGAGCGGGAATTGAAGAGCATGACGTCGATAGCGACATCTTCTCCTGGTGCGTAGATATTATTGTGGGTGGAATCGATGTTGAAGTCGCGTGGATTGATCGCAAGGATTGGCGACTGGCTTGCGCGCCATTCGGTGATCTCGCCTTCGTAGGTCAGCGAGCTGTCAAAATGCATGAGGACCAGGGTATTGGCGTCGAGCTGTGGCGCGGGGGTGACTTTGGCCGCGGTGGCAATATAAGCCGCATCACGCTGGATGTCGGAGATTTTGAGTTCGTCGAAGATCAGGTTGGCGGGCATTCCACCGGTGGCGTGACGCCCCACGCTGATGGCGGAAGGCGCATCGGATTGAAAACCGCCTGTGTACGGATTTTCACCGGCGAGTTGGCCATCCAGATAGAGCCGCATGCCGGCCGGACCCCACGTCGCGACGATGGTGTGGGTGGAGCCGGCTTTCCAGTCGAGCCCCTTCGCATTGATCAGGTAGGACTGGGAGCCATTCTTGACGGTGAAGACCAGCCCACCCTCGGAGAAACCGAGTTTCGAATCTTCGGGAGTAAAAAGAATCGAGAGCTGGTTGTTGAACTTTTGTCCCGCAGCGGGGGGCAGGGAAAAGAGACAGCGGTAATCGCTGTAGGGACGCAGATCGTGTGGGAGTTTGACTTTCAGCTCGATAGTCCCCGCGTCTTTGCGAATGAAACCTGAGCCGGGCAGCAGCGCGTACGAGGAATTGCCACAGTTAAGACCCTGACTATTTTCCGTCGCGGTGTAGGAGGGTTTCAGATTCGCCGGGCCAAATGCATCGAAGCGAATGGCCGCAGGGGCTGCATGGATTCGCGATGTGACGGCGATAAGACAAATCACCACTGGATAAAGTAATCTCCTCATGGCGTGATTATTTCAATTGTTTTACAAAAGCACAAATGTCAAAAGTATCACTATTCCCTCTTTCGCTTTTATTATTTGATCATAGATCTAATCGCGAAAGAGCGAAGCGCTTGAATGAAATAGAGATCGGCAAGTGCCGGGAAAAAGAAACGGCGAAAAAATGGTGCGCGGTAACAGGTTTGAACTGTTGACCCCTACAGTGTCAATGTAGTGCTCTACCACTGAGCTAACCGCGCAAAGTCGTAACGGGGAGTTGTGAATCTATGAGTTTCAGCGAATTCTGGCAATAACTTTTGGTCGAAATTTGTTGGATTCGTTTCCAATTCCATTCAACCCACCAGCGAACACCGGATAAAGTGGATGATCGGATCGGGGAACAAACCGCTCGTGATGAGGAGCAGCGCGAGGAGTCCGAGGCAAATCCATTCGGCGCTGGTGACGCGGATCGGTGCGGGCGTGGCGGCGGGATCGCTGACGAAGCTGACCTTGAGCACGCGCAGGTAGTAGTAGAGCGAGACGGCGCTCATGAGCAGTGCCAGGCCGACGAGCCAATAAGCACCTTCATACCACTTCGCGATGGTGGGTTGGGCTTCGATGGCGGAGAAGAAGAGATAGAATTTACCAATGAATCCGGCCAGCGGCGGGATGCCTGCGAGGGAGAGGAAGAAGACGGCGGTGAGCAGGGCGAGGAGCGGGCTGCGTTTCCAGCAACCGGCGATGTCCTGAATGTCCGCGGTGAGTCCATTGCGGTCGCTGACGAGATTGATCACGCCAAACGCGCCGAGGTTGGCGAGGGCGTAGATGACCACGTAGAAGATGACGGCGGCCATGCCTTCCACCGTGCCGCTGAGCACGCCGATGAGCATGTACCCGGCGTGACCGACCGCGCTGTAGGCGAGGAGTCGTTTGAGATTGGATTGGCGCAACGCTCCGAGATTGCCGATGAGGAGGCTCAACGCGGCACCGAGGGCGACGCCGCCCATCCAGATGGCCTTGGTCGAGGGCGTGATGGCGACGGGTTGGAGAATCTTGATGAGGACGAAGAAGCCGGCCACTTTGGAACCGCTGGCGATCCACGCGGCGACCGGGGTGGGTGCGCTCTGGTAAACATCCGGCACCCAGAAGTGGAAGGGGGCCATGGCGATCTTAAAGCCGAGGCCGACGAGAATCAACAGGATCGCCACACGCAGCAGCGGTGGGATGGCTTCCAGCGAGGTAATCGCGAGCGTAGCATCGTGCAGGTTGAGGGTTTGGACGACGCCATAGAAATAGCTCAGCCCGAACAGCAGGAACGCGGAGGAGACGGCACCGAAGGTGAAATACTTCAAGCCCGCTTCCGCCGAGGCGCGCGAGGATTTGTTGAACGCGGTGAGCGCATAGAGGCTCAGGCTGACCAGTTCCAACGCAACGAAGATGAGCAGGAGGTTCTCCGTGCAGACGAGGAATCCGGCACCGAGCGTGCTAAGCAGAATGAGCGCGTAGTATTCGCTGACGTGCGTGTTCGGCGCTTGATCGGCTGACAGGATGCAAACGACCGTGGCGAGGCCGAAGAGCAACGCCTTGGCACCGAGAGTCAACGACGTGAGGACAATCTGATCCTGACCCAGCGAGCGGGGCGCGAACCAGAGCATTTGTCCGATGATGACGGCAATGCCGATGACCAGTCCGATGCAGGCGATGCTTGCGGCAATGCGGCTGCGGGTGGGCAGGGGATGATGGCGCAGCAGTCCGTAGTCCACACCGAGGGCGGCGAAGAGCGACAGGACGACGAAGAGTTCCGGCAGAAGCGCCGTCAGGAGAATCGAATAATTCATGGGGTCACCGCTCCGGTTGCGAGGGCGGCCACGAGCGGAGCCAGGCCGGAGTTAATGAGTTCAATCAAGGGTTTCGGATAGAGACCAACACCCAGCGCGGCCGCAATGAGCACGACGAGGGCGACCGTTTCGGGGCAGGTCAACGGCGGATACTTTTCGGGGAGCGCATGGGCTGGATCATTCGCGGTGACCGAGCGGCGAAAGAACGCTTCGTGAATCTTGATCAGCGTATAGGCAAAGGTGACGATGATGCCGAGACCCGCCACGACGAGAATCCAGACGGGGAAGAGCGGTTGCTGCCACGCGCCGATGAGGACGTGCAGTTCCGCGACGAAGCCGCTGAAACCGGGCATGCCCATGGAGGCGAGACCCGCGACAATGAAGAGCCACGCGATGGTCGGCATCCGGTCGATCAGGCGATCAAAGTCGGCGAGCTGGCGCGTATGCGTGCGGCGGTAAATCGAACCTCCGACCAGCGCGAAGAGAAGGGCACCGATCACGCCGTGGGAGAACATTTGCAGCACCGCACCATTCAGGCCAGTGATGTTCAACGTGGCGAGGCCGAGCAGGACAAAGCCCATGTGGCTCACGCTCGAGTAACCAATAACGAATTTGAAGTCCGACTGCACGAGAGCGATCAACGCACCGTAAAGGATGTTGATCACCGCGATGACGGCGATCCATTGCGCCCAATGTTGCGCGCCGAGCGGGAGGAGTCCAATGGCGACGCGCAGGCAGCCGTACGCGCCGAGTTTCATCACGACGCCCGCGAGGAGCATCGAGGCGGCGGTCGGCGCGGCCACGTGACCGGTGGGCGCCCATGTGTGGAAGGGCCACATACCGGCCAGCACGGCGAAGCCGATGAAGACGATCGGGAAGACGACGATCTGGAAGGTCTGCGAATAATGCGCTTCGGTGGCGAGGCGTGTGAGGTCGAAGGTGTTCAGTCCCGCGCCGAAGTAGAGGGCGAGCAAGCTGAAGAAAATGAGTGAACTGCTGGTGAAGGAATAGATCACGAGCTTCATCGCGGCGTATTCGCGGCGCGTGCTGCCCCAGATGGCGATGAGGAAGTACTTTGGAACAATCGCAATCTCGTAGAAGACGAAGAGCATCACCAAATCGAGCGAGAGAAACACGCCGTATACGCCGCCGATCAGGGCGAGGAAGAAGGCAAAGAATTCATTCGCGCGATGCTCGATGTCCCACGAGAACAGGACGCCGCAAAAAGCGATGAGGCCGGTCAACAGGAGGAGCGAGAGGCTGATACCGTCGACGCCGGACTTGAACTGAATGCCGAGTGAGGCCACCCACGGGAGGCTGACGACCGATTGATAACCGCCGTCGGCAATGTGGTATTGCAGCGTGGCGAACGCGGCGGTGATCAGTCCGAGCAAGGCGGTGATGAGAGCGGTCCAGCGGATCGTGCGGAGACGTTCGGGAGGCGTCAGGCCAACGGCCAGCGCGCCCACGAAGCTGAGGATGACGGTAAAAAGGGGCAGCATAAAGTTAGCGGTAATTTTTCAGGATATAATCGACGACCTCGGAGCTGGCGCGCAGCCAGTAGCCGGGAGTAACGCCGACCCAGACGATAAGCACGATGAGCGGTCCGGCGGTGATCCATTCCACCAGCGACAGATCGGGAATCGATTTCCACTTTTCCACGAGCGGACCGGTGAAGACCCGTTGCAGCAGGGTGAGGAGGAAAATCGCCGTCGTGAGGAGCGCCGGAATCGCCGCGAGTGTGAAGACGGGGGCGAGTCCGTAACTGCCGTAGAAGATGGGGAATTCGCTCGCAAACCCGGCCAGGAACGGCAGGCCGATCGAGGAGAAGGTGAGGATCGTGAAGAGCGTCGCGAAGCGCGGGGTCACGGCGCGGAGGCCACCGAAGTCGGTCAGATAACGCGACCCGGTGCGGGCTTCGAGTCGACCGACGAGGTAGAAGAGTCCTGCAACGGTCAATCCATGGCTGAACATTTGCAGGATCGCGCCTTGCAGCGCGGGCGTCTGTGCATCGACATTCAAGCCGGTGCGGGTCGCGCCCACCGCGCAGATACCGAGCAGGCAGTAGCCGACGTGGTTCAGCGAGGAGTAGGTCAGCAACTTCTTTAGATCGTTCTGGCGCATCGCGGCGAACGCTCCGAGCAGGATCGTCGCCACGGTGATCGTGAGCAGGAAAACCGAGTGGGCCTTGAATGCCTCGGGGAAGATCGGGAGGATAAGCCGGAGGAATCCGTACACGCCGAGCTTCGAGAGCAAAGCGGAGAGGAGAATGCTCACCGCCGTGGGGGCTTGCGTGTACGCTTCGGGCTGCCAGATATGGAACGGCACGAGCGGAGTTTTCACCCACAGGCCGAGCAACACCGCGAGGAAGATCCAGCCGTAAAGCGGTCCCACCATGGCGGGAAGAGTGCCGGTCGAGGCGAGTCCGGCCAGCGCGAGGAAGTCAAACGTGCCGGTCTTGAGATAGAGCAACTGGAAACCGAGGAGCATCGCTACGCTGCCGAGCACGGTGAAGAGGAAGAACTTCATGGCCGCTTCGTCGCGCCGTTCGCCGCCGAAGAATTTGATCAGGAAGAACACCGGCACGAGGCTCAGTTCGAAGTAGAGGAACCAGTGGTAGAAATTCAACGCGGTGAACGCGCCGAACAATCCCGTGAACTCCAGCGACAGGAGCGGAAAGTAGATCGATTTCTTGTCCTGAACATCCCACGAGGCGAGCACCGAGACGGGCGCGATGATGGCGGCGAGGAGGAGCAGGAGGAAGTTGAGGCCGTCGACGCCGACAAAGTATTGAATACCGAGCGAGGGAATCCATTCGTGGCGTTCGACGAATTGCACGCCGCCGCCAACCGTGATGAAGTTCCAGGCGAGTTTCAGCGTCAGCGCGAGCGAAGCCAGCGAACCGCCGAGCGCCCACGCGCGGGCGAGGCGTCCGTCGCGGCCCGGTTGCAGGAACGCGCCGAGGGCGGCGATGAGGGGAATTAAAGTGATTGCGGTGATCATAGTTGCAAGCCGTTAAAATGCGGACCACCAGAAGAGCACGCCGAGCAGCACCGCACCGAGGGCGATGAAGCGCAGGTAATTGGTGAGGTAACCGTTTTGCGCGCGGGTGGTGACGAACGAGGTGTTGCGCAGCGTCTGGCAGAAGCCATCGAAGCTCCATTGGTCGATGAGCAGGCGGTCGCCGCGGAACGCGAAAAGATTGCTGAGCTGGCGCACGCCGAGAACGATCAGTTCGCTGAAGACCAGCAGGAACGCGTCGACCATTTCGGCGGCAAAGGCGAGCCACTTCCAGAGCGCGCCGACCGTGGCGGCATAGAGTTCGTCCAGATAACCGCGATTTTCGAGGAAGCGATAAGCGGGGCGCGAAACCTTTTCCATCGCGTCCGGCTCCGTGGCGCTTAGCGTGCGGCGGAAGCCATAGACCCAGAAACCGACGAGCAAACCGCCGAGCGCGACGACCAGGCTGACCACCGTGACGGTGAGGGAATGGTGCGGCGCGGTGAATTCGCTATCCAGATACGTCGCGATTTCAAAGTGCTTGGCGATGCCGCCGAAAGCGAGGGCGAAGAGCGCAAGGATCGTGAGCGGGGCGGTGATTTGCCACGGGCTTTCGTGCGGATGACCATGCGAGCGGGTCTTGCCGAAGAAGACGTAGCAGATCTGGCGCATCATATAGAATGACGTGCAGAACGCGGCCGCCGCGCCGACGAAGAAGAGTGGACGGTTGCTGTTCCACGCGCAGAGCAAAATTTCGTCCTTGCTGAAGAAGCCGGATGTCAGCGGGAAGGCGCACAACGCCGCCGCGCCGCAGAGATAGCAGGCGGTCGTGATCGGCATGCTCTTGAGCACGCCACCGAGCTTGCGGATGTCCTGTTCGCCATGACAGCCGTGAATGATCGATCCAGCGCCGAGGAAGAGCAACGCCTTGAAGAATGCGTGGCTCAGGAGATGGAACATGCCGGGCGCGGTGCCGCCGACGCCGAGGCCGAGCATCATCATGCCGAGCTGGCTGACGGTTGAGTAAGCGAGGATGCGTTTGAGATCATTCTGGCCAATCGCGATGAGTCCCGCGAACAAGGCGGTGATGCCGCCGACCCACGCCACGATGGTGAGCGAGACTGTATCGGCCTGGAACAAAATAATCGTGCGGGCGACGAGGAACACGCCCGCCGCAACCATCGTGGCCGCGTGGATGAGCGCGGAGACCGGGGTCGGACCTTCCATCGCGTCGGGGAGCCAGACGTGGAGCGGGAATTGACCCGATTTGCCGACCGCGCCGATGAAGATGAGGGTGCTGATGCCGGCGGCGGCGCTGATGCCGAAGAGCGGTTCGCCCGCCGTGGCAATCGTGGTCACGCCGCTTTCGAGGAGACCGGTGCCGTTATTGTAGAAGAGCAACGTGCCGGTTTCCTTGAACGCCCAGAGCAGGCCGATGAAGAGACCGAGATCGCCGATGCGCGTGGTGATGAACGCCTTTTTCGCTGCGGCGGCTGCGGACGGTTTCTTGTACCAGAATCCAATCAGCAGGTACGACGCGAGGCCGACGATTTCCCAGCACATGAACAGCAGCAGCAGGCTGTTGGCGATGATCAACCCGAGCATGCCCGCCGCGAAGAGCGACAGGTAGCAGAAGAACCGCGTTTGATCCGGGTCCTCGGCCATGTAGTTGCCGGAATAGAAGAAAATCAGGAAGCCGATGAAGGTTACCATGGCCACCATCGAGGCCGAGAGCGGATCGAGCACCACACCGAAGTCGACGCTGGCACCGCCGAGCTGCATCCACTGGAAATTGTAGAAGCGCGTGGCGGGATTCTCGATGTTGAGCTTCAGCGCGTAGAGCGACAGCACGAGCGAGATGCCGAGGCCGAGCAGACCCGCGCCGACGGCGGCACGTTTCCACGACGGTTTGATCAGCGCGATCACGGCCGCCGCGATCAGCGGGCAGAGCGGGATGGCGGCGATCCAGAGGATGCAGGAATTGTCAGGCATGGGCGATTACTCGTGAAGGGACGTCATTTTTTCGAGGTCGGGCGTCTTGTAGAAACGGTAGACGGCGATGACTAGGGCCAAGCCGACGGCGGCTTCCGCTCCGGCGATGGCGATGGAAAACAGGGTGAAAAGCTGGCCGAGGAGCAGGTCCGGATTCGGACCGAAACGCCAGAAGGCGATGAAGTTCAGGTTGGCCGCATTGAGCATGATCTCCACGCCGATGAGAACGATGATCGCGTGACGGCGCGTGAGCACGCCGAGCAATCCCACAAAAAAGAGAATGGCGGAGACAACCAGATAATAGTGGAGCGGGACCATAATCAGGACTTCTTTTCTTCCTCGGACTTTTCCGGGCTGATGGCAATCACCACGGCGCCGAGCAGGGCGGCTGTTAACAGTAATGCGATCACTTGCAGGGCGATGGTGTACGGCGCCATCAGATTCAAGCCGAGTGCGCGCACGGACGGATCAATCGTTTCCACCACCGGCTGCAGCGGCAGGGCGGTTTTCAAAATGGCGGGCAACAGCAACGTCAACAAAACAGCGGTGGCTCCCGCCAGACCCCACAACGCGCCATGCGCCTCGATATGTTCCTTCACATTGCCGGTCACTTGCTGCGTGAGCATGATCGCGAACAGGATCAGGATTCCGACCGCGCCGACATAGACGAGGATTTGCACCGCGGCGAGAAACTCGGCCATGAGCAGGATGAAGAGTCCGGCCAGCGCGACGAAGAACGCCATCAGGGTGAGCGTGGCATGCACGAGATTGCGCAGGCGCACGGCGAGCAGCGCGCTGATCACGGCAATGGCGGAGAGGATGGAAAAGGTGATGATCATGAGGCGTAGTGGTAAACGCGTTGAGCGGTCTTCGGTCCGCGATTGAGGCGGCCGATGCATTCATAGCTGAGGTACATCACGAGGAAACCGATGGGCCAGCCGACGACCGGGATGCCGTGCCAGCGGGGCGCGTAGTAATAGAACCCGCCAACGAAGATATTCATGATGGCGAGCGGCAGGAGGAATTTCCACGCGAAGCCCATCAGATGATCCACCCGGAGCCGGGGCAGCGTGCCGCGAATCCAGATCATGACCAGCATCAGCGCGAACATCTTGGCGAAGAACCAGACAAAACCGGGGATCAGGAGCGCATTGGGGTCGTCGCTCCAAGGCGGGCGGATATTCGGACCGCTCCAGCCACCGAGGAACAGCGTGGTGGAGAGACCGTTGATCGCGAAGGCGCTGACATACTCGCTCATGAAGAAGAGCGCGTATTTGAAACCGCTATATTCGGTCAGATGACCCGCCACGATTTCGGAATCGGCTTCCGGCAGATCGAACGGGCAACGATTGATTTCTGCCAGCGAAGCGACGAAGAAGATGAGAAAGCCCGCGAAACCCCAAGGCGTGAACACATTCCATCCGATAATCTGGCCGAGGCATTGCAACCCCGCGTTGCTGCTTTGAATCCATTCGGAAAGCTGCTGTTGCGCGACGATCTTCGTCGTATCGAGCGACCCCGTCATCATGATCACCGTCACACCCGAAAGAACCAGCGGCAATTCGTAGCTTACCATCTGCGCGATGGCGCGCATGCCGCCGAGCAGGGAATACTTATTGCGCGACGACCAACCGGCCATGAAGACTGCCAGCGTGCTGACCGAACCGAGCGCGAAAAAGAGAATCACGCCGGTATCGACCGCAGCCGGGATCATGTTGCGATTGAACGGCAACACCGAAAGAATCGTGAAGGCCGGAACCATCAACACGACGGGCGCGAGGAAATGGGCGAGGCGGTCACTGGTCTTCGGCACGATGTCTTCCTTGAGCAACATCTTGATGCCGTCCGCGGCGGGTTGAAGGATACCCAGCGGGCCGGTGCGGTTTGGTCCGATACGATTCTGAATGCGCGCGAGACCCTTGCGCTCCAGCCATGTCGTGATGGCGAAGCAACCGGGGAACACGGCGATCAGCGGGACGGTGGAAAGCAGGATCGCCACCAGAACGGCCACGAGCGGATAGCTGTCCAGAAAGGACAACGCCCACTGCGTGAGTTGAACAATAAGTTGGTCGGGATTGATCGGCGTCATGCGGCAGGGGTGGAAGGAGTGGGGGCAGGTTTCTTCTGTTTCGCCGCGAGACGGTCGTCGACTTCCTGCGCTTCGTCGGGGTGGATCTTGTGGAAATACGTGTTCGATTTCAGCAAGTGCTCCCGTTTCAGCAGCAGACCCTCAAAGCGGTCGGGCGTGGAAAGTTCAAAAGTGCTGTCCATCTTGATCGATTCGAACGGGCATACCTCGACGCAAATCTGGCAGCCCATGCAGACGGAAATATCGATGTCGAATACCTTGGGACGCTTGGCCGGTTTGCCGTTCGCGTCTTTTTCCATGACGATGTAGATGCACTGCGGTGGGCATTCCTTCTCGCAAATCTTGCACGCCACGCAACGCATCGTGCCGAGCGGATCTTCGTCGTTATCGTACACGAGGAACGGGATGTTTCGGCTGAACAACGTCACCGAATTGCCCGCTTCCGGGTACTGGATGGTGGGCAACAGCCGCTTGTTGACGAAACTTCCGAAGAAGTTCTTCGCCGTCACGACCATGCCTTTGAGGATTCCGATGCCGAGCATATTAGCGATCCACCTCTCCGAGGACGATGTCGATACTGCCGAGGACGATCACCGCGTCGGCGATCTTCTGGCCGAGGCACATGTCTTCGAGGACAGTCAGGTTGATGAAGGACGGCGGACGCACATGATACCGGTGCGGCTTGGGCGTGCCGTCGCTGACGAGATAGAAACCGAGCTCGCCCTTCGGACCTTCGATGCGGCCGTAGGCTTCGGCCGGCTTGGGGCGGAAATTGCGCGCCTTGCTGTCGTTCACGGGACCTTCCGGAATCGTGGCCAGCGCCTGCTTGAGAATCTTGACGCTCTCGCGCATTTCCAACAGGCGGATCATGAAGCGATCGTAGCAATCGCCCACCGAACCGAGCGGTACTTTGAAATCGAAACGGTCGTAGATGCCGTACTTGTCGACCTTGCGGAGATCGTAATCGACGCCGCTGGCGCGCAGGCAGGGACCGGTGATGCTCGCATTGATCGCGAGATCGCGCGGCAACACGCCCACATTTTGGCAACGGCTCAGGATGATTTCATTGCCGGTCAGCAACGTTTCGAATTCATCCATGAACGCGGGGAAATCGTCGACCACCTTTTTGCACTGCGCGAGCCAGCCGGAGGGCAGGTCATTGCGCACGCCGCCGAAGCGCATGTAATTGCACATCATGCGCGCACCGCTGGCCCATTCAAAGAGATCCAGAATGTGTTCGCGTTCGCGGATGGCGTAGAGCAGGGGAGTGCCGCTCGCGCCGAGATCGTTCGTGAGGAAGCCGACCAGCGAGGCGTGATTCTGCAGGCGGGTCAACTCGGCCATGATGACGCGGATGTACTCCGCGCGTTCCGGCACGGCCAACCCGGCCATCTTTTCCACCGCGAGGGCGTAGGCCCAGTTGTTCGTCATCGAACAAAAATAATCGAGCCGGTCCGTATACGGCATCGAGCCGAGATACGAGGTCGTCTCCGCGATCTTCTCGTGATTGCGGTGCAGATAACCGAAAACCGGCTTCAGTTTCACCACGGTTTCGCCATCGAGCGACACATCCATGCGGAACACGCCGTGTGTGCTCGGATGTTGCGGTCCCATCGAAATTTCCAGCACGTTTGTGCGGAGGTCGTCTCCGGAATAAATCTGATACTCGCGCGGGGCGATGGTCTCGGTACTCATGAAGCGGCCTCCGTCGACGTCGAAGCTTTGGGGTAGTGCGCCTTCGCCTTGGCCAGAACGGCGTCATGCGGGGTCGGCTCGTATTCGTAATCGTCGGGCTCGACGTAATCCTTGCGCATCGGGAAATCCTTGAACTCGTCCCACATCAGGATGCGGCGCAGGTCGGGGTGACCCTCGAACTGGATGCCGTAGAGATCGAATGCTTCGCGTTCCTGAAACTCCGCGCCGCGATAGATCGGGGTGAGAGAGGTGACCACCGGATTCTCGCGGGTGGTGACTTGCTTGATCGTGATCGGCCCGTGCTTCAGCGCCATCGAGTAGAGGTGATAGACCACTTCCATCGAACCGGGCTTCTTCGTGACGATTTCCTTGTCCGTGCCATCGGGCTGCTTGACCTTAGTCTTCTTCTCGACCGGGAGCGTGTCGACGCCCGCGACGTTGCTGGCGTAATCCATCCGGTAGGCGGGATCATCGCGCAGCCACTTGGCCACTTCGAGCGCCAGGGCTTGAGGCACGATCAGCGCGTTGGCCGCAGCGTCGTGCTTCACCGGGGGAAACTTGGCAAGAATGGGAGCGAGGTCGATCATGGGTCGTAAATGGGGGCTGAAAGCGAGTGGGCCTACGCTTCGCGGACAATCGTATGGGGTTTCCAGACTTCCGGGTTGTACGGAGGAACGAGATCGTGCTCGCCGAATTCCGGGATCGGGCATTCGCGATTTTCGCCGCGGTACGCGGGATTCGTCCGGCGCGCGTCGGAGCCGAGGGTGCGTTGATTCTCGATCTTGCGTTGCAGCGTCATCAACGCGTGCAAGAGCGCTTCCGGTCGCGGCGGGCAGCCGGGGATGTGGACGTCGACGGGAATGAACCGGTCCACGCCCTTGAGGACGTTATAGCCTTGCTTGAACGGACCACCCGAAATGGCGCACGCGCCCATCGCGATGACGTACTTCGGTTCCGGCATCTGGTTGTACAGGCGGATGACTTGCGGCGCCATCTTCTTGGTCACCGTCCCCGCGACGATCATCAGATCGGCCTGCCGGGGAGAGGGGCGGAACACTTCCGCGCCGAACCGGGAGAGGTCGAAGCGCGCGGCGGCGGTACAAATCATTTCAATGGCGCAGCAGGCGATGCCGAAGCCGAGCGGCCAGATCGAACTCTTGCGGCCCCAGTTATAGACCCATTCCAGCGAGACGACAAAGACGCCCGCTTTTTGGAGTTCGCTGCGCAAGCCTTCATCGGCGGCGAAACTGGTGTTCGTGGGAAGAAGCGTCATAGGTTTATTTCCACTCCAGCAGGCCCTTGCCCCAAAGGTAGATGAGACTTTCGACCAGGATCAGGATAAAGACTGACATCGCGATGAAGCCGCCAAGGCCGACCCCGGTAAAGGCCACTGCCCACGGATAAAGGAACACCGCTTCGATGTCGAAAATCACGAATGCCAGCGCATACAGGTAGTACTGGACCTTGAACTGCATCCACGGATCGCCCTTCGATTCGATACCGCACTCGTACGATTCGTTTTTGGTCTTGCCCGGCTTTTTAGGGGCCAACACCCAGGCGATAGCCAAGGGTGTGCAAGCGAAGATCACGGCAATGACGCCGAGGATGGCAATCAAGAGATAATGGTAGAAGTATGAGGCCACAAAAATGTAGGTTTCTATCATATACCCTAATGACTGCACTCCGAAAGTGTCAAGTATTAGGAAATATAATTTTTTTCAAATTGGAAAATTAGGCGTTTTTCGCCATTTCGGTCGTTGGCTTTATTGTTAAAGTATTCAATAGAAGGCTAACTTTCTCGTGAATTTCAGGGAGAGCCAACGCTGGTTCCGCAAAATCAATATCGTGGACGTGCCAGTATACAATTTTGTCGGACCAAGCCGGGAATTGCGTTTCCATCATGGGCCGATGCTCTTTTTCCTTCAGCGCAATCACGAGATCGGCACTGTTCAGATCTTCCTCGGACAACTGGACTGGGCGCTCGCCGGTATGGGTGAGCGGGATCTGCATCTTGGCCAAAGCCTCGACCGTATTGACGGAAATCAGCGCCTCGCCATAGACCAACCATGTGGCGAGACCGCGGGAGAAGGCGCGGATATCGAGATTGCGTGCCGTGGCGGCGTGATTGAAGACCGCCTCCGCGAAGCGACTGCGGTAATAATTGCCGGTGCAGATGAACAAGACACGTCGCATACGGGAAGTGTAGGCGTTCCCCGATCCGCTGGCAAGCCGGGGCGTGTTAAGTTTCGCTCATACCGGATTGCCGTGATCGGCATTGGCGTATCGCATCGATCACGGCAAAGGGCAGGTAATAGATGACGAAAAAAGCGAGGGCCAGCAGCGTCGTTACCGGTATATACCAAGGCCACGGGCCAAAGTAATCGAGCAACGAAGCTCCGGCCGGTTTGGCGCGGAGATAGCCATAATTCACGCCTAGGAGCCAATCCACCACTCCAGCGCACGCGGCGTAGAAGAGCAACCAGCCATAAGCGCGCGGAATGGAGGCCCAAGTGGGGCGCAGCGGAAAGGCAAAGGTCAGGTAAAGGATCGTGGCGACCAAGCCGCTATGGGACAGGAAAAAGATGAAAAACGACGGCTCGGGAAAACCATAGCGCAGATCCGGTGTGATCACCGCTTGTAACGTTCCCGCCAATCCCCAGAAGTAGCTCAACTCATAGGACCAGCGTTGACGCCAGAGGCAGGTGATCGCCGTGGTGAAGGTCGCCCAGTCGCACAAATGCATGGGCAGGCCATTGTGCCAGCCGATGATGCCGAGGTGCCATTTCCAGAAGAACGAAAACCCCTCATTCAGCAGCAGAATGGTGCCGAGCGTGAGGGCGATGCGGGAATCCAGCGTGGTGGATCGGCTGTACTTCACCCACGCCGTCAAAACGACCGGAATCGCCACGGTCAAGATCAAGACCGTGACATGTGCCGGCCCGAACAGGACGAAGGTCGATTCCATGACGCGCCACACCGTGCCCGGTTTTAAAACCGGGTCAAGTCAAATGGAGTGGGTACCAGTGATCTCTCAAGAATTCAGCTTTCTCATTTGATGATCACTTTTCGGTCCGCCATTCCGAGCGGAGGGATCGGGCAAGGGGGCAGAGTCCCACTAGTGGAGCATGTCAGATGAAATGAGGGTTGCGAGTGTCTTCCTACAAAAAGACATTCCGCTCGCGCAACCCATCACATCGCTAGGCTTGCGATTTGACGTAAACGGTCTGCGTCGGGTAGGCGAATTCGATCTTCTCGGCGTCGAATTTTTCCTTGATGGCGAGGTTGAGTTCGCTGATGAGGAGCTTGTATTCGAGCGCGGTTTTGTAATCGGCCCAGCAGATGGCTTCGAGGTCGAGAGAGCTGGCGCCGAGGTTGGTGAAGGTGGTGGTGACGCGGTTGACCTTGGGATGGCTCTGGACGATTTCGGACATGAGCGCGAGGGCGCGTTCGATCTGGGGCCGCTGGTTATCGTAGGTGATGCCGATGGTGAGGATGGTGCGGACGAGTTTGTCCTTGGAGTAATTGCGGATCTGCTGATCGACGAGGTCTTTGTTCGGGAGGTTGATTTTTTCCCCGGTGAGAGCGGTGAGCTGGATGCAGCGCAGTCCCATGTCGGTGACGAAGCCGTCGTATTCGCCGAAGGAAATGCGGTCGCCGACCTTGAATAATTTGCTGAGGGTGATTTCGAGCGAGCCGATGATGTTTCCGATGGTCTTTTGCGACGCGAGAGCGATGGCGGCCCCGAGGAAGCTGGCGCTGGCGAGGTAGGGCTTGATGTCGATGAAGAAGGAGAGGACGTAGAGAATGCCGATGGCGGCGACGAGGAATTTACCGGCTTTGCCCAGGAGTTGGGCCCAGCGTTCGTCGAGGTTCGAACTGCCCTGTTCACTGCGGGCGACAAGCAATTGGCTGGCGATATCGACCAACCGGTAGGCGAGGACGAGGAGGGTGAAATTGATGACGATGGGGAAGAAGCCGACGTGGACGCTCTGCCAGAGGTTGGAGGGCATCTTCTTGAACGAGTCGAAGGCGAGTCGCGCAAAAATAACGAAGACCACGAGTCGGCCCGGACCGCGCGCGGCGAGGTAAATGCGGTTGCGCAATTCTTCGCTGAAGTCCTTCATCGAGCGGGCCATGAGGCGGCGCATGACGCGGTCGGCCACCAGGATGGCCGCAAAGCCGAGGACAATGTAGACCCCGGCCTGAATCAATTCGGCAGGCGTGGCGCGGGTGATGATCCAGTCGAAGCAATCTTTGGAAAGGGCGATCAATTTATTCATGGCAGTAAGCGGAAATTCGTGAGGGTAAGTGAGGGATGATTAAACCAAAGGGATTTCCGGTGGGAAGGGAAATCGCAAGAGGTGTAGGGAGCGGTCCTGGAAAAAAAGAGTCGCGCGCTCCCAACCGCTCCAGACGTCAACACCCCGTTGAGGGGGGCAGGGGAGATCTGAAATCTCAAATGGGAAATTTCAAAGGATAGTAATCCACGCATGCCTTCGTTCTAGCAGGAATCCGGGAAGAACGTTTGCGTTAGGTGAGCTACGTGAGCTAGGTGTGCGATATTTTTGCCGCAGGAGGCGGCAAGAGGACATCGGTTTGCCAACGAGCGCTACTTTGCCTTCAGTCTTTCGATGAGGTCGGGGCGTTTATTCGAGACGGCGATGTAGTTGGGGCCGAAGTAGGCGTCGTACATGGCGGCGTCGGTGGTGTCGTAGGGGGTGAATTCGACGCCGTGGGGATAGAGTTTGCCAAGGCTGAAATTCTTCGCGTGGAAGAGGTGGTAGAAGTCCTGCAGGAAGAACTGGGTGCGGGAGTTCATCGTGCCGTATTCGAATTGAATCACGTCGATGAAGTCATCTGATAAGTAGGAGCCGAAGCCTTTTAGAACGAGGGGCTCGGCGCCTTCGGTATCGATTTTCAGGAAGTCGATGTGCGTGATGTTTTTTTCGGCAATGTAGGTGTCCGCGCGCCGGGTCTGGGCGGACACTTTGGTGGCGAGCCCGTGCTGGGGGTACGCAAAGAGCGAGGAGTAACCGGTGGAAGCGGCGTAGACGTTTACTTCGACGGCTTTTGCTTCGTCGGCGAGTCCTACGTTGTGACCCACGATGCGTTCGCGTCCGGCGGTCAGAGCGGAGAATTTCTCGAAGGTGGTGGGAACCAACTCGAAGGCATGAATGGTGGCGGTGCGAAAGAGTTTGGACGCGACGAGCGACCAGTTGCCTTCGTTGGCGCCGACATCAAATATGACTTGGGGCGAGGCCGTTGCGATTTGTTGCAGGATCCAGTATTCGCCATTCGAGGCGGGATCATAATTCATGTTATGATAGCGCTTGGCGTAGGTGTCGCAAAAAATCATCAGGGCCTTGCTGCCCCAATCGTTCCGCTCACAGAAGAGCGCGTTCGCCGCTTTGAGGATTTCCTCTTTGGCGATGGGCTGGACGTCGCCCAGAGTGTTTTTGACAATGTCGTAGAGCAGTTGCTTCGGTGTGATCATCTGACGGTCGTCCCTCCCCCTGTGTGAGCCCATGAAATCGGCCTGGGCCGAATTTCGCGTTACCCAGAAGTAATCGGCAGGTCAGGTGCTAAACCCGAGAATAAATTGTCACGCGCCGATCGCGGCGGCAGGCGAGATGACGGCGTCTTTCATGCCGTGGAGGAGCTTCTTGTCCGACGGGCAGAGGGTGACGAGGACGCCACCGAGAGTGGTCTTGTCCTGATGGACGAAGTAGTAGGGGCAGACGCGGGCGCGGCCTTTGAGTTCGTGGAGCTGGCCGTCTTCGTCGTAGTAATTTTGCGCGAAGAGGTCGCCATGAACGAAGCGTTGCAGGACGTGCGGCTGGTGGTCGAAGTCGGCGAGGCTCTGGTCGATGATTTGCTGCCACTCGGGCGCGGGCATGTCGGAGCCGATGTAGACGCCGCGCGCGCCCCACGCGAGCGGGGAGAAGCCGGAAATCTTGAGGACGAGATCGCGCTGCTTCTGGCTGAACGCGCCCATCTCTTTCCAGTCGTGAATACCGAGTTCGGGAATGACGGCGTGGTTCGGCAGCGGCGTGGGGTCGAGCACCCACGAGTAGGGAATGATCTGCTGGAGCTGGCGCTGGCCTTTCTCGCTGAGTTCCTGCCGCCAGAATTCCTGCAGCGGTCGCATCCAGAACAAGGCGAGCCAGAGTTTTTCCTCGATGTAGGGCTTGAGCGGCGGTGTCATCGGTTGGCCGGGCTGCCACGAGGCTTGCAGCGAGTGGAGATTTTTCCAGTCGAACCCTTCGAAGAAGCGGTAGATCGAGGCACCGTTGGCGGTGTAGGTCTCGGCGGCTTTGACGCGCTCGGGCGAGGTGAGCCATTCGAGTTCGGGACGGTACGAGGCGGCTTCCTCGGAGATGAGGACGTCGCCAGCGGGGAAGATTTTTTCGAAACCGTCGCGCATGCCGCGCGGTCCGCCGAGAATGTTGTCGCCGAGGGCGCTGTAGGTTTCGCCTAGCCAACCGGTGAGACCGATGCCGCCGGGGACGCTGTCGAGCTCGCTCATGGCGAAGCCGTTCTCAGTCAGAATGAGGTCGGGCCGGATGACGGCAGGGAGGTGATTCTTGACGCGTTCGTCGCGGGCGAGGGCGATCAATTCGGGAGGCTTGCCGCGATCGAGGAGTTCGGCGATCCAAGCGGGTTTCTTGCCCTGCCAGCTCTGGCGGTAGAGGAGATTGCAGGCTTGGTTGAAACGGTGGAGCAGGTGGCCGAGTTTTTCGATCTGCTCGACGTGCTTCGGCGAGAGGGCGAAAGCGGTGTCGGCGATGCGCCAGGTTTTTTCGGCGAAGAGGCCACCCTCCGGCATGCGGCTGCGGATTTGTTCGAGGCGCGAAGGGGTGGTCATGGGTGTGGGCTAAAAAAAGAGGTCCGCAGATTTCACAGATTCAAAGCAATCAACTTAATGGTGATTTGAGGGGTGTCAATTCGGGGAAGGGATTTTCACGCATTGTCTCCACAGACAGTTCTGCGTTGTAGGACGGCACTGTGTGCCGTCGCGGCGGTTCACAGAACCGCCCTACAGGAAAGACACTCGCTGTCTGGTGCGGAGTATTAAGCGCGCACCTGGCCGTTGCCGCGGACGAGGTATTTGTAGGAGGTGAGTTCCTCGAGGCCCATGGGGCCTCGCGCATGAATTTTATCGGTGCTGATACCGATTTCCGCGCCGAATCCGAATTCGAAGCCGTCGTTGAAGCGGGTGGAGGCGTTCCAGAAGAGCGCGGCGGAGTCCATCATGCGGAAGAAGTCGGCGGCTGCGGCGTCGTCGTCGGTGATGATGCCGTCGGAGTGGTGCGAGCCGTACTTGTCCATGTGGGCGACGGCCTCGGTGAGGTTCGCGACCACTTTGACGGAAAGAATCAGGTCGAGATATTCGGTGCCCCAATCGGCTTCGGTGGCGAGCTTGACGGCTGCGCCGCCGAGTTTTTGCACGGTGGCATCGCCGCGAATTTCGACGCCGTTCTTTTGCAGCGTGGCGACGATGCGGGGGAGGAATGTCTCCGCGATGGTGGCATCCACGAGCAAGGCTTCCAGCGCATTGCAGACGCCGGGCTTTTGGCACTTGGCGTTGAGGATGATTTTTTCCGCCATGTCGAAGTTCGCCTTGGGGTGAACGTAGAAGTGGCAGATGCCGTTAAAATGTTTGATGACGGGCATGCGCGCGTTTTCGGTCACGGTCTTGATTAGACCATAGCCGCCACGGGGGATGAGCAGGTCGACGGTGTCGCTCTGTTGGCAGAGCGTGGTGATCGCGTCGCGGTCGGTGGTGGCGATGAGCTGGACGCTCGCGGCGGGAAGTCCGGCGGCGGCGAGTCCTTTTTGCAACGCGGTGGCGAGGGCGAGATTGGAATGGATCGCTTCGCTGCCGCCCCGGAGCACGACGGCGTTGCCGGCCTTGAGGCAGAGCGCGGCGGCGTCGACGGTGACGTTGGGGCGGGATTCGTAAATGATGCCGATGACGCCGATGGGGACGCGGATTTTTTGGATCTCGAGTCCGTTGGGGCGGGTGCGGTCAAAGAGGATTTCGCCGAGGGGACAGGGCAGGGCGATGATCTGGCGCACGCCGTCGACCATCTGCTGGTAGACCTTGTCGTTGAGTTCGAGGCGTTGGAGCATCGCGCCGGTGAGTCCCTTGGACTTGGCGGTGGCGAGGTCTTTCGCGTTGGCGGCGACGATCTCGGCCTTGTTCGCTTCGAGCGCTTGGGCGATCTGTTCGAGGGCGGAATTGAGCTGGGCGACGGAGACGCGGGCCAGTTCACGGCTGGCGGCGCGGGCGGCGCGGCAGAGAGAGGGGATGTCGGTGGCGGCGTTCACGCTTGAAAGATAGTCCCGATTTGTTGACCTTGGCAAATTTTTAGCAGCACATTGGGGGTGCGGCCATTGGCGATTTGCATCGTAATGCCCCGGGAGGTCGTGAGTTTCGCGGCCTTGATCTTGGAGATCATGCCGCCGACGGAGGTCTGGCTGAGGGTGACTCCGGCGAGGGCTTCGATCTTGGCGTCGATGGTTTCCACGAGGGGCAGAACTTTGCCGGTGCCGTCGGAATGTTCGGCGAGGCCGTTGATGTTGGAGAGGATGATGAGGCGGTCGGCTTCAACCATGACGGCGACGTGGGCGGAGAGTTGGTCGTTGTCGCCGAACTTCAATTCCTGATGCGAAACGACGTCATTTTCGTTGATGATGGGAACGCAGTTTTTCAGCGCGAGGAGGTAGCCGAGGGTCTTTTGCGCGTTGGCGTAGAGCGAGCGGCTGTCGAGGTCGAGGTAGGTGAGGAGCATTTGCGCGACGTGCAGTTTGTGGCGGTTGAAGTGTTCCTCGTAGATGTGCATGAGCTGGGGCTGGCCGATGGCGGCGCAGGCGCGGAGTTCGCGCATGCGGGTGGGGCGCATCTTCATTTTCAGGATGCCCATGCCCGCGCCGACCGCGCCGGAGCTGACGAGGATGATTTCGTGGCCGCGCTTGACGAGCGTGGAGACTTGCCGGACGAGGTTTTGAAATTGGAGGAGGTCAAGCTGGCCCTTGGAATCGCTGAGGATTCCGGTGCCCAGTTTGATGACCCAGCGTTGGGGTTTTTTCGTCGTTTTGGTCGGCATGGGAGTAAAAAGTAAAAGGTAAGGGTCTAGTAAAAAGGAAAAGGCCGGTGTTCGTCCAGATAAACCGTGCAGGGATAGTGGAGTCGGATTTTTTTCACACACCCCGGCGCTACGCGCCACCCCTCTTGATAGAGGGGATTTCGGCTCGCGAGATTTATCGTTGACGAGAAAACTCAGTCCGATGGTGATTGCGATTGGACTGCGCTGCTCAGCCCTGTCGTGGCTGGGTGAAGGCGGAGCGGACGCGGGTGAACAGCTGCCACGCGGTCATGAGTCGGGCGGGCCAGACGCCGAGGCGTTGGATAAAACCGAGGCGACCGGCGAAAACTTTGCCGACGATGGCGGCAATGGCGGAAATCAAAATGGGATGCGACCGGATGGTGCGGACGAGGCGAATGCCGGTATCGGCCAAGTGGAGCGGGCGTTCAACCTGGGCAAAGTGGTAGGCCAGTTCCTGCCGTTGCCGGTCGGACTTGGCGACCAGTTCCGCGCGATGTCGGGCGAGGGCGTCGAGTTTGGCGCTCACGGGATGCTCTTGCGCAGGCTGTCGCGGTCTTTGGCCAGTTCGGAAAGTGTGGCGGCGAAAAGACGCGGTTTATTGCGGATTTTATTGCGGAGGACGAAGATGAGGCAGACGCCGCTGGCGAGATAGGCCGCGGTGACGCCGCCAAAAACGGCCATCCGGTAGGGAGTATCCCAGGCCAGCGCCACAATGAGCAGGCTGACCAGGAGTACTCCCACGCAGAGACAGAATACACAGGCGACGCCGAGAAGAAGAAGTTCTTCCAGGCGTTCACGCTCTTCCTCGATTTCGGTGGTGGCGATTTCAAAGCGGGTGTAGAGGCTGCTGACAAAAGTCAGCAGTAACGCCTTGAAGGATTCCGCGATACCGGGAGCCGGGGTGGAGCGAGGCTCCTGTGATTCGGACATGGCCTTGATCTCTCGATATTAGCGGCGGCTAACGAGCACGCCCACCAGGAATCCCAAACCGGCGGCAATGCCGACGGCCTGCCACGGATTGGCGCGGACGTAGGTATCGGTCGCTTCGGCGGCTTCCTTGGTCTTGTCGATGACGATCGCTTCGGCTTGGGCGAGCTTGGCCTTGGCTTCACGAAGGTTTTCTTCGATGCGTTGACGCACGACGGTGGATTTTTCACCCACGGTGGCGGCGGTGGCTTTGAGGAGCTCCTCGGCGTCCTGGACAACTACCTTGAAATCGGTGATCAACTTATCGCGGCTGACAGTATTAGCGCTCATGATTTTGGAATTTCCTTTCGTGTTTACTTAAGACTATGCCTCTTCGACTCTATTAATCAAGAAGTTAGCGTTAAATTTCCTGAAAGAGCGATATGATGGCGCGGCCTCTTGTGAAGAGAACGGATGGGGCAAACGGACGTGCAAAATTTTTAAGCTGTCGCTTTGACGAGCGGCGTTTACCGTGGGGTCGTCATGCTCACCGACGGCACGGTTTTCACGCATTCGCATTCGGTCTTCGCTGAATTTGACCAGCGACGGGAAAAACTTTACCCTCTGCCCGTGTCGCACAAAACCAAACGAACGGTCACGCTGGGTCTGGAAGTCATCGAGGCGGCGAAGGAACGGGGCATGCCGCTGGCGGAGTACATCACGCGGTTGCATCATCATCAACGTTCGGCGCGGGTCGCTTTCGTGGCGAGTATCTTTCGCGGGTTCGCCCTGCTGGAGATGGCGCGGGTGCCGATCGATCCGGCCTACTTCGAACTGGTGGAGGGTTGCCTCGGTGCCGAGGAGGGGATGAATTTCCGGATCAAGGCGAGCAGTGGCGAAGACTATGCGTTGCCGAAAGCGGCGGCGGCTTTGCTGGGTGCGGACACGCGCACTTCGGCGGTGGAGGCGGTGCTCCTGGCGTCGCAACGGGCGCAAGTCTTGCACGAGGGTTTCATCGAAGCCGCGCGTTTGCTGGAGGCGACGTATTTTCGCTAACGCGGTTGCTGCCTGATGTTTGGTTCAGGCCCCTTGACATCGCCGATGGAATTTGCGAAACCAGCCCACCAACATGACACGATTCCAATTCAATATCGCCATGACGAGCTGCGGTCTGAGTCTCGTCCTGGTTTTGCTCATCATTGTCTTCGGTCAAATGAATCGCTCGCTCGAGAAGACCGTTTACGAGCAACAGGCCGCGATCAACCGGGGCGCGCAGTCGCAGCAGATCGGCCGCAATCTCCTGACGGACATGGGCCAGTCGGCCCTGCGTGATGCGAAGATGCGCGAATTGCTGAACCGCAACGGCTACACAATCAATCAAGGCGCCGCCGCCGAGGGAGGAAACCGATAATGATTCACGAAGAACCGAATGAGAATGGGCAGTTTCATATCAGCCCGTTTTGGCCGCTGGTGTTGGTGAGTGCGGCGTTTGTGATTTTGGAAGCATACCAGTTCACACTGATTTTCACGCAGCGCATGGGTTTGCAACGGCAGATCCAGCAGCAGTCGGAAGTCGTGACGCGGGCGAACCAGACGCAGAACGAACTGCAGCGCGTGGTGATGGAATTGCTGGCATTGGCCGATACGGGCAATGCGGATGCGAAGGCCATCGTGGCGAAGTACAAGATTTCCAACTCGGCCCCCGCAGCTCCGGTTAAATAGACCGGTCGAGGTTTCCATAAAAAAAGGCGGCACTCCGGTGCCGCCTTTTTTGTGGAGTTAACTCGCTACTCTTTCAGCATGGCCACGATTTTCGTGAGCGTGTCCTGATTGGTGTAGAGATTCTTTGTGAATCCGATGGCGAGTCGTGACTCGATATCGGCAAAGCCCTTGGCGCCACCATAGCCGCCATGGCCGAACTCGGTGAAGCGGTTGTGGGGATCGGCTGGATTGGCGCTCAGCTTGTAACCGAGGCCCCAATCTTTTTCGTAATCGCCCTCGGGATGATCCGGCTGTTGCGGTTGCGTGGCGAGTTTCACGCGGGACGGCGGGAGCAGTTCCACGCCGTCGATGCCACCGGGCAAGACTGCGGCGTAGTGGCGGGCGAGTGAGCGGGCATTCATGATGCCGCTGCTGGCGGGAAGACAGGCGTGGCGCAGGTCGTCGCGATTCATGATGGCATAGAGCGGTCCCATCCACGCGGGGATGGATTCGAGACCGTTCGCGGGAGGGGTGGGCTCGGTAGCGCCGGGTTCTTCGAGAATCGCAATGGGTGTTTTGACTTCAGTCGGCAGGCCAATGTAGAGACCCGTCGCGCGAAGTGGACGGCTGATTTTTTCTTCCAGCAATGACTCGAACGTGGCATGGCCGGTGACGCGACGAGCGACTTCGCCGACGATCCAGCCGAAGGTCATGGCATGGTATTCGATGCGCGTGCCGGGTTTCCACGAGGGCGTTTGCGCGGCCATGGCGCGGCACATGTAATTCCAGTCGCAGAGTTCCGCGAAACCGATGCCGCTTGGAACGTGGGGCAGTCCGCTGGAGTGAATGAGCGCCTGCCGCAGGGTGATGTCTTCCTTGCCATTGGCGGCGAATTCGGGCCAGACCTTGGCAATCGGTGTGTCGTAGGTGAGGTCGCCGCGTTCGACAATCTGGTGCACCAGCGTGGAGGTGATGCCCTTGCTGACGGAAAAAACGGGGAAGAGCGTGTCTGCCGTGACGGGCTGTTTGGCGACGGAATCGGTGACGCCGGAGGCGACGTCGACGATCAACTTGCCGTCGCGGTAGGCGACGAATTGCACGCCGCGTTCGACACCGGTGGCGGTGCGTTCATCGAGGAAGGATTGGATGCGTTGCTGGAGGAACATGGGGATCAGGGGGTGGATTTGGCGAAGACGCGGAAGAAGATGTTTTCCGTGCGGGCGAGGTATTGCGCGAGCACGAGGGGATAGTCGCGACGGTAGTGCGAAGCGGCGACGGTGAGGTGGATGCCTTGCGGACAGCGCCAGAGGGATGGCGCGCGGGAGAGGGATTCCACGTTGCCACGAATGGACAGGAGCGGGGTGAACATGCCGAACGCGAAAATCAGGGCGATGATCGTGCGCGAAGCGGGGGTGCGAATTTGCGGCAAGGCCAGAACGAGCAGGAGCGACAGCGCGAAGAGTGCGGGGAGCGAGGCGCGCATGACGAGGTCATTGTAGAAGCCGTAGCGGAACAGCATCAGACCGAGGAGAAAAAGCGTGCTGACGAGCAGGACGCGGCGTTCGCGGGGGACGAGGGCGTGACGATTGGCGGTGAGGACCATCGCGAGCAAACCGAATTCCAATGCGGCGCAGATCACGTAGTCCTGCAAGGCGGCGCTCCATTCGCTGGGTTGAGTGGGTGGTTTCGCGGCGAAGAAGAAGCCGTTGGCCGGAGTCGTGGCGGGTTGCGGCACGCCGAATTGATCGGACGGAATTTCCGGATAATGCGCGGCGTAGAAAAGAATACCCACGATTGCGAGCGCGATGGCGGCGAGGGCGGGCACGCGGTCCCAGCGGGTGCGGGGAGCGGCCTCGGGCATCGGGGCGGTGCGCATGTGGCGGATGACCCAGACGAAGGGGAGCGCGCCCATGGCGACGAAGGGGGACCAGAACAGAAGGAGGGCGATGAGGAACCATTCGACGCCGAAATGGCAGTCGCGCCAATAGACGTGCAGCAGCAGGGCGGTGGCCAGCCACGCGGCGAACGTGTGTTGGGGGGACCAGAATATGCCGGTGAGATGCGAGGGCAATTGCCACGCGGCGGTCCACCAATCGATGTGAGTTTGGTGCAGGAGAAAATCAATCCGGTGCGGGACGGGAAAATGGAGCAGGAAGCCGAGCGAGTCCATGCCGGAAAAGAACGTGAACACGCCCACGGCCAGCAACGCATGACGCGGGCAGAAGACGACCAGCCAGAGCGAGACGAGCCAGGCACCGAGCAGGGTGGTGGCGAACAGGGCGTGATTCGCGGCTGCCCAGCCGAAGGCTTTGCCGACGACGGCCGCGGGAAGATAATAGGCGACGTTGTAGACGAGCGCGGCGCGTCCGCCGGGCAGGGAGTAGATGACGGGCCAGGGTTGCGAGGTGAGGTCGTAGAGCACGGCGTGATGTTTCACCCAGTCGATGTTGCCGGGACCGTAACCGCCCACGCCGGAGATGAGAGTGATCGCGGAGAGAGGCAGCAGGGAGAACAACAGGGTGTGCCACGGCACAAGGGCATCCACGCGTACGCCAGTGAGATTGGGGGTGGCGAGAATTCGTTTTGCGAGAATGCCGAAGGCCGTCACGGTGAGAGCGGTCAGCGCGAGCGCCCACGGCCACCAGAGCCAGCCCGCGAGGAACACGAGCACGGGCAGGGTCAAATAGCCGAGAGTGAGCAGCGAAAGGGCAACAGCAAGTCGTTGGGCGGAAAACATGGTGTGAACCGAAATAGTGAAAGTCATCCTGATGATGCGCAACGGGTCTCAAAAGTAAATACGGCGCGAGAGGATGAAGGCGAATTCATGTGGCGTTCATTGTGCTGGCCCGGTGAGGAGGCTACAGTGATTTCCATGATCCTTCACCGGCTGGAATGCGAGCAGATTGTGAGGGCAACGCTGGACCAATGCTGGGAGTTCTTTTCTTCGCCGAAGAATCTGGCGGTGATTACGCCGCCCGATCTTGATTTCGTCGTGCTCACCGATCTGCCGGAAAAAGTGTACGCGGGGTTATTCATCGAGTATCGCGTGAGGCCGTTGCTTGGAATTCCGGTCACGTGGGTCACCGAGATTACACAGGCCCGCGCGCCGCTTTATTTCTGCGACGAGCAACGGCACGGTCCCTACCGGATCTGGCATCACGAACATTTCTTCGAGGAGCTGGACGGGGGGAAGATCCGTCTGCGGGATTGCGTGCACTATGCGCTGCCATTCTCGCCACTGAGTGATCTCGTGCATCCGCTGCTGGTGACGCCGCGACTGAAAACGATATTCGATTTCCGGCGGGCGAAGATCGCGGAGATTTTCGGTGTAGGCGATTGAAGGGATGTCGATCTGAATCGAATCTGCTCGAGTCGGTGGTTTTGGGCGGATTCTTAAGCTTCCCTGCCAAGGCTCGGTAAGCTCGCGCCAGTGACGCTGGCTTTACATGGACAGGGGAGTTTGGTTATGCTGTCTGGCTTATGGATTTTGTGAAGAAGGGCAAGCGCGTGATCGAGATCGAGATCGCCGGTTTGCGCCATGTGCAGAAGCGGCTCGATGGTGACTTTGAGAAGGCCGTGGAGCTGATGTTGGAAGTGCTGGCGGCGGGACGGAAATTCATCGTCATCGGTGTGGGCAAATCGGGCAATATCGGCCAGAAGATTGCCGCCACGCTCACGAGCACCGGTTCCCCGACGGTCATTCTGGACGCGTCCGATGCGGTCCACGGCGATCTCGGCGTGGTAACAGAAGGCGACCTCGTGATCGCGCTCAGCAAGAGCGGCGAGACGGAGGAGATTCTCCGCCTGTTACCGCTCCTGAAGCGAGTGAATGTGAAAATGGTCTCGATGACCGGTCATCCCCGCTCGACCTTGGCGAAGCAGTCCGATGTCCATTTGAATATCGATACGCCCATGGAGGCGTGTCCGCTGAATCTCGCGCCGACTTCCAGTACGACCGCCATGCTCGCCGTGGGCGATGCGCTGGCGATGGTAGTCCTTGAAGCGCGGGGGTTTAAGAAGGAAGATTTCGCCCGTTTCCACCCCGGCGGCCAACTGGGGCGTCATTTGCTCACCCGGGTGCAGGACGTCATGCGTCCGCTCGATCAGGTGGCCTTGCTCGGCGAAAAGGCGACCGTGAACGAGGCGTTGATGCAATGGAACGTGAAGCGCGCGGGAGCGGCCATTGTGACCGGTCCCAAGGGCAAAATCGTGGGCATTTACACCCATGGCGACTTTGTGCGCGGCTACCAGGCCGATGCGCGGGTGGGGGCCAAAAAGCTTTCGGAAGTGATGACAAAGGGTCCAATCACCGTGCGAGTTGACAAACTTGCCGTGGAAGTGCTCAATGTTTTCCAGAAACACCGCATCGATGACCTCGTTGTGGTGGATGCTCAGCAGCGTCCGGTCGGTTTGGTCGACGCGCAGGACATCGCTAAACTCAAACTGATGTAGAAGAAATAATCCAGGAACAGATAGATAGAATTGTTTTACTTATGCCGAACGCAAACGAAATAGGAAAAGGTCAGGCCATCAAATTCAACGGTGACATTTGTATGGTGCTCGAAACACAGCATCGCACCCCGGGCAACTTGCGTGCCTTCGTTCAGGCCACGCTGCGCAGCTTGCGCACGGGCAAGTCGTTCGTGCAACGCTTCAACTCCAACGAATCGCTGGAAGTCGTCCCGATGGCGCGCAAGAAGTACGAGTTCAGCTACAAGGATAACACCGGTTACACTTTCATCGATCCGACCACGTACGAGTCGCTCACGTTGCAGGAAGAAATTCTGGGCAAGGTGAAGGATTATCTGACCGAGAACATGACGGTCGACGTCATCTTCACGGACGACAAGGTGGCCGAAGTCGAACCGCCTTCGAGTGTCATTCTCAAGATCGTGGATTCTCCGGAAGGCGTTCGTGGCGATTCCGCCAATAACGTCCAAAAGACGGCCACGCTCGAAACCGGTTTGCAGGTCCAGGTCCCGCTCTTCATCAAAGAAGGCGAAATGGTCAAGATCAGCACCGCCGACGGCAAGTACATGGGCCGCGCCAACGGTTAATCCTGTTGTGTTTACATTCGAGTGATGCGAGTCACTCGATGCTCAGTTAATGCCCGCCAGAAGGATTCTTCTGGCGGGCATTACTGTCTCTACTCCTTTGGGTGATCCCTTGAAAAGAGGGCTAATGCATGTACTGTAAAACTACAGAGTGCGGCCCGGGTAAAAATCGCCCCGCTGTCACTTGATTTCCTTTCAAGATGTGCGAACGGTTCTCAATATACCCGAGCAATTCTGAATGCGATCTATTATGTCACCTGTAAAGTCCTCGTTACGGAAAGATCGCCGCACTGTAACTATTAATTATTCCGATTCGACAGACTGCGCGACGGAGGAAATTCATTGGTGCCCTCAAGGGGTGACGCTCCACACGAAATGGTATTTCCGGCAGGGAGCCGAAGTGGAGCTCGGGGTAGAGATGGGACGAAAACGGCACGCGTGCAGTGGGGTGGTCGTCGCGTGCGAGAGTCTCGATGAGCCGGGCCATTACCGAATGACCCTCTATTTTCTTGAACCGCCCTGCGAAGAAATCCAGTACGCGGCGCGATGCATTTGCGGGGCGGAGTAGGAATTGTTTCTCGCGGAGCCCGCCAAGATCGCAGAGGGGGGGAAGGTTGCGAACTAGGGCGAATGACAGGTGGATTGTCATCTCCTAAACCATCCCAGCCGATCCTTCGACAAGCTCAGGATGACGTGGAATGAAAGTAATGTCTGAGGGTAAGCTTCTACTCTCTCAAGAACTCCTCGCTACGATTTGAGACTATCTCCCCAATACGTCATCCTGAGCTTGTCGAAGGATCGGCTGGCGTGCTCCAAGAGTCTTCGCGTTGCGACAATCTAGATGAAAAGGGCTCTAAAATCATCCGTGGTAGCCCAAAAGACACTGCCCCCTTGCCCGATCCCTCGACTGCGCTCGGGATGCCGAAGTGTGAAAGTGGAGATCGCAAAGCGATTTGCGCAGCAAATCAGCAACTGGGTCCAGCGTCACGCTGGGTCATCCCGAGCGTAGTCGAGGGATCGGGC
>NEUU01000019.1 GCA_002304345.1 Verrucomicrobia bacterium Tous-C9LFEB
AGTAATGTCTGGCGGTAACTTTCCGCTCTCACCAGAACTCTTCGCTACGATTTGAGGTTACTTCCCCAACCCGTCATCCTGAGCTTGTCGAAGGATCGGCTGGGATGGTTTGGAATGCGACAATCAACTTGAAATCCGCTCTAGCACTCGGCATCGCCAAGACGTCTCACGCTTCAAGAGCGTGAACGATCAGGAAATTTCCAGCACGTGCTTGGTGATGAAATTGACGACGGGCGTGGGATCTTCCAATCCGTGGGGGTGATGGCCGATGCCGGGCTTGATGATGACCTCGATCGTCCCGCCGAGTTGTCGGTAGTTTTTTTCGAGGACACGGGTGTTCTCGTCCAGCGGCACCACGTCGTCGGCATCGCCGCAGACGTGAATGAGGGGGATGTGATGTTGCGCCAACGGCTCGAGACGATTGAGGGGTTGGAATTTGGGAGACAGGATTTCTGCTTCCGTGAGACCATGGGAGTGCAGGACTTGATTGAATTCTGCCGTGGCGCGCGCGGATTTTCCCTGACCGCCGGGCCAACTGCTGAAGTCGCAGACCGGAGCATCGGCGTAAATCGCGGCGACTTCTTCGGGGTGAGATTCCGCATAGCGGAACGCGTAGAGTCCGCCCCGGCTCAAGGCGACAAAAGTGAACTTCGCCGCGAGTCCGGCGCGAACGAGGAGATCGTGGAACGCCTTGCCGTGGCGAATGCCGGTGGGCGAGGCATAATCGGCGAGCACTTCGGTGTAGGCGAGATGAAATCCTTTTTGAATGAGCGCGATGTCTGCGCTGGGCCAGGCATCGAAAAAGGTGGGACGCCAGAGCCAGGGATTTCCCGGCAACGGCTCGGGCGGAAGGACGAGATGCGAGGCGCGATTCTGAAAGTCAAAACTCACGCGCTCGAAGCCATTCCAGCGATCGAGTGAAAACGTGGCGTCCGGCAGCAGGGTGCGCAAAGTGGCCAAGGGAGAAATGTAAGAGGTGGTCATAAAGGATGAAGTTCGGCCTGTGCTCCCGTTTCCAGTGGGAAGGTAATCCAGCCACTGGCATCGGGGGCGACGGCGTGAGCCGCGCCGTTGATGGTGAGGGTGAAAGGAGCCGAGCCGGTGCGGACCCGGCATGGTGTGGAGCGGTGGGAGAGAATCCGAATGGTTTGCCAGTGACGGTCGCGCCAGTCGAGATCCACGACGAAACCGCCGCGAGCGCGCAGCCCTTTGACCCGGCCAGTGGTCCACGCGGTCGGGAGAGCGGGCAGGGGATCGATGCCATTGGCGTGACTTTGCAAAAGCATTTCCGTAATGCCGGAGGTGACGCCGAAATTGCCATCAATCTGGAAGGGCGGATGTGCGTCGAACAGGTTGGGGTAGATGCCGCCCGCTTCCGAGACGGTATTGCCTGCGGGGCAGAGGGTGAGCAGCCGTCCGATCAATCCGAGCGCATGATCGCCGTCGCGCAGTCGTGCCCAGAGATTGATTTTCCACGCGAGCGACCAGCCGGTACCCGCATCGCCCCGCGCGCGCAACGAGGTGGCAGCGGCGTGGAAAAGATCCGGTGTTTGCTGGTCGGTGATCTGGCTGCCGGGGTGGAGTCCGAACAAAAACGAGACGTGACGATGATGGATTTCTTCCGAGGGCCAATCGTGCGCCCATTCCTGAATGCATCCATTCGCGCCGATTTGGGCAGGGAGCAGACGCGGCAGGGCGTTGGCAATTTCCTGCGTGAATGCATCGTCAATACCAAGTTCCGTTGACGCCGCGAGGCACGCCGTGAAGAGTTCCCGAATAATGGCCATGTCCATGGTGGAGCCCATGCTCAGGCCCGCCAGAGTTCCATAGGGAAGAACGAAATTGGTTTCGGGCGAGGTGGAAAGCGACGTGACGAGATGGCCGTCACGGTCTTCGGTGAGCCAGTCGAGACAGAATTCCGCCGCGCCTTTCATCAAGGGCCAGGCCTCATTGCGGAGATAATCGGTGTCATGGCCGAAGGCGTAATGTTCCCAGAGATGCTGGCAAAGCCACGCGCCGCCGACATACCAGGTGGCCCATTTGGTTTGTCCGCTCACGGGAGCCGTATGCCGCCAGAGATCGGTATTATGATGGGCGAGCCAACCGCGCGCGCCGTAATTGACGCGGGCCGTTTCCGCGCCAGTGACGGCGAGGTCACGGATGAGGGAGAAGAGCGGTTGATGGCATTCCGCGAGATTGGCACTTTCCGCCGGCCAGTAATTCATCGGCGTGTTGATGTTGAGCGTGTAATTCGAACTCCATGGCGCACGCATCTGATCGTTCCAAATCCCCTGCAGGGTCGTCGCCTGGGTGCCGGGCCGCGAGGAGGCGATCATGAGATAGCGTCCAAATTGATACAACAGCGCGACCAACTGCGGGTCCGAAGTCGCGGTCCAGCGGCGAATCCGTTCCTCCGTGGACCATTCGGCCGAGGGAGCGGTTCCGAGATCGAGTTCCACGCGGCGGAACAATTCGCGGTGATCCGCTTGATGCGTGGCGAGAAGCTGGTCGAAGGATTGGGTGCTGACACGAGTCAGTTTCTGAGCCGCAGTAGAAACCGCTTTTTCCGGCTCGAGCGGTTGGTTGAATCCCTGAAAGCTGGTCGCCATCGAGAGGAGCAGGGTGACGCTGGTGGCTTCCTTGATCTGCAGTTCCCGCGCTCCGGCTGTGACCGCGCCGCCTTCGGTACTCACGTGGAGTTGAGCGATGAATCGGATGGTGTCGTCACGATGGCCGTAACGAATGGGGATGAGCACGTTTTCGACGTAGTTCGGTTCTACATGCTCGGGAGCTTGTCCCGTGAGACGCAAGGTGTCGTTGTCCTGAGTCAGGACGTCGTGGGGCAATTCGCTGGTGAGCCGCGCGGTGAAGGTGAGGGCTCCGGGGCGATCAGCGGTCAGGCGCAGCGCGATGATTTGATCGGGAAAGCTGGCGAACGCTTCGCGTCGATAGGTGATGCCGCGATGCTGGAACGTCACGCTGGCCAGAGCGCCATCGAGATCGAGTTCGCGCCGATAATGGCTGATTTCGCTTTCGTCCAACCCGGGGAAATCGAGATGGAGATCGCCGAGCGGCAGATAGGATTCCGTCCACGGTCCAAACAGACCCCGCGCCAGTTGATCGGCCAGAGGGTAATCGCCGGCGTGAAGCGCGGCGCGGACTTGTGGCAGTACGGCGCGCATGGCGGGATTATTCCAGTCGCGGTGTTTGCCGGACCAGAGCGTGTCTTTATTGAGCTGAAGCTGGTCGTGCGGCACGCCGCCGAAATGCATGGCGCCCAGGCGGCCATTGCCCAAGGGAAGCGCGGACGTCCAGTGGTTTGCCGGTTCAGTATACGAAAGAGAGAGGGGGGAGTTCATGGTAAGCCGATCCCGGTTGAGATCGTTCGGATGAGGTTGATATATTAAGCGAGGGTGGGTTTCACGCACGATAAGCGCTCGATCAAGCGCGGGGCAATCGTGATGTGTTGGACGAGAGAGTCTGGGTTCTGGATGCGACTGACCAGAAGATCAACCGCGACCCGGCCCATTTCTTCGCCGGAGAGACAAACGCTGGTGAGGGGCGGGTTCGAGTACTCGCAGGAATCGATATTCATGTAGCCGACGATGCTGAGGTCTTTCGGAATGGAAATGCCGAGCGGCCCGGCGACTTGCATGATCGAGAAGGCGTACGCATCGGCGGCGCAGACGAGAGCGGTGGGGCGCAGTTCCTTGAGCGCGATGAGATTCTTCAAACCTTTCGCCATGACATCCGGAACATCCTCTCCGGCGTTTTCGCGGATCGGGGTCTGGAGATAACCGGGATGAAATTCGAAGCCCATTTCGGCCACGCAGCGCAGATAGGCTTGCTCGCGTTCCAGATGGTGGAAAGAGGTGTGGCGTTTCGTTTCTTTCTCGTAGATGAAGCCGACGCGGCGATGCCCCAGTCCATGCAGGTAGTGCATGATTTGATACGTGGCGGCGAAGTTGTCGCAGGAAACCGAGGCGGTTGCACGCGACAGGGAATCGCTCATGAGCCGGATGGTGGGGATGGCGGCGTTCACTTTGTTGACCCACGAATCGGGGAAGTCGCCCTTGATGATCGCGCCGCGCACGAGTTTGTCGGTCACAATGGAAGGGAGTCGATCCTGTTCCAGATCGTCGCCGCAGGACGTGAAAAGGATATGGCCTTCGAGTTCGCTGGAGCGCTGCTCGATGCCGGTGAGAAAATGTTGCTGGAAAATATCCGAGAGATTGCGCGAGGTGGCGCTGTCGAGCAGGTAGGCGATCGGCCCGAGTTCCCCTTCCTTGGCGGCGGCCGCGCGTTGGGGCGAGCGTCGGGAATAGCCTAATTCCCGCGCCGCGAGCTTGACGCGATCCGCCAAGGCGGGATCGACGTCCGTCTTGCCGCTCAGGACGCGACTGACTGTTCCAATGGAAACCCCCGCCCGCTGAGAGATATCGAACATGCGCGGTTTGCGGTTGGGTTTAGTTAAAATAGCGCTCATTATTTCATGAAAATAATCGAGAGGCGGCGGCTTGTCAACGAAAAGCAAGGGCAATGAAGAGAGGATTTCGAGTTAAAAGTGCTTAAATCGTCGAATTTACATGAAAATTCATGATAAATTGTTTTTGACATCGATAGTTTAATGAAATATTTTAGTGTCAACGCTGCTGGTCGCAGTCCAAGCCTAAACCTCAACCTCCTCTCCTATGAAAATTCATCACTACACTGTCGGGTTGATCATTGCATTATGGATTCTTTCGCTTGGAGGGACTCGCGCGGCCACGGTCACGTGGTCGTCGGGCAGCTCTGGTTCCTGGAGCACGGGAACGAACTGGAGCAGCGGGGTTATTCCCGCCACGGGCGATGAGGTGACTCTCGGCGATGTGGCGGCCTCGCGGACGGTGACGTTGGATTTAACCAATGCCGGGTCGAGCGTGTCGCTTTCCTCGCTGTTGCTGTCGCAGACGACGGCGGGCGTGGTGGGAACGCCCATCAATAATCAACTCGCGCTGATCGGCGGCGCGGGAACGTTGACGGTGGGCAATGCGGTGACTCTGGGTACGGGGCTGGCCAATACGACGACGAGTATTTTGATCACCGGCACGTCGAACTCTTCGTATGTCAACACTCCAGCCTTGGCGGTGACGGGAGGGACGACGATCAATGCGGGCGGTTTGTTGCAACTGGCCTACGCGTCCACACCGCGTGGCTTTGTGGCGATGGCGGGGAGTATCACGTTGAGCGGCGGTATCATCGAGGCATTGGCGCCGAGCAGTACCCAGACGGCGTGGCTCGGGGGTGTGGCCGCAGGTAACAATTCCGCATTGGCGGGCAATGATGTGTTCACCATCAACAGCGGTACGATCAAGGTGCATGGCAACGGTTCGAACGGATCGCGTTTGGGATTCAACGGGAATTTCAACTGGACCGGCGGCACGATTCAGCTTGTTTCGGACGTGACCACTTCGGGCCAGCCGGGGCTTTTTCTCCATGGCTTGACCAATACGATCAGCTCCGGCGTGGTTTTTCAAACGGTCAGCCCGACCGGTGTGGTGAGCGCGGCGGCTCCCACTTTTACGATGTGCATTACCACGGCGAGTCCCTCGACCGCTCTCACTCTATCACAGACATTGGATACGGCGGTTACGCTGGGACTGATGACGATCCGGGAGTTCGACACGCGGACGAATAGTTCCTACACCCATCGTATCACCTCGACCGCAGCTGGGCGCGGCATTGGCCAGATCTTTCTGACCACCTCCGGTGCGGAGGATATTGTTCAATTGGGTAGCGATCTGAAATCGACGTATTCCGCTGCCGGGACGTTCGTGACGGCGCAGGCGACGGGCTCTCCGGCTTACGCGACGTTTGGGGTGGACCTCAACGGATTCACTTTCGACGGAACGGCGGCCTCGACGGGATGGGTGCCGAACAAGGTCAGTGGGACGACCACGAATTGGAAAGTGGTTTCCACTGCCGGAACGGGGACGTTTAAGGCGCAGTCTTATAATCTGGGACTGAGTGGTGCCACTTCGGTCGATACCATGACGGTGGGTAGTAATGTCATTCTGGAAGCAACGGGTGGTTCCGGCACGGGCAACATCCTGAGCGCATCGGGTGGAGCGACCTATGCGTATCATGCGGCGTCGAAATTCCGGTATTCGGGTAATGCGACACGGGCCAATGCGGCGACGGTCTCCAGCGCGGTGGCGATCGGCGGATTGGAAGTGGTCAATGGCGCTTTGAATTTGAGCCAGTCCGCATTTCAAACGCAGGGCGATGTTTCCGTGACGGGCGGCGGTTCGCTCGATTTGAACGGCACCTCGATCGCGACATTGACGTTGGCTTCCGGGAAGAGTTTGACGGTGAACAACGGAACGATGCTGCTGACGCTTGATGGCTTGGGAAATTCCGATCAGATCCTGAGCGCTGGCTCGGGGCTCGCAGATCTGACAGGTGGTGCCTTTCTGCTCTCGGGTACGATCAACTATGCGGCGAGTTACACCGTGATGAGTGGTTTTTCCACGATCACGGGAGCCGATGTGGTGGCGATCTCCGGTTATGACAGCGCGAACTATCAGGCCAGTTTGAGCTCCACGGGTGTTCTCTCCTTCTCGGCGGTGCCCGAGCCGGGAACATTTGGATTCGTGGCGCTGGGTCTGATGCTTTGGCTCGGTGCGGAGTCACGGGCGAGACGTCAATCACGCTCGAAGAATTGACCCCACACCACGGCCCTGCCAGGATCTATCGAGATGAACATGCGGCGACTGTTCCTGGGAATTTCCGCCGGTGTTCTCTGGGCGACAGCATGCTTCGGGGGCGAGACGCTTCCGGTGGTGGCCATCGATTGGTCCGCTTTTTTAGCGCGACAAGATCTGGTTTGGTCCCGAATCCCGACGCAGTGGCGCGACAGTGTTTTCACCGGCAACGGAAATCTCGGCGCGACGGTTTGCCTGGAGGCGGAAACCTTCGGCTGGCAGATCAATCGCGCGGATGTGGCGCACGAGGCATCGCGTTATCCCATCGGGCGGCTGGTGGTGCGAACGGCCGGTGCGTTGCGCGGGGGCGACGCACGATTGAAACTGTGGGACGCGGAAGCGGAGGGGACGCTTCGCACGGAGCGGGGGAGTATTCGCTGGCGCACGTTCACGTCGACGACGCCATCGGTTCTGGTGATTGAGCTCAAAGGCACGGAGGGTGAAAGCGGCGTGGAGTTAAACTGGGCACCGGCGGAGGCGCGACCGCCGCGCAAGGTTTATCGCAAGGAAGCCTTCACGGAACAGGAATTGCATCACGCGGCGGTGGTTTCACGCGCTGACGGAATGATTACGAGCGTTCAATCTTTTCTCGGCGGCGGGGCGCATGCGGAAAGCGTTGTTCAGACGGCTACCGCTGACGGTGGTAAATTATATTACATCAGTATCAGTCCCGGCGCGACAGGTGAAGAGGCATTGGCCGACGCGCGTCGTACCACCGATCAAGCCGTGGCGTTGGGGCTGGAGAAAATCACGACCGCTCACCGCGAGTGGTGGCATGCTTATTATCCCCAGAGTTTTCTTTCGATCCCGGAGCCGCGGCTCGAGGCTTTTTATTGGATTCAAATTTACAAGCTCGGCGCGGCGATGCGCGAGAACGGGCCGATCCTTGATTTGCTGGGACCTTGGTTCGCGCCGACACCGTGGTCGAAGGTGTGGTGGAATCTCAATGTGCAACTGACCTACTCACCGCTCTTCACAGCGAACCGGCTGGCTCCGGCGGAATCCCTTTTCCGCGCGCTGGACCAGCATCGGCAGCAACTCGGTGATAATGTGCCGAAGCCATGGCGCGGGCAGGCGGCGGCGATTGGCACAGCATCCGGCTATGATCTGGTCGCCCCGGTGGATGCGGCGCGTGGGATTCAGTCGGGCAAGGGAACCGAGATGGGGAATTTGCCGTGGGTGCTATTTCTTTACTGGCAATACTACGCCTATCAGCAGGACGAGGCGATTTTGCGGGAGCGGGTGTTGCCGCTCCTGAAGCCGACGATCGGACATTATCTGGCGGTGATCGAAAAGGGTGAGGATGGTCGCTGGCATTTGCCGCTGACCTATTCTCCGGAACTGCTCGCCGCGCCGGACTGCAATTATGATCTCGCGCTGCTGCGGTGGGGATTGCAGGCTCTGATCACCGCTTCCGAACGGGTGCAGCCGGTGGAACCGCTATTACCGCGCTGGAAGGAAGTTCTGACGGGATTGACTCCCTTTCCGACTGATGCCACGGGGCTTCTGATCGGGCGCGGGCAACCGCTCAAGGAGTCGCACCGGCATTACTCGCATCTGTTGGCCATTTATCCGCTGCAGTTATTGAACCCTGATGAGCCGGCGGATCGGGCGTTGATTGAAACGTCGCTGGCGAACTGGACGAGCCGCCCAGAGAAATTCAAGGGATATTCCCATACCGGAGCGGCCTCGATGGAGGCGCTGTTGGGTCATGGCGACGCGGCCGAAAAACAATTGCAGCAGCTTTTGAATCGGTTTGTGCTGCCCAATACATTCTATATGGAAGCAGGTCCGGTGATCGAGACGCCTCTTTCGGCGGCAACCAGTCTGCAGGAAATGTTGCTGCAGAGCGGAGGCGGGCGCTTGCGGATTTTTCCTGCGATACCGTCGGATTGGCCGGAGGTCAGTTTTCACTCGCTTCGCGGGGAAGGGGCATTTCTCGTGAGCGCGGTTCGGCACGAAGGGCGTACCGCATGGGTGCAGATTCAAAGTCTCGCGGGAGCTCCCTGCCGCGTGCAGGTGGGCGATTGGAAAAGCGTGGCGGTGCGGGCATCGAGCGGCGTGACACCTCAAGTGAAGAGGACGGAAGCGGGGCTCATTGAGCTCTCACTTTCCAAGGGCGAGACCGTGGTATTAACCGAAACCGCGCAAGCTCCGCTGATCCCACTCAGACCGGTTGCAAGTACTTCTCGAATAGAGAATCCGTACCCTATGCGCTTTCAGGAGGGCCGCAAATAAATGAAATCCACGGTGGTTGACGAAACGAAGCTCGAGGAGAATGTACCCGGCTCGAAACGATGGACTGTCGGCACGCTGACTTACACCACGGGCGGTCTCGCGGTGTTGTTTTGCTGGTTGTTGTGGGGTGATTTTGCGTGGTCGATGCGCGAACGTTCCGTGCCGTCGGTGATTCAGTTGTTGTTCAAGAAATACGACGCTTCCGATATGGTGACCGGGTTGTTGATCGGGTCGTTACCCGCGGCGCTCGCGATGTTGATTGGACCCATCATCAGCTATAAATCGGATCGCCATCGCAGTCGTTGGGGACGGCGCATTCCCTTCCTGTTGATCCCGACACCGATTGCGGTGCTGGCCATGGTGGGACTCGCTTTTAGTCCGCAACTGGGAGAATGGCTGCACGAACTGCCGGCGCTCAAGGGCTGGGGGCTCAATGTTTCCATTCTTCTGTCATTGGGACTCTTTTGGACGCTGTTTGAATTCGCGAGCATCATCGCGAATTCGGTCTTCGGCGGTTTGGTGAATGACGTGGTGCCGCAGCCGGTGCTGGGGCGTTTTTTTGGGCTCTTCCGCGCCCTGAGTTTGATTGCCGGAATCATTTTCAACTTCTGGATGCTCGGCAAGGCGGAGACCCATTTTGTGGAGATCTTCATTGGCATTGGTTTGCTCTACGGGGTGGGCTTCACGGTCATGTGTCTCAAGGTCAAGGAGGGAACCTATCCACCGCCGCCGGATGAGCCGTTGCCGGGATCGGCTGGTGGCTTTTTCTCCGCCGCGAAGGTTTACTTCCGGGATTGCTTCGGTCACTCCTATTATCTCTGGTTCTTTGGTGTGATGTCCCTGTGTGCCATCGCGGGCAGTCCAGTGAATCTCTTCAGCGTGTTTTATGCGCGGAGTGTGAAGATGAGTATGGGTGATTATGGAACCTGCCTTGCGCTCACCTATCTCATCTCGCTGGTGCTGGCTTATCCGCTCGGCGCGCTGGCGGATCGCTTTCATCCGTTGCGGGTGAGTTTGGTGGCGATGGGACTCTACGTGCTGACTTCATTGTGGGGTGGGCTCTATGCGGATAACGCGCGGAACTTCGGCATTGTTTTCGTGGTGCACGGGGTGTTGATGGGAACGTATTTTACGGCGTCTGCCTCGCTCGCGCAAAAATTGCTGCCGCGTCAACGCTTTGCCGAACTGAATTCCGCTTGCGGTATTTTGATCAGCGTCACTTCGATTGTGGTGCCGCCATCGATTGGTTTGTTGCTGGACCAGAGCGGTCATGTGTACCGCTATACTTTTTACGCGGGCGCTGGAATTTCGGTGGTGGCTCTCGTGTGTGGAGGTGTCCTGTACCGGAAATTCATGGCGCTAGGTGGTCCCTCCGGCTATCGGCCGCCGGAGTAGGGTTGGGACTTACCTGCTTTGCTGTCATCAATTCGAATGTAAACTCCCCACTCTTGGCACCTGTGGTGCCAGCCGGCGGTTCACAGAACCGCCCTACAGCGCGGATCCATTCCTGTGCTGACTGCTTGAATAGGCTTCAGCGTTTTTTGCGGCGGGGAAGTGGTGCGTGGTCGGCGATCGTTGGGCCGTTGACCCAATGGCCTTCGACGAGCACGAGCTTGGGTTTTTCGGGGAGGCCGAATTCATTGCGGAAAATTTGGGATGAGACGAGGTCCACGGTGATCTCGCCGATGGTTTCATTGCTTTCCTCGACTCCGGCGAAATCCGATCCGGCGGGGCGTACGACGCTGACGATGGCGAGTTCCTCCGGTACGCGCAATTTGAGTTCCTGCAGCCATTCCATTTCATGACCGATCAGCGTGATGATCGCCTCTGGTTTCCATTTGCGGAGCCAGCCACGAAAGAGAGTGAGGGCGGTGTCGGCGGGAGTGCCAAAGAATGTGGGGATCTGCGGGCCGCCCTGAAATTGTTGTTCGCATTGCGCGTAGCCGCCGAGCCAGCGGGAAAGCGTGGCCTCCGCGTGTCGCGGCGGCAGGCACAGGCCAATCCGCCGGTAGCCGCGCTGAAAGAGCTGTCCGTAGGCGATCAAGACGTTCTTGTACTGATCATTGGCGACGCGGTCGACATCGGGGGCTTTCCAGGAATACCCGGTTGTAATGGCGGCGTAGCGTTCCCAATGCATGACGAGCGGTTGCGGCGTGGATCTCCACGGAGCGGTGATGATCACGCCCGTGATTCCCCGCGCGTGGAGAATGCGGTCGATTCGTGGCGCATTCATTCCGGTAGCTTGCAGGAAAAAACATTCGGTATGGAAACCAAGTTGCTCTGCGCGGCGGGTGATGCCCCGGTAATATTTCTGATAGGGATCTGGCTCCAGCCAGTTGCGCGAGGAGGTGGAATCCACGAGCAATCCGATACAGCCTTTATCCTGCAAGGGGCGTCCCGCGCGGACGTGAGCCATGAGGGAAGAGATGTAGGAATTGGGCTGATACCCAAGGCGGCGAGCCGCCTCCAAGACCAGGGCGCGTGTCTTGGCCGGAATGGAGGGATCGCCGCGCAAAGCGAGGGAAACGGTGGCTTGGTTCAGGCCGAGCGCGGTGGCGATGTCTCGTTGATTAGGCATCCTGACTCATCGTGATGAGTTGCGCGCAAATTGCAAGCGAGATCATTTCCTTCGAAGCTACAGATATCAGGAAATCATTATGCAACGGAACCACCCCATTCACACTTTGGCGCAGCGGTCCTTATGGTCGTCTGTGAAGATTCGGCTCTTGGGCTTGGCGGTTATTTTGGCGGCGCCGATGGCGTCCTCTGCCGCCACGGTGACCTGGGATGGCGGCGGCGCGAATGCGTACTGGAATACCGTGTTGAATTGGGATGGCGATACGGTGCCGCTGGCCACGGACGATATCGTTTTCGGCAGCGGCTATACGTCCGGTACACCGAGTTTGAATGGAACGAGTCAGACTGTGAACTCACTGACGTTCAACGGATCGGCGGCGGTTTCGCTGGTGAATGGGTCAGGTACACCCACGCTGACAATCTCATCCGGTAATATAACCAAGAGCACGACGGGAATTGTCTATCTCTACTCGACCCTCCGGCTGGGTGCCAGTGGCGTTTGGCAAAATACAGCGTCAGGCGGCGCGCAGGCGATGCGTGTTTACGGTTCCATCACCGATTCGACGGATACCTACGGGCTGACTCTGAGCGGTGGCGGGGTGTTTATTTTTTATGGCAATAATAGCTACGATGGCGGCACGACCCTTTCGAGCAGCACGCTTCACCTGTATCATAATAATGCCTTGGGGACGGGCGCTCTGACCATTCAAGGAAACTCGGGGGTTTATTTCGGAGCCTCGGTGATTACGAATTCGATCGTGATTTCGAATCCGACCGCCGCGACCGCTTTCTATAGTGCCGGAGCCCAGACGAATAATAATTTTCAAACCACGCTCGGGAACATCTCGGGAAATATGAATGGACAGCAATTCGCCATTCGTGGCGATGCGCGGACCTGGATTTTTTCGGGCGGCATCGCTCTCTCCGGCATGGACTCCAATGGGCTGCAATTGCTTTCCGAAAACACCGGAAATTATTCCTATGTTTTCTCATCGACTCCGACGTTGAACGGAAGCACCAATGGCCGCATCAAACTGGGGGCCACCTCCGGGAGCGCGGCGACGGGCGGTCGCGGTAATTTGTTGGTGGACACGGCGGGGAGCTTTGGCGGTACGTATCTGGACGTGATGAGTGGTGGCGGGATGGACACCATCGCGGGCATTCACAATACGGGCACGGTCAATTTCTCCCAAACCGGATCGGTGCGCTTGCAGGATGTCGCGGCGGGTGTGGTCAATCTGGCCTCTCTCAACTCGGGAGCGGTGACGGAATTCTCCGCGCTGATCGATGATCTGACCAACACGATCGGGGTGAATATCAATGACAGCTATCAGCAGGTGAACGCGGTCGCTTCACTCAGTCTTTCGAGTCCCGTGTACGAGACACGCACGCCGGCGGGTATCGTGAAATTCAGTCGGGCCGCTGGCAATACCTACGACGGCGGAACGATCGTGAAAGCGGGAACGCTGCTCGTCGCCAATACCAGTGGGTCGGCTACGGGGACAGGAGATGTCACGGTTCGGAGTGGTGCGAAACTCGGTGGCACCGGCATCATTGCGCCCACGGGTACTCACGGGGTGATTATGCAGTCGGGTTCCACTCTGGCACCGGGCGAGGGGATTGGCCATTTGCGGTTCAATGGCGGTTCGACCACAGGAACCCTGTTGACGATGGATAGCGGGGCGGCGTTCGAATTCGAACTGGGGGCACTGGGTTCGGCGGATACGGTTGATTTCTTAAATTACACGCTGGGGGATTTTTCGCTGGCGGGCAATCAGGTCAATATTGTCGACGCGGGCGGATTGCAGGAGGGTTCCTATTTATTGTTCCGTTTTTATTCCGATAATGGAACTACAGTGATGGACAGCGGCCTGAGTTCCGGACTGCAGATCGGCTCGGGTTTGGAAAGCTACGCGGGAAGTTATTTCTCCTACGCGGCCGATGGTATTTATTTGGTGGTGGCGGTACCGGAGCCTTCTGCCGCCTTGCTGCTTTCGGGTGGACTCATGATCCTCATGGCAGCTCGCCGGAGGTTGGCATAAGGTTATTGTCGGGTACGTGAACGGTCAAAAGTCATGAAGCGAATGTTCCCAGCCAGATCCTGCGGGGCCTTTACCTTGACGGAAATGCTCGTCGTGGTGGGGATCATGATGGGACTGCTGGCGCTGAGCCTGCCCGCTTATCAAAAGATCCAGCATCGATTGGCCAGCCTGCAATGCAGTCGCAATCTGCGCACGCTGGCGATGGCGCATCAGGCCTATCGAATGGATCGGGGGAATCTGCCACCGCCGCGTTCCGTGACACCCAGCGACCCGGATTCCGAAGGACATAATGCCTGGGGCATCCAAACGCTGCGGCATTATTATCGCACCAGCTCGAACAGTATGTACACGAGCCGGGGGCAATTTATTGTGGAGCCGACGGAAAAATGTCCCGGTGCGGCGCTGACCGGACAGACCATCGATCCGGTGCAGGGCGGGCCGGACTACAATCACGTCGCCCTCGATAATTACCAGGGTTACACCAAGACCTCGTCGCTGAACATGGATACCTATTTTGGTGCCGCGGCGGCGTACGTGCCTCTTTTTTGGGATGGTTGGAAACCGAACTGGGGCACCACTCCGGAGATTCCCTTGAGACACCTGAACGGAGCCAATATGGCGTTCATGGATTGTCACGTCGAGTGGTTGAGCGGCGAGGATGGACGTCTCTACAAAGGCTACATCGACGCCATTTATCAAACCGGCCAGATCGATGCTTCCAAGGAAGGAACCGGGAAAAAACTGGGCACTACCGCTCTCAAGCCATGAATACATTCTTCTCCACTCCTTTGGCCCGGAGGCTCGTCGTCACCGTGTTGGTTATCATTTCTCTGTATGTTGACGCGCGGGCTCAGGACGCGGCGACGCATCGATTGCTCCTGAGTGGTTTTGAGAAGCCGTTGGATGAAGAGTGGTCCCGTGACGGAGCCAATGGCGGTTCGCCCTTTGACGTGGAATCCAATGTGGAGAAAGTCAAAGCCGGTGCAACGTCGGCGCGGTGGGAGCCGAGTCGCCGTCCGTGGCTTTTCTTGAAAAAGTGTCCGGAAGACTGGAGTGCGTATCAGGCGTTGCGCGTCTGGATCTACGCGCAAGAGGCGAATGGTCAAAAGATCAATTTCTGGATCAATGCCGATGGCGAACCGGGAGTCGTGGAGGGCAAGTTGCGCTCCTACTATTTCTACCAACTGAAGGTCGACTGGACCGGTTGGCGGCAAGTGGTGATTGATTTGAATCAATGCAAACCCGTGCGCAGTCCGCGCGGTTGGAATCAGATCAGTTCGCTGATGATTTCAGCCAAGGGCGGCGGGGCGGAACCTCTGCCGGGCCATGTGCTTTGGTGGGATGAGATGGAATTGGTTGGATTATGAATCGATTGTTTTTCACGTTGTGTTGGATGGGCGTCTCGATTTCCTCTGTGACGATGGCGGCAGAGAATGCGGGGCCGGCCAAGCCTCCAGTCCTTGGCCTGAATGAGAAATCGGATGGCGGACCGGGTGTTTACGCGAGTGCGATTCCGGCTGAGGGAGCTTCATTGGTTTCGTCTGCTCTGGCGACCGAATTCCCCATTGCGCAACGTAATCGCATCTACGTTCTCGGGGGTGGGGTGCGCGGTTTTGGGTTGTTGGCGGAATATCCGGTTGCGGGCGAAAAACGTTTTCTGGTCGCGCGCCGGACAGCAGTGGGCGGGAAAGAGCCGTACACGCCGGTGGCGTTGGCACGAGTATTTGACCCAGAGGGGAATCTCGCGGCGATTGAAGACTTCACGGATCAGACGCAAGAGACGGACATTCGCACGCTCAAGGTTCCCAGCGGAAAGCCGGGGATTTGGAGAGTGTCCTTTTCGGGTGGGCGGAGTGGCGATTTGATCGAGATTCGCATTGCGGAAACGACCGTATGGGGCGTGCGTGGCGAGATGGCGTTGTCACTTTCGCAGACGACGCCCCGGCCCGCGTATTTTTGGATACCCCCGACCTCGCGGAAACTTCGCATTGGCATCGAGTCGGGATCTGCGGCGGGACTGGCGGTGAAATCCGCTACGGATAATCAAGTATTAGCTGAGGGAACGACTGCCTCACCGAAATGGCTCCTGCTTGATCCGGTGCCCAAGGGTGCGGTGTGTCGTCTGGAATTTCCTGCAGGATATGACGGCGTGATCGATTTCGAGGGGGCTCCCGGATTGTTGTGCCCCAGTGAAAAAGCGGCGGCGCGTTTGCAGGGGGGAACCATCCATTGCGAGGGCGTACCCGTGGCGGGACCCTTGCAAGCCCGCGCGCGTCGTTGGATGTTGGCCCATCGTGGCGTTGAACGGGAACCGGCGATTGCCTGGACTCAAGAAGTGCCCGCAGATTTGGCTTCACCGCAATTGGAGGTTCTTCTCTATGGAAAATATGGAGGACTGAATGGGCTGAATAATGCGATCAAGGAGCAGAATGCGACGCTGGACCCAGCCAATCCGTATTTTGGAATTCCGTGGCCGACGGGACTTAAAGCGGGGGATGAGAATCAAGATTCGTGGGTGAACTTTCTGCCGTACTCCGGTGGATTTGTTTCGCTCTATGATTCGACCAATCTGGCCGTGCTTTACAGCTTCAAGGCGCGACTGAATCCGGCCTATCATCATGAGAACATCCTGCAGCGGGCCATTCTCGCTGGTTTTTTTCACATCGCTTCTCTGCAGGGTGATGATTTGATCCGCGATAATAGTCTCTTTCGCGGTTCGTATCCACTGACGCATACGTTCTTCATTTATGACGGATTGTCTGCTTCCTTTCGCGCGCTGAAGGATTCGCTGCCGCCGGAGCCCCGGGAAATTTGGCGGCAAGCGATCCTTGCCATCGGTGACAAAGTGGCCGATCACCAAGCCTACGAATCGAATCAATGGGCGCACATGATGAAAGCGCACTTGAACACGTATCTGGCGACGGGTGAAAAACGATTCCTGCGTTATTTCGAAACGCAGATGCAAGCCTATCTGGGCGGGGTCTATGGAAGCGACGCGAAGTTTGGTCAGCATCCGGCGGGATATTTTCTCGAAGAGTATGGTCCCGATGGTAACTACGACCGCCTGAATCTGTATGCGGTCGTGTCTTGCTACAACGACTATAAGAAATTGCCTGTGGCCAAACCGGCATTGGTGGCGGCTCTGAAGGACGGTATCGAAAAGAATTTGCGCTTCAAAAGTTTCTTTTGGATAGCGCAACCCGATGGGGCCTTGCATTCCCCGACGGCGTTGAATTGCCGGACGAGCGCGATGTTTTGCTTTGCCGGTTATCCGGGTGAATATCTGGCGCGTAATGAATTTCCGCTCGCCGCCGCGCGGAGTGCCTTGGACCGCGAACCTGCGCAGGGCATTGGGCTGGCTGGTACGAATTCCTTTATCGCCAATACTCCGGCGTGGATTCAGCGGACACTGCAGCAGGGGCTCGCTTGGGGACCGGGTTATTATCCCAATGTCAGTAACGGGGATTGGGTGGAAAGTCTGGCCAAGGTGTACACGGAGAAATCGACAGTCGTTCCCGCGTCGTTGCCCTTTCAACAGAAGAAGGGATTCTGGGATCTGCCGGGATTTCTGGCGTGGAAACAAGGCCCATTGTATGGGGTGCTTTTTTACGATGTGGCGGGGGCGCAACGGCCACTGGTGGGTGTGACGGGTGGTGGACCGACCGCGTTGTGGAGTGAGGTCTCCGGGACTTTTCTCGCCTCCATGCAGCCCGATGCCTCCGGAAAGGGTGGGCATCTTAAAGCCGAAACCAAGACGGTTCGCGGTCCGGATCAATTGACTTATTCCTGTATCTACGGAACGGATGAGAAGGGCACTTTTTTCGCTTCGGGACATGAGCGCGCGCAGTTGAAGATTCTCGAGCCGACGCGCGAATGGGAGATCACTTCCAAGATGGGATCACCGGTCTTGTCGGCCTTGACGTGGAATTATCAGACGAAGGATCAAGGGTTGGATTTGGCCGTGTCGATGCGTTCGTTGGGTGGAGTTCGGGAATCATTCGTAAACCTGCCGATCCGGATCGCGGCAGATCAGACCACGGTCAAGTTGGAAACGCCTCATCGACTGGTGATTTCATCCGCAACCGGCTCTGTGATTTTTGAATGGCCCGAGGCCTTTTCCGGGAAACTTGAGGATTCCTGCCTGACCGATATCAAACGTCTCGTGATTCCGATTGCAGCCAAGGCGACTCCATTACTGATCCAGATTCGCGTCGTCGAAAAGTCGGCGCAGTCCGCGCGTTTTTCACCCTCAACCAACCCTAACACCTCATTATGAAATTTTGTACCATTGGGTGCGGTGGCCATGCGAGCCACTCGCATGGACCTTCGCAGAAACTGTACGCGCAACGCCACCCCGAGGTGGAGCTATCGGCTTGCTGTGATCTGAATCCCCAATTGGCTGAAACCTACCGCGCTACGTTTGGCTTTCAGCACTGCTATACGAATCTGGAGGAAATGCTCGCGAAGGAGAATCCGGATGCCGTGGCGCTGGTGGTTCCGGCCTCTGCCACGAGTGGATTGGCCATACCTCTACTGGAGCGGGGAATGGCGCTGCACCTTGAGAAGCCGCCCGGGCTGACTTTGAATGAATACCGGCGTTTGCTCACGGCGGCACAAAAAGGGGGCGGTCTTAATCAGGTGGCGTTCAACCGCCGCTACGCACCGGCTCTCGTTCGCGCACGGCAATGGCTCGATCGGGATATTCCGGCGCAAGAGGTGTTGCACATACGCTATGATCTGGTCCGCTACTCACGCAACGAATCTGACTTTTCCATTACGGCGATTCACGGCATTGATGCGGTGCAGTATCTGGCCCGCAGCCCTTACCGCGAAATTCGTCTGACTTACCGGGAACTCCCGCAAAGCGGAGCCGGTGTGGCCGCTATTTCGATGGAAGGGGTGTGCCTGAATGGAACAGAGGTCTCGTTGACGTTTCAGCCCATGTCGGGATTATTGGAGGAGACGGCCGCCATTCATGCCATTGATCAAAGCATTCATGTGAATCTGCTGGGGACTCAAGCGACGTTTGATGGCGAGACAAGTCACTGGTGCCGGGGCGCACTCAAGAGCCAGGTGATGGTGATGAATCAGGAATTGGTGGAGCGCAATGGCGTTTATTATGAAACGGAGGCGTTCCTCAATGCCGTGCAGGGCATCGGAACGGCGTCTCCCCAACTGGAGGACTGTCGCCAGCAGGTGATCTTGATGGAAGCCATTCGCACGCGAAAATCACGGGTTGATTTTGCGGATCGAGACGCGACAAGGCCGAACGTCAGTGACGTGGTGCGTGAGTTGAGCGGTATCGACCGGTAGGCGCTGGTCAATCAAGGAAATGAGCGCGCCGTCGTTTTTGCGGCGGGGCGATTCTTTACGGGGATGAATATCTGCCTCGTGAGACGAGGCGCCCACTTGCATTCCGCTTGACTCTTCCCAAGGGTTCACGAGTATTTCGGCGGGGTTTATTGCATGGGATGTCATTCCAGCTTTATGGATGGGAGCGCATGGCCGATCTTGGCCTTTCTCTTTTTATTCTCTTGGAGCGTTGACGTTCGGGCCGAGGAAAAAAAGCAGGGCGTGGATCGATTTGCGGCGGCGCTCGATTCGTTGAATAACTTGGGACTGCCCGATACTTCCAAGGGAGAGTATGTCACGCTGACTGTTTTTCATCTCCCGAGTGAATTCAATAGCGGTCTGGGATTGACGGGTAATGCGTGGCGTTTGCCGTCAGACAAGAAAGGCGGCGAACAAATTTTCGTCACGGTGAATGGGAATGTCATCTTTGTGAGGATCGATGGGCCGGAAGCGTCCGCCAGTACGGAGGAGGAGGGCATGCCAAAGGTCTGGAGCGGGCGTGCCACCCCCGCCGATTTCAAGCAAGATTGCGCGGCCGTGTTGAAGTTAGCCGAACAGCAGGATGAGAGTTTTCCCTATCAATTACCCGATCCGCTGCTCTTTGCTGCTTTCGCGCGACAGGCGGGTTTTCCCGTCGAGGCCGAGAAAATTTGCGGAGCGCTTTTAAAGCGTTCCGAGAAGCCGAGAGAAGCCATTCAGCGTTCGATTTCGCGACTGGCGAATGCGCGTTACGATACGGCACTCACCGAGTTCAGTCGAAAACCCGACTGGCTCAAGCTGGCGAATGCGATCGCTTCCATTCGCGCGGATTGCGGTGCGAATTGGGTCTATCACGATGCGGCAGGACTGCTCGAGGCCAAGGTGCGGATTCAAGCGGTACGGAAGGAAAATGGGCTGGCTTCCGTGAAAAATATCTCCGCAGAGGATCGAAAATTTTTGAGTGAACTCCAACAGAACGCCGGTTTGATCCGCGGTGGAGAATACGATCTATGGTTGATTCCCGCTACTGCTGGAAGCTCGCGCGTGAACACGCTAAATCCTTTCGCTCTCACCTTGCGTAAGCGTGGGCTTTCGGCTTTTCCTCTTCTCATTCGATTAGAAAAAGAGCAGGCGTTATTGCCCACGATCTATGCGCCCGAAGGTTCGCCCTTTATGACGTCGATGCGACTGGGGATGCGGCAGATGGTGAATAGCCGCGAGAATAAAAAGCCAGAAGAGGAGTTGCTGCTGATGCCGCGTCCCTTGGGTTTGAGCGAAATACCTCGCCTGGCCTTGCGACCGCTACTGGTGCAAGAAGAGCGTTATAGTGAGGGGAACGTTGGTGCCTTGCTAAGCGATTGGCATAAAGAGCATCCCTTTAAGACGGCGGAGGAAGTCTCCTGGTACTTCATCAAAAACGGAGATTACGCCCAATTTCAGGAAGCCGCCACTTACCTGATCGCGCAGGGGCAGAACTCCAAAATAGAGGACTACCTGTTAAGTTCTCTGGCCGATCGTGAGAAGTGGTCGATGGTCATGGCTTATGTGACGAATCAAGGTGAAAAGGCGGCTCCCTTCGCCTCTAAAATAAAAGAACTGATCAAACAAAAAAAGATAGTCGTTCCCGAGGAATATGTCGGGACGATCTCGCAGTTGATGGGACGCATGGAAGCTCTGGTCAAACCGCTGGAGGAAAACATGGCGGCGGTGGCTGCTGGGACCGTGAGCCCATTCAAGATTGATGCCTCCGCGCATCAGGAATTGCCCAAGAAAAGTTTTCAAGAAGGACTCGACCTGATCCTGAAAACAGCGGCGGCGGAGAAGCGACCCAGCTATCGCCGGAAGATTCTTTCCTGGACGCTTCTGTTGCCGTTCAAGCATGAGCGTGACATCGGATTCACGCCTCCTGAGAGGGTCTCGCCTCTCCCGTGGGCGACGCAGTGGAGTGAATTATTGGCGGATAATCGCTCCACATCAGTTCAAGAAACCGTGGGAGATTACACTGCTTTTGTCTTGGAATTGGTATCGGCTGGAATGGATTTCACGAGCATCCGTTCTCTTCATACCTCGCAGGAATCGATGGCCTATCTGGGTATGGATGCGGCGTGGTTTCAGTTATTGGCGGAGCGAGGCCGTCAGCGTCTGGCTGGTAAGGAACCTGAGCCGCTCCAGCAGGTGTTGCGATTGCCGGAAGAACAGAAGAAAAAGTTGATGGCGGAAGTGGAGAAACAATCGCCGGGGCAGATGGAGGGATGGGTGCGAAAGCTCGAATACGTGCAAAAACAGGCCCTGGCTCCGGAGTTGACGGACAAGGCCGCGCTGATTGAAAAGATCAATGCCGCGACAGGGCGGATCGGCGACGTGCAGGTTAGCGGCAAGCTTGCCGATGAGCTGGCTTGGATGAAGTTGAAAGGCAGCGTGCTCGACCGGTCGCTTCTCGAAAAGGTCATTCAATTGTCCATTGCACAATTAAAGAAGACGGATGCCATGCTGGTTGTGATCTCGCGCTCGTCGCTTTTCGATAGCTGGAACATGCGGGTCGTGCAACAGAACCGAAAGAATCTGATGGCGACGTTTATGCCGGATATGGACCCGGATGCGGAGAATTCCCACACTTACGGCGACTGGATGCAGAATGCGCTGGGCGTTGGCATTCTCGGGCACGCGTCTCAGGCCTATATGGAGATGACTGTGGACGGCTCGTTTCCCGAGGGAAGCAGCAAGGAAGCCATGGAAAAAGAATTCTACGATACGCTTCAAGAGATTCGAAAGAGCCCAGGCGATGGGCGTCTTCCGATTCGCTTATTTGTCATTGGCACCAAGTCCACCGCTCAACGCGAGGTCATCCAGTGAAGTTATTTTCAAGCCAAGCACTCTACATCGCATCTCCAAACCAAGGAACATCATGAACGACACCATCCCTTCCCAAACATGGGACGAAATCCAAATGCACGCCACGGCCCTGAAAAAGGAATTTGCCACTGCCGTGGTCGGTCAGGAAAAAATCATTGAGCAAATGTTGGTGGCGTTGTTGTGTCGCGGCCACTGCCTGATCGTCGGTGTGCCGGGTCTGGCGAAGACGCTGTTGTGTCGAACCATGGGTGCCGTCCTCGGGCTCAAGTTCCAGCGCATTCAGTTCACGCCGGATCTGATGCCGATGGATATCATCGGCTGCGAAATTCTGCAGGACGGCGGTGACGGTATGCGCCGTGCCTTCGAGTTTTCGCGCGGACCTATCTTTGCGAATCTCATTCTGGCGGATGAAATCAACCGCACCCCTCCTAAAACACAGGCGGCCCTGCTGGAAGCGATGCAGGAAAAACAGGTCACGGTGTCCGGCAAGACGATGCGTTTGGAGGAGCCCTTTATCGTCTTTGCGACGCAAAATCCAATTGAGCAGGAAGGAACCTATCCGTTGCCTGAAGCGCAATTGGATCGTTTCTTTTTCGAGTTGTTAATCGACTATCCGGATTTCGATTCTGAAAAGAATATCGTCCGGCAAACCACAACGGATGCCGCTTCTGCGCCGAGATGCGTGCTCAACAGCCAGCAAGTGCTCGCGCTGCAACACGCTGTCACGCAAGTGCCGCTGCCCGATAACGTGCTCGATTATCTGATGCGCCTCGTGCATGCGACGCGTCCTAAAAACGAACTCGCGGACGATTACATCAAACAATACGTCTCATGGGGAGCCGGCCCGCGAGCGGCCCAGAATCTGGCGCGCGCGGCGTGCGCTCTCGCTCTGCTGCGAGGACGGCCTGCAGCGGGAATTGACGAGGTCAGGGAGGTGGCTCCGGCGATTTTGCGGCATCGCATCATCCCGAATTATAACGCCACCGGCGAGGGCGTGACGGTAGAGGCGATCATTGCGCATCTTCTCAAGAACGTGCGCCAATAAACATGAGCGCCACGCCAAAGACATCGCACAAATACTTGCGCCCGGAAGATCTGGCGAAGCTCGGGGCGTTTGAGTTTGCCCCAAAGCTGTTGGTGGAGGGATACCTGTCCGGGCGGCATCGGTCCCGCGTGCGGGGGGCATCGGTGGAGTTTCACGATTACCGCCAATATGTGCCGGGTGACGATCTCGCCATGGTGGACTGGCGGGTGTACGCCCGCACGGACCGACATTATCTCCGGACGTTCGAGCAGGAAACCAATCTGGAATGTCACTTGATGTTGGATAGCTCGGCTTCGATGGGATACGGCGGGCCGATCTCCAAGCTCGATTACGCCTCCTTCTTCACGGCAGCTCTGGCCTATCTCGTTTTTCGCCAGCGGGATCGTGTCTCGCTTCTTACTTTTGACGAAAAGATCCGGTCATTTCTACCTCCTTCCGGCACCTCGCGTCATCTGAATGAAATGCTTCATCTGCTGGAGAATAATACACCGGGTTCGAAGACTTCTCTTTCCGTCGCCTTGCGCAAGGCGGGGCCTTTGCTCAAGCGCCGGGGGACACTCGTCATTGTGTCCGATTTTTTTGATGATCCCGGAGCGATCTTTTCCGCGCTTAGCATTTATCTCCACCGGGGATTTCGCGTTCATCTGTTTCACATTCTCGATCCCACCGAAATGGAGCTTCCGGGTGATGGACTGCTCAGCTATGTGGACATGGAGTCGCGCCATCGTACCGTCGCGCACGCAGGCGATATTCGCCGCGCCTACCAAACGGCCATCGGGCAACATATCGAAAATTTAAGACGGCTGGCAGCGGCCAAGCAGATCGACTACGCCCTCGCGCGGACCGACCACTCGTTTTTTAACCTCTTCGACCATCTTTGCGATCACCGGTGAACTGGATACTTGCCAATCCCGCTTTGTTGCCTCTGGCCTCGCTCATCGCGTTGCCGGTGCTGGTTCATTTATTTGCGCGCAGCCGCCCGCGATCTCTCAAATTCAGCTCCACGGAATTCATTCAAAAAATCGTGCGCAAGCAAATGAACATCAAGCGACCGCAGGATTGGTTGCTACTGCTCATCCGCACGCTGCTCGTGGCCACATTGATCGCGATTTTTCTGCAACCGGTATTGCTTTCCGAGAAACCCCTGACGGCGGCGAATCGAAGTGTGATCCTGATCATCGATGCGACGGCGTCCATGAATTACCCCGAGGGCGTGCAGACCCGCTTTTCTGCGGCTTGTGGCGCGGCGTCACGGAGAATTGCGGAATTGTCGCAGGGGGAATGCGCGAATGTTATTTTTCTCAAGAGCAATCCCGAGAGCGTCTTTCCCGTGCCGGGAGTAAATACCTCTCATCTGCAGGATGTCCTGCGGCGCGCCCGTTGTACACAGGAAACAGGAGTTCTGGAGGGAGCGCTCAGTGCGGCGGTTGCGCAATTTGGGAAGGCATCCGGGGCGAAGGAAATTGTGGTCATCTCGGATTTTCAAGCGAGCACTTGGGCTCAGGAATCGTTTGCGGTGCCGGGTGATATCACGCTGACCCGCATTCGCATTGGCTCAGGTGCGGGAGCCAATGGAGCGGTGACGTCCATTCAAGCTGATCCGTCACAACCGCTCTTGGCGGATCCGGTCAATCTTCTTGTCGAGGTGGCGAACTATTCCGCGGAGGAAGCTCGCCGCACGGTCTTTCTTGAGATGCCGGATCAACGCTTGCAGCAGGAAATCACCGTGCCTCCCTGGGGACGCGCGACGACTCTCTTTCGCATCAAAGCTACGACGGCAGGACTGCTACCAGTGGGCATTTCGCTCAATGAGGATGTGTTTACGGCGGATGACCGGCGCTGGATGATTCTACCGGTGAAAGACCATATCCGGGTGGGACTTTACGCGGGGGACTCCATTCTGGCGACGGCATGGAGTCGGGCGCTGTCCGTGCTGCCATTTGTCCAGTTGCAACGTTTGACGGCGGAGGAGCTGGAGGGCGATTTGCCATATGATCTGATTTTCCTCGCGGGCTGGAGTGGTGAAGGTCTGGCCAATCTGCAGCGTCAAGCAGGCAGCGGTTCGCTCTCAATCGTATGCGCGCCCAAGCCGGAGACGACAGCGCAACTCGTCTCGCAACTTTCGAGTAGCTCTGGAGAGGAATCTTCCGGAACGAAGTCGGAAGTTTTTCACTGGCAATCTCTGACGGACCGAATCGGTGCCCAAATCGTGGCGCGCGAGGATCGCCTGTTTACTTTATTCACGAAAGGAAACTTCGGAAATTTTTCATCGGGTCGGGTCCGGGGACATTTGAGTTTCAACCCGGAGGCATTTCCGGGAATGGTATCATTGATTCAATACGCGGATAAAACACCCGCTCTCGCGCGGTTGAAGTCGTCGGGTCGGGGAGAGATTTATCTCTGGAATATTCCGCTCGATGCGACCCAGAGCGATTGGGCTTCGAAGGTGGAATTCGTGCCTCTGCTCGGCGAACTGATCTTAAAGGGTCGGGCTCGTGCCGGTGAGTCGATGGTCGAGGAATTGCCACCGGGCGGCGTGACGAGTTTGAAAATAGCCGGAGCAAGTGAGGCCAATCGCGTGGAGTTGATTGGTCCTGACAAGACGGCGATGGCGGTGGAGCGGTCGACGACGACTCAAGGCGTACGCTTGATATCAGCACCGCTGCCAACGGCGGGACTTTATATCTGGAAGCAAAAAGGTCAGGTGATCGGTGGGGCGGTGGTTCATTTTCCAGAGGCGGAATCGGACCTGCGCCTGCTGGAGAAATTTAATGATGGTACGCGGGCCAACCAACTGAAGACGGATGATCTGCTAAACCGGCCACACAACGAGTCGCCACTTTGGCCGACGCTCTTACTGATCGCGGTGACTTTGCTGGCGTTTGAATGTGCGGTGGTATTTTGGATCGGGAGGAAAACGGCATGAGCTTCAGTCCGCTTCTTCCCCTGGATATTTTATTACCGCTTGGGGCGATGCTGCTTTTGGCGGGAATTGGTTTAGCCTGGCGCGGAAACAATCGATGCTCGCTCGGCTTGCGACTTTTGGCGGTGGGGGCTCGCGCGCTGGGATTGGTGGCGCTTCTGCTCATCGCGTTGAATCCAGGTTCCTGGCGGGCGCTGGAAAAGGAACAGCCCTCCGGTTGGGCAATACTTGTAGATCGCAGTTTGAGCATGGCTTCGGCGGAAGGAAATCAAACACGTTGGCAGCAAGCGGTATCGATTGCAGAGAAAGCGGTGAAGCAATCCCGGCGGACGGAGCGAGCGAAAGTGTATACCTTTGCGGGAAATCTGGACGAGGAGAACGCAAAGAAAATCGCCGATCAAATCCCCTCGGGTGAGACGACGGATATCGTTCGGTCCGGTCGTTCGCTTTTGGCTCAATGGCCTGCGACTGGTTTGCATCTCAACGGCATAGTGCTTTTGTCGGATGGGAGGCAGATCGCTCCGGGAAAGGGAATGGATCTGGCACAACTCGCGCGATCTCAAGGGGTGCCTATTTTCCCTTTGCTCATAGGTAGTGGCAGACAGGTCAAAGATATTTCGGTGGCTCCTGGACGTAGTCAATATTTCGGATTTCCCGGTCAGAAAACAAAAATCACGGCGATGGTGCATAACCGGGGCTACAATCGGATTAACCCGAAGGTGGAGTTGCTTGATGGGAAGGATAAAGTTGTAGCGTCCTCGGAAATACGATTTGAAAATGAACCGACCGGAACGGTCGTGCTCGATTACACGCCCGCTGCGGCGGGATTTCAGAAATTGAAGCTGCGCGTGACGTCGTTTCCGGAAGAAAGCACGCTTCAGAATAACGAGCGGGAGGTCAGTCTTGTCGTCTTGTCGAACAAGACCAAGATTTTCATCGCGGAGGGCGTCCCCACATGGGATAGCAAATTCCTTGCGCAGCTATTCCGCAGCCAGCCGCAACTGGACGTAACGGCGGTCTTCCGGCTTTCCGCCGATCACTACTATCGCGTCTCCAGCGCGGAGGCTTCGATGACGAGTGATGCGGAGGCAATTTTTCCATCGACGACGGCTGAGTTGGAGAAATATGACATCATTGTCTTTGGAAAAGGTGCGGAATATTTTCTGACGCCGGAGCGGACGGATCTGCTGCGACAGTTCATTCACGATAAAGGAGGCTGTGTTGTTTTTGCTCGAGGAAAACCTTACGAGGGACGTTTCCCGTTATTGGAGGTGATAGAGCCCGTGGTCTGGGGAGAGGCGATCGATTCGCCGTTTCGGCTGCAACCGACGGAGGTAGGGCAGGAAGCCGGATTGTTCGACGATGCGCTGAGTCCCGACTCGGAAATCTGGAAGCAGCTTCCCCCAGTCAGCGCGGCGAACCGAATCGAGCAACAGAAATCATTCGCCGAAGTAATGGTCGATGCGGTGGCTGGCGAAAGTTCCCGGCAGTCGACCTTTCCGGCAGTCATTAGCCGTCGGTATGGCAAGGGGATGGTGCTGGCGGTCAATGCCGATGGTCTATGGCAATGGGATTTCTTCTCTGCGGCACGGGATGCGGGTAATATCTATCGCGAGTTTTGGACCCAACTAATGCAGTGGGCAATCACCTATTCGGATTTCCTTCCTGGTCAGGATTTTTCGCTCAAGCTCAGCGAAACCACAGTGAAACCGGATACAACGATTCGGGTGCGGGTGGCATCTCGTCAATCTGGTGCATTGCAGGCGCCCTCACTCCGCTTGTTGCGAGGTGAGACGATGGTGCGGGAGTTGGGACAGCCGCAGCGGATTCCTGATGCGATCGCCTGGGAGCTATTTTTTAACGGAACGGAAGCCGGTGTTTATCAGGTGGAACTTTACAATCCAAAGGACAAAAAGATTCTGGGACGCGCTCCGTTCGAGGTGGTAGAGCCGCCGGGCGAGAAAGATAACCTGGAGCCGGATACTGAATTCATGCGGCAGCTCGCGGAGAATTCCGGGGGACGCGTGATCCGTGAAAGCGATCTTCCCGCATTGGCTCGGGAACTGGAGCCAGAAAAGAAGTCGCTGGATGAAAGCAACGCACGCTGGACACCCCTGTGGGATAGTGGCTGGCTCTTGATCGCTATTTGTGCGCTATTTGCAGTGGAGTGGATTATTCGCCGGAGGAACGGACTGCTATGACGGTTCCTGAATCTTTTCGGCAACGGTTGTGGCAATTGCATCAGCAATGGCGCAAGGGGCTGGTGATCGCTCTGATCTTTCGTTGGCTTACCCTCTGTGCTGCGATTGTCTTGGTATATGGATTTTGCGATTTCTGGCTCGGACTGGAGGTGTCATGGCGGGTGGGGATTACGGCGCTCATCACTGCGGGGCTGATCGGTGCAGGCTGGCGGTGGTTGTGCGGAGTGAACCGACTGACGCTACACGATATGGGGCGCCGCGCGGATGAACTGCTTGGAGCATCCCAAGCGTCCATTCTGAGCGCCTATGAATTGCAATTGGAAGCGGAGAAAAAAAGGGAGCGATCTCCCTTTACCGACTTCCTGATTGATCGCGCGGTGTCGGAAGCGAGCGCACGGTTGCATACGCTTCCAGCGCGTACCAATTATCCGTCACGCGAAGTTCGACTGCGTTTGAAAGGGCTATTTATCCTGTTGGGAGTGATCGCCCTGATTGCGGCATGGCAGACGAAGGCGACGACGATTGTTCTCACCCGGATTTTCCAACCCTTCAATGACCTTGCACCGTACAGCCGTTATCAATTTCGGATAGATCCGAACAATCCTCAGGCACTCTACGGTGGGAGTGCTGATCTGGCTGTGGAGATCAGCGGTGGGATGGTGAATGGGCCGGTCTGGTTGGTCACGCGTCGTGGCGGGGAGGTGGAGCGTACGCCTTGTTTTCAGGAATCGCCGGTCCGGTTTGCACAAAAGATCGAGAATGTCACCGAGCCCATTGATTTCCGCTTTGAAACAGAGCGTGCCCGTTCGAATTGGAAGACCCTGTCGGTACGCTTACAGCCGCACATCACCTTGGCGCGGGCGACCGTTACGCCTCCTGCCTATACGCGGCGCGTGGCGAAGAACTTTTTCATTGGTCAGGACAATATGACGGTATTGCGTGGATCCGAGGTGACCCTGTCGGTGACGAGTAACCGACCGCTCGAGCGGGGCCGATTGATTCTGCGGGGGCGCGAAAATAGTTCGGACGAGAGCGTAATTCCCGCAGTCAAGGCGGGGGAACACACGGTTCGCTTTTCCTGGAAGGCGGAATCGTCGGCGCAGGTGGAGGTGATGGTCAGCGATGTGCAGGGAGTCGAAAGTCCCGAGCCTCTCAAATTCATCCAGAAGGTGATTCTGGACGAGCCACCCAGTGTGATCATAACCGATCCACCTCCTTTTTCATTGGCAACGCCGGAAACCATTCTGACGTGGCGTGGATATGCTGAGGACGACATCGGACTGCAGCGGGCCGAGTTTGTGCGGGCAGTGACCGGATACCGGGAACGTTCGCGACCACTGGAGGGTTGTGCCCAGCAGAAGCGGGTGGACTTTCAGCAGGAAATTACGTTGGCAACGGTCGGTGCGCAGCCGGGCGATGTCTTGGAATTTTATTTGCAGGCATCCGATACGAATCCGACCATGTTGGGTGTTGCGAGTTCGGATACGGTTCGGGTGCAGATTATCTCGATGGAGAAGTACACGGAATTAATCCGCACGCGTACGACCGTGGAGGAGTTTGCTGCGCGCTATAAACTCGCGAACGAGAAATTCGATACCGCTGCGAAAGCGCTCGAGGATTTGCAGAAAGTGGCGGCGGATCAAAAATCAACGCCGGAGGAAGTCGAGAAGAAATTGCAGGAAGCGCGTCAGAAAGTTGGCGAGTCGAAAGCGTTTTTTGAAGCCCTGCAGAAGGATTTCACGGCATTTGATGCTGATGGCGGGTTGAAGAAATCGGCTGGAGAGATTTCGGAAGCATTACAAAAAATCTCGCGAAAATTGGATCAAGCCTCGGTCTCCGACCCCAACTTGTCCGCGACGGCGGCGGAGTTGGCGGCGCAGATGGCAGGTCCGCAAAAGCAACTCCGTGAGGAGACACGCAAGGGCCAGGACATCGAGCGCGTCGCCAAGCTAATGGAGAGTGCGCAACGGTTGTCCCAACTGGCACGCGGACAGGAGAGTCTTGTGCGCCGTATTGAGCAGCGTGGCGACGAGGGCTGGCAGCAGCCCTTGGAACCGCTCGCACAGCGTCAGGAACAACTGCGTCAGGAGCTCGAGCAACTGATTGACGACATTGAAAAACAGAGCGGCGATATCCCCGCGGGGGAAGAGTATCGAGAACTGGGGGAATCGGCCCGAAAGGTCGCGCAACAACTCAAAAATTTAAAGATTACGCAGGATATGGAAAACGGCACGCAGGCCGGAACAAATGGAGATCGTGACGGGGCGGATCGACATGGCCGTGGGGCATTGAAAAAATTAAAAGGTCTGCTTGCGAAATGCGAAGGCACAGGCTTCGGTGCACTGGGAAATGGCAGGATGACGTTCACTCCAAAGGAAGATATCCGGTCGACGCTGCAGCAAATTTGCAACGGATTGGGACGGCGCTTTGGGAAGAAAGGCGAGACCAGGGGGAGCGGCGGAACGGGTGGGGGTGGCACGGGCGGTTATGATGACGATGATGGCTATTGGGTGGGAAATATGTCGCCATTGAGCGTGCCGGTATATGGGCCAATGCGGATTGGCACGCATCCAGCCGAGGATTCAAGCGCCAAGGGGCATCAGGCGCAAGGTGGCGCCGCGGTGGCTCCACTGTTGGACGCCCAATCGAGTTCTCAGGTGACCCCGACGAACAAGGATAAGCCGCGCGGAGAAACGCTCTCTTCGGAAGATTTGCCGGAAAAATATCGCGATTCCATTTTGCATTACTTCACCAATGAACCGAAATCCACTCCATGAACCAATCCCTGTTATTTCTCCGACTGGCTCTGTTTTTGTGTGTGATCGCCATATTTCCGGCGAGGGCCGAATCCAAAAATGGCGTGATCCAATGTGCCAATCTTATTTATGCCGGAACCCAGACTTCACGCTGTTTCAGCGATGAATTTCTGTCCAGCATTCAGAAGAAGACATCAGTTGTTACCGAACGTCGCTTCAAGCCGGTCAAGCTGGGTTCAAACGATCTCTTTCAATTTCCCTTTGTCGTGATGACAGGGGAAAGCAGCTTTCGTCTCTCCGAGGTGGAGCGCGAAAACATGAAGCGCTATCTTTCCAACGGCGGTTTCCTGCTGGCCTCGGCGGGTTGCTCGAGCAAGGACTGGAATAAGTCTTTCCGCATGGAAATGAAATCCATTCTTCCGGACGCTCCGCTCAAATCGATTCCATTCGAGCACCCAATTTATCAGACGGTCTATCAGATCAAGAAGTTAACGCTTTCTCACGGAGGCACGGAAAAGGCCACGCTCGAGGGGATTGAGATTAATGGTCGAATTGTCGCGGTCTATTCTTCAGAAGGGCTCAATGATACCGCGCACAACAAGGGCTGTTGCTGCTGTGGGGGAAATGAAGTTCAAAATTCGTTGGAAGTGAATGTCAATATTCTCGCCTATGCGCTCATGCATTAAAATTCTGCGATTGATCTGGATCGTAATCGCGCTGATCGGAACGATCCCGCATCTAGGCGCCGTGACAAACGGATCTCCTGATCGAAAGGTACTCACGTTGCCGGTCTGGCAGACGCGTCTCGACGAGGCTCGCGCCTTGGCCCTGCAGAGTCGCAAGCCGATGTTGATCTACTTTCATTCGCCTACATCGGTCTGGTGTGCCGCCTTTAAATCCGAAATTCTCAACACGACGCGACTACAGCCTTTGCTGGAACAATTTGTCTTGGTGGAAATTGATCCAACGCGGGATACCGCCACCGCGGGCAAGTACAAGGTGATGGGCACTCCGGCGGTGAGGTTGCTCACGTCATCGGGTGCGGCCATCAATACCTTGGATGGTGCGATGTCTCTGGATGATTTTGAAGCTGCCTTGCGCCTCGCCCTGAATCCCGAGTCCGCATTCACAGGGGAGCATCAGGATATGGATGCGCTGTTCGATCAACTGCGGCATGGCAATGTCGCCGCGCATGTGTGGCCATCGCTGATGATGGCGCTTGGTGATGAGAAAAAGCGTGAGACCGTGCATGAACGTCTGACGGCGTTACAGCCTGTTCCGAGGCAGGAACTGGTGTCGCTCTTGGAAGATCCCCGGTTGACGGTTCGTCTCGGCGCGATGGAGATACTGGAAGAATTGGCGGATGATTCCTTCCTCTTTAATCCCTGGAAGGATGATGGGATGGATGCGAAAGGCGAAGCATTGGATCGGTGGAAGGCGTGGGCTCAAGGTAAGTCTCCGGCGACGATGCTCTCGCGTTCGGTCAAGCTCACGCGCGAAGAAGTGGGGGCTTGCGTGCGGGATCTGATTTCGGAGGATCGCGATCGATCTGCGCGGGCCTTGCGGCGATTGAGTTTGAGTGAGCGGGAGAGTCTGCCTGTGTTGCGCGAGCTGATGGCCAATGACCGGGAGTTGTCCGTGCGCGCCCGTCTTAAGGTTAAGGAATCCATTTATCTTCTCACCTTGCAGGGACGCGGTGTTTTAGATGCGGGACAGGTGGCGCATCAATTGGTTTTTGGAAATATGGATAATCGCCTGCAGGCGATTGCAGAACTTGCCAAGGCGCGCGCGGCTGCAGTGCCGATTCTGATGGAGTTTCTTTTGGATCGAGAGCCGGTCGTTCGTGAGACGGCTTTGGATACGTGTTTTATCGCAGATCCGAGCCGGGCGGTTTCCTTTCTGGAGAAAAGCTTGCCGCAGGAGAAGGATACGAACGTCTTGCTGTCAGCCAGTCGCGGGCTCGGTTCGGTGGATACGCCGCAAAGCATTGCTCTTTTGCGTTCCATGCTCGCGGATAGCCGGGAGGAAGTGGTATCGGCGGCGCTACGATCGCTCGGCGAGATGAAGGCTTCCAGCGTCGAGCCGGATATACGGCGTTTATTGGAAGATAGCCGTTGGCGCGTGCGGGTTACTGCCATGGAAGCGGCCATGGCCATTCCTCTGAATTCTCTGGCCAAGGAAATCGCGGCTCATGTCACGGACCCAGACGAGTTTGTGCGGATCAGCGCGGTTACAGCTTTGGGGAAGTTGGAGGGGAAGCAGCATACCGAGGTGCTGGATCAGGCGTTCTTCCGGGATGATGCGCTCAAGCCTGCCGTATTGGATGCTTACGAAGCAATCGACCGACCCGTGCCAGCGACATTTATCAAAGGGCTTGAGAACAAACCGCCGGGAGTTTTGTTATCGGTGCTGAGCGCGATCAATTCCACGAAGGGCGCGAACGCGCTGATTCCACTCTATCTGGTTAAAAACAAGGACATGGATGTGTCCTGTGCCGCCATACGTGTGATGGCGAAGCGGGGGATGGAGCAATCGAAATGTGTTGAGGCGTTGACAGCGGTTCTCCGCAACGGTCCGGATGAAAAAAGGCTGGCGGTCTTTGATAGTCTACGGATTAACGAGGTAAAGCAAAGTCTGCAGGCCGTGAAGCGTGGGCCTTCGTCGGTCCAGAATAAATCCCAATCCGTTTTAAACCAATTCATGCAAAGTCTTGGTCCTGACAGTACGGAGACTTCGACAGGCGATGTGAAGGGCGATTTCGCATCAGCGGTGCTGCTCTGCACCGAATCGAAGACTTCCTCACTGTTGGCGCAACAGGCCAGTTTGTGCCTGCTCAAAGCAGGCAGCAGCATAGGTCTGGAGAAAATAGGCGATCCGGCAACATTGCCGCTCGAAGCCCGGCTGGCTCTGGTCGAGTCGCTCGAAGATATGGATTCTGCCAGCGCGCTACTGATCTTCCAGAAGTACAGTCTGGATCCGGCGGAGGAGATTCGCGTGGGAGCTGTGAAAGGATTTCTCGAACGAAAAAAAATCCCAGTGTCATTGATCATCGGCGCATTGGCCAATTCGGAATCAACTCCGATTACTTCACAGATTATCGGCGAATTCAGTCGCGTCACGGAGTCTGAAGTGGAATTTCGAAAGCAAGCGATTGAAGCGTTAAAGTCTGTCAAGAATCCAAAATTGCAAACTCTCATTCTCACCGGGATTAACAAACCTTCCCCGACCAACACTTCGGTTGCCTTGGATTTCGTCAAAGTGTCGGACCCATACCAAAGGCGGGCGGCGTGGTATGCATTTGGCCGCATGGGTCCGGGACAGGTGGCAGAACATGTCGACGAAATTGTTAATGATCCCTCTCCTCTGGTTCGGGAAGTTTTACCGGCCTTGGTGACTTATCCGAACTACCGCTGGAAGCGCTATGTGGATAAGGACAATTTCAATCTGGCCTATGATTATGATCGCCGGGCCGAAAAAGTGGAATTGACGCCAGAGGTATCCGAGGCGCTGGTTAAGCTCACAAGCGACCGTGACGCTCATGTGCGGGTGGCGGCCTTTTTAGCTCTCATATCGAATCGGGCGAAAATCGATGTCGAGCAAATGCAACGTGCGATCCAAAACGATCCCGACAGGGAATGGATTGCCAACGCGTTGAGTATTTATTTTGAGCGCAACAAAGACACGGTGCCGGTGGAGTACGCTTCTCTGCTCGATCTGGCCGAAGCCAAACATCGCGACAGTGACTTCAAGCGCATTCGTGCCCGGTGGAAGCAGGAGGAGACTGGGAGTGCGGGGACTCAAGTGACGTCCGCGAAGGAGAGTCCTGATACGAATACATCGACGATGGTTTCAGCGGAGCCGATTTCTCCAAAAAACTCTCAACCGACCGCGCCGGAGCAGGCGATCAAGCTCGTGTTCTTCGAAAGTCCGGGTTGCGCGGAATGTCTCAAAATCGAGAAGATTTTGAAGCGACTGCGCGAAACGGTTCCGGGACTTGCCATTGAGACCCAGAACATTCGCTCGGCCCGGGCCATGCGACTGAACGAAACGCTTTCGGAGCAGTTTGGGGTTCCGGCCAATCTGCGTCTTGTCGCGCCAGCGATCTTTACCGGAGGTGGGTTTCTGATCAAAGGAGATATTACGGAAGAGCGGTTGAGCTATCTGATTGCCGCATCTGCAGAAATACCGGAGAAACAATGGTACCATGTCGAAGAAGCGAAGCTGGCGGAGGCGGATCAAGCCATCACCAGCCGGTACAATCAATTCAATGTGGGACTTATCCTGCTCGCGGGATTGTTGGATGGAATTAATCCGTGCGCCTTCGCCACGATTATTTTCTTTCTCTCCTATTTGCAGGTGGCTCGTCGAACACCCTCGCAGATTGCTCAAGTGGGAGTCGCATTTGTGGTGGCCGTATTTCTGACTTACTTCCTGCTCGGCTTGGGGCTTATCGAAGTAGTGGGACGGTTGGTGATCTTCAAGTGGCTGGGTACACTGCTGAATGCGGTGCTCGCGCTCTTCTCTCTATTGGTTGCCGCGCTGAGCTTTCGCGACGGTGTTCTCTGTCTGCGGGGGAAGATGACAGAGATGACATTGCAACTACCGGAATTACTAAAATCGCGGATTCATACCGTGGTGCGCACTCAGGTTCGACAGTCTCGCTTCGTGCTCGCCGCTTTTGGCTCCGGGGTTGTTATTTCGCTCTTGGAGCTTGCCTGCACCGGGCAGGTTTACGCTCCGACCATTCTCTTCATGTTCAAAATCGACCAGGGGCGGACGGGTACGCTGTTTTATCTGCTGGCTTATAATCTGGCATTCATTTTGCCGCTGCTGACAATTTTTCTGCTGTCCTACTTCGGAATGCGCAGCGAGGTGTTTGGAAGATTTTTGAACCGCCATGCGGCACTCATCAAGTTTGCTACGGCAGCTCTATTTCTCGTCTTATTTCTGCTAATCGCGATGAGTAGCTTGGGCTCCCCCTCACTTGGCCGATTTTTTGGATTAGGGCGCTGACATCGAGGCCAAAAGAGCCGTCTTGCCAGCTCTTGAGCTTGCGGGAATGATGGGTGGGCGGTTCGAGAATATTCATTCTATAAAAAGCCGCTTTGAGTAAAATAACCATTTTCAAAATCGAGCAAAGAGATATGGCGATTCCTAATTTCAACAACAGAACAAAACATCTTTCCCTCGTGATGGTGAGTTTTTTCTTGCTGATAGCCGGTTCGGCTATCGCCGCTGAGGCCGTAAAACTCGCTGCGAGTCCAGAGGGCATAACCATTGATGCCGGGGTGGCAGGAATCTTCACTTTGGAAGCGCCGCGATTGATGTTGAAGTCGGATGATTACAATGCGCCGAAGCCCGCCGTGACGGTGCTGGATGCCTCGACAGCGGTGGTTCGCTACGCCACCGGCGGTGAGTTGACAATGCGGGTCGCAGGCTCGCGGATTGCGGTGAGCTATTCGGGCATTCCGGAGGAGGCGCATGCCTTGCGGGTGATGATGCTGATTCCAATCCGGTTCGGACAAGGGGGGCAGGTTGGATTGGATGAACGCGCGCTCGTGGCATTGCCGGCGACGAAGAAAAAGAATTTTTTATTACAGGAAGGCGGAACGAAATTGCGGCTCGTGGATCCTTCCGGTGGTGGTTTTTCGCTGACGATGGCTGGCGGATTTCATGAGATTTCGGATAACCGTTTCTATAATTGGCCCACCTTTGCCTACATCTATACGTTTGGATTTAAGGAGCATCCCGGGCAAAATTCATTCGATATTCTTGTGGAACCAGCAGGAACAATCGCTTCCGAAACGGGACCCAAATTCATGGTGGACCAATTTGGCCAATTGGCGGCGAAATCCTTTTCGGGAAAGGTGACGAGCGAGGACGAACTGAAGCAGGACGTTGCGAAAGAACAGGCATGGTTGGATAGCATGAAGCAACCCGAGAGAGATTCCTACGGGGGATTGCCGGGTAGTGGGGAAAAGTACAAGTTGAAGAAGACCGGATTTTTTCGCGTGGATCAGGTTGCCGGGCGTCATGTTTTTGTGACTCCCGAAGGAAATATTTTTTATCAACTGGGCGTATGCTGCATTCAACCGCAGGAGGATCTGACCTTGGTGCGGGGGCGGGAAAAGATCTATGAATGGTTACCTCCCAAGGAGGGAGATTTTGCCGGCGCCTGGTTTAAAGAGGACCCGACGGGAGTGGTTTCATTCTATCTTGCGAACTGGATTCGTAAATACGGGCAGCCGTTCGATGCGGAAAAATGGTCGGCACAGGCCATAAACCGTTTGCAAAAATGGGGTTTTAATTCAGCCGGGGCATGGTCGATACGAACGAAGACCATGCAGACGAAGCGTTTTTCTGGAACGGTTATGCTTCCTTTGGAGACATGGATGGCACCGGGGCTCAAGGCCATGCCCGGCGTTGACCGGATGTACGATCCGTTTGCACCGGGAACGGAAGAAGTAATCGAAAAAGCATTCGCGCAACAGGTAGCGCCTCTGGCCAATGATCCGACAATCATTGGCTATTTCTTGGGCAACGAACAACTGTTCGAAAACATTCCGCGGATTGTGCCCGCTCTCAAAAAAGACTCGTTTTCAAAGCAACGTCTGGTGCAGTTGCTGCAGGAAAAGTACGAAGGGGATATCGCGAAGTTCAATGGCGCGTGGGCGATAAAGACGCCCTTCGCGAAATTTGAAGAGCTGGGCGACGCCACGCTGTTTGTCTCGACGCCGGAGTCGACCGGAGATATGCGCGAGTTTTTGCGACTTTATCTGGAGACCTATTATTCGACCGTTATCCGGATTTTTCGCAAACACGATCCGAATCACCTTCTACTAGGCAGCCGCTGGCAACCGGGGACGGCCAATAATGAGATGTTGGTAAAGATCGCGGCAAAATACATGGATGTGATCAGTGTGAACTATTATGTCTACGCCGTTGAGCCGGATTTTCTCAAGCGTATATACGATTGGAGCGGTGGCAAACCGATGCTACTCAGCGAATGGCATTTCACGAGTACGGATCAGGGGATGGGTGGACACAAGGAGGTGGCGAACCAAAAGGAGCGTGGGCTGGCTTATCGCAATTATGTGGAAACGACGGCAGCCCTCCCTTATGTCGTGGGACATCAATGGTTCAGCAATATCGATCAATCTGTGACGGGACGCTGGTTTGAGGGCTTCAATGGCGAGGCAGCAAACACGGGACTGATCAATGTGACAGATCGACCTTATGTGGACTTTATTACGGAATGTAAAAAGACGAATGATGAGATTTACAGGGTTGTCTTGGGAGAGCGTCCCCCCTTCCGCTTTGACGACCCGCGTTTCTCGGCGCGGTCTGGAGCGGTGCGCAAATCCCTTTCGATTCCACGTGCCTTGCCTGGCATGAAGTTGGATGGTACTTCGCAAAACTGGCCAGGTCGTCCGGCAGAGCAACTCCCGGCGAAGAATTTGACGCTGGGAACGCCCGATCTGGATTTCAATGCGGCCTTTCGACTTTGCTGGGACGATCAATTTCTGTACGTATTGGCTGAGGTCAAGGAGAGCACTCCTTTAGTTAATACACAGACAGGAGAAAATCTTTGGCAGGGGGATTGTCTCGAGATTTTTATTGGTGGAGAAAAGACGAACGAACCAGGAGCGTTAATGCCGACGGACCGTCAGATCTTGCTCAGCGCGGGGATGTCGCCGAAGTTTTACGTCGCGAACAGCCCGGTGCTAGTGACGGATATTCGTGTGGTAACCGCAAAGAATGTAACGGGCGAGGGATATACAATTGAGGCGGCCATACCGTGGGCCGTTCTCGGCATTAAGCCGGAATCGGGCAAGGAATTGCTGTTTGATTTGGGGGTGGATAACACCGACGATGGCAAGCTTCGCTCGCGCCAATGGATGTGGAACGGTTCTGAGCGTAATTCCAGTGATCGTGGGAACTGGGGGCGTGCCAAGTTGTTGATGAATTGAGCCTCCAGGACAATGAGTCGTGGAGGCCTAACGGGCGGTATTGTATTCTGAGAGGTGGCTTAGAACTGAATGGTCAGGCTGGTGTAAAACGTTCGTCCCGCGCCAGCTACCGATTGCAGCGGAGCGTTGTAGTTGCTGGCTTGGAAGTTATCGAAGTTTACGCCGCCTAGTGGTTGGTAGTAGAACTTGTCGATCACGTTATCGATCCCGGCATTCAATCGCACGTTGGGCCATTGGTAGCCGGTGCGGAGATTCAATAAAGCGTAGCCGGGCGTCGTAGGTTCGTTGCGCAGGCCATCGACTTCGGCCTTGGAATCGATCATCTGCACTTCAATGGCGCTGGTCCAGCGGCCGAGCGTCTCCTCCAGTGCGACAGTGGCGTGCAGCGGCATCATGTGATAAAGATCATTGCCATCGAGGGTCTCTCCGCGGACCCATCCGGCCACGCCGCGAATTTGGCCATGACCAAAGGTGTCATTGTTCCAGAGCTGCTTTTTCCACTTCAAATCGACGCCGTAAAGCTGGGCGTCATGATTGGCAAAGATAAGTTGCGAGCGAATGCTTTGGCCGCTGTAGACGGTGCCGAACCGGTCGACATTAATGTAGTCTTCGACGTAGGAATAATAGGGGGTGACCGCGACTTCCCAATCCTTCCTCGCGTCGTCATGCCAGTTGGCGGTGATGCTGAAGGTATGAGCGACCTCACTCTTGAGATCCAGATTTCCGGTGTAGTAGTTGCCGTCTCCGAACCAATTGACCATCTCGGCGGCCATTTTCACTTTGGACCAAGCATAGCGTTCGTAGAGACTCGGGGCGCGACTTTTGCGGGCGTAGCCGATCTCGTAGGTGCTGCTTTTTTCCGGTTCGTAGCGCGTGAGGGCCGTGAGGTCGAAATTGACATCGGTTCGCGCGTGGTCGCGGGAATTGAAGGCGTTGGCATCGGCCGCGTACATGGCGGAATAACCCTGCACATTGCCCGTGTCCATCCAGACGGTATCGTTTCGCGCGCCGAAGAGAGTCATCCATTGCTCGTTATACTGGGTTTCCCACTCGGCGAAAAACGCCAGACGGTTGCGCTCGCCATTGTTGATATTCACAAACGTATTGGGCGACATCATCATGCCCGAACCGGGCACCTGAGGCCAGGTGTCGTCGAGTTCGAAGCGATGAAACTCATTTCCCACCCGCAGAGTGTGGAGATCGAGAATGGGAATTGTGGCTTTCAGGGTATATCCGGTATTAATACCATGCGTATCCATTGGCATCCACATGGGCATGGGGAACGACTCCTTATCCTTGCTGATATTCATGCCGTGAGTGACCTGCTGCCAGTACGCACGCGTGTCGAGTTGACCCCAGTCGTACTGCCCTTCATAGCGGGTGTTGATGAACTCGCCATCATTGCGGGTGACATCCATCCATTGATTGACGAAACCCTCTTTCGGCGTGGAGTTGAGTCCCGCTGTGATCTCGCTAAAGTGTCCGTCTTTCTGCGTGGCGAAGGTGACGGCCTGCGTGGACGTTTCGTAGAAGGTCGAAGTCACCGTGTTTCCGTTTCCGTCTTTGTAATCACCCGCCTGACTGTAGGCTCCGCGATAGCCGAGGCTGAAGTTCTGGTTGGCCACCGCCGAATTCAGCGATCCGCCATAGCTGTCGCCATTGGTTCCATAGTAACTATTGAGGGTGGTGGCGGTATGGATCTTTTGTTCTGGTGAGGCGAAGAGGGGACGGGCGGAGTTAACGATGATTGTGCCACCGAGACTATCGCCGCCCTGACTCACCGGAGTGATGCCGGCCAGTACTTCCACTTTTTCCACCTGACCGGGACTGATATAGGAGAGCGGTGGGTTCATGTGATTGGGGCAGGCTGACGTGATGGTCATTCCATCCACGAGAATTTTCACGCGTTCGTCGCCGAGTCCGTGGAGGATGGGAAGCGAAGCGGCACCGTTTTGTTGTAACGCGACACCGGCCCAGCCTTCCAGCAGTTCCGAGGTATCTCCACCGTGAATGGGCGTAGAGGAAGTCCGATCGCGTGCGGCGGTGACCACAACTTCGCGGAGAAGGATTGACGTCGTTGTTGTGCTGAAGGTCGATTCGGCGACTGGTTTTTCGGCTCCGATAAGCATGGAATGACAAAGAATGATGAGCAAGGCGGGGCATCCGAGATGCCGGGTAAACGGACGGATCAAGAAATTCACGAATAATCCTCCAGCATGCGATCGCGAGGACAGCATGCCTTGGTTCGTTTTCACTCGGTGTGAAAACGGGGTTAGCGGCGGAAGGAGAATAGCAACGACGGGTGGACGCAAGCGTCCGCCGACGGCTATATGAAGGTTGCGAAAGGCGCGGGGGAAGAAATGGGGACCGGACCGGGAGGCGGATCGGAACGCAGGGGAGCCGATTGGCACACGAATGGGGGATAAACGTTGGGTTGGGGAGGCAACCAGACGGTCCACCGGAAGGGAGTGGAAAAGAGATTTTCCGATTTCTTTTCCACTTTAACAGTGGCAGGACGTCGTTCTTCTTTCTGACGGCCTTCCTGAATCTTGACACACTTTTCGCAAGGAGCTTTCCCGCTGAAAGTCTTTTCCACACCTGCGCGAAGTGACCCCTCCTGAATGGAATAGTCGCGAATCATTTCCGCCCACGCGACCGTCTGGAGAATCGCCCAATGTCCACCTGCGAGACATAGGATCGCCAGCAGCATCAAGGCTGTAGCGAGAGCTTTCATGAAGGTGGAGCGGAACACGGGCACGACATTAGCCTTCGGGCAGGTGCGACGCTTTCGTTTCGTTGTCATTCTTTAGCGTTGTCTTGCGCTGATTGGATGCGGGCGAATTTTTAACTGGGGTGGGTGGCTGTTTTTGTTTGATGGCGGCCATTTCGTTGGCCATCGCGGTGGGAAGGGGAATCGGTGCGGTGCCGGATGCCTGATTTTGACGATGCTGCAAGGTCCGTACAAAGGCAACGACTTTCCATCTGTCGCTATCGGTGAGCGCCGGAGAAAAGCCATTCATTTTCTTTCGGCCATTGGTAATAATGTCGAAGAGTTCGCCGTCCGGTTGCATGCGAACGCGCGGGTCCATGAGGCTGGTGATGTCTGTGGGTCCGCCGGAACTGGTGCCCTCCATGCCATGGCATATGGCGCAGTTGGCCATGTAACGGGTTCGTCCGCGTTCCATGGCCACTGCATCGATGTGGATTGGAATACCGTCGCCCCATAGTTCGCCGAATCGCCCTGTTTTTTGGTAACTGTCGAGAGAGGAAGGATTCTCCGCCCAACCCGTCGCGACGAGAAGGAGTGTCAGGATCGTGGAGGAGAGAGCGTTAAACTTTCGGTGCATTCTCCAATTCCTCGCCGAGATATTTGCCGTGATGCAGGCGGACGATGCGATTGGCGGAGCGGGCCAGATCGGGATTATGCGTGACCATGATGATCGTGCGGCCCTGACTGTGCAGTTGCTTGAGAAAGTCCATGACGACCTGTTCGTTTTCCTCATCCAGATTGCCGGTAGGCTCATCGGCAAAGATGAAAGGTGGTTCGTTGACCAGGGCGCGGGCGATGCAGACGCGTTGTTGTTCGCCACCGGAAAGCTGCTTGGGTAAATGATGAACGCGGTGACCCATGCCGAATTGCTCCAAAACCTTCAATGCGGTGGGTTCATCCACCACGCTGTGGTAATGCTGCGCTAGCATGACGTTTTCCAAAGCGCTGAGATAGGGAATGAGGTGGAATTGCTGGAAGACGAGTCCGATTTTCTCCGAGCGGAATTTCCGTCGCATTTCGTCGTCGAATGTCGCCACATCACGTCCATCCAGCAGTACTTTCCCCTCGGTTGCGGTATCGAGACAAGTCATGATATTCATGAGCGTGGTTTTGCCGGAGCCCGATGCGCCCATGAATGCGGTGAATTCTCCGCGGTGGATGCGGAGGTTTACATGGTCGAGTGCGGTCACTTGCCCGAAGCGTTTGCACAGCCCGACTGTTTCGATGGCGGCGGTTTGAGTGGTTGCCTTTTCCAGCAGGGACGATGACATCTTATTCTCCTTTTAAAATTGCAGCGGGTTCGATTTGAGTGGCGCGTCGAGCCGGAACGATGGCGGCGGCCAATGCCACCACGATCGACAATAGGGCGGCCAGCGGCAGGACCGGGGCGCGGAAATCAATGGTTGAGGAAAAGACCACTTGGCCCAGCACTTGTGCAAGCAGATAGCCTGCCGCGCAGCCCGCAATCACAGCGGCGGAAACAATCAACGCGGTTTCGATCACGATCTGGCCTACGATACTGCGATTGGTGGCGCCCAGCGCTTTTTGCAGGGCAAACTCACGCGAACGTTCGCTGACAATGGCGAGCAGAGTGGTGTTCACACAGAGGGTGGATAAAATGAGAATCACCACGCAGACGAGTCCCATCAGTCCTTTTATTTTTCCCAGTACTTGACCCTCCGAGGCTGAGATTTTCCGAATCGGTCGGATGTCGAGATCAGGATGAAGTTTGCGCAATTCGGTAGCGAAAGCGTCTACGCGGCTTGGATCGGAATTGACTCGTAAGAGAATGTGGCTGGCCTGTCCCGGTTGACGTAGCCATTGCTGCGCAACGGAGAGATTAACGATCAGCACGTTGTCCACGGCGTCGCCGGTTTCGATGAGACCCTTGATTTGAAACGAGCGCTTCTCATCACCCCGCACCAAGGTCACTGTTTTACCAATCCCCAGTTCCAATTGTTCCGCCAGCTTGCGACCGATCATGGCATTGCGATCGTCGAAATTGACGCCGATCCAATTTCCCGCGACTTGCCAATAGGGAACGAGCGGACGCAGCGATTCGAACTGCACGCCCATCAGCACCACCTTGGACATTTCCGTGCGTACGACGCCGTAGAGATAAGGTGTTCCGGCGGAAATCAAGCCGGGAGGTGCTTCGTCAATCACCTGTTGATGGACCGATTCGGACATGGAAGCCCCTTCGCTCGGGCCGATATAGAAATTGGCACCATAGGTGCGCAGCTCACGACTCATTTTGGCTGTGATATCAAAATACACGGCGGCCATGGCTGTGACGATCGCCGCGCCCACAGCAAGTGCCGCAAAGACAACAGCGACGCGGCGCAATCGCATCGCCAGCGCGCGGAATACCAGCCGACCGAGCATATGGGTACGCGACGTTTTAGTGGCGACCATATAGCACCTCCGCGGGATACAATTTGGCAATGCGCTGGGCGGGAATCCACGTTCCGATCAATGAAATTAAAATCGACAATGCCAGAACAGTTGGCACGACAATCCAGTTGAAATTCAACGCTGCTCCGAATAGCTCCCTGCCAATGAGCTGCGCCAATCCCCAGCCCGCGACGCATCCGAGCAAACCTCCGACAAGTCCATTCAAAGCGGATTCGGCGTAAAACAGTGCCAGGATTTGCCAGAGCCGCGCATCCAGAGCTTTCATCAGTCCGATTTCCTGCGTGCGCTCCAGAATGCTTGTTGTGGTCAGTGAGGCGATCCCCATCGAGGCCGCAATCAGCGCGGCCACTGTGGCGACGATCAAGAGCAACTGGACTTTGCCCACCACCACGCCTTCCGAAGCGGCGACTTGCCAGATTGGGCGTACGGCCGTGCCGGGTAACGCTTCCTCCAGTTGATGCGCGATGGAAGAAACGTAGGCGGTGCAATACCAGCTATCGTATTCCCCGGCGTTGAGTGACTCCACATCGCGACGCGCCTTGCGCGAAAGTTGCGATTCGGGAACCGTCAGCGCGGAGATCCGGATGCTTTGGACTTTGCCTTCCTGATTGAATAATTTTTGGGCGATGACAAGCGGAAGCACGAGTTGTTGATCCTCCGCGCTTCCGGTCTCAAGAATGCCGGTGATTTTCACGCGAAGCCGCCGTTGCGACTGGGTCAATTCGACCGTGTCGCCTGCTTTCCAACCTGTGCTCTCGGCCAGCTTGCGCCCTACCAAGGCTTCTGTTTTTTCATCGTCAGGCCATTCTCCGGAAACATTCCAGTAGGTGCTGATGACTTTATGACCGGTGTGGTATCCTGGTTCATCCGCAAGCGGGAATGACTTGTTGAAAAAAGTTCCCGTGATGACGGTGTCGCGACCGTTTGCTTTTGCCCTGCCGACGAGAAGCGGCGCGTAACCGAGAATATTGTTTCGCCAAAAGATGTTGTTGATGTTGGGTAAATCCGATTCGTTGAGTAGATCCTGACTTGGCAGCGGGCTGGCATTCTCACCGAGGAGCGCGGGCAGTACCGCCTGCCCGGTGGGCTCAATGAGGATATTGGCTCCGTACGATTTCATTTCGCGAGCCATCTTGTCGCCCACGTCAATGGAGACGGCGAGCAGAGCGGAGACCAGGGCGGCGGCGAACAATACGGTGACCACCGCGAGGGCCTTGCGTCGCAGGTTATGACGCCACGATTGGATTATGAGCCGGGGCAGCATGACTTGGTCTTCGTTTTCTTGACGTACTTTTCTGGCGTGGCGACAAAGGTTTCGTAGTTTTTTTCATTCGAGAAGAAATAGGTTTTCGCTCCGAATTCGTAGCTTCGCCTTGCGTTCGAACTCAGCATTTTTTCGCCATTTACTGGATCGGTGACCTGCTGTTCTTCCACTGTGGTGAAATATTTCATGCCCGCTTCAATGGAGTCCTTCGGAATGATCAATTCGTCGCCCACGACTTTCCATCCGGACATCGGGATGGGATTGCAACCGCCCGGCGTTCCTACGGACGGTAGGAAGAGGCGGACGCCACAGGCAATGCAGACCACTTGCCCTTCGCGCAATGCGTAGCCCTTGTCTCCGCAGAGCATGCAGGAATCAAAGACAGTTGTGACGCTCTGGCGATCATTGTAGCGGTTGAGAGCGAAGAAGCGGACCACTTTGCCATCCTCCGCGACCCAATCAAAGCGGTGCAGATCATTGTCCGCAAAGGTCGAAAGCGGGAGATGAATCTGCCCATCTTCCGCCAATGTCAGGCGCGTGGTCTGCGAGAGTTTTGGCGGTTGGGACGCGACGCTGTCCCAGTACCACTGGCTGGCCAGTGCCACCGCAACGACGACGAGTGAACCGGCGGCAAGTCGAAAGGCGTAGCGATAATCGGCGAGCGCCTTGCGCCGTAAAATGGGGTCTTCCACCCGGCAGGCGGCACGACGTGGGATCACCACTTTCCAGACCAGCCAGAAAACAAGATGCATGAACACCAGTGGGTAAATATACGGCAGCCGCGTCGCGAAATCGGTGGCTCGGGCGGTAAAGCTCAGGTGCGAGGTGGTGAGATTGATCGCTTTGAGTTTAATCAGAGCCAGTGCGCTGTCACCGATCAACGGGACCAGTAAGAGTGCGGTGAAGGCTGCCAGCAACGGCCAGCGCAGGCGAGGCTGTAATCGGCAGATCGCGGCCACTTGCAGGGCGAGAATCGTGAGCAAACCGAAACCGAAGACAACGGCGGTCAGGTTCACCAGCAGGTCTGTATTAATGATTCCCGTGGCAGTGAATGCGTTTAAGTTGCGATCCTGCCCCCAGCGAAAGGCGCCAGCGCCGATGAGAATTCCCTGCCAGAGATAACCGATCCAAGTTGAAGCCAATTTCTGAGAAGCGAGAAAGAAGAGGAGAAGAAGAATCTGCGCGAGGGACGCATAAAGGAGCGTCGTGGGATTGGTGGGTAGGGCGCGGCCCAGAACGACTCCGACGACGGCGAAGAGAAGTGAGATGCCGAGCAAACGCCGGGGCGACGCGGCAGGACGTCCAGCCCAGCTCAAGCCAAGCAGCAAGGCGGCGGGAAGGAAGAGTCCCAGGACGGAGGTGAGGAAATACATGATGTTTTCAGCGGTGATCAAAAGCGCGCGGAGCCGATCCAGTGAGAACCGGCCCCGCGAATGGCGACTTCGCCACGAATGTTCTTATTTTTTCAATCCCGTGTACTTGAAGGTATAGGTGGTCTCAAACGGTTCCCACCAGCGGCTTACGCCCGTTTCCTTGTCGGTGTGTCGGTGCATGCCAGCCTTGGAAGGCGGTTCGATTTTATAGGTGAGCTTGTAGTTTCCCACGCCAAGCATCTTGATGTTATCGCCGTAATGCGGACCGTCTCCAGCGACCATCGGCATGAAGGTGCCTTTCTGGGTCTTGCCGGTGTCCAGATTGGTGAGGGTGTAATTAATCGTCAGGTAGGGGATCCACTCGCCCGCGCCGAATCCATTCTTGTTGCCTTCCGTGGCATGAATGTCCGCTTCGAGATGGACATCGGCTTTGTCGGCGGGCAAGCCCATGCCACGCGGTTCCATTTCGATCGGCTGCAAATAGACAGCGGCGATTTCCATGTTGTTGAGCGTAACGGGCGTTCCGACCGGGACTTCTTCAAAGGCCATCATCGACAACGGAGCGATGAGCAGCCCCGTGGCGAGACAGGCTTTCCTGAATGTGTTGAGTTTCATTTGTTTTGCATCTTCCTTTAATTTAGGGGTTCACTTTTTCTTTTGCCAAAGACGGCTCGCGATGGAGTGCGTCTGGCTCCTGACGGCGACGTTCAAACCAAATGGCGACGACCGCAGCCAAAATCAACAAAGCTTGGGGGAGGAGGGTTTCGATGTAGGGATAAATTCCCAGCAAGCTTATTTCGGGAATTCCGGGAACGAGCGTCGGCTTGAAGAGCTTGCCTTCGATCAGCTCCAGCACACCTTTCCCTGCAAAAATAAAGGCCATGACGTACATGAACCATCCGGTGAAAAGGAAGAAGGGGCGCAGGGGTAGTTTCACCACCGTGAAGCGCATGGCAATATAGAGCAGCACCAGAATGACACAGCCCACGCCAAAACCGGCAAATACCGCCAGCTTCGCGCCTGCCTGAGTCGCATCTCCGAGCAGGGCATAATAAAAAAGCGTGGTCTCTGCGCCTTCACGATAGACGGCCAGAAAACTGGCGATCCACAGGCCGATCAGGGAACCCCGGCTCAGGGAAGTCGAGAGTTTGCCTTCGAGATAGGCTTTCCATTGCTTGGCCTCCGCCTTAGCCAGAAGCCAGTGACTCATATAGAAAAGTACCACTACAGCGATAAGCATGGTGACACCTTCGAGGAGCTCGCGACTCGCTCCGGAGTTGGAAAAAAGGAGTTGAAAGAGTCCCGCGGTGACGAGACTCGCTACTAAGGCGACAATGATCGATTGCCGGATCAGCGGCAGCTTGTCGTGATGCTTGTTCTTGACCAGATACGCAATGATGGCCGCGACGATTAACAGCGCTTCGACGCCTTCGCGAATGATAATCAGAAGGCTGTAAACGAACATCGCCCAATTGCCTTGCTGCCCTTTTGACAAGGTTGCGGCAGCCGTAGTGAGATCCCGACGCAAGGCGGTGGCTTGTTCGTTGAGTTTGTCGACTGGCTGCTGTGCCTTCATCAAGCTCACGATGCGGGTGAAGTAGCCTTCCAGAGTGGATTTGAAGGCGGCATCGCGCGCTCCGATTTTATTCTCCATTCCGCTGGCTTCGAAGAGGTCGAAGTAAGTATTTTGCACGGCGGAAATAGCCTCTTTGCTCTCTCCTTGCGCATAGCGGGCGATCGCGGTCGTGATGGCATGGTCGATTTTTTGCGCGACCTGGACCCAATTGGCATCTGACGTCGTATCCGCTACATCAGGCGTGGTGGTAATGGCGACCGCATCGCGGCTGGGCGGAAGGTTGGGAAGTAAATCCGCAGTGGCTTGCAGGAGTCCGGTGACCTGATACGCGATTTCATTGAGTTGCCCCGGCTTTGAAGTCAACGTGATCAGAGTTGAAAACCGGGCATTAATGTTCGCTGCTTTTTCGGAGGAGCGATGACGACGTACAGCCATCTCGAGTTCGGTATTTTTGAACCCGTCATATTGCGCTTGTTGCACTTTTTCCGAGGACTCCTGCCACTTTTCCTCGCGATACAGGCCAATGGCTTCTGCGAGCAAATCCTCAATCTTTTTGAGACTCTCCTGCCATTGCCCGGTAACTTCCTTATTAGTATAGGTGTCGTGCGCCTCTTCCCCCTGCAGAGTATGTCCGTTCTTGAGGATGGGCAGGACGGCATCTAATTCGCTTTTTAACCACTGTACCTTCTTGGCAATTTCAGCTTGGGACTTGTTCTCGCCGATCATGCGGCGGATTTCGCCAAAGGCCGCTTCCATCTGGAAACTTTTTTGGGCGGAGAGATTAATCCGGATCGGCCCTTCCAGATTTTCGAAAATCTCAAAATAGGCGCTTTGCACCATATCCTTCGCTTCCGCATTCTTCTTCTCGCGATAAAGCGCTTCAGTCTTGTCCAAGCGCTGCTTGATTCCATCCGTCAGCTGAGAGTAATTTGTTTCGGCCCAAGAGGTTCCCGTTGTCGTCAGGGTCAACAGGAAGGTCAATAAAAGCGCCGGAATGGTAGGGGTGCCTTTTCTGGCGATGAGCTTGTAACAGGAAAAGTCAGGCATGGTTTCTCTCGTGCGAAATGATTTCGTCACGATCCACCATAAAGGTTCCCGGCCGAGTTGCCTTTCCCGGGGTTGCGTTTTTCTAACGATCTATTGCTCTTTCCCGGATAATAAAATGCCGTGAAAGTCTCGGAGCCGGAACTAGTCGGCCCAGCGTCCGCGATAGGCTGTGGGGCTTTCGCCGATTATCTTGCGAAATTCGCGGGCGAAGTAATTGCTATCAGAGAACCCGGAATCAAAAGCGATTGGTGTGATGGGGCGATCCGTATTTCGGAGTTGATCGCAGGCGTATTGAATGCGGAGCCGGATCAGGTAGGACAGGGGGGATTGGCGCGTGGCTCTTTTGAAGAGACGATAGAAGGTTCGTTGCGACATCCCCATATCCTTGGCCAGCTGATTCAGATCCACTTCCTGTCTGAATTTTTTTTGCAAAAAGGAAGTGGCTTCGGTCATTCGCTCCAAAGCTTCATCGTGAGTACGCAGATAACCGTCATAAGCCCGGGAGAGAAGCAGAACAAGATGACGGAAATGGCAATCCACCAGCATTTGCCAGCAAGGAAATCGTTCACGGCTGGTTTTTTCAATTTCCTGAATCAGGGCGACGGCGTTGAAATAATTTTTTTCATCCATGTGAAGGCGGGATTGCGTGGCCGCGGTCTGTCCACGCAGCGCTCTAGGATTAAAAAGTTTCTGAAATCCGCGCAGGATGAAGGTTGGCCAGCGCTTGATTTTGAGTTTCTGATAATCAAATGTGACGCTGACGGTGCGCAAATCACGACTTTCCGAGTAACTGTGGCGATTTTTATCGTTAATGACAAAGACGTCCCGAGCCTGAATGGGATAGGAAGCCTGCCCAATGTGATGCATGGCTTGTCCTTGAAGGACTAGCACAATTTCCCACAGTGGCTGTCGATGGAGTGGATTGTCCGTCTGCTTGGTGATCCAAGTGACTCGAACCGGATAATCCTCCTTCGTGAAGGAGCTGGGAACTCGACTGGCTTTCTTGGACACAACGCTATCATACCTATAGCAAAGACTCTTGGCAATATTGTGCTAAGGAATGGCAAGACAGGGAAGGCATTCAATTACGCTTTGGCATATAACTCATCGTAGAAATTACCAATCCTATGAAAACTGCTCCCTCCTTATCTGTTGGAAGTCTCGCAGTCACCGTGTTGCTTGCTTTGACGATCGTATTGGCCAAACCCGTACAGGCCAGCATTCTTATTACCGATGATTTTACCATTTCATCGGGTCGTACCCTGGATGGGGCATTGAGTGGCGTAACAACCGAAGTGGGTGGTGCGACTTGGAGCGCCTATAGTAATGTGGTTTTTGAGGAGAATGCGGGTAATGGTTACATCACGCCGAACACCAGCGGTGGAACTCGGGCGCAAGTTGCTTTCAGTGCTTCCTCTGGTATCCTTTCCCTATCGGCCAACATCGATACGGGTGCCACAGGTTGGACTGGACTTGGGTTCCTGAATCAGAGTTCAAGTAACTTGTACACGACTACGGGTGGTCAATTCTGGGTGCTATTGAGCAGCTCAGGTTCTGCGACGGTCTATCAAGGGACAACCAGTCTCAAAACGGCTGCTGCACCGAGCTTTAGCAGTTCGTCATTCAATATGGTTCAGTTGGATTACGACTTTAGTGCGGCGATCGTATCGGTCACGATCAATGGAAGTCTTTTTTATAGCGCAACAAGCTCTTACGTTCCAACGATCAATTACGCTCGTATCGAGTGGAATAGCCCGACGGCTTTGGACGCGCAGGTGGACAGCTTTTCGGCCAGTGCCGTACCGGAGCCGTCGATGGTCCTCTTGATGGGTTTGGCTGCATCCGGTTTTCTGCTGGTACGATTGATGAGGAAAGAGCGCTTTCCGCTCTCGCCCAAATAATGATTTCAGTGTGTAATCGGTGAGCGGTCAAAGCAGTGGCTCATGAATTAGAGAGTAGACTAAAATCTCCATGCCGACGCCAACCTCCAGAAGAGCTTTTTCATTGGTGGAAATACTCGTGGTTGTGGCGATCGTTTCCATTCTGGCGGCCCTGATGTTTCCCGCGATAACTACGATCATGGAGAGGGCGAGAGCGGCTGATTCTTCAAATCGACTGCGACAATTGGCCTCATTGATGGCTCTCTACACCCAAGACAATAATATGCGCCTGCCTCCGGCGATTAGCGGGTCCATTTATTGGTCAAACCCGGTTGCGGTCTATTTGGGCGATTCGCACTTCGGGGTGGGAGGTAATAGTGTTTTTAATGATCCGATAACAGGTAAGAACGCCATTAACGATGCGGGAGTACGTCGGGCTGGATTGAAATCTCCATTTAGTTGCGCGGGTGCAGCCTGGAAGTATAACGCCCCTCCCTTGATCTCCGCCACATTCGCGATCAATGCATACCTGTATTTGAATGCAAACGGTTATTCTTATGACTGGTCGAGCCAGCCGCGATTGCTCCAGGCAAACAAGCCCGCATCCACCGTTTTATTTACACACGGGCATGTGGGGAATTTTGGTTCTTGGCAGGCAGCCGAGGGCATTGTCCGTAATACGGATTTTGAGCAAACTGCCCAGATTTTTAAGAGCGGAGTGCCCGTTTGTTGGCTCGATGGGCATATCACTTTTGAAAAGAAGGAAGAGATGTTTTCCAGTGAACATCGTCCGGGTGGGACGGATGATTACTGGAGTCTCGTCAAATAGGTTTTAAAGAATGCGTATCCTGAGTTCTTTTCGAATGATGTCCCTTATCATGGTCCTGACGTTCAGTCTGGCGGCCTGCGAGAGGCCGGGTGGAGTTGGCTCAACGACACCTATCAAAATAGTCCAAGAGAAGGAGAGCTCCGCGCAAGTGGTGCATGTAGGCGATTTTGGTGCAAAGCCAGGGACGATGGATGATTCCGGTCCGGCGATTCGTCAGTCATTCGAGGCCGCAATCAAAATGGGCCCCGGAACGGAAATTCGATTTGCTGAAGGAACGTATCGACTCGGCGGTGTTTCGCGCTCCGGCCATTGGGGGCCGCGAGTGGCGCTCTATATTGAAGGAGCGGCTAAGCTTACGATTAAGGGTACTCCTCACACCCGCCTTGTAATAACTGACCCCGAAACGGCGGCCTTGGTTCTGCACCGTTGTGAGGACGTCAGTGTTTCCGACCTGCAGATTGATTATGATCCCGTGCCGTATGCGCAGGGAACGATTGCTGCCGTGGACTTGGATAATCAGACCTTTGATTTGCGCCTAGAGGAAGGCGGTCAATTTCTGGATTTTAATAATCCTGCCTATCAACGAGCCAAAAGCGTCATGGGTTATACCGTGCGGCAAAATGGGAGTGAGTCAGCGATCTATGGTCCCATCGTGATCGGGGCTGAACCTGTGAATGAAGTGACACCCAAGGTGTGGAGGCTTCGAATTAATCCGAAGTTGCCGTTTGGCACTTTCAATAAATATGCAGGCTATCCCGAGGCTTTGAGGCGATCAAAGTTGGCGGTGGGGGATCGATACATTCACTGGGCGCGGGCGTATATTGCCGCTGTGTCTCTAGTCGAAAGCAATCAGATTACGTGCCGCAATCTCAAGGTCTATGCATCGCCGGGATTGGCCTTCTTCCCTTATCTTTCCTCGAACGTGAAGCTCGATCATTGCGCCGTCGAGATTTTACCGAAGTCTTCCCGTTTGATTTCTACCAATGCGGACGGCGTTCATGCTCGAGGAATGCGCGGGCCTTTGACGGTGCAGAATTGTCGATTTGAAGGGATGGGGGACGATGCGATCAATATTCATAGCTCTGCCATACGCCCACTCAAACGTATCAGCTCCCGGGAGCTTCTCTGTGACGCGCACACGTTCACGATCCGAGGCGGAGACATGCTGGAGTATCTGGATGTAGATGGAAAATCTGGGCAGTCGTATGAGGTGCAAGAGGCGAAAATAACAAGCGAAGGATGGCAGGTGACTTTTGTGGAGGAGTTGCCTGCCACTCTTAATGTGTCGGAAAAAAGAATCTTGTTTTATAATCTGAGCGAAGCCGGGAAAGGTTTTCTCTTTCAGAATAACTACTTTGGCCCACATCGGGGACGGGGCATTTTGGTGAGTGCGACGGATGGAGAAATTCGCGACAATACATTTTCCAATCGGGAGGTTGGATCTGGCTGGGCAATCGTACTGCATCATGAGGCATCGATTTGGGCGGAGGGTCCGATCGCACGCCGAATTCGAATTGAAGAGAATCGTTTTGAAGGGCTCGGTGGCAATGAGCCGGCGATCAAGATCTATCCGATGGGCTCAAAACGAAGCGGCGATGACACTTCCGTGTGGTATGCGGATATTGTCATTCAGAATAACCGTTTCGAGAAGTTGACTGGCCCGGCAGCGGTGATCAATCAAGTGCAGAATCTTTCGCTGATCGGAAATCGAGTCGTACGGACGGGCGCTGTCGCTGTGCCGACTCCTCCATTCAGCGCGGCATTTCAAATTAAAAACTGCCCTGGCGCGACCGTTGAGGGAAATCAATTGGAGGATGCCGGGTTCTCCGCGTTGTTCACAAACGATTCGATTGCGAAATAGAGGTGCTAATATGAAGTTGAGCCATGTGATCTGTGTTTGTTGTCTGATGACAAGTTCGTTGCAGGCGGAAAGAATCATTGCGGATGCATTCCATCTTACTGGGGCGCGCAAATCGGGAGTAATGCTCAATGGTTTGGTCACGGAGGAGGGAAATGCGACGTGGGATGCTTATAACAATGTGGTTCTGAAAGGTGACGCGAAGGCCGGTTTTCTCGAGGTGGACGGAGACGGATCGACCCGCGCTCAAGTGCCGCTTGTGGTTGAGTCGGGGAAAGTCTCGATGTCGTGCCGCGTGACGAATGGAGAAGAGGGAGGGAGCGAGCGCTGGATCGCATTGGGATTTAGTAATGACAAGAAGGCAACGCTCTGGAATGAGGCGAATCCTGCACTGGGTGGGCAAGTATATGTGGTGTTGAGTGCGGGCGGAAAAACGACGGTGTATGAAGGTACTGCGGTATTGAAATCGGGAGAGGTCCGGGATTTTCATCGAAATGAATTCAATAATGTTAAACTTGTCTTCGACTTTGCGACATTGGTGTTAACGGTGACAGTCAATGGTGAGGATTTTTATGCGGGGGCAATCAGGAAATCGCCCTCGATCAAATGGGCCAGAATCGAGTTGCAAAATCCGAAACCATCGGTGACCAAAGTCGATCAGTTTCGTGTAGAGACTTCGGATTAAATTCATGCCGTGTCGTTTGGGAAAGAGCTGAGAATGAAACGGAAAGCATACGATGTCGTAGTCGTGGGTGGCGGTCCGGCGGGCGTCGCCGCGGCCGTGTCCGCGGCAAGGCATCAATGCCGGACACTGCTGGTCGAACGACAAGGATTTTGCGGTGGCATGGGTACGGCGGCGGGGTTGTCCGTGTTTATCAATTACCGGGATCAGGGAGTCGATCTTTCAGATTCCATTTATCGCGAGATTATCACAGCACTCGATGCGCAGACGGCGCATTACCGGACGCCCGACGGACATTGTGATGTTTTTGAGCCGGAAGCATTGAAGTCTATTTTGGATCAATTGCTTGCAGAGACTGGGGTGGAAGTTCTTTATCATGCGTATCCGGGTGAGGTGGTATGGGAGGACTCGGCCTGGCAACTGGGGTGCTGGGGTAAGAGCGATCGGGTGTCGGTTCAGGCCCGATGTCTTATTGATGCCACGGGTGACGCAGATGTGGCTTCGATGGTGGGTGTGGAAACAGCCGTGGGCCGAAATGGCGATCAGCGCACGCAACCGATGACAATGATTGTGCGGTTGGGCGGTTTCGATCGGGAGCGTTATCGAGCGAGTGGTGGGCATCTTATTCCCGAAGGGCATGCGATCGAGGGCAGCTCTCGCCGCGATGAAATCAGTGTAGCGCGGCAATGCGGCGAGTGGACCATTCCGCGAGAGGACATCGCGATGTTTTGGACGCATCCGTGGGATAAGACGCAGGTGAGTATCAATGCCACGCGTGTGCTCAATGCGGACGGTTCGTGTCTCTCCGATCTCTCGAGCGCGGAAGCAGAAGGACGTCGGCAGGCGTGGGAACTGTGGCGGTTTTTCCAGAAGTATGTTCCTGGTTTTGAAGGCGCGTATCTGGTTTCGACCGGACCACAGATTGGCGTGCGGGAGACGCGCCGCATCGTGGGGATGAATTGCCTTTCCGAAGGGGAGGTGTTGTCGTGCCAAACTCCATCGGATTCGGTGTGTTTCTGCGCCTATCCCATCGATATCCATGATCCGGAAGGGAAGCGGGATTCGTTTGAGCTGTCGCAGTCTCACCGGTATGGCATTCCCTATGGCTGTCTCGTGCCGAAGGAGAAGGATTGGATTCTTGCCGCCGGGCGATGCATTAGCGCGAGTCACGAAGCGGCGGGTAGTTTTCGAGTCATGCCCACGTGCTGCTCGATTGGCCAGGCGGCGGGAGTCGCTGCCGCGCTGGCTGTGCAACGTAATCTGCCGCCGCGTTTGATCCAAGGGGAAGAAGTCAGAGCAATCATTAGTCAGTCACGTCTTCCGTGAGCGGCGCGGCGTGGGGATTGGGCCGGGCGACCTTGCGTTCGGGCCAGAGAATGACACACGAAATGAGAATGAGTGCGCCGGAAAAGAGCGCCATGACGTCGACAGAATAATGGCTGAGGAGCAGGAAGCCGACGAGGGGGGCAATGATGCCGCGTAGTCCGGTCAGGCAAGTGTGGACGGCCATGTATTCGGCGACCCGTTCCGGCGGCGCGAATTTGGTAACCCATAAGCTCCACGCCACGTCGCCGCCCGCGACGGAGATACCGAAGATGAGTGCCCCGGCGATCAGGCCGGGCAGACTGTTACCGGTGTAGAAGGTGACGATGCCAATGGCGAATCCGATATTGAGGACGATGCGCAGGGTGAAGAAGTTCATCCGGTCGAAAAGTTTTCCCCAGACGGGACTCATGATCATGCGGGCGATGTTGGGGAGAATGCTGGTCATGAGCGCGATCATGCCGGTGGTGAGGGTCAGGCCGTAGACGGGATTGCCGAGGTATTCCACGCGGAGGGCGAGCATCATGAGATTGGCGAAGCCCATGAACATCCATGCGATCAGGGTGGTGCGGAATTGCGGATCTTCCTTGAGCACGCGCAACCCTTGCAAAGGACTGATGCCTTCCTCGGTGGGAATGATCCGGGAAGGGCAACGCGAAAAGCAATAAGCCGAGGCCAGCATGGCACCCGCATACGCGAGCATGAGGAGAGGAAAGCGGTTGAAATGATCGGTGAGGGCGCGTGCGATGAGTTCGCTGAAGACGGCGGCGGCGAGAATGCGGAGCACGACGGTGCGGGAGAAGAGATAGCCGCGTTCGCTCACGGGATAGTTGTCCTGCGAAATCTGGGTCTGCATCGGGATCGTCATGGCGAGACAGACCATTCCCAGCACAGAGCCCGTGACAAAGCCGGGCAGCCACGGTAGCAGGGCGGCGAGAAGAAATCCTCCGGCACCGATCACGCTCAGCCACGTGGCGGCCGTGGCGGCGCGCCAATGCAGCTTTCCCGAAATGTAAACGAGGAGAGGGCTGAGCAGGAGACCGGCTGATCCGCCTCCGGCAACGATTGCTTTCGAAATGGAATCGGCGTGGTAATGACGGAGGGCGATCAGGAGCAGGAACGTGGTGCTGGCGGTTTCGAGAAGTCCGCCGCCGAGGGCGCGCCAGCGTTCATAGAAAAAGGTGATGCGCTTGGCATCGGCTGGGGAAAGGGTCGAGTGCAAGCGGATAGGGTAAAACGTCCGCGGGCGAGAGACAAGAATCGTTGTAGGCGCGAAAAAAAAGATCGTCGACAAAGCGCGACGAGAATCGACCGCTTCTGTTGGGTGTCGCGGTCGGTGTAGACCAAACCGGGAAATTTCAAATTGCAGATTTGAGATTTCAGAGGGACATGAAGCGGCCATGCCACGAGTTATAGCACACCTACCGCGAAGGGCGTTTGCGTTAGGTGAGCTAGGTTTGCTACGTGTGCGATATTTTTGGCTGCAGGGAGTGGGCCAAGGCTCCCATTCCCCTGCAAACGGATTTTCAGGTGTAATGGAACTGCGCCGTGGCGCGGGTCTCGTTCAGGGCCACCACGCGCACCCAATGGGCACTGAAGCCTTCGGGGAAAGCGTGGTAAACGTAACCGCCATCGCCGGTGGTGAGGGTGGCATAGGGCATCCAGTGACCGTCGCCCCGGAAATCGACTTCCACCCGGAAACTCGCGGCGCTTGATCCGTCGCTATGCAGGTGGAGACATTTTTTGTCGAACCCGGTCATCAGATATGGATCGGAGGTTTGTCCCTTTTGCACCGGCTCTTCCCACCACGGGCCGCCCCAACCGGTCGGTTTGCCGAGCTTCCAGAGATCTTCCGTCCGGCCCATCCAGACGGCGGATTGCGGCTCGGCGCAGAGGACATTGCCGCCGCCGTCGGCACTGGCGTTGTCGGCTCCGATGACGAGCATGCCTTTCCACGTGCAGAAATCGCCATGGACCCAAAGATGCGTGGAGATCGGGCGCAGGCCGAAGATGCGGTTGCCATAAGCCCACGGGGAGAGCTCATAGAACATGCCGTGGTGATCAAGGAGCAGGCGTTCGTGTTCGACCGAGCGGATGCGGGGCCACTCGGTTTGCCATTTGTGATCCCAGCAATGCGATGCCTTGGGCAGGCGATAGCTGCGCCACGTTTTGTCCGCGTCGGTGTAGACCTTGAGAATCGCCGAGGCGCGATCCCAGCCGTTGGCGAAGATGGTGCCGCCGAAGTGACCGAGGCCACCCAGACCAATGAACGCGGTGCGTTCGATGATTGTCCATTTGGTGCCATCGTATTCGGCGAGACGGCCTTTGCGACCGCGACCGAGGAAGTCCTCCTCGTCGTAATCGTTTTCCGCAACTACCAGCCGTCCAACCGATGTGTAGCAATCCTTGAAGTGGCAACTGCCTTCGCCGGGAGTGGCGAGTTCCTTGATGAGATCAAAGATTTGGTGAAGGGCCAGGGTATGGACATTGAGTTCGAAGAGTTCGCCTTCCATGCCGAGGACGTAGACGAGATTTTCCGGATCGGTGAGATGGGTGGCGGTGCCGCAGATGCGAATGTCGATGAGCCCTTCGACGGTGCGGACGTGGTGTTGCGTGTCGATGACATGCGGTCCGATGATGAGCTGGCTGCTGGGAGCGTGAATGTAGCGGTTCGCATAGGTGCCATCCACGGCCGCGGGGTGCCGGTGCATCACGAAATCCTCATGAATCACCCGCAATCCCGTCCCCGTGCCGGTGCCGCGACGATGAGAAGAGTAGTTGAGAATGTAGAGACGGCCATTCCAGGGCATCAGACAGCCCACCCCGATTTCGCTACGGGGAGGACCGAAATCGGCAATTTGAGCGTAGGCGGGAACGACACCGCTGACAGATTGGGGGAGTTGCGGCACCGGGGAGGGGGACGTGAGAGGTTGGCTCATGGACGCAGTATCGGCTGTGCGTGGGTGAAGGCCAAGCGAGTAGAAATGTTTACAATAACATTTTTCTATTTTTTGAGACCTGTCGTTGCTATATTTCCAGGCATGGCCGCTTCCTTTCCCGAAAAACGTCCCACGCTGACCGATGTGGCTCGCGCGGCGGGAGTGAGCGGCATGACGGTCTCGCGAGTCGTGCGTGGCACGAAAGTGGTGAAGGCGAAAACGGTCGCGCGAGTGCGGCAGGCGATCTCCAAGCTGGGATATCAACCCGATCCGGCCTTGTCGGCGCTCGCGGCCTATCGGACGAATCGCGCCGGGAGTGGGCAGGGAAATGGGCTGGCCTTTATCGATTGCGATGGCACGCCGTACAGCGCGAACGTGCTGGCGGGAGTCAAGCAGGAGGCCGCATGGCTCGGATATGGGGTGGAATCGTTTCGCCTGCCCACGGAAACGGCGGCCCGGCGACGGCTGGGACGATTGCTTTTTCATCGCGGCTTTCACGGCGTACTGATCGGTCCGTCAGATGTCTCGTGGAAATTCGAGGGCTGGGACTGGTCGCAATTCGCCGCTGTATCCATCGGGGCGCTGGTGCATGAACCGGCGCTGCATGCCGTGGCGATGGATTATTTTCAAGGCGCCATGGATGGCGCGCAGACCTTGCGGGAGCACGGCTGCCGACGGATCGCGTTGGCGGTGGAGGGGGCACTGGAGACCCGCACGAATCATCGCTGGATCGGCGGGTACAGCGCGTGGTGCGGGGGAGTGGGGCAGTCGGCTCTCTATCTGGGACCGATGCAAGGAGCGGCCGCGCTCGGGAAGAACGTTCGCCGCCAGCGGATCGACGGAGTGCTTACGATTCACCGGGTCGTCTGGAATGCGTTGCACGATCGTGGGGTGAAGGTGTTTTTTCTGAATGAGGTCGAATCTCCCGCAACCGCGTCGCATCTGGCGCTGGAGCCGGGCAAGATCGGCGCGGAGGGCGTGCGGGTGTTGCACCCGATGTTGCTGCGGCGCGAGTTCGGATTGCCCGACCATCCGAAGATGGTGGGCTTGCGGGGCGCGTTAGTGGTGTGATCGTTCGCTAAGTTTTTTCAATTAATCTGTCGCGTTGTGACAGATCATGAAGCTTCCAGGCCGATCCTTCGACAAGCTCAGGATGACGTGGAATGAAAGTAATGTCTGGCGGTAAGTTTCCGCTCTTACAAGAACTCCTCGCCACCGTTTGAGATTACCTCTCCAACCCGTCATCCTGAGCTTGTCGAAGGATCGGCCTGCATTGACACTGCGCTAGCCGCGTTTCAAATGGAGCAGGCCCGAGGGACTAACCTTGAGCGCATGCAGACCGGCGGTCAGCGTAACGTTGCGGGTTTCGACGAGCTCGCCGAGGACGTTGTATTCTTCGATTTGATACGTTCCGGCGGCAGAGGGGAGTTCGACCACGACGCGTGATTGGTGCGCGGCATTGACGAACCAGAGCTCCGGCGGCAACGGTTCGCGCAGCGGGGCGACGACATCGGCGTAGAACGCGCCGATCCATTGCGAGGCCTTCTTCGCGACAATGAAGGGATACTGCAGTTCGGGCGAGAGCGGTTCGAGCGTGCCATCGAGCAGGACATCGCGGTGTTCCCGCCAGAAGCCGAGCCAGAAGCGCAGCATTTGCAGGTGACTGGCGGGGATCTTGTCGAGCTTCACCGAGATTTGCGGCACGGCAAAGAGGATGTTGAGGAACTGAAGCGCGGCGCTTTCCGGGGACTCCTGCAAAGACCACATGAGCATGTCCGAGTGCGTCGCGGTGTTGCCCGAGAGCAGGCGAACATCGATGGTGCGGACGCGGTTGCAGATGGCGTCGTTCGGGCAGTCCGCAGCACGGAAGAGATTGCCGTAGTTGCGCATCAAGGGGCCAATGTAGGCTTGGCGAAATTCGATGAGCACGTCGGGCTTCAGCTTGCGCAAGCGGACCATGGTGTCGCGCAGCAGGCGGTCGACCGCCTCGGGCACGGAATCGATATCGCGACCGGTGACGCCGTCATTGTAATTCGCCGCAGTCGGATTGAAGCGGTCGACGAAGTCCAGCTTGAGGCCGTCGAGATCCCAATCGCGAATCGCTTTTTCGTAGAGCGCGATGAGGTACTCGCGCACATCGGGGAAGCGCGGATCTAGCGTGGCGGCATGCAGGCGTTCATCCTCGGTCAGGTACTTGCCTTTGAACCGGTCGTAGACACGGGTCTTGGGGCCGACAAACGGCACGGAGAACCAGAGCAGGCTTTTCATGCCCATCGCATGCAGGCGGTCGATATGGGCGCGCAGGTCGGGGAATTTCTTTGGAGTCACTTCCCAATCGCCGCAGTAGGCGTAGCCGCCGCTGTTGTCCTCGGTCTGCCAGCCGTCGTCGATGATCACCGCTTCGCAACCAAGTTGCTTGGCGAGGCGGCATTGATGTTCCACTTCCGCGTCGGTGAGTTCCTGGTGAAAACTATACCACGTGGAGTACATCGGCAGCCGCGCCACATCGGGAACGGGCGAGGGAGTGATGCCGGGCAGAGAGGCCCACCACGATTGCACGTCGTTCAGTACGCGATGGTAGGACAAGGCGCGTCGGTCGATGCGCAGCGTGACCTTGTATTCGCGCAATGGCGCGGTCGGTTGGGCAAAGAAATGGAAGTGACAGGAAAAAGCCGCATTTCCCTCATGAATGGAGGCGGTCGTTTCGATGTGATTGAGGACATCGGAACAAGCGAAGGTGAGGCGGTTGGCTCCGGCGAGATTGTAGAGGCTGACAACCGGAGCTTCGCGCGTGGCCTTGGATTGGACGGAGATTTCCCAGGGGAGCGTGAGCCAGCGCTTGGCGTTGCAACCGGGAAACCAGATGGCCTGGATGTCGACGATCGGCTGGCTCCACGTGAGCTTCAGCGGCTGGGGGGTGACGGGTGTCGGGGAAGTGAGTGAGAGATGAACAAGATGCAGATGCGGCTTGATCTCCTCGGCGGTGAGGGTGGCGTGAAAGTGGGCTAAATCGCCTTGAAGCTGGAGGAGGAAATCGGCGACTTGAATCGACGGGGCGGCGTGAGCGGAAGAGAGATCCATAGGGTACGTACTAAATGATTCCAAGGAGCTGACGAGTTAAAACTAGCGGCATGGAAAGTGCATGAATCAAAGCGTGGTCTTTTTAATTACACTAATAATTGTGAAGGAGTTTGAAATATTCAGGACAAGCGTAATTTTGGCGGTATATTAGATAGAATTTCGTCATTCAAAGAATGCTAATATGCGCTTCCTCCCGGCTCCCATTTGGTTCAGATCCCAACTCATGGGGCTGGCGGCGTTGATGGCGGTGGGCTATTTCGGAGGAATTTCATCGACGCTTGCGAATGGCCAGTCCGATCCCCTTTCGATTTTTGATCGGGCGGTGGCGGAGGATCTTCCGGGGAAATATGTCAAAGGAGGTTGCCTGCCGTTTGCGCGGGAACTCTACATCCGCTTGAATCGCGCGGGGGGCGAAGTGCATTTGATCACTTACGCGTGGAGAAAAAGCGCGGATGAAGCCGGCATTCATGCCTTTGTCGTTTATCGGGATGAAGACGGCCGTTATTGGGGCATGGACAATGAGCGGTATCGGCCGCTGTGGATGAGTGGAACCACGCCGCAGGCATGGGGACAATTTTTTTCGCCGTCGACCACCGTGTCGATTCGCTCGCATGTTTCGAGTCTGAGGCCACCGCCGGCGCGGAATCGCGTGACGCTATCGCGGACCGTGGCTGTGGCGTCTCCGGTCCCGGTCGAGAGACGTGCGCCCGCCAAGGTGGAAGGTCAGGAAATGATTGCCGCGATGAGCGGGCAATCACAGGCCGCGCCTCTCTATTTTAGCTCCGTTCCCTGATTCTCCGGGATTGACATTGCGGCACTGAAAGAGGAGGAGTGGGAGTGCGTCAGGGCTTGCTGGTTCGAGCCATGATGATGGCATGAGCTCCATTCGATTTGGGAGAATACTACGAAGCGCCTTTTTCGGGCTCGGCCTCTTCACGTCTTATTCCCTTTGGGCGGTCGATCCCACGCCCTGGCAGGTGATGAACGCCCCTGCGCGGTTCGTGATTGAGGTCAATCAACCGGAAAAGAAAGCGCGCGTCGCCTCGGTGCGGGTGGGCTTGCCGGACTCCCGTTGGGCCGAGCTTCCGGTCACGGTCTACGACACCACGGGCAAGCAGGTGGGCGCGCGCTGGCTCTGGTCGGCTCCGGGTGAAGTGGCCACGGTGGTGTTCGATTCTTCTTCGGAAGCCAAACGTTATTTTCTCTATGTCGGATCGAGCACCGCTCCGGCGGACCCGAACTGGACTCCCGAAGCGGGGGTGGCGCTTGAGACTCGGTCGGGGGATGGACGCAATGTGAATCGCATCGAGGAGATGCTGGCGGCGTGGAAGAAAAGCACGATGGTGCTGGGGCGGTCGCTGTTGCCGACCATTTTCGAAGGCGGCCATCGGCACGGTCCACAGACGAATCTCTTTTCCTATTATCAGGGCTGGTTCGACGCGCCCACGGCGGGGAAGTACGAGATGGCGGTGATTTCCACCGACGCGGGATTCATTCTCGTCGACGGCAAGCTCGTCGTCGAGTGGCCGGGAAAGCATGCGGTCTGGCCGGGCACGCGGGGGCAGTTCCGCAACGCCGTCGATCTCGAGGCGGGGCCGCACAAACTCGAATATTACAACGCCTATTGGTATCGGCCCGACGGCCGCACGCCGCTGGTGTGCTGCATGGCGGTGAAGACGCCGACGACCGGCTGGGTGACGGTCCGTCCGGGGAGTGAATTTTTCCGCCCTATGACGACAGCTCATGTGGCCGGGTACGAATTGATTCCCGAGGGGTTGGCGAATTCCACGGGACTGATTTTACCCACCGCGCCGAATGTTGGGTTCGAATGGGAAATCGCGGAGCAGAGTGTAACGGCGGCGGACGTCACGGAGAGCGGTTTCATCCTGATCAAATTCCGTTTCTATCGCGAGCGTCCGGAGTGGACGTGTACGTGGTCGTTTGACGATGGCACGACGGTGACCGGTTCGCGGGTGGAGCATCTCTATCTGAAGCCGGGCGTGCGGCAGGTGAAGCTGACCGTGACCGGCGCGCAGGGCGAGATCGGGAGTTTGAGTTTGCCGGTGAATGTGAGGCCGAACTGGACGCAATTGACCACGCGCAAGCCGGAGTTGACTCCCGTCCATCGCGACGCCGTGCTGGCGCGCGATCCGGCGACGATCAGCGCGGCGGATTGGCCGAGTGTGGTGGAATTGTTCACGGTTTTCGAAGATGCGGACGCGTTGGTGAAAATCACTCCAGCGGTGACGGTGAAACTCTCCGATTTTTCGGACGTGGATCTTGTCACGATTCAACGCGCAGCGGCGTACTTGGGCGGCGGTCTGGCGAAACGATACGCGAATGCGGAGCCTTACTATCAAGCGCTGATCGACCGGGCTGCAGGCGAGAAGGCGACCGCTGCGACGAAGACGCTGGCGAATCAGGCGCGTTTGCAAGGGGCGCAGGTGATTCTGAAATCGTCCAATCGCGTGGACGACGCGCGGACGCGGCTCAATGCGATTGATCCGCTCACGTTGATGCCGGAGGAGCGCAAGGCGGTGGAGGTGATGCGCGGGGATCTCGCCCTTGCGGCGGGAGACGTGGCGGGAGCCAAAAAGATTTATCTGGCGCAGACGGCCGAAGCCACCGGGGCGGACGCGCGCAGTTCGATCCGGCGCACCGCGAAGATTGATCAGGCCGCGGTTTACATGGAGAAGAAGGATTTCGAATCGGCGGAGAAAACCCTCGATGACTTGGAGAAACAGTCACCGATTGATAAACTCGCTTCGGATGTGGCCTTGACCCGGCTGCGCTTGTATCAGGAGCGCGGGGAGAGCGTCGTGGCCTTGATCTGGGCGCGGCGGTTGCTGCCGGTCCTCACCGATTCCGGAGCGCGGAGTCAGCTTCTTTTCCGCCTCACGGACCTTGCTTTTACTCAAGGGGAACGCGATTCCGCCCGTAAGACGTTGAAGGAGTTGGTGGAAAAGTATCCGTACAGCGAATCCACAGCTCAGGCCAAGGGGAAATGGCCGTCCGAAATCGAAGTGAAAAAATGACCAAAAGATTCGCTTTCGTAGCAACCTTTTACTCATTAACGGGTTTAATAGACATGGCCCATCGAATGCGCAGGCTGGCGGTCGTCTTGATCCTGACAGGATTTCTGTCGGCACAGGCCGGGGAAAATGAATGGTTTGTCCCGCTCGGCAAACCCCCGGAAGCGCCACCCAAACGCATTTCCGGCGGCGAAGCATTTCCGCCGCTGCCACTCCCGGCCACGCCACTACGCCGCACCGAGCGCAACCGCACGCCCACGCCACCGCCGCTTTTTGGGAAAGTCGTCTGGGGCGAGCAGGGGTCATTCACCTATGGGCAGGGAGTGACGACCAAAATCGCCGACTGGAATTTGTGTCCGGCCGATTTGCAGCAGCTTTTCTCCAAGGTGCAGACGAAGCTCGGTTTGCAGTACGGCTTTGAAGAGGTCACGCTCTCCTCCTTCAGCGGAGACCCGGACAAGATGGCGGTTCTCTTTTTTAGCGGCACGCGCTCGCTGAAGCTCGACGAGAAAAGCCTCGCGCTCCTGCGTTCCTATGTGCTCAAGGGCGGCATGATCGTCTTTGATTCCGTAGCGGGCTCTCCCTACTTCTATGACTCGGCGCGCGCGCTCATGCAGCAGGCGTTTCCCGAGGTGAAATTCCGGGTCATTCCTTCCGATCACCCGATCTATCACATGGTCAGTGACGTGAAAGCGGTAAAGTATTCGCCCGTGGTGAAATCGGACAAGCCCTACTTCGAGGGACTTTACGTCGGGTCCCGCATCGGCGTTCTGATCTCCAAGTATGGACTCGGTTGCGGCTGGGATAATCACGACGTGCCGCTGCTGCCGCAGGCGGCATTCTATGACGTGCCGTCGTCGGAGGCGTTGGGACTGAATCTGGTGGCCTATGCCATCGGTTATCACCGCGTCGGGCTGGAGGAAGCCAAGCCGGAATTGTTTGCGGGCATCGATGAGAAAACGCCGACCGACGAATTTGTCTTTGCGCAGATCGAACATGACGGCTCCTTCAATGTGCATCCAAACAATGCGGTGACGCTGCTGACCAAGCTGCGCGCGGGCACGTCGCTGCGGGTGAATTTGAAACGCGTCGTCGTCACTCCCGGCAAGGATGATCTTTCGAACGTTTCGTTTCTCTATCTCACGGGGCTCGATGATTTCCATTTCAGCGACGCGGCGGTCGCGTCGTTGCGGGCGTTTCTGCAGCGCAACGGCACGCTGCTGATCAATAACGGCCTCGGGCTTTCCGTCTTCGATGCCGCGGTGCGTCGCGAGTTGGCCCGCATCTTGCCGAACTCGAAATTGGAACCGGTGCCCACTTCGCATCCCATCTTCAGCATGGTGAGCAAGGTGCAGGACGCCGATTACACTCCCGCCGTGGCGATGCGTTACGGTGCCGGGGTGAAGGTGCCGAAGTTGGAAGGGGTCGCTCTGAATGGAGACCTGCGGGTCATCTACAGCCCGATCGACATCGAGGCCGGATGGGTGGAAAGTGAATACCCGATGGCGCTCGCGTACCGGTCCGAAACCGCCGCGCCGCTGGGCGTGAATATCCTGATGTATGCGGCCACGCATTGACGGGGTGAACCGGGGACGGTTCGCCGACTTGAAGATTTTATGACTGAACGACTCATTATTCGCACGGCCCATGGCCATATCTCGGAAGTTCCTCTCGATGGGGCGGCGTTGGTGATCGGTTCCGATCCCTCCTGCAACGTCATCCTCAACGACTCTGCCGCGCAACCGCAACACGCTGTCGTTTCCAAGGAGGGCGGGACCTGGCTCGCCCGCGCTTACGACGATTCCGCGCCGCTCGTGCTGGACGGTCGGGTGAGTCCCGAGTTGCGGCTGGAGCATGGGGCGCGGTTTGCCATCGGGGCCACGCAGTTTGAATTCTCCAGCGAGCGAACCTCGCTGGAATCCCTCCCCGGTGGCAGCGAGGAAATTTCCAACCCCGAAGAGGCGGTGGCGCAACTCTACGCCGCGCAGGAACGGGTGACGTCCGAGATGGCTCGCGTGATCGTGGGGCAATCGGCGGTCGTGAAGCAAATCCTCGTCGCGCTCTTTGCGCGCGGTCACTGTCTCCTCGTTGGTACGCCCGGCTTGGCCAAGACTTTGATGGCACGGGCGCTGGCGGGGACGTTGGAATTGCAGTGCAAGCGCGTGCAATTTACACCCGACCTGATGCCCGCGGATATCACCGGCACGGACGTGCTGGAGGAAGATCCCGTTACCAACGCGCGCCAATTCCGCTTCAAGCGGGGACCGATCTTTACGAATCTCCTGCTCGCGGACGAAATCAACCGCACGCCGCCCAAAACGCAAGCGGCATTGCTCGAAGCGATGCAGGAGCGGCGCGTGACCACCTCGGGCGTGACGCACGAATTGCCGCAGCCGTTCTTCGTCATCGCGACGCAAAATCCCATCGAGCAGGAAGGGACCTATCCGCTGCCCGAGGCCCAACTCGACCGCTTCATGTTTTGCGTGAAGGTGGGCTATCCGTCGGCGGAGGAAGAAGAGCGCATCATCATGGAAACGACGCAGGACGCCGCCCGTGAAGTCGAGCGAGTGCTGGACGGCAACAGCCTGATCGCGTTTCAGCACCTGGTTCGTAAAACGCCGGTGAGTCGTCACGTGGGAGCTTATGTGACCAAGCTCGTTCGCGCGACACGGCCCGATGCGCCCGACGCGCCGGAGTTTGTCTCGCGCTGGGTGCGCTGGGGGGCGGGACCTCGCGCGGGGCAATATCTCATTCTCGCCGCCAAGTCGCACGCGTTGCTTAATGGCCGGTTGAACGTTTCGTGTGACGATGTGCGCGAGTATGCGTTGCCGGTTCTGCGACATCGCGTGCTCTGCAATTTCGCCGCCAGCAGTGAGGGAGTTGATTCGGATGAGATTGTGCGCCGCATTCTGGAGGCAGTGCCGGAACCCGATTACGCGGCGGGGGAATAACGCTCACGGGGACTTGTCGCAATGGCCTCGGCGCGAAATTTCAAATACCTGCCGCCACGCGTGGCGGACCAGATCCGGGGACTCGGCTTGTCCTCGCGCCGCCCCATGCAGGGCACGATTCAAGGGTTGCATCGTTCGCCGAATTTCGGGGCCTCGGTGGAGTTCGCCGAATACAAGGACTACGCACCGGGCGATGCGCCGAGCCTGATCGATTGGGCGGTCTACGCGAAGACCGATCGCTACATGATTCGCCGCTTTCAGGATGAGACGAATCTCCGCGCCTGTGTGTTGGTGGATGCTTCGGCGAGTCTGAATTTTCAGCAACTGGGGCCGGTCACGAAGTTTGATTACGCCTGTAGTTTGGCCGCTGGATTTCTTTACCTCCTCGTGGTCCAGGGGGACAGCGCATCGCTCTCCTATTTTAATGACGGCGTGACCAAGCGGTTCGCCCCGGTCGCGAGCACGGAAACACTCAGTCCGGTCCTGCTCGAGATGGAATCAATGACCGCGCAGGGCCGGGGCAATATCGAGCAGTCGCTGCATCAGGCGGCGGAATTGCTCACGCAACGCCACCTCGTCATTTTGATTTCCGACCTGCTGCAACCGCCCGCCGAGGTGGCGCGGGGCATTCAGCACCTGCAACACAATCGTCATGAAGTCGTGGTGTATCATGTGCTCGACGGCGCGGAGATTGCCCTGCCGATGCAGGGACTGGTGGAATTGCGGGATTTGGAGACGGACGAAAAATTGCTGATCGAAGCCGATGAGATTCGTGCCGACTATTCGCGTTCCGTGCAGGGGTATCTCGATGAAATGAGTCGCCTGTGCGCGGGTTGCGGCGCGGATTACTTTACGGTCGATACCCGCACGTCGATGCTGGAGGCGCTCGCCAAGCGGGCGGCGAGTTAAATGGGGCTTTTTTTCTCCCAACCGGCGGTGGCGTGGTTTCTCCCGGCGATTGCATTGCCGGTTCTGTTCCATTTGTTTTTCCGGTTGCGACGGCAGGTGCGCGAGTTTCCTTCGCTCATGTTTTTCATGCGCATCGATCCGAAGTTGAGCGCGAAGCGCAAGATTCACGAATGGCTGATTCTCTTTCTACGCTGTCTGTTCATTGCGCTCGTGGTGCTCGCCTTGATGCGGCCCCGGCTCGAAGTGGGTTCGGGCGGCAGCGTGGCGCGAGTGGTTCTGATTGATAATTCCGCGTCGATGGCGGCCGTGGGTGCGGATGGAAATCCGAAGCTGACCGTTGCCGCGCGCGTGGCGGAGAAGATTGCGACCTCGGCCCAGGCGGGCGATGCGACAGCGGTGCAACTCATGATCTCGGATTCCCAAGCGGGTGTGCCGGGGGGATTTAATCCGGACACGGCGGCGCTGCGCGAAGCCTTGAGCAAACTGGAGCCAACGGATGGATCGGCCAACGTGGCCAAGTCAATCCGGGCCGCGTTCGCTCTCTTGTCTTCCGCCAAGCAACCGGTGCGGGAGTTGCATGTCGTCACCGATTTGCAGAAGACACACTGGAGTCGTGGTGAAGTGGAAACGCCACCGGAGAATGTTCGCGTGGTCGTGCATCGCATCGAAACTCCGGCACTGACGTCGGGTTCGGTCTCGCTAGAAATGGCACCGCTGCCGAATCGGGCGTTGCCGACGGGACGCGCGATTGCCGTGAAAGCGGCCTTGCGGAATCATGGTCCCAAGACGGCGCTGGTACGGATCAATACGACGGATGATGCCGGGAAGAATTTTTCGCGCGACATCTCGATTCCGGCAGGAGAATCGGTTCCCATCGGCCTCACGTTCTCTTTCGCCTCCACCGGTTTTCATTGGGCGCGAATCTGGATCGAAGGCGATGTCGCCCCGAGCGCGACTCGCGCGGATTTGGGTTTCTGGTGCTCGGGGGTCCAGCGCGCTTTATTTGTAGGCAGCCGCGAGCGTTTCGGAGCCTTGCCCTTTGCCGTCGCTCCGGGCGGCAACGCGGAGTTGTCGGGCATCGAGGCAGTTGCGGTCAGTGCGGACCGGTTGGTTGCCGAACTCGCGGCCAAACCTTTGGCCGTGGCGATCACTTGGGACGATTGGCCGCAGGACGGTGCGGCGGTCAAAGCGTTGGAGACTTACGTGCGGCAGGGCGGAACGTTGTTCCTGATCGCGGCTCCTGAATTTGGCACAACGGTTGCGCGTCCGGTCGCGGCGTGGGTGGGCGCGGGAGCGGAGGCGTTGCGCCAAATGAAAGAATCGGAATCGCTCGTGGCGTTGCAGGCGGATGCCCCGGTGTGGCGCGATCTGCGCGATGCGGAGGGGAAGCCGAAGCTCGGCACGCTCAAGGCGTTTGCTTATCGTCCGCTTAAGCTCGAGAAGAGCTGGCAGCCGCTGCTGGCTTCGGTCGGCGGGGCGACGGTGCTCGCGCAACGTCCGTTGGACAAGGGTTGGATTTATGCGAGCGGGATGGCGCTCACGTCGAAATGGTCTTCACTGCCGTTGAAGCCGGGCTTTGTTGTCCTGATGCAGAATCTGGTTTTCGGCGAACGCACCGAGACGATTCCGGTCGAAGGCTTGGCGGCGGGCGAACTGATTCCATTTAATTTTCCCAAGGAAAGTGCGACGGTGCGATCCCTGGCCGGGAGTGCGTTGCAGTGGCAGGGCAAGCCGGAGGATTTCGGTGGTCTGGCCCGTTGCGGCGTATACGAGATCCAGCAAAAGGACAAGACGCGATGGGTGGCGCTTCATTCCGTGGCGGACGAGGCCGCACCGGAATATCTTTCGCGACGGTCGGTGCCGCTGTTGAAGAATGTGCCGCACGATGTGGTGGCGCTTTCGGGAGAAGAAAATGCCTCGCCCGAGGGAATCGTGGGGCGCTCGAGCCGTCCGCTGATGGGAGTGTTGCTGGCGCTGGCTCTGGTGGTTTTACTGGCGGAGACGTGGCTCGCGAATGAGCGGGGAAGCGACTTCGGGCGCAAGCTGTTCGACTCGCTCCTGCCGTCCGCGATGAAGCGCAAGGCGATGCGCAAAACACAACCGGCGGTGACGCGATGAATGCGCTGGAGTGGAATGCGGCTTTCGGGCCGGTGATGTTCGCCGTCCTGACGCTGGGCGCGGGGACGTTGCTCTACCTGCTGTTTCGCCGCCTCGCGGTCAGGCAGGGGAAGCAGCATGCATGGACTGTCCTGTCACCGAAAATCATTTTGATCACGCTACTGCTCCTCGCGTTGCTGGATCCGGCTTGGAAATCGGCGCAGTGGAACGCGACCCCGGCCAAGGTCATTGTGTTGCAGGATATTTCTTCTTCCATGGATTTGCGCGATGGGGGCTCGACGGCGCGACGAGAGCGGGCGGCGCGGGTGATCGAGCAACTGTCGACGGCGGCTCCGGGCCATGTGCAATTTCAAGTCCTGCCCTTCGATACGTCGGTGCACGAATCCGGTTATAAACCCAAAGGCGACGCCGTGCGCGGGACCGATCTGGCGGCTGTCGTGATGGCGTTGAACGAGCAGGGAACGTTGGCGGGAGCCGACGGCGTGGTGGTGATTACCGATGGCGGCGACGAGACGGCGGAGATTCCGACGGTGCCCGCGATACCGCTCGCCGTGGTGGGAATCGGGACGTCTCCGGAGACGTGGAACGATCTCGGATTCGGTTCGGTCACGGCCCCGGCGTCGATTGAAGAAGGAAGCGAGTTCGATCTGGAAGCGGAGGTGTATGCGCGACCGGGAACGCTGACGCGCTCGCGTGAGGCTCTTGCCGCTTTGAAGGTGTCGCTGGAAGAATGGCGTGACAAAAAATGGGTGGAAGTCGACAGCCGGACAACGAATCTGCAATCGCTGCGCGCGGCGGTCTCGTTCCATATCAAACCGGCGGGCGCGGCGGCGGCTGGTGGCGTGTTCCGTTATCGCGTGCGCGTGCCGGCGTTACCGGATGAGCTGACGCTGGTCAATAATGCGCGACCTGTCGCCGTGCAGGTCCAGCGCCGGGCCTTGCATGTTCTCTATTTCACGCAGGAAGTGGGAGCCGATTATAAATATCTGCGCGCGGAATTGGCTTCCGATTCCAGCGTGGCTTTCACGGCGATGTATCGCGTGCAGGAAGACAAGTTCACGGTACAAGGGGATCGCACCGGGTTCGAAGATCTGGAGCGTGGATTTCCGACAGACGACGCGATTCTGAAGCGTTACGATTGTATTATGCTGGGGTCGTTTCAGGCGAATCTGTTGACCGAGCCCCAGCAGCAGGCGTTGATCCGCTACGTGAATGGCGGCGGCTCGCTGATTTTTCTCGGTGGCGAAATGTCGTTCGGGCGTGGCGGCTATGCGGAAAGCAAGTTGGCTCCATTGCTCCCGTGGGCGATCGCGCGCACGGAGGGGGGCTTGATCACCGGAAGCTTTCCTGTCTCGGTGGCCACAGGGGCGACGGCTAATTTCATCAATGGCTGGAGAGAAAGTCTCGCGGCTTCCGGTGGTGGCTCGCTCGATAGTGTGAATCAACCCGGTGGACTGCGTCCCGGCGCGGTGAGTTTGCTCGAGGTAACGAATGGCAACCGGACGCAATCCGTTTTGGCGATGCAGCGCTACGGCAAGGGACAAGTCTTGGGTGTGGCGACGAATACGCTCTGGCGCTGGGCGGCGGCAGGTCAGGGATTAAAAACGTTCTATGGAAAATTCTGGCGTCAATCGATCCGGGGCCTCACGCAAAAAATGGAAGGCGGATCGCTGTTGGGCATTCGCTGGGACCGGGAACATTATCGGCCCGGCGAACAGGCCACGGTGGAGGTGCGCGTGCAGGGAGCGTCGGAGTCGGGAGCGGTCCGGTTGGTGGCTTCGCTGATGACTCCCGACGGAAATCGCGAGATCAATTTCGCGCCGGTAACCGGGCAGGCGGGGCTCTACACGGCGAAGATGTCGCTCGCACGGCGCGGTGATTTTACTTTCAAGTTGGCCGCCTATGCCGGGTCGCAGGCGGTGGAGAATTACGAACGGACGTTCGCGGTGGAGCCGTTGGTGGAGGAGGGCGCCAATCCGGAGTTGAAGGAAGGATATCTGCGCGATCTCGCATCACGCGCGAAGGGTATTTATGCGCCGGAGAAAGAACTGGAGTCGGTGCAGGTTTTCTTGCGCGAAAGAATGCTTTCGCCGCAGTCCTCGCAGTCGTGGCCGTTGGTGGATGTTTGGAATGGGTTTCTGATCCTGATTCTGATAATTTTGGTGGTGGAATGGTTGCTGCGGCGGAGGCTGAACCTGATATGAAACGACGCATCCTCTTTCTCATCGCTTGGTTATCTGGCGTGGGAGTGGCGTGTAGTGCCGTGCCGGGCGTGGTGGAGTGGTCGGATGGGCGCAAGCAAGAGGGCGCGCTTTCGCTGACACCGGGGAAAGACATTCGTCTCTTTGAAGTCAAGACACAGGCATCGATTCGTCTGGAAGATGTCAGCGAAATCGTCATGACACCCGAAAAGGAAGAGATGCGCGAGGGATTCACTTTCGCCGAGCCGGGACAGGCGAAACAGGAAAAGAACGGCGAGATTTATCCGGTGCGTTATCTGAAAGCCAAGGTGACCTTGCGTGATGGCAAGGTGCTCGAGGGGCATCTGTACACGACTGTGCTCTATATCGAAAATGCGGAGAAAAATGAGAAGGTGGTGTTGCTGGCAAAATTGACCGGCAAAGTGGGGCAAAAAATAGAAGACGTGGCCTACCCGTCACGGATTCAACTTCACCCCTCCACGACTGCGGCGACGAGTTCCTGTCGCATCGATCTCGGCTTGCCCGCGCTCCAAGGGATCGAATCCATTGTGGTTTTCTCGATTCCTGATTTGACCTTACTCGATGCTGCTTCGGTGAACGGTCAAGTCTGGACCATTCCCTTTGGCGATCCATCGCGGATTCTCTATGCCATCCAGATCGGTTCCACCGTGCGCGTGGCGTGGCCGGAGAATCGGCACGCGGAGTCGGAGATCGCTGTGAAGGCGTCGCTCGCTTCGAAAGAGATGGAGGATTTTTACGACGCGCGTGAGTTGCTGGCTTGTTTTTATGAGCCGGACGAAGGGAATGTCTACTCGCTCGTGCTGATGCGGCGCACGATCCAGACCCATAGTTTCAGCAAGGACAAGCAGCCGTGGACGCTGGCTGTGCTGCGCTGGAAATACGATACCGAGGAAAAGAAAACGACGCTCTTGAATCGCGTGCAGTTGGTGACGGGGCGCAAGGATGCCACCCAAGCCGTGCCGACGATCATTCCCGACGCGGCCCTCCTCGCTCGCGTGAAAGCAACGGCGAAAGGCGGTACGCCATGACCCATCGCCAAGGAGAAGCGGCCACGGCATCGCTGGAACGGGCGGCGCGTGCGTTGAAATGGGCCGAGGTGTTGCAAGGCGCGGTATGGTGGGGTGTCATTTCCGCCGGGTCCTTGCTGGCGTTGGTCGGGTTGGATCATTGGCTGCGGTTGCCGACGGCCTTGCGATTGCCCTTGGCCGTGGTTCTGCTGGTTTTTATTGTCATCGGTTTTTACCGACGCGTCTGGATTCCCTGGCGGCGTCCGCTTTCAGCGGCGCGTACCGCTCGCTGGTTGGAGAAAGGGCAGGGCATCGGTGGCAATGTCCTGATCAATGCGTATCAATTTGAAAAGCACAAGCCGAAGAAAGAACAGCGCCGCTTCATCCGCCCGCTGCTGAATACGTCGCGGGCCGTGCTGGATGCGGTGGCGCCGCAATCGTTGTGGCTGACCGCGCCTTTCAAAAAATGGCTCGTGACGCTGGGGCTGCTGCTGGCGGTCTGGCTGGTGACGACGGTGGCGTTTCCGCATTCCATGGCGACGGGTGTGACGCGTATTTTTCTGCCGCTGGCCGATGTGCCTCCGGTGGGTAATTGGGAAGTGGAGGTTACTCCCTCGGGGCGTGTCGTCATGGTGGAGGGCGATAAATTGGAGATTCGGGCGCAGGTGCGGTTTCGTGGTGGAAAATCGATGCGGGGCGTGACGCCCTTGTTGATCTGGAAGGAAGGCACTCAAACGATCGAACCGGCGATGAGTGCCGGGGATCGCGCCGCGATGTTGCCGACCAAAACGGAAGGGGAATTTGTTTTCGCTTTCACTGCCGTGAATCGGCCTTTCAGCTTTCGCGTCTGGGCGGATGATTCCTGCAGCGCGGCAGTCGAGGTGGCGGTGACTGCATTGCCGCGATTGAAGAGTTCCGTCTTCGAAGTCACGCCTCCGGTTTACACGGGACTGAAACCTTATCAACAACCCGGACCGCCGATGGCCTTGAGTGTGCCGTTGGGATCCACCGTCACCGCGATCTTCGATCTCGCTCCCAGCGCGGCAGAGGTGACGTGGTCTGATCGTGGAGAGAAGCAGCATTTGACGAAGGCGCAGGATCGCTGGCGTACCACGATGTTGGTGAATCAATCCCGGCATTACGAAATCAGTGCCACCACATCGAAGCAGGCGACCGTGCGTACGCTCGCGCAAGGGGACATCAACGCCGTGCCCGATCAGACACCCGAAGTCGATTTCGTCACCGAGGATCGCAATCGTCTGGCCAATCCTGGTGCGACATTGCCGCTGACCATTCGCGCGACGGATGATTACGGCGTGGCGTCCATCGCCTTACTGGTGGCGCGCAGCGATGATCCCGCGACGGTGAAGGTGATCAAGCACTGGACGCTGGTGGGTCCGCCCGGACAAAAAGAACCGGCAGCGGAGTCCTATGCGTTGACCCTTGATCCCTCTGTCTTCACTCCCGGCTCGGTTTTTCTGGTGACGGCGCAAGCCACCGATTTCAGCCCGGCGAAACAACGCGCCACCTCGCGGCCGATTTTGATTCGGGTGACTGGTTTGAAAGATTTGTCCGTGCCAGCGGGTGATCCGCTGGAGAAACTCTTCACCTTGTTGCGCGGTGTGATTACCGAACAAACCCGGGCCAACGGGTTGACCGATAACGTGACGCTCCATCTGGCCGAAGCCTTGGCGGCGAAAGATCTGCCACGCCACCGCGACGTGATGACTGCGGCGCAAAAATCGGCGCAAGCTTCCGGCAAGTTGGCAATGGAGGAAGCGGCGAAGCGTGCGGAAGCGAAGGCCTTTGGGGTGAAGATCCAAATGTTAGTGAATGGCGAGATGGGATTAGCGCTCGAGCAGATCGGCAAGATCACGGCTACGCCCAAAGACAAGCTGCCGGGACAGCTCGGGGCTCTGCAAAAACGGCAAGGGTACATTCTCAATGAACTGATTGGATTGCTGGGGCAAATGGCCAGCGACCGACAGGATGTGGCTCGGAACAAGGCGGGCAAAGCTGCGGGCGATTCCTCGCCGCCGCCGATCACGACGGAGAAGGCGCTCGCGGAGTTGCAGGACGACGTGAAGAAATTTGTGGATGACCAGAAGCGGATCATTCAGGCCACGAAATCGCTGAAGGAACTTCGGCCCGAAGATTTGACCGCCGAACAGGAAGCGCTCCTCGGCGATCTGGCGCGGGAAGAAGCGAAAAACGCCGCATTCTTTCAAGAAAAGCTGACGGATCTGAGCAAGTTACCGCTGCAAGATTTTGCCGATGGAAAACTGGTCAGCGAAGTGAACGAGGTTTTTCAGGAAGTGGAAAAAGCGGCGGCCTCACTTTACGAAAAGAAGATCGAGATCGCTGTGCCCCGGGAGGAAGCGGGGTTGGAGAAGGCAGCGGAGCTTGAGCAAAATCTCGAGAAGTGGCTGCCGAATACCCCCGACTACACGAAGTGGGTGATGGAAGAAGCGGCCACGCAGTCGGATGTGCCGATGGCGGAATTGCCGAAGCAACTGGAAGACATTATTGGCGAGCTCCTCGACAAGGAAGAAGAGATGGGGGCGGATGTGGAGGATGTTTCCAGCACCTTCATGGACTCCCTCGACAAGGGTGCCGGTTGGGGCGCGGGCGACGGACCGATGTCGAACATGAGCGCGCGTGGTGTGACGGGGAATCAATTGCCGAACAACATGGAAGTGGGTGGACGTTCGGGTGAAGGTCGCAGCGGGAAGAGCAGCGGCCAGATGGTGGAGGAAACGGCGGAGGGCAAAGGTGGTCGCGAGACACCCACGCGATTGAACTCGACGCCGTTCGAGCAGGGAAGCGTCGATGATAAATCCAAGGATACGAAGGGCGGGGCGACCGGTGGCGGCAAACTCGCGGGCGAAGGTCAGGAGGGATTGCGCGGTTCCCTGCCGCCTCCGGCGCAGCAGAAACTGCGGCGTCTGGCCGAACAGCAGAGCAAGTTGCGGCAACAAGCGGAGTCGCTGGCGGTGCAGCTTCGCAAACAGCGGCGGCCTACGGGCGATCTCGAAACGGCGGTCAATGCGATGAAGAAATTTGAGGAAGCCGCCAAGACGCAAAATGGCATTGCGGTTTATCAGGGTTATCATCAGGCATTGGATGCGTTGGCGGCGACTCGCACTGCTTACCGCGGAAACCGAGTCAGCCGTCTGGAGATGAATTCCACGCAGGCGAGCGCACCGAAAGATCTGTCCGACACGCAGGCGGAAAGTGTGCCGGCTGGTTATGAAGAAATGACGGGTGCCTATTTCCGTTCCTTGAGTGAAACCCCAGCTTCACCTCCTGCCAAATGAAAACAGTCTCTCTTCTCTGCGCCGTTTACCTGATGACCAACGCGGTTTGGGGCCAATCCCTCTTGCCGAATGGCAATTTCGAACAAGCCGATCCTGCCAATCCGCAAAAGCCGGCCCACTGGGATTTGCCCGATGGACTGGGCGTTCAATGGTCGGCCTCCCCGGATGGATCGGGAAAGTCGATTCGCATGGATACCTCGATTCCCGAGGATGTCTTTGTTGCGAACTGTACCAAAGTGGGTGTCCTGCAATGGGTCTTTCCCAATCCGAAGAAAAATACGATAGCGGAGACCTACGGGCTTTCGCTCTATTCGGAGGCTATGCCCGTCGTACCGGGAAAGGCCTATCGCGTGTCATTCGATTACTGGTCGGAGAAAGGCACCGCTGCGAAGGTATGGTTTCGCGGCTATGGCGACATGGCGGGGAAAAAGAAACGTCTTTATGAGGGAGTCATCCCTTGCACCAGTAAAGGTCAGTGGCAGCGCTTCACCGGTCTTTTTCATCCTACGAAACATCGCCCCGGTGTCGTGGAGTTCAAGGTCATGCTCTTCGCGTTCCATCCCCCCGGAGTGTGCTGGTTTGATAATGTGACGGTGGAAGCGGTGGAGGAAGAGACGAAACCTAATACCGAGTAGATTGCTGTTAGTGTAATAAGTGTGTTTGTGTTCCAAGTTGGGAGTGCAAACGTAACACGAAAAGATTTGATTTCGAAGCGCCACTCACTTTACGATGGTTGTAGGGAAGGGTAAATATGAGGGTGAGGGGTTACATAAAGCGCGGAGGGCGGTGCATTCGATCGGGCCAGACGCTCGTAGAGTACGCTCAGATCATTTCATTGATTTCCGTCGTCGCCATGTCTGCCTTGGAAGAGGTGAGATTACGTCAAGAAGGCCGCCGTCAATCAAGTTTGGCATGAGATCAGCCAGACAATTGAGCAGGGCTTTGGAGATTCGTCGGCTGAGATAAAAATGAAGGAGCGACTTGTCTACGAGCAGAGTAAGTTGGCTTGGAAATTCGGATATACTGGGCCACAGTGACCGAGACCCCGTCCCTTTGATTCGATCCAAAGGGAGATGGTATTGATTTGCACGTTCGCCCTGCGATTGGGATGGCGCAGGGGAGGTCAAGGCTTTGGGAGGAAGATCACCGCGGATTGATCTTCATACACCAGCTGCCATTGCGGCGCTTGGCGCAACGCTTTAACGAGCGCAAAGTCGTGATCCAGTATGATGGAATCGTAGTTGCCCTCGCGTAAGGTTTTCTGCCAACCGGGCTTCGTAAAAAGCAAGGCGATGTAGGGCTTTAACCGGGCATCACCATAGAACTCCGTGCGATCGTCGAAAGTAATGCGAAAGTCGGGAGCCAGGTGGTAGACGAGCGCTCCCGCATTCCAGGTGGTGACGAGCGGGCGCTGAAATTGACTCCGGTGGGTGCGGATGAAATCGATGGCCGCGACGGAAATATTTGGATCTCCCACGCGCAGGGATTTCGCACCGGAGCTGGAAAGAAAGCACGGGATAACGAGAGCGACTGCTGCGGGAATGATCCAAAGATAGCTCAAGTTGTTGCGCTCGATCTCGGCCCATCGCTCCAGACGCTGGCGCAGGTCCGGCGAAATCAAAAGACGCAAACAGCCATCCAGATTGCGACAGACCGGGACGGCAGCCACCACGAGCAGGAGCATGACATGTCGTTGGACCTTGATTCCAAAATAAAGAAACAGGAGCAGCGGTAAAACCAGCTCCCACGACCAACGGGTGGAGCGAGATGACAGGCCGCCAAGAGCGAGGCCGCCGAGGATGAAGAGATACGCCAGAGCCAGCGGCGTAAGCGGGATAAATTGAAGGGAACGAAACTCATTCCAGTAGGCAAAGCTCTTGATGTGGAAAACCATTTCCCAGATGAGCTGGTGCAAGCGCCATCCGTGGGGAGTCAGCAGCGTGGCATTGGCGCAGATCACCAATATGGCCAGCCACGTGGTCATGGCCTGGTCGATCGGACGCCGTTGAACGCGATAATCCATGAGGCGACCGACGACGCTGAGTCCCAGGAAGAGCAGAGCGGCGGCGAATCCGCCATGGATATTGGCCCAGAAAGCGAAAATCAACGGTAATACGAACCAGCTCCATTTGCCCGGCGCTTCACGATGCCGATACCACCAGGCGACCACCACGATCATCAGGAGATACGTCAGCAAAACCGGGCGCAAGAGCAGATGCGAGCGAAAGACGAGTCCGGCCCCGAGCGTGTAAAGGAGCGCCACGGGTAAGGAGATTTGTTGCTGCATCAGTAATCTCCACAGCAGGATCGGCAGCAGCGCAAAAAGCAGGAAGCCGACGGCATACGCGAAAGGGAGTCCGCCAATACGAACGAGTGCGGCGACGGAGACTTCAAACAACCACTCGAAAGCGACCCAAGGGCGCGGCGGTTGATCCACACCAAACGGATCGCTTTGCAGGATTTCCTTCCGCTCGAGCATGATTTCGCCCGCGCGGAGGTGGCGGGCCGTGGCCGGATCTTTCAGGAAGTCGTTGCTCGCACGGAAGAGTTCCGGCAGGGCAACCAGAAAGAGAATGGCCGCGATTCCGGGTAGGAGCCAGTATTTCGCGGGGGATGACATTGCGAGGAACGATGACGGTTTTTCATCCGAAGCGCACTTCAAAAAAAAGCGGACAAGGCTATGAAAGACCTTGTCCGCTTGATGATCGTCAGGATATTACGAAGAGGAATTGGCCTGATCGATCCGGGAATTGATCGTACTGTAGAGTAGGGTCACTTTGGTGCCGAGAGACTGGAGAACCACCACCGCAACGATGGATATCAAGGCGATAATGATGGCGTATTCTACCAAGGTCTGACCGGCTTTTCCGCTCTTACTGGATCGCTTCCTGGTTGCAAGAGCCAGTGCGGGTCGTGTCATGAATCAATCACCTCCTTTTTGATTCACCCCGATGGCCGCCCCAGCGCCTGATCCAGTCGTGTCGCTCTGCCTGGTAGTTAGGATCATGCGTTTTTATTCTCGGCAGGCACAAGGCCCGGCGAGAGTGTGTGTGGTCGCAACCACTCGAACGGATTCCGTGGCGGCTTTCGTGGGTTCTTTCATCAAAGTGATTTTGCTGAAGGTATGTAGAGAACAGGAACAATCTATGGATCGTATTCAGTGATTATAAAGTCTTATTTTTGTGAATTACCTAAAATTTCAGACCGCTGAAGCAGAAAAAGTGAAGCAAAAAAATAGCCAAAGAGGTTTGGACTCTTTGGCCATTGACTCCGTATTTATTACGGAGCGGACTGAGCTTGGTCGAGCTTCGAGTTGATGGTCGAGAAAACGCTGGTCACTTTGGAGCCCAAGGCTTGAAGGACCACGATGGCCACCACCGAAATGAAGGCCAGAATCAAGGCGTATTCGACGAGAGTCTGACCCGACTTA
>NEUU01000002.1 GCA_002304345.1 Verrucomicrobia bacterium Tous-C9LFEB
GAGGTAACCTCAACCAGTAGCGAGGAGTTCTGGTGAGAGTAGAAACTTACCCTCTGACATTACTTTCATTCCACGTCATCCTGAGCTTGTCGAAGGATCGGTGGGGATGCTTCGAAAGACATCCTGCGATATTCGACATGGATCTGACCTTATTGAACTCTGGGAAAGTCACTCGTAGCGAAGCGTCATTGGGTCCAGCGTCACGCGGGCTCAACCCTGCGCGCGCCAGTAGGCGTTTTCGGCGGTGAAGAAGGTGACGGTGTAGAGCTTGCTCCAGTCGAAGTGGGCCAGGGCTTCGGCGAATTCGCCCCGGATGGAGTCGATGATCTCGGCGTCTTTCGAGAGGAAAATGACCCACGCGGCATAGAAGGAATCGCGCATGTGGTTGTTCTCGTAGATGCGGCGCGGGGAGAGTTTCTTCCACGGGGTCCACTGGTTGCTGCCGACTTGAAAAGCCTCCTTGATCGTGGTCTGCGGTTTCCAGCCGGAGGCGGGTTCGCTGAGGCTGCGCCAGTCAATATTGAAAGCGAGTTTGCCCGCCTCGGCTTCGTTGTATTGGTTCCAGAGTTTGAAGTGGGGCAGCGCGTTGGCGGCGTTGCGCTTGAGGCCCTCGGCGAATTGCGCGCGCACGGCGGGATCTTCGTCGAGCTCCGACAGGGCGCGCAGCGCGGCCTGCGAGGAAGCGGAGGTCCAGATGGGGGGATGCAGCGGGTAGTTCGGATTCTCTCCCGGCGCGACGTAGTGGGAGCCAGCCGCGCAGAGTTCGATGCGAGTGAGTTTGTCCGGCCCGCGCTTTTCGATTTTCTTCTGGTTGTAGAGATCGAGCCATTTCTTGTTGCGGGTGACCTCATAGGTGGCGCGAATGACGAAGAGGAGCCGGGCGTTGGCGTCGCAATGTGCGCCGTCCCACGAACCGAATTTGCCGAAGCCGGGCGCTTCGCAGAGGAAACCCCACTGATTTTCCTCGAAGCCGAGGGCGATCTTTTCCACGAGGGCGGAGAGCCGCTGGCGCTCCGCGTCGTCGGGAATGCCGCTGGTGAGGTAACTCCACATGCCGTAGAACCACGGGTAGCTCTGGTCATCGGAACTGGCTCCGTAATGGCTGACGCCGTCGGTGGCGAAACCGCGCGCGAGGAAGCCGGGGACCTTGCCGACGGAACCGAGTTTCTCCAGACCGCCCGCGAGTCGGCGCGCCTGCGCGGCGATTTCAGGTTCGCGCTTGAGCCGCCAGCGGGTGCAGAGGGCGTCCATGTAGGAGCCGCCAAACATGCTGCCGTTTTCAATCGGCGTCCACCAGCCGAGCGCGTTCGGCTTGTTGTCGCGGCAATCTTCCGGCGTGGGCAGGATCACCTTGCCCGCGTAGTCGGTGTAGTCGAGGAGCGTGCCATCCTCCGCGACGAAGCGGCGCCAGATTTCGCGGTGCGCTTTTTCCGCGCTTTCGTCCGCCGAGGAACCCGAACCGCCCGCCGCGCGCAGCCAATCGGGAGCCAACGCGCCGAGCAAGCCGCCCGCGCCCAAAAACAAAATCTGACGACGTGTAAAGTGAGGCATCATAAGAAGTGGAAAACCTTTGCTGAGGATTGAGGTTGCACGCTCTCGTCGAGCCTTTCGAGCCGGAAAGAAGCGATTGCCTGCGATGCACTGTAACGCGGAAAGCGGGGTCAAGTCAACGCTGAATATGCACAGTTTCGTAACTGTTTCAAAAATAATCTCGTAACATCTCATTTGGATTTTCGCCTCGTAAATAAGAGTAAATAGGAGCTTTTATTCGCAATCGACTGGGCTGCTTTTAGATTTTTATTGAAAAAAACTGAAACAGTTTATATAGTGCACCTATCGATGGTGGTATTCGCACTGAAACGAGCAACCCAATCCACGCGGAGCAAGATCAACATGAAAACGGCAACTCACTCTTCCTCGACTCTCAACCCTCGGCTGACGTCACGAACCGCGCAGGCGGTTTTGGCTTTGGCGGTTTGGGGTCTCACCTCCCTGACGGTTTCGCGGGCGGCGATTTACACGGAGGATTTCAATCACGCCACCTCGGGCGCGAATCAGGCGGTGTCGACGGAGGGTTGGTCGGCCTACATGGGGGCGGGTGCCACGAATGTCAGCACTGTGGGCGATCCGAACAGCGGCGACGCGATCGCCATTTCGGGCAGCAGCAGTTATCCGCCGTACGTCGGTTCACCCGCGACCTACGGCGCGCTCTATGCCGCGAATCGCAACACGGTCAGTCTGGTCTCTGCAGCGGTGACCACTTTCACGAGCGCCACGGCATTGAATTTGACGGCGGGTAATACGATTTCGTGGAACATGGGAAATTCCACGACGACGCCGTCCGTGCGATTGATGATCCAGCTCGGAGGTGATGGCTCGGTGGGCTCGGGTTCGTGGTATGCGTCGAGCTTGTCCTTTAGCAATTCGAGCAACTTCGGCCTCTTCTCGGATTTCGCTAACGCCACGAGTGGCGTTTCGTACAGCTTGAATTTCTCCACGCTCGCGGCCGACTGGCGTTCCGTCACGCTGACTCCCGGCGCGGAACTTTCGCTCGGCAGCACGCTGGGCTCGAACCTGTCGAGCACGACGATCACGGGTATCGGGTTCTACATGGTGAATGGGTCGACCCTCAATTCGAACATCCGCCTCGATAATCTCACCGTCGTGCCGGAGCCGACTTCCGTGGCGTTGGCCGTGGGAGCCCTCGGCATGCTGGCGTTTGTGGTGCGCCGCCGTCAAAGCTAGTACTCGCATCCGGCGCGGCGCGCGCGATCTGAACTTCCCTTTCCATGAAACGCTCCCCGACTGAGCGCTGGTGCTCCCTCGCCTTCTCGCTGGTGGAATTGCTGGTGACCGTCTCGATCATCGCGATCCTCGCCGCGCTGTGCCTGCCGTGGGCAAAGTCGTCCATCGCGCAGGCCCGCAGCATCAAATGCATGTCCAATCTCGCGCAGATCGGGAAGGCCATCGAGCTCTATGCGGGTGATAATAATCAGATGCTGCCGGCGGCGTACATCAGCGGCGACTCCACATCGATCCCGTGGATGTGGAAGTTGATTCCCTATCTGGGCATGGCGACGAACTCCATGGGCTACGCACCGCTGCCACGCGCGGCGGGAGTTTTTGTCTGTCCGGAATTCAAGCCCTCGGAAAATCGCGCGGTGTCCTACGTGATCAACGGCAACATGAATCCCCTGCTCGAAACGTACTGGAATTACCGCAAATTAATCGCGCCCGCGTCGCAGACATTCATGGTGGTGGAGTTCAACAAGAACACGGAACATTTCAACACCTACTCGGACAAGGATGTGGCGCGGCGGCATCCGCACAAGTCGGCGAATTACCTCTTCATCGACGGCCATGTGGAGAATCTGAGCGAGTACATCGCGCCACGTCAGGACCCGCGCTGGTTCAATCCAGGGCAGCAATAAAGCTAAGCCTGCGGCCGCGCGATGGTCGAGTGCCGGACGACGAGCGGGATGGGCAGCGTGATCGTATTGGGATCGCTGCGGGTGGGTGCGTAGCCCCCGTGATCCTGCTTCATTTGCGCGCAGAGCATCTTGACCGCTTCCACGCCCGAGGCGTAGACCGGCGTTTGCATGGCGGTGAGCGCAGGCGAGGTCATGTCGAACGAATAGGCATTCTCAAACGCGATGACCGACACGTCGCGGGGAATATCAAGCCCCATGGCGCGCGTTTCCGCGAGAAAGCCGTTGGCGAGGTCCTCATTGCTGATGATGACGGCGGTGGGTCGTTCGCGCGGCTGGAGCAAACGCAACGCGGCGGAGCGACCGGACTCGGGCAACGAGTCGCGGAACTGGACGTGCTGCGCGTGGGATTCGAAACCAGCACCGCGCATGGTTTCCATAAAGCCACGGTGGATGTCGCGATGGCCGCGGTCGCTGATGTCGAAGGAAACCAGGGCGATATTGCGGTGGCCGAGCGCGAGGAGGTATTGGGTCGCGTCGATGCCCGCATGGTAATCGTCGAACAGGATCTGGTGCAGGCCGTCGTCCTGAAACTTGTGGCCCACCACGACGTGCGGCAATCCGATCAGGTTGATGTCGGAGGTGGGGAGATAAATGTCATTGAGCGAAATGAGGAAGCAGCCCGCCGCGCCTTCCTGCACGATGAGCTGGCGCAATTCGCGGTAGTTGCAATGCGCGGTGTCGAACGGACGCAGGACGAGATTGAAGCCCATGCGAAACGCGCTGTCGGCCATGCCGCTGAGAATGCGCGTAACGTAACCGCTGTTGAGAATTCCTTGGGCCGACGGAATGAGCACGAGAAAACGGTTGCGCTCCATCGCCTTCCAGCGCGGTTGAAAATTCACTTCCTCCATCGCCTCGCGGATGCGGCGCGCGGTGTCGGTTTTCACCCCGGTGCGGCCATTGAGCACACGCGAGACGGTGGCCGGGGACGTGCCTGCCGTGCGAGCGATATCATAGATGGTAGCCATGCTTGATGAAACTGTTTCAAATCTAGGAGGAAACGCAAGGAAAAAGGAGCGGTCGTGATCCGTTTCTCATGGGCGTAGCACGGACAGGAGGGGCTTCCTTTGTGAATGACCTCATTACAATTTTGGAAATAACTATTGAAATTACGTGAAACTGTTTTAAAATGACCCAATGAAGGCCATTACCTTGCTCTTGGGCTTACTCTCCCTCACTGCGTTTTCTCTCCAAGCGGAACCGGTGGAATGGGATTTCACGACGCTCAAACAGATCCCGCAAACGGTCTGGAAACACACCGACAACGACGCGAAGCTGACTGTCACGCGCGACAACGATATCCAGTCCCCCGCCGGAACGGGCGCGTTGAAAGCGGAAATCACCCAACCCGGCGTGCGCAAGAACGCGTACGACATCCAACTCAATTTCACGCAGAAACTGAAGATCACGGACGGCAAACGCTACCGGATCACTTTCCTGTGGAAGGCGTCACGTCCCGCCAAGATTCTGACCGCGTGTTTCACGACCTCCGCGCCCTACACGCCGTATGGCCAGCCGGATAAATTCACCAACGAGGTGGACGACACGTGGCGCGAGGAAACACTGGAATTTGTTGGCACAGGAATGGAGACCGCAACGTTGCGCGTGCCGGTCTTCGCACTGGGCACCCAGCCGGAAGGTCTGATCCTCTGGATCGCCAAACTGAAATTCGAAGAGCTCTGATTTTCCACTCTCTCCTTTACTTCGCTTTATGATGCCCCTCCGTCGTCTCGCCGTCCTATTCCTTGCGCTCGTGGCCCTCAGCGGTTGCGAGGGAAAACCCTCCGCGCCTGCCGCATCCGCTCCTCCCGCAACGCCAGTCCCCGAAAATACCGCGCCCACCCCGGCACCAGCTCCGGCTCCGGCCCCCGTCCCGACTCCGAAAACGGGCATGCAGGTGTGGGCACTGGTGCGCAATAGCGATCCGGCGGGCACACTGGAGAAGCTCGTCTCGCATCCGGCGATTGACGGCATCGTGTACTACACCGGCTTGATCCGCGTCGCTCCGGCGGAGGGACAATTCGACTGGAGCACCATCGACAAGGTGCTCGCCACCGCGCGCGCGGCGGGGAAGCCCGTGAAGCTGTGTATTTGCGGCGGACGTTGGATTCCCGAATGGATCTACACCAAAGGCGCGAAGAAATTCGAGTGGAGCCACACCACGCAATGGGTCGACGCGGGCACGTCGAAAGCGGTTGCGCCGGAGCCGTGGGACCCGATTTATCTCGGCGCGATGAAAGCGGCCGCGCAATCGGCGGGGCAGCGTTACGCGAATGATCCGACGCTGGTGGAAGTGCAGATCACCGGGCCCGCGCTGGCGAATGGCCTGGAGATGAATTTGAACATCACCCCTGAGGAGGCGAAGGCGATGGGCTTCACACCGGAGCGACTCGCCACCGCGTGGAAGTCGATGGTGGACGCGTATGCGGACGCCTTCCCGACGAAGAAACTCTCCCTCGCGCTGCACAACATGGTGGCGGGAGAACGACGCGAGGACATCGCCCGTGAGGTGCGCGATTACGCGTTCAAGCGCGTCGGCAATCGGCTGGAACTGCTCGTCTGTTACGCCACGCACGCCGACTGGTTCAAGGCGGGCAACGCGGCCGTCGACATCTGGGCGGAGGCGAACGGTAAGATCAACCTCGAATCGCAATTGATTGATATCTACAGCGCGAAAAAACAATCGCCCGACCTCGTCGCCACGGCAATGCGCCAGTCGTACGCGCTCGGTGGTCGCACGATGGAACTCTTCTCCGCCGATCTGCTGAACGACACCTATCTCAACGCCGTGGCCGCCGCGCGCGAAGAACTCACCCCGAAGTCGAATCCCTAACCCCATCCCCTCCCCTTTTATGACCACCCTCGTTACTCCCACTGTCCATTCCAAACCCGTCGCGACCCGCGGCGGACTGAAACGCGTGCTCGTCAAGAGCCCGCACAATCCGGTCATCAAGCCGTCCGATTTCCCCGGCGACGTGATGTATGCCTTCAATCCCGGCGCGATCCGCTTCAACGGCGAATACCTTCTCATGGTCGACGCCGCAACGCTCGCGCAGCCGGTCACGCTCTGGATTGCCCGCAGCCAGGATGGCATCCACTTCACCGCCGATCCGGAGCCGGTCAACTGGCCCGCGCCGCCGGAGGATCACGCGGAGGATTGCATCTACGATCCGCGCATCACCTTCATCGACGGCGAATACATCATCCTTTACGCGAGCAGCTCGGAAAGCGCCGGTGTGCGCGTGGGCATTGTGAAGACGAAGGATTTCCGCACGTTCGAGCGCGTCTCGATCGCGAGCGAACAGGGCAACCGCAACGGAGCACTCTTCCCGGAAAAAATCAACGGCCTCTACGCGCGACTCGATCGTCCCTTCGGCGATCCGAATGACACGTGCGGCATGTGGGTCAGCTATTCGCCCGATCTCATTTATTGGGGCCGTTCGCGTCCCGTGATGAGCGCGCGTCCGGGCCTGTGGGACAGCTTGAAGGTCGGCGCGGGCGCGGTGCCGATCAAGACGGACAAGGGTTGGCTGGAGATTTATCACGGCGTGACTTTCACCGGCGCGGGCCCGATCTATCGTCTCGGCGCGTGCATGCTCGACCTGAAAGATCCGTCGAAGGTGATCGCCCGCGGCGAGGACACGATCCTGTGGCCCGAGCACGATTACGAGATGGTGGGTCGCGTGGGCAACGTGGTGTTCAGCTGCAACGCAGTGCTCACCGATGAGGGAACCGTGCGAATTTACTACGGTGCCGCCGATACCTGCATCGGTCTCGCCGAAGGCAAACTCAGCGATCTCATCGACGCCTGTTACAAGAAGAATACGCTACGGATGCAGCCGGTGCGGTAGAGCCAAGTCCTTTGGAGTGCGGCGGCTTGCCGCCGTCAGGGTCATGAATCGAAAAGCAAAAGGCAAAGCGGCGGCAAGCCGCCGCACTCCAAATCGTCGATCACCTCATCAAACTATTGAGAATCCTGCTCCTTGGGGAAGAATAGCGGCCTCGCTCAGATGTGAACGGCGAGGCCCATCTCGACGATCTGATTCGCCGGGATGTTGTAGTAATCGCGGGCCGGACGGGCGTTGCGGCTGAGGACGCCGTAGAGTGACTTCTGCCAATGCGGCATCGGGGCGCGGCCACCGGGAATGATGATCTCGCGATTGAAGAAATAAGTCAGGCTGCGTTCCTTGATCGGCACACCGCGCGCCACCAGAATCGGAATCAGCTTACCCACGTTCGGCTGCTGCATATAGCCGTAGTGCACGATCGCACGCCAGAAACCTTCGCCCAGTTCAATTAATTCCAGCGCCTTGTCGTCCGGCACGCTCGGGTCGGGGTCCGTGACCATGCTCAGGAGCACCACTGTCTCGTGAATACAGCGGTTGCACTTGAGATGGTGCAACAAAACGATCGGCATGCCAATCGGGCGTCCCGCCATGAAGATGGCCGTGCCCGGATTGCGGTAGATCTTGTTTTGGCGAATGTCCTCGATCACCAACTCCGGCTCCAGAGTACGCGCGTACACTTCGTCGGAGATATGATTGCGGCCCGATTTCCACGTATGCATGACCGCCAGCAAAACCGCTCCCACCACGAGCGGCAGCCAGCCGCCGTCGAGGATCTTGTGCCAGTTCGAACCGAAGAACGCCAGATCCACCACGAGGAAACCCATGCAGAGTGGCAGGGCCTTGGCGAGGGACCATCCCCAGCTCCGGCGGGCAACAAGATAGAAGGCGAAGGTGGTCACCGACATGGTGCCCGTGACGGCAATGCCGTAGGCGGCGGCGAGATTTTCGCTCGATTTGAAGCCCAGCACCAAACCGATGGAACCGGCGGCCATGGCCCAGTTCATGAAACCGACATAAATCTGGCCTTCGAGTTGGTCGCTTGTGTGCGTCACCGACATGCGCGGGAAGAAACCGAGCTGGATCGCCTGCCGGCTGAGCGAAAACGTCCCGGAGATCAGGGCCTGACTCGCAATGACCGTCGCGAGAAACGAGAGGATCACGAGCCCGAACTGAAGCGGTCCCGCCGGGGCGAGCGCGAAGAAGGGATTCACCTTGCTCGCCGGATTCGCCAGCGCCCACGCGCCCTGCCCGAAGTAATTCAGCACGAGTCCCGGCAGCACGACGCAATACCAGCCCCGTACGATGGCCGTCCGCCCAAAGTGGCCCATGTCCGCGTAGAGCGCTTCCGCGCCCGTGATGGCCAGCACCACCGAGCCGAGCAGGGCCGTCGCGTGCCGTGGATCGTGTCGAAGGAGGTCCCATCCGAAATAGGGATTCAACGCATGCAGCACCGTCGGGTTTTTCACGATTTCCATTAACCCCAGAATCCCGAGGACCGTAAACCAGACCAGCATGACCGGTCCAAAGATCCGGCCAATGGTGGCGGTGCCATGTTTCTGGAAGAAGAAAAGCACCGCAAGAATCAGGCAGGTAATCGGCACCACGAGCGGAGCGAAGCTGGGATTGAGCACCTCGAGACCTTCCGAAGCGCTCAAGACCGAGATCGCGGGAGTGATGATGCCATCTCCATAAAGGAGCGCGGCCCCCGCGAGAATAACGAAGACCGTCACGCCAATCCGCTTGGAGTGCGACCGTCTCTTCTGCTCGATCAAGGCCAGCAGGGCAAAGATGCCGCCTTCGCCGTGATTATCCGCCCGCATGACGAAGGTGATGTATTTGAAACTCACGACCCACATGAGCGCCCAGAAGACGAGCGAGAGACTGCCCATCACGGCGAGCCCCGGGTCCACATCGGAGGTGGTGGAGAGGCATTCGCGCATCGCGTAGAGCGGACTGGTGCCGATGTCGCCGAAGACAATGCCCAAGGCACCCACCATCAAATGCCAGGGATTCGGTCGGGTCGTGTTGGACATGTGTAAAAGAGGATAGGATGCGCTGAGGAGGAACTATTTGCGATGGCAGCAAAGTGTCAAGGGCGGAAGTGAGGAGAAAAGTTCCCAAAATCGGGAGGCATTAACGTTCCTTGCGCCCTCATTCACGTCACTACTATCTCAGCACAAGCCACTTAATTCAGCCTGTTAAAGCAAATAGTCCCTCTCGAGACTTGCCACTCAAGGGGGAAAGTCGTTAGTTTGGAGCGTATTCTCACCGACCTCCTTGAAACCGGGGCAGTGGGGCAATCAATCGAAACTTTCAAAATCAACCGGGGAAAAACGATGCGCGCGCGTTTGTGGATATCGGGAATGGTGGCTTTGATCTGGGCGGTAACGACGGTTAACTCGTCTGCCGTATCTTATCAGACAGTCAGTTACTGGGACGGAAGTACCACCTCGAGCAACACTATTCTTACTGGAATTTCCGGGGATCTGGTCGTAGGCAATTCCAATTACGAGGGAATCGATCAAGGATTCGTTTACAGTATTCAAAGCCAGACCTTTTCGGCGGTATCGATTGGCACCCCAGCCAACTATGTCCAAGCTTACGGCATTTCGGGAAACCAGGTGGTCGGAGCCTATGGCGATGAGACCAACTCCTACGGATATATTCTCAATCTATCCACGTCTAACCTCACAGTGCTTGATGCGGGTACCAGACTTTATGGGATTTCGGGAAACTACGCCGTTGGGGTGCGCAATGATTCTGAAAGTTTTATCTATGATATTGGGGCTCAAGATCCTGATCTTTCTTACTTCACGCTCCAGTTCGAAAGCAACGGCACGAGCTACGCCACGACCGTGCGCGCTATTTCCGGGAACAAGGTCGTAGGCTACTACGATGTAGACCAAGATGATACGCGTGGTTTCATCTATACCTTCACCTCCGACATGAAGGTTGGCACTTTTGAAACATTCGAGGCGACCGAAGCGTCCACCGTCACTCAGATCTTCGGAATCTCGAGTGATGACAAATTGGTCGGCAACTATAGCGAAGGGAGTACATTCAATTCCTTTCTCATCGATGGGGCCGAGAAGACAGATCTCAGTGATCCAGATGCTTCTCAAACCAATATCAATGGCATCGATGGAGAAAAGGCCGTCGGGAGTGCGAGCAAGCAGGAGCAGACCGTCGGTGTTATCGCTCAAGTGCCCGAACCAACGACCTACGTGTTAATCACGTTGGGCATGCTTGTCATGGCCGTCAGCCGCTGCAAGGCGCGTTTCTCCCGCCAGTCCTAGCACTCTTGGCGAAGAGGCTCCCAGCCTCTCTTTTCAGACCGCGCAGGCGGACGTTTACCAACGTCCGCCTTTTTTGTGTCCTTTCCTGTTGTATTTTACTCTGTTGCATCTGGAACCCGTGGGGTTTCAACTCAGGTTTCATTTAGCGAAGACGATATTTTATTTGGATGCATTGCGTTTATCGCGCTCCAGACAGATCAAATACCTCTAACCCTACCCCCTCATCAATGAACTCCTGGACCATTGGAAAACGTATCATCCTCACCGCCAGCTTTCTCTGCGTGGTCATCGCCGCTGTCGTGGCGACCGCAGTCCTGAGCGTCAACAAGATCAGCCACATCAGCCTCGACATCACTGGGGACTCCCTCCCCGGCGTGATCTATGGGGGACGCATGAAAGTCGCCCAAGGCGAAAACATGATCCGATTGGGCCTCTTTGGCAGCAGTGAGAATCCCGAACGCCGCAAACAACTCGCCGCCGAAATGGCCGAGATCACGAAAAACAACCAGGATAATATCAAGCAGTACGAAGACTCCATCAGCTCCGATGAAGAGCGCCGCCTTTACGACATCTATAAGGAAAAACGCGCCGCCTTTGTCGAAATGCGCAACAAGAAGTACATGCCCCTGCTCGAATCCAATCCGGCCGAAGCCAAGGAATTTCTCGATGGCCCGTTGATGGATTCGTACAAGGCGTACAATGGCGCGGTGGATTCCCTGATCGACTTCGCCATCAAGGAAGGCCAGGCCAACAGCCAGAAGCTCGCCGCCATGGTCACCTTCTGCATCCGCACGCTCTCCGTGATCGGCATCGTGGGATTACTGATTGGCGCCCTCGCTTCGATCTTTTCCGTACGCAGCATCAACCGCGCACTCAAGAACATCTCCAATCTGCTTAACCACAGCGCGGGCCAGGTAGCTTCGGCTTCGTCCGAGGTTTCCGCCTCTAGTCAAAAACTGGCCGAAGGGGCGAGCGAACAGGCGGCGTCCCTTGAGGAAACCTCGTCCTCGATGGAGGAAATGTCGAGCATCGTGCAGCTCAATGCCAACAGCGCCCAGAACGCCAAGGGTCTGGCCGACTCCACCCGTCAAACCGCCACCGCCAGCGTTGAGCACGTGCAGCAACTCAAGGGCTCGGTCACCGAAGCGCAAAGTTCCTCCGGTCAACTCACCGAGGCCATGGAAGCCATCAAGGCCTCCAGCGATTCCATCGCGCAGATCATCAAGACGATTGATGAAATCGCCTTCCAGACGAACATCCTCGCCCTCAATGCCGCCGTCGAAGCGGCCCGCGCCGGGGAAGCCGGCATGGGCTTTGCCGTTGTCGCCGATGAAGTCCGCAATCTCGCCAAGCGCAGCGCGGACGCCGCAAAGGAAACCGCCACGATCATCGAGGACTCCATCCGCAAGGGAAACAATGGCGTGCGCGTCAATGAAGAGGTCGTGAAAAAACTCCACGACATCGACACCAAATCGCAGCAAGTGGATAGCGGCTTGAAGGAAATCTTCGAACGCGTTTCCAAAGTCGATGAGGCCATGGGCCAAATCGCCACCGCCTCACGCGAGCAAACTCAGGGCATCAACCAGATCAATATCGCGCTCAATCAAATGGACAAGGTCACCCAATCCAACGCTGCCAGTGCGGAAGAAACGGCAAGCGCCGCGAGCGAACTTAACTCACAGGCGGATGAGCTCAAAAACGCGGTGGTCGATTTGCTCGCCCTCGTAGAAGGGGGCAAGGCCAATACCGCCACGCATTCCTCACCGCACCCCACGACCAACGCGGTGCCGCGCTCCATCCCTCCTTCGAATGACAAGCACTTCGCTTCTTCCGTGAAGCCTGCCGCCGTCTCGCGTCCGACAACGGAAGCCGCGCCACCACGCGCCGCCTCTCGCGACGCGATCCCGATGGATAGCGATTTCAAGGATATGAACTAAGGTTGCGTACTGTGCGTTACCCGGCTGCGTGGCTCAGCGATGCGCCACGCTGGCGGAACTGAACGTCACCGCGCTGCCGTCCCGCTTCTCGAACCATTGCGCGTAGCCATTGCGCTGGATCAATCCAACTGATTCCTTGCCGAACATGGCCATCACCAGAGCCAGCGCGCCCACGCCGTCAAAATACCGTTGGTTGCCATCCTGCTGCAGGAAGCGCAAAAAAGCCGCGACATCGCCCGTCGCGGCGATGGTCCACAACGCCTCTTCCCACTGCGCGCAATCGGCGAGGCACGGTTCATCCACGGAATAGGGATGACCAAAACGCGGACCCATGTGGCAGCCATCGATACTGACGACCAATTCCACCCGTTGTCCCGCCGCTTCGGCGGCGTCCCACCACTCGCGGAGCGCGGTAGCGAGGCGGTAGAGCGGCGCTTCCACTTCGGGCAACTGACCGGTCGCCAGATACTGAAACAGCCCCCCGCACAAAACCGGGACAAACGTGAACGGCTCCTCGATTCCGCGCAGGGCGCGCAAGGCTTGCAAGCAGATCAGGGAGAATTCGATGGAATGTTCCCCCGCGTGCGCTCGGGGATCGCTCCAGAATTCCTTGGGCAATTTTTTGGCCAACGTTTGCAGCCCCGCCTTGTCCGTCGCCACCTTGCCCAGGGGCGTTTCGTAACCACGCCCATCCAGCGACCATTCAATCCGCGACCGGTGACCGACACCCAGCACCAGCACCTTGTCCGCAGGCGGTGCCATCAACCACGGAGCAAATGCTTGCGCGTAGACGGAGGTATTGACGCGAAAATCGATATGGGGCGAAACGACGCCCTTGAAACCACCCCGGGGCTCGGGATTGGTGCCATTCACCACCCACGGGGCCCGCTCCGGCCCATCGAACCAGTCGCGCACAAACCGCAGCAGCTCCGGTTTTTCCGCCGGATAACAGGTTCCCGCCAGACTGGCTCGGATCATGTCCCACCCTTAGCGATTTTCGCGCCTCAAGACAATTACGGAAAGCGGCTTCCACCGGCTCGTAGCCATGCCGATTGCAAAAAAAACACCGAAAACGCCTTTCAACTATAAATTACCTTCATCAACAGACCGATGACAATGGAGTGCTCAGGATGGAGCGGATGGCCTTGGCCGGCTATCTCAACCCTCCCGGGCCGCTGAACCCCGGCACTCTCATGCGTATCCAAAAGATCCTGCTCCTCGACGACGAGCCCACGCTCCGCCGCACGCTCAATCAACTCCTCGCCCGGCAAGGATACCAGGTCCTCTGCGTCAGCAGTGTCAACCAGGCCGAGGGTGCCCTCCACAACGAACCGTACGATCTCGTGCTCTCGGACATGGTGTTGCCCGATGGCAACGGTCTCGAATTTTGCCGCCGCGTGCGCCGGGATCATCCACGTACGCAGGCGATTCTGATGACAGGCCATTCCACGATGGAGACCGCCGTCGAGGCGATCCGCATCGGTCTTTTCGATTACCTCATCAAGCCTGTCACCACGGCCCAGCTCGAATTTTCGCTACAACGGCTCGAGTCCTACGCGCAGCTGACGGTGGAGTCGAATTCGCTGCGTCAGCAACTCGATACGGTGCATCCTTCCGCCCCGGAACTCTGGGGTCGCAGCGCGGTCATGCGCGAAATTCTCGAACTCTCCCGCCGCGTCGCGCCCACGCAAGCGACGATCCTGATCCAGGGCGAGAGCGGCACGGGCAAGGAATTGCTCGCGCGTTACATCTGGCAGTATAGCCAGCGGATTCAAGCACCCTTTGTCAAAATCAACTGCGCCGCCGTCCCCGAGCAATTGCTCGAGAGCGAATTTTTCGGTCACGAAAAAGGCGCTTTCACCGGAGCCAGTACGCGCCGCGAAGGCCGTTTCGAAGCCGCCCATGGCGGCACGCTCTTGCTGGATGAAATTGGTGAGATTCCTCTCTCCCTTCAAACCAAACTCCTGCGAGTCCTGCAGGAGCGCGAATTCGAACGGGTCGGCGGCAACGAAACGGTGAAGGTCGATGTGCGCATCATCGCGAGCACCAACCGCGATCTCGGCGAGGAAGTCCGGCAAGGCCGGTTCCGCGAGGATCTCTATTACCGCCTGAATGTGGTCCCGGTCACCCTGCCGCCGCTGAGGCTGCGCGGTGATGACATCGATGAGCTCGTAAATTTCTTTGTGGGTCACTTCTCGCGCCGCCACGGCAAGGATGTGAAAGGGCTCACGGAATTGGCGTGGGCCAAGATCCGCCGTCACACGTGGCCGGGCAATGTGCGCGAGCTGCAAAACACGATCGAGCGCGCCGTGATCATGTCGACGACGCAGCCGCCGGATTTCTATATGGATATCGCCGATTTCGCGCCGCCTGCGCTGGAAGTCGCCGTCACACCCGATTGCCCGCCCAATCTTCCGGTCAATGGCATCACCTCCGTCAACGGGGTCGATCCGGCCATTCTGCAGTTCTTCCCAAAGCCGGATGCAGAGCTGCCGACGGTCAGCGAGATGGAACGCCGCCTCATCGCCGCTGCGCTCATCCAGACGAATCATAACCGCACGCACGCCGCGAAACGGCTCGGCATCAGCTTGCGTACGCTCCGCAATAAACTCCGCGATTATCGCTTTGCCGGTTTCGATACCACTCACCCCGAACAGTGGCTCACGGTTTAGGGGCTCTGCCCCATTCTTCACACGTAGCGTTCGCTGAGCATGAGGGCGGCGGATTCGTCGAGCTGTTCGCGGCGGCGAATTTCCTCGAAGCGCGAGAGCAGGTCTTCCACGCGGAGACGCGCTTTGTCCGCTCCACGCAGGTCGTGTAAAATCTGGCCGCGATGCATCATGATGAGACGGTCCCCGAGATTGACCGCCTGCTGCATCGAGTGCGTCACCATGAGCGTGGTGAGCTGGTCCCGCGACACCACTTCCTCCGTGAGCCGGATCACCTGATCCGCGCTTTTCGGATCGAGCGCGGCGGTGTGTTCGTCGAGGAGGAGGAGCTGCGGTTCGAGCCACGTCGCCATGAGCAGCGTGAGCGCCTGGCGTTGTCCGCCAGAGAGGCTGCCCATCGCGTTGTCGAGCCGGTTCTCCAGCCCCATGCGGAGCGTGGCCACGCGATCGCGCAAGCCGTGCATCAACTTCGGTGACAGCGCCCAGCTAAGGCCGCGATGTTTGCCCCGGCGTGCGGCGAGCGCGAAGTTTTCCGCAATCGACATGTGCGGCGCGGTGCCGCTGAAGGGACTTTGAAAAACGCGGCCGATCAACTTCGCGCGTTGATGTTCCTTCCAGTTCGTAATGTTCTGGCCCGAGAGCGAGATGGTTCCTTCGTCAACGAAGAAGGAACCGGCCACCGCGTTGAGCAGGGTCGATTTGCCGGAGCCGTTTGTGCCGAGCACGACGACGAAACTCCCCTTCTCGATGCTGAGATCGATACCCTGCAGGGCGCGAACTTCATTGACCGTGCCAGCGTTGAAGGTCTTGCGGATGCCGTGAAGCTCAAGCATGACGGCCTCCCTTACGCGAGAGCGAACGCACGATCTGCGGCAGCACCAAGGCGGACAGCACGAATATCGCGGTCATCAATTTGAGATCGTTCGGATTCAATCCCCACCGCAACGCGATGGCGACCAGTTCGCGGAATAAAATCGAGCCCATGACAGTGCCGAGCAGCGCGAGACCAAGGCTGCGCGAGCCGGTAAGCGCTTCGCCGATGATGACGCTGGCGAGTCCCCACACGACCATGCCCAAGCCCATCTGCGCGTCGCTGAATCCCTGATACTGCGCGAGCAACGCACCGGAGAGGGCGATGAGACCGTTGGCGAGCGAAACGCCGAGGATAGTGTTCCATTCCACGTCGGAGCCTTGCGCCTTCACCATCTGATCGTTGTCGCCGGTGGCGCGCATGACGGTGCCGAGGTTGGTGCGGAAAAAGAGATAGAGCACGCCCACCACCGCGAGCGCCATGCCGAGGGAAAACAACAGCGCCGTGACGTCGTGCGCGCTGGCGTCCCAACCGAAAACGTTGATCGTGTCGGTCCCGAACCAGTTATGCGAGAAGAGCGTCTTCACATCCATGAGCGGCACATTGCTGCGCCCCATGATGCGCAAATTCACCGAGTACAACGCGGTCATGACGAGAATACCGGCGAGGAGTCCGTTGATACGGAACTTGGTGTGCAGCACACCTGTCACCGCCCCGGCTACCATGCCGCCGAGCATACCGGCAATCGTGGCCACAGCCGGTGACGTGTGGAAATTGACAAGCATCACCGCCGCGATCGAAGCACCCAGAGTGATGGAGCCTTCCGTCGTGATGTCGGGAAAATTGAAGATGCGGAAGGTAATGTACACCCCGAGCGCGAGTAGGGAGAGAATCAAGCCCACCGTGAGCGCGCCTATCAATAAGGTCATAAAGCCACCTCCGCCGGTGCGACCCAGCACGCGCCCCGGAAAAATTCGCTCTCGCCCGCGCCGTGCACCTCGCGCATGTCGGCGAGCAAGTGGAGAACCCCTTCAAGATGTTGATTCTGGAACAAGCCGCTGATGGTTTCTTTCAAATCAATTTTGCCCTTCTGCACCGGACGATAGGAAAACGCCGCCGCGTGGAAATGACCGATCCATTTCGGATCATTGCCAATGGGCCGCAGGAAGGGCGCGAGATGCGTATCCGAGCCGTCGCTGACGACGCCGACCACGACACAAACACAGTCCGTATGCGCGCGTTCCGCAGTGAAGGAAAACCAGTCGCGGATACCGGGAAAATCAAACACTTTACCGCCCGGCACACCGACCGGAGCACGTTGCAAGGTAGCGCCGACGAGGCTGGAAGCTTCCGCCACCATCGCGATCACCGCGAGCGAACCACCCGATTGCGCGAGCGCGGTGCGAGCGATCTCCTCCATGCCAATGCGACCGCGTAGCGCTTTGGGTTCGTAGCGCAGGAGTTTGGAAAACTTGCCGTGACAGGCGAGTCCGTAGAGGAGTTGAAACTTGGGAATGAGCGCGCCTTCGCTCACGATATAATCCGGCGTGCGCGAGCCGTCCGTGGGCTGACACGCGCCCGCTCCCGCCACGGCGAGAATTTCGCCAAAGCGACCAGAGCAATCGGCGAAGTCGGTACCGAAGGCGCCCAGACCGATGCCGAGCGAGCCCTCGGGAAAATCAATCGGCTGCGCCTCCGTAAAAGCCGCTTCGTTCAATTTTGCCGGATCGCCCACCGCGCGGCACCGTTGCGCAGGAAAGGAGCCGAGCGCGTGCACGTCGTAGGTTGCTTGTTCGGATTCGATTTGTTGCGTGGCAGGCTCTGCGGCGGTACTCGCCACGCTGGAAGCGGAGGTTGGCAGGATGGACCCGCCGGAAAGCAGGTTACCGAGACCAGAGAGTTCGAGCACGCTGCGCACGGCCTCCGAGCAATTCGGTATGACGAATTCGCCCTGGATGGCCATCAACTCCTTGTACGCATTGAGCAAGGCCGAGATACCAGCGGAACTGAGGTAGTGGACGCACGCCATGTCGAGGTGAATGCGATGCGCGCCGCTGCGAATGCCCGCCGAAATCGCCGCTTGAACGTGATTGCTCCACGTGGCATCGAGCCGACCGGTAAGGGTCAACGTCAAAACTTCGCCCGTCTTTTGTTGGGAAATTTCCATGATCTTTATTCTGGAGGACGCTGTCCTCCAGACCTCCTGCCAAGGGTATGATACCCTTGGAACCCCAACTTGCTTTTTACCTTTTTCCGCAGCGGAAAAAGGTAAAAAGCAAAGTGAGGATTCTCAAGGAAATCATTTCCTTGAGCGGGGGTTTGGGGGCAGAGCCCCCGAGAAGGTGGAAGCGAGATCACTTTTTGCCCTCGTTTTTACGGATCGTGCCATCGGCGGAGATGATTTCATCGGCACGCGAAACGAAGCGTTCCGGGAAATGCCACGGATCGCGCAGTCCCTTCAGGATGGCGTAATTGATCAGGATGCGTTCCGGCAGCACGTTGGTCACTTCGATATCAGCGGGATTTTCCCCGCGCAGGACGCGAACGGCAATCGCGCCCACGCCGCGACCGACCTCCTCATAATTCGCACCGAGATCGAAGAGCGTGCCGCTTTTCACATGACCGGCAATATTTGAGAAAACCGGGATGCGATTCTTCTGCGCCACCTTGGTCACCGTATCGATGCCGGTATTCACCGTCGCATCGCCACCTGTCCAGATCGCCTGCACGCCACGGCTCACGAGCGAACCGGCGGCTTCATTCACGTCCGAGGTTTTTTCCACCGACGCTTCGAGCAGGGTGATCTTGAGTTCCTTGCAAATCTCGCGCGCCTTGCCCGTGCACACCTCCGAGTTGATCTCCGCCGGATTCCAGATCACCCCGACGGTTTTCAATCCCGGATAGAGCGCCTTCGCCTGGCGGAAGATCGCCTCGACCGGTTGGAAGGTGCCCATGCCGGTCAGGTACGGCGGCTTTTCCTGTGGTGGCCCGCGCACAATGCCCACGCCCGCGATGAAGGGATCAGTCACCGCGCCGAATAAATGCGTGGTGCGACCGCCGCCTTTATTGGTCGACGCCACCGCCTGCAGGCAAACCGTGCTGGCCGTGATGATGAGGCGATACGAACCGTCGGTGATTTGCTTGGCGACGAGATTCGCCGTGGCCACATCGCCCTCCGCGTTGAAGCGGAAAATGCGGATCGTCTTGCCATCCACGAAACCGCCCTCGGCCAGCGTATGGATCGCGCCCTGGCAGAACTCATCGAGAATCGCACTGGAGCTGAATTGAAAAACCGCCACGGCGGGCAGTTGGACCTCGGTCTTCGGCTGGTGACGGCGCGACCCCCAGTCCGCGCCCAAAAGGACGGCGGCGGCCAGCAGGATCAGGCCCAGACCGAGTGCAAGTCGTTTAAAAGAGCCAAGCATCGCGCGGTGTTATGGGGAAAGGGTTCAGGGGAAGCAAGGTTTTTTGTGCTTTGTCACAAATTCGTGTCGGATCGAAAAGTCTTTGACTTTACTAAACTAATAATCACATTATTCAACCTAATATGAACTTGCGCGTGATCGAAGCAGCGGCGGATTACACTCACCTGGCCTTGAGCGGACGTCTGGACATCGCAGGCGTTGGCGCCATCGAAACCCAATTCACCGGCTATACGGCCTCCCGCCACAAGCCTGCTTTCGTCGATCTTTCCGAAGTCACCTTCATTTCCTCCCTCGCCATCCGGCTTTTCATCAGCGCGGCGAAGTCGCTCGAAGCGAATCAGGCGCGGTTGATTCTCATCAATCCGCAGCCGAACATTCGCGAGACGTTGCGGCTCTCCAGCATCGAGGAATTCATCCCCATCGTCACCGGCAAGGACGAGGCGTTGTCCGCTTGCAAAGCGTAGCCGGCAGAGGGGCGCAGAGACGCGCCTTGAGTTTTTCGCCGCTTTCGAACAGTCTCGCCTCCATTCATGAAGAAGACCGAACTTGAGGTACGCCTCGGTAACGATTATGCCGAGTTGCCCCGGATGATCGACTCCGTGGAGGAATTTCTCCAGTCCCACGACGCCCCCACCGCCGTCGCCTACAAGGCCCATCTCGCCCTCGAGGAGATGTGCACCAACATCATCAAATACGGGTACGACGACAAGAACGCGCACGAGATTCTCATTCACCTGTGCCAGGAACCGAACCGCCTCACCATCCGGCTCGAAGACGACGGCCACGAGTTCAATCCCCTCGCCTCGGCCGAGCCCGATCTGGACAAACCGCTGGCCGAACGACCTATTGGAGGACTCGGGATTCACCTCGTGAAAAAGTCGATGTCCGCCCTCGATTATCGCCGGGAAAACGGTCGTAATATCCTCGAGATGCGACTCGATTATTAGGGTGCTTGCGGGAATTTGCATTGATTAATAATATCTCTATTTTAGAGACAATTTGACGTGCATTTCGTGGGGAATATGCCATAGTACATCTATGGGTGTTCCTCCGCTGATCTACCGGCTGAAGAATGACTTTCAGGAGTTAAGCCGACTCATGGATGCCGTGGAGCAGTATAGCCTGATTCAACGGCTTGATTCCCGCACCACCTACGCCCTCAAGCTCGCCGTCGAAGAGATCCTCACCAACACGATCCTCTACGGCTGCGAAAGCGACCGCGCCCACGAAATCGAAGTGCGTGTGACCGTCGAGGACGACGAATTGATCCTCGAGATCACCGACGACGCCCGCCCCTTTAATCCGCTCCGCATTCCCGCCCCGGCCATGGCGATGGCAGGGGGCGTCGAATCCGAAAGCATGGAGACTCCCGCGAGTCTCGGACTCTTCCTCGTTCGCGAGGTCATGGACGATCTGGAATACCGACCCCAGCCCCATGGTAACATGCTGGTCATGCGCAAGCGGCTGGGACGCAGCCCGAGCATGAGCCGCAGTTGAGCGCTGGGGATCGAATCGTCCAGGGGCGCGTTACGACTCGCCCCTTCTTTTTTGGCATTGCTAACATGTAGTGATTTCATTCCAGAACTCATCCTGTAGGGCGGTTCTGTGAACCGCCGCGACGGGACACAGTCCCGTCCTACAACAAGGCACAGGCATTCAAGATCATTACTCGTTAGCAATTCCCTTTTTTTGCCCCGAGATCGGCACGTAAAAAGTCTCTGCGAAAGTGACTTGCGTTGCGGGGCGCTAACCAGTAGTAGTGAAAGAGCGCAACCTACCCCTTCTTATGCAAACTGAAACGAGCAAAGTGGATTCCATTGACGTCGTCGCCATCTCCGGTCGCCTCGACCCCGCCGCGGCCATCGAACTCAAGAAGGTGTTCACCCCGTTGCTCAGCGCCGGGGCGAGCAAGCTCGTCGTCGACATGGCCGCCGTGGAATACATCGGCAGCGCCGGATTGCGCGAACTTTTCTTCGCAGCCAAGAGCCTCGAACGCGCCGGCGGCAAGCTGGTCTGCTGTTCGCTCCAGCCCGAAGTCCAACGCATTTTTGACATTGCCGGTTTCTCCATCCCCTACCAGGTTTTTGCCACGCGGGATGAAGCCGTCAAAGGTCTCTAGCAGACCTTGAGTCCACGTCTTCGACCTGCGGCATTGCGGCCCGGGTCGGAACGTTCCCGTGTTTTATGTTCGACCTAAATCTCCGCAATAAGATCATCATTCTGGGCGTCCTCGCCGCACTGGTGCCGACTGTCACCGGCTCCCTTCTCGTTTACTGGAAGGAGCACCGCGTCAACGTGCAGATGCAAAAGGCCATCGACAACTACAGCAACCAGTTGATCGACCGCGCTGCCGACGATGCGTACAGCACTGTCGAGATCTCGAATTTGATGATCCAGAAGTACGTCGACCATTCCCTCAGCATGGCGCGAGCCCTGCTGAAGTACGGCGGCGAGGTGCACTTTGCCGGCCCCAACGTCACTTGGAACGCCATCAACCAGTTCAATCTCAAAACCAACGCCGTCTCCCTGCCCCGCTTCATGGTGGGCAATACCTGGATCCAGCCCAACCCGGATTTCAAGGTCAAGACCCCGGTTGTTGATGAAGCCACGGACATCACCACCGCCACCTGCACCATTTTTCAACGGATGAACGAGGCGGGCGATATGCTTCGCATCGCCACCAGCGTGCCGAACAAGGACGGTTCCCGCGCCATCTCCACCTACATCCCGGCGGTGAATCCCGACGGCAAGCCGAACCCGGTCATCGCCACGGTATTAAGCGGCGAGACCTTCCGCGGCCGCGCCTTCGTCGTGAACAATTGGTACATGACCGCCTATGAACCGATGCGCAACGGCAAGGGCGACATCATTGGCATGCTCTACGTCGGCATTCGCCGCGACGCCGCGCCGGTCATGCGCAAGATCCTCGCCGAAACCCAAGTCGGCAAGACCGGGTTCATCTATATTCTTTACGCCACTTCGAGCGGAGCCAGCGAGGCCCGCGATCTGAAGGGCGAATGCGTGATTTCGAAAGATGCCAAATATGACGGCCAAAATCTCCTCAACGAACAGGACGTCAACGGCAAGTATTACATTCAGGACATTCTCCAGCGCGCCGTCAAACTGCGCCCCAACGAGTCGGGGGAAATGCACGTCATGCTGCGCAATTCCGCCACCGGCGAAGTGACCCACCAGATCATTCAATATCAGTACTTCAAGCCGTGGGACTGGGTGATCATTGCGCAGGCCCCGCAATCGGATTTCGATGAGGCCCGCGAAAATACCCACCGCGAATTGCGCAGCCTGCTTTACCTCTCCATCGGCGGAGGCGTCATCGGCTTGGCCATTGCCCTGTGGCTCGCGCTCTTCATTTCCGCGCACATCGCGCGCCCCATCGCGCAAGTCACCGTGATCGCGGGCCGCATCGCCGAGGGCAACCTGCTCGAGGCGGGCCAATTGGCTGGCGCGGAGACCTGCTCGCTCACCAAGAAAGTCGACGACGGCACCGGCTCCGTGGCCGAGCGTTTCTCCAAGACCCGCGACGAGACGGGACGCCTCTTCTGCGCCGTGCGCACGATGATCGACAATCTCTACTCGCTGATCAGTCAGGTGAAGAGCGCGAGCATCCAGTTGATCTCCACCGCCACACAAATCAGCGCCACCTCGAAGCAGCAGGAATCGACCGTGCAAAACTTCGGCACCTCCACGAGCGAAATCGCCGCAGCGGTGAAGGAAATTTCCGCCACATCGCAGGAACTGCTCAAAACAATGGACGACGTCACCATCGTGGCGAACCAGACCGGCTCGCAAGCGGCCTCTGCGCATACCAGCATCGGCGGGATGGAAGAAGCGATGCGCAAACTCGCGCAATCGACCGGCACGATCTCCTCGAAGCTCTCGATCATCAATGACAAGGCCAACAACATCGGCAGCGTCATCACCACGATCACGAAGGTCGCCGACCAGACCAATCTCCTCTCGCTCAATGCCGCCATCGAGGCGGAAAAAGCGGGCGAGTACGGACTCGGCTTCAGCGTCGTGGCGCGCGAAATCCGCCGTCTTGCCGATCAAACGGCCGTCGCCACGCTCGACATCGAACAGATGATCCGCGAGATGCAGACCTCGGTTTCGACCGGGGTGATGGAGATGGACAAGTTCAGCGAGGAAGTCCGCCGCGGTGTCGATACCGCCTCTCAACTCGGCCAGCAATTCGGCCGAATCATCGATCAGGTGCAGGCGCTCACGCCGCGCTTCGAAGCGGTCCACGAAGGCATGCAGGCACAGTCGCAGGGCGCGCAACAGATCAACGACGCCATGCTGCAACTCACCGACGCCGCGCGCCAATCGGCCGTGTCGATCCGGGAATTCAATCTCGCCGCCGAACAACTGCACCGCGCCGTGCAAGGCCTCAAGGAAGAAATCACCAAGTTCAAGGTGGCGTGAGATGGGATGGAAAAAGTTTTCAGTTCGAGGTTTTCAGTTTTCAGTGAAAGACAACCAATCCAAAGCCAAACACCTCAGCGAAATTGCCGAGAAATCCGACACTGACTATTTTCCCATCTTCCACTGAAAACCGAAAACTTCGAACTGAAAACTTTTTCCTCCGATCCATCATGCTCGCCCTGCTTTTCACTATCGGCACGGAACGGTTCGGACTGGACGCCAGCGAGATCGTGGAGGTGGCGCCTTATGTCGAATTCCTCCCCGACAGTCAGCCGCACGACTTCGTCGCAGGCGAATTCTCCTATCGCGGCGCGCCCACCGCGGTCATCGACCTGGGCCTGTTGACGGGCCAAGCCCCCTGCCCGCCGCTCCTGAGCACCCGCATTATTCTCGTCCGTCGCGCATCGCCGAAATATCCGGACCGCATCATCGGCCTCCTCGCAGAAAAGGTCACTGAAACGGTCACGATCACTCCCGCTCAGCTCAACACCACCGATCAACACATCGACGAGGCGGCGTTCAAGACGCCTCTGACTCTCGACGGCTATGGCACCGTGCAGTTGCTCCATCTGGATCGACTGCTCCCCACTATGGTGCTCGATCTGGTGTTGAATATTTGAAATCGAAAAGACTTTTTTGACGAAATTAACGGAATTTACGAAATTGGGAAAAGAAAGGCAAAAACTGATCAGGAACTCAGGAAACCAAGAAACTTTAGAGGCCATTTCAAGTCCGACGACTTCCGTACGTTACTTATTCTGTTCTATTTTCCTGAGTTCATGATTTCCTGATAAAGCCTTTTCCCAATTTCGTAAATTCCGTTAATTTCGTCAAAAATACTCCGTCACCATGATCCTCCCCAGCATCCTTGATTTCCTGGCACAGCGCATCGGATTGGAAGCCCATTCCGTTGGCCTGCCCGGTATTGAAGCGGCGCTGCAGGAACGGATGCTCGCGCTGCAGATGACCGATATCGGCGCATACCGGGATCTGCTTCTGGCGAATACCGAGGAGCAAAACGCACTCATCGAACAGGTCGTGGTGCCGGAGACCTGGTTTTTTCGCGATCAAGCGCCGTTCGATTTTCTCGCGGTGCATGCCCGCAAACAATGGGGCGATTTTTCTCCCGCCACGCCCTTGCGCCTGCTCAGCCTGCCCTGCTCCACCGGCGAGGAACCGTACTCCATCGCGATGACCTTGCTGGATGCGGGCAACGCGCCGGAGTCCTTCCACATTGATGCGGTTGATGTCAGCCACGAAGCCCTGCATCGCGCCCGTGTGGCACGCTACAGTCCCCACGATTTTCGCGGAAAAAATCTCGATGTGTTGCAGCGGCATTTCAGTGAGGTCACCCCGGATTGTTTCGACCTGCTTCCGCGCGTGCGCGACACGGTGCGCTTCGCGCATGGCACCTTCCAGCAATTTCCTTTCCCGGAAATTCCCGGCTCTTATCACGCCATCTTCTGCCGCAACCTGCTCATCTACCTCAATGCCACGTGGCGAAAGCAAGCCGTGGAACTCTTCCGCAAATTGCTGCGCCCGGACGGCATTCTCTTCATCGGCCACGCGGATGCCTTCTCCGATCTCAGCGCGCATTTCAGCATGGCGCGCAATGCCTCCGCGTTCGCGTACTACCCGAAGGACGCCCCGCCACCAGCTCCCTCCCGGCGCGTGAATCTTCCCCCCACCGATTCCGTCGCGACTCTCGTCACGCCCATGACACCGATTCACAAGCCCCCGCTGTCCGCGCTGCTCAGTGAAATGAAGGAGGCGATCGAGCGGCAGGACGGCGAGACCGCGCACAGCATCGGACAGGCCGCCCTCAGCCACACGCGGATTCATCCGGAGCTGTATTACCTGCTCGGCGAAGCGCACGAACTGCGCCAGGACATGGCCGCAGCCAAGGACGCGTGGCAAAAATCGCTCTATCTTTTTCCGCGACACTTGAATTCCCTGCAACGGTTGAAAGACTTGCTGGAGAAGGAAGGAGATCACACCGCCGCCGCGCGTCTTGAAGCGCGTATCCGACGTGTGCAATCCTTGCAACCTGAAGTATGACCGTCACACCCTCCACCTTCACGCCGCCCGAGATCTGCTGGCGCTCCATCGGCATCTGGGGGGATGCGTCGTGCCCAAAGTTGCCGGAGGAGATTCATTGCCATAACTGTCCCGTCTATATTCAAAGTGGCCGTCATCAACTCGAGCAAACCGCTTCCGACGACTACCGCCGTCAATGGGCCGAGATCATGGCCCGGCCCAAGGAGACGGAACCGACCGATACCGTTTCGCTCGCCATTTTCCGTCTCGGCAATCACGTCCTCGCCCTGCGCACCGCTGTTTTCAAGCGCATCCTGGAACCGCGCCCAATCCATCCCATTCCGCATCGCAACACCAACATCGTGCTGGGCATCGTCGCGCTTCAGGGCGAATTGCAACTCGCCTTCTCGCTCCCGGAATTGTTGCGACTGAAAACCGAGCCTCTCGTCGGCGGTCGCAAGCGCACCCTGCCGCGCATGGCCCTGATTGAAAAACAAGGCGAACGCTGGGTTTTCCCGGTGGACGAAATGCTCGGTCTGCATCAACTCACCTCCGATGCTGCGATGGCCATTCCGTCGGACGAGAATGATCCGTCCACCACTTACCTCACCTCGATGTTCGAGCTCGATGGGCGGATCGTGAACCGCATCGACGATGAACTTCTTTTCGCCGGATTGAAAAGGAGCCTGCAATGAGCGACTTCTCTCTCATCGATTTGTTCCGCGCGGAAGTGGAAAGCCACGGTGCCGCGCTCAGCGACGGATTGCTCGCGCTGGAAAGTAAGCCGGGTGATCCGGCCACGCTCGAGACGCTGATGCGCTCAGCCCACTCGATCAAGGGCGCGGCCCGTATCGTGGGACTCGACACCGTCGTCACGCTTGCGCATGCGATGGAAGATGCCTTTGTCGCGGCGCAGGAAGGCAAGTTCACGTTGACCGCCGCGCATGTCGACGTACTGCTGCGCGCCGTCGATTTCTTTGCCAAACTCAAAGTTCTGCCCGAAGAGGAAATCAACCCGTGGCTGACCGCGCAAGAAGGTGAATTGCAAAGTCTGCAGGGCGAGATCCGCCAGTTCCTCGGCGAGGAAGCTCCACCCGCTGCGGTGGCCGAATCCACCGCCGCTTCCGTTCCCATTCCCGCGCCGGAAGCGGAACCTGCGCCCGTGGCCCCGGTCGTTCCCGTTGCAACCACCACTGCAGCTCCGACGCCAGCCCCCGCCACCGCTCCAGCTCCCGCCGAAAAAACCGAAAGTGCGGAGGACCGCAACAAAGCGGTGCGCGTCACGGCCGAGACGCTCGATCAACTGCTGAGCATCGCCGCCGAAACGCTGGTTGAGACCTCGCACCTCGAACCTTACGTGGGCAATCTCGAAACCATCCGCAAAGCGCAGATCCGCCTCGCCGGGTTGCTCTCGGAAATGCATACGTCAATGGCGACCGGCATCCCCCCGGAAGAAGCCGAGGCACTCTGGCACGAGGCGCACCGGCGGCTCAACGACACCATTCGCCTGATCGCGCAACGCACGATCGAACTCGAAGCGTACACGCAACGCGCCACTTCGCTTACCGAACGACTCTACCGTCAGGTCATCGTCAGCCGCATGCGCCCGTTCCGCGAGGGAACCATCGCCTTCCCACGCATGGTGCGCGATCTGGCGCGGCGTCTCGGCAAAAACGTGAAGCTGGAGATCCTCGGTCAAGACACCCTCGTGGATCGCGACAGCCTGGAAAAACTGGAAGCGCCGCTCGGCCACATCGTCCGCAATGCGCTCGATCACGGCATCGAACTCCCCGCCGAACGCGAGCAAGCGGGCAAACCCGTCGAGGCCGTCCTGCGGCTCGAAGCGCGCCATCACGCGGGCCGTCTCAACATCTCCATCAGCGACACCGGTCGCGGCATTGATGTGAATCGACTGCGCACCAAGGCGACCGAAAAGGGATTGGTCACGGAGGAAATGGCGCGGGGCCTGTCCGATGCGGAACTCTTCGAATTTCTCTTCCTGCCCGGATTTTCCACCTCCGAACGGATCACCGATATTTCCGGTCGCGGCGTGGGACTGGATGTCGTGCACGCCACCGTGCAGGAACTCGGCGGCACCGTTTCGATTCAATCGCAGCCCGGCGTGGGAACCACCTTCCTCCTGCAACTGCCCGTCACCCGGTCCGTCATTCGCGCGCTGCTCGCCACCATCGGCGGCGAACCGTACGCGTTCCCGCTCGCGCGCATCGAGCGGATGTTCAAGACGACCCTCGCCGAACTGGAAATGGAAAATGACCGTGTGGGCTTCCGCCTCGACGGCGCATTCATCCCGCTGGTCTCCGCGACCGAAGTGCTCGGCCTGCCACCGGAGGACTCCCCCCGGCAGGAAATCGGCATCGTCGTTGTCGGCAATCGCGAGCGTCGTTACGGCGTCGAAGTGGATGCCTTCATCGGCGAACGCCGCGTCGTCGTGCGCCCGCTCGATCCGCGACTCGGCAAGGTGCCGGACATCAGCGCCGCGTCCGTGCTGGAAGATGGCCGCGCCCTGCTGATCCTCGATGTGGACGATCTGGTCTGCTCCATCGAAGCGCAAATGAGCGGTGGCAGCCTCTCGCGCACGCGCCGTCAAAGCGACGCGGTGGAGCAAAAGAAAACCAAGCATGTACTCGTGGTGGACGATTCAGTTACCGTGCGCGAACTGGAACGCAAGCTCCTCGAAGCCGCCGGCTATCAGGTCGACTCCGCCGTCGACGGCATGGAAGGCTGGAACTCGGTCCGCCTCGGCGACTACGATCTGGTCATCAGCGACATCGACATGCCGCGCATGAACGGCATTGAGCTCGTGCGCCATATCCGGCAGGATGCCCGTCTGAAGGCGCTCCCGGTCGTCATCGTGTCTTACAAAGACCGCGAGGAAGATCGCTTGCGCGGACTCGATGCCGGTGCCAATTATTACCTTACCAAAAGCAGCTTTCACGACGCCTCGCTCATCCATGCGGTGGTCGATCTGATCGGAGAATCACACGCATGAAAATCGCCATCGTCAACGACCTCGGTCTCGCCGTCGAAGCCCTGCGCCGCGTCGTCTCGCAAAACGCCGACCATGAAATTCTCTGGGTCGCCCGCGATGGCGCGGAAGCCGTGGAGAAATGCCGCGTGCAAACTCCCGATCTGATCCTGATGGATCTCATCATGCCGGTGATGGACGGCGTGGAAGCGACCCGCCTGATCATGAAGGCATCGCCCTGCGCGATTCTCATCGTCACCGCCACCGTGCAAGGCAACAGCGCCAAGGTGTATGAAGCGATGGGCCACGGCGCGCTCGATGCCGTCGCCACTCCCACCCTCGCCGCGAACGGAGCGCTCGGCGGAGCGGACTCCCTCCTACGCAAGATCGGGATGATCGCTTCGTTGATCGGCCAAAAATCCTCCCAGCCACCTTGCGATTGCCCGACCGATAATGCGCCGCATCATCCTTCGACCGCAGAACCGTTGCTCGTCATCGGCGCCTCCACGGGCGGGCCGCAAGCCGTGGCGCACATCCTCTCGCATCTGCCGAAGAATTTCCCCGCGGCGGTCGTGCTCGTGCAGCACGTGGATCAAATGTTCGCGCCCGGTCTCGTCACCTGGCTGCAGGACCAATGCCCGCTTCCGGTACAGATCGCGCGCGCCGGAACGGAGCTCACCCCCGGAGTCGTTTTCGTCGCCGGAACAAACGATCACATGATCCTCAAGAGCGACGCCTCGCTCTCCTACACGGCGAATCCGCGCACGAGCAATTACCGCCCCTCCATCGACGTCTTTTTCACGAGCGTCAGCCAGTACTGGCGCGGACGCGGCTGCGCGGTCCTGCTGACCGGCATGGGCCGGGATGGCGCGCAGGGATTACTCGCCTTGCGCAAAGTGGGCTTTCACACCATCGCACAAGATAAAGCGAGCAGCATCGTCTATGGCATGCCCAAGGCGGCAGCCGAGCTCGACGCCGCGGAAACCATCCTGCCGCTCGGCGTCATCGGCGACGCGATCCGCACCTATTTTTCACCGACCTCCAACTCAACCCCGGCCAAAACTTCCCGCTCATGATTACGCCCACTCCTTCTTCTCCGAAGCTGACCAAACACGACATCATTGTCCTGCTCGTCGATGATCAATTGATTATCGGCGAAGCCGTCCGCCGCATGCTCTCGGGCGAATCGGATATCGTCTTCCATTTTTGCAGCGACCCCGCCCAAGCCCAACAGAAGGCCGAGGAACTCAAGCCGACGCTGATCCTGCAAGATCTCGTCCTGCCGCAAATCGACGGGCTGACGCTCGTGAAAAACTATCGCGCGAATCCCGCAACGAAGGATATCCCGCTCATCGTGTTATCGACGAAGGAAGAACCGAAGACCAAGGCGGAGGCATTCTCCCTCGGCGCGAACGATTACCTCGTCAAGCTACCGGACAAGATCGAACTCATCGCCCGCATCCGGTATCACTCCACCGCCTACATCAATTTGCTCCAACGTAACGAAGCTTACCAAGCCCTCGTCGAAAGCCAGCAGGCGCTCGCAGCCGAGCTCGCGGAAGCGGCTGATTACGTGCGCGACCTCCTGCCCGCCGCACTCACGGGCGAAATCTCGACGAGTTGGAAGTTCATCACATCCACCTCGCTCGGGGGTGACGCGTTCGGGTATCACTGGATCGATGACGAACATTTCGCCATCTATCTCCTCGACGTTTGTGGCCACGGAGTCGGCGCGGCCTTGCTCTCGGTTTCCGCGCTCAACGTCATCTCCGCGCACACGCTGCCGGATGTCGATTTCCGAAAACCCGCGGACGTGATCACCGCGCTCAATCACACCTTCCCGATGGAGAAGCAGCACAACATGTACTTCACCATCTGGTACGGCGTCTACCACAAGACCACGCGCAAGCTGACCTACTCCAGCGCGGGCCACCCGCCCGCCATTCTGGTGAAGACCGGAGCCGACGGCCAACCGGAAACCGTCGCGCTGCGTGCGCCCGCCATGCCGGTCGGTGCCCTCTCCATTTCGAAATTCCAATCGCTCGAAACGGACGTTCCCGCCAATGCGAAACTCTTCGTCTTCAGCGACGGCACCTATGAAATCAAGCGGCCCGATGGCACGATGATGGAGCTGGAGGAATTCGTTCACCTGCTCGCCAAGCCGGTCGAAGGACTCGATCAGAAGCTGGATGCCATTCTGTCCGAAGTTCGCTCCCAACAAGGCAGCGAGTTCTTCGTCGACGATTTCTCCATCGTCGAGTTTCAGTTGGCGTAGGGATAAAAACAGTCCGCAGATTAACGCCGATTTTTTAAAGGATAAGATAGGAGGTTCGGCCTTCTTGTGCTTTTCGTTTTAAATCTGCGTTAATCTGCGAAATCTGCGGACTTCTTCAATCCTACTTCTTCTCTGCACCCGGCTTGCAACAGCCTTCGCTGCCGCAGCCGCAACCGGGCTTGCCTTTACGCAGCGCGCGGAAGAGCAGGTAGGCAACCGCGACCCCGACAATGGCGAGGGCAATGAGTTCCTGTGAGCGCATACTTTCAGTTTAACTAAATCCCAGCAGACGTCCACCCTGGTAGACCAAAAAGCTCATGCCGTACGCCACGGCGGTCATGTAACCGAGTTGGAAGAGCGCCCATTTCCACGAATTCGTTTCGCGCCACGTCACCGGAATGGTGCTGAGACATTGCAGGGCAAAGACGTAAAAGACCATCAGACTCAGGCAGGTCAAGGGCGTGAAAACCGGCGAGCCATCCTCCCTCTTGTCACTGCGCAACGCATCGACCAGCGACTGCTGATTATCTTCGCCATCACCGACATTGTGGATAATCGACATCGTGCCGACGAACACTTCGCGCGCGGCAAAAGATGTCACCAAGCCAATGCCGATCTTCCAATCAAACCCGAGCGGCGCAATCAACGGTTCCATCCACTTGCCCGCGCGGCCTGCGTAGCTGTAAGCCAGCGCTTCGCCTTTTTCATCCGTCGGGCCGCTCGCGATGGCATCGTCCAACTTTTGCGCCACGGGACTCCCTTCCGCTGGGGCCATCACCCGCGCCATTTCCGTTGGGGTCGTGTCTGCTTTTGGGGCCATCATTTCAGGCGGCTTCGGGTAGGTCGTGAGGAACCAAAGCACAATCGAGATCGCCAGAATGATCGTGCCCGCCTTCTTCAAAAACAACACCGCACGTTCCCACATCACCCCGAGCACCGCCCGTAGCATGGGCGCGCGGTAGGTGGGCAATTCCATGACGAGGGAGGATTGCTCGCCCTTGATGAGCGTCTTCTTGAAGATCCAAGCGAAGAGAAAAACGAAACTCGTTCCGAGCGCGTACATGCCCATCATCAAGCCCGTCTTGATCCAATCGCTGTGCGGACCCGCAGGAACCATCGCCGCGATGAGCAGCAGATAGACCGGAAGTCGCGCGGAGCAACTCATCCACGGTGTGACCAAAATCGTGATCAGACGCCCGCGTTCATTCTCGATGGTGCGCGTCGCCATGATGCCCGGAATGGCACAGGCGTAACCGCTCAGCAGCGGAAGAAATGAGCGGCCATGAAGACCGACCTTGCTCATGACGCGATCCAGCAGCAACGCCATGCGGGCGAGATAGCCGGACTCCTCCATCACCGAGATAAAAAAGAACAGTAACAGAATCTGCGGCAGGAAGATCACCACGCCGCCCACGCCCGCGATAACGCCATCGACAATCAAGCTGCTCAGCTCGCCCGCCGGGAGGGTCTTGCCCACCCATTCGGACAACAGGCCGAATCCGCCCTCGATCAGACCCATCGGATAGGCCGCGAGCGTGAAGATGGTGTAGAACACCAGCGCCATGATCGCGACCATGAACAGCGTTCCGAAAACCGGGTGCGTGAGCACTTCATCCACGCGGTCGGAAAAATTCTTGCTCTGCGGCGGACCGGCGTGAAGCGCCTCGTCCAGCATTTTGGCCGTGAAATCATAACGGCTCTCGACGATGCTGCGACGCCAGTCAAATTGGTCGTGCTCAAACTTCTTCTGCCAGCGCGTCACCGCCGCGCGATCCATCGGCAGGTTCGTATCCAGATGAGCGACCTCTTCCTTGCCAAAATCGGTGAGCTGCAGGAGCGTCTCGGCTTCGGCCCACGCGTGCGTGCGGCCCTGGTCCGTTTCCAGCTTTTCGTGAATCTCCGCCACGGCGGCCTCAATCGGTTCCGCATAGCGCCAGCGGCGCGCGACCGGTTTGAGATCGGCCACGCTGATGGCCAGCTTCAGCTCGAGCAAACCCACGCCGTCGCGCAAGGCGCAGGCGACGACCGGCACGCCCAATTCGACTTGCAGCGCCTTGACGTCGATCACATGCCCGGCGCTCTTCGCGAGGTCCATCATGGTGAGCACCACAATCGTGGGCAAACCGAGTTCGAGCACTTGCAGGGCGAGATAAAGATTGCGCTGGAGATCGCAGGCATCGACCACGCAGATCACACGATCCGGCGCGGGGGTGTCGGCACGCAGGCCAAAGAGGACATCGCGGGCAATGCTCTCGTCGCGCGAGCGGGGCGAAAGACTATATGTGCCCGGCAGATCGATGAGCTGGATTTTTTTCCCGTGCTGGGAATAACACCAGCCGACCTTTTTTTCGACCGTCACGCCGGGATAATTGGCCACTTTCTGGCGCAAACCGGTCAGGGCATTAAAGAGCGTGGTCTTGCCGCAGTTGGGATTGCCGACCACCGCATAGGTCAGCATGGCGGGAGTGACGGAAGCAGTGGAAGTTTCGGAGACCACGGTAGCCATATAAACCGGCACGCTACAGCGCGAGAGTGGCCTCGATTTGCCGACATACCTTGTGGCCCAAGGCAAACCGGGAATGGCCGATCTCACAAATCACGCCACCCGCCACGTTGCGCTTGCGAATGATCGTCTCCACATTCAAACCCAGCTCCATCAAGCGCTGACGCAGCGAAGCGGATTTGCAGTGAATCTGCTTCACCACGACCTTGCAGCCGTCGGGCATCGCATCCAAAGAAATTAGTCCGGCTAATTTTACTCCAGAATTCGTGGAAGTGTTCATGATGTCCATGTTGGCACGTTCGCCCCCGGTTGACTTGCGTTCGGTTGCGATTTACTAGCGGTAGATTGCTCTCCCCGCTGGAATGGAGCGCAACCAACCGTCAATATAGCCCGAAAGCGCCCTCTCGGAGGTCATTTACGCTTATCGGCTTGTAATCGGCCCACTCTACGGGAAAATGCTTCTCGAAATCGTGGTTACCTCCCGTCGCTCTCGTCAACTGATCGTCCAGCCCGAAATACCGTTCCTGAAATGGCTACGGCGCTTCCTGGCCCGCTTGGGCATTACCGGCCTCATGCTGGTTTTGGTCCCCCTGATCATTTCGATCATGTGGTTGCGCTACTACGGTATGCCGCAGCAGGTGAAGGACTTATTACTTACCGAGCTCGCCCGGCACAATATCCACGTCAGTGTCGATCGGTTGCTCCTCGATCCCACGGGCGGGTTGCTCGCCGACCGGCTCACCCTCTACCGCAAGCCCGACCGGCAGCAAATCCTCCTCCAGATCGACCGCGCCCGCATCGACTTCGCCTGGCTCTCGTGGTGGCAGGGCAAGCCCTTCCTGCAAAGCGCCTCCGTTTCCAACGCTGACGTTTCGTTGCCCTTTGGCGACAAGGAGACCATCGACTTCCGGCAAGTGAACGCCAAGTTCAACCTCACCTCCACCGGACTCGACGTCGTCAGTGCCGAGGCGCGGTTGCTCAACATCCAGCTCCTGCTCCAGGGCCGCATTCGCTTCAAGGCGCTCCCCGCGCAGGGCAAGGAACTCACCGCCGAGGAGAAGGCCCGTCGCGACGCTCTCTGGCGCAAGATCGAGGATTACGCCGGAGAAATCGAGACGGAACGACCGATCAAGCTGCAGGGCGAATTCGATATTTCCGCCACCGAACCGGCCACCTCCACCGCGCAGGTCGCCCTGTTCACCCGCTTTGCCCGCTGGCGCGGCGTGCAGGTCAATGAACTCGGTCTCACCGCCAAGCTCGCCGATGGCGTGCTCACGCTCGATGATCTTCACGTACGCCTCGCGCGGGGTGAATTCAGCCTCTACGGCCAATGGCACGTCACCGAGACCAAGGCGCAGCTCGAGTTCAGCTCCAATCTCGACTTCACGCCGCTCGCTCCCGCCTTCGAACCGCGCTGGCGCGACGCCCTCTACAAACTCAACTTTGATTCCCTCCCGCAAATTTCCGGCCGTTGCGACCTAGACTGGACGGAGAAGTTCAACCTCAGCGTGAACCTCGATCTCGACTGGCGCAACTTCACCTACGGTTCCACCACGTTCGAAAAATTCAGTCTCGCCCTCGCCTACGACGGCCACCGGCTTCTCGTTCCCGATGCCCAACTCCTCACCGGCAACGGCGCGCTCAATCTCGAAGTCTATTACGACGGCAACCTGCCCCAAGCCAAGGCCCGGCTCACCAGCACGATTGATCCCACCGTCTTCACCGGTCTTTTCGGTGACGGTGCCGACCGATTCCTCAACAGTTGCCGACTCCCGCAGAAGGGCCCCATCCTCAGCCTCACCGCCAGCGGCACGAGCTTGAAGCTGGAAGACCTTCTTATCAAAGGTTCGGTGACTCTCGGCCAATTTTTCTACAAGAACATTGAGTTCAAGGAAGCCACCTCCAACTTCACCGTGGAGAATCTCAAACTCACGCTCCCCGATCTCAAGGTCAAACGCACGGAGGGGCAGGCCACCGGCGGCATCATCTACGATTTCAAAAACCGCACCGCGCAGCTCGTCAAATTCGTCACCAATCTCAACGTCATCGAAGTCGCCCCCGTCCTCGGTGGCAAGTTCCCGCAATACGTGAATCCCTATCAGTTCTCCGCGCCGCCCACGCTGAAAGTCGACGGTCTTGTCGATCTCCAGGACACCAAGGCCAAGCTCGACACCAACCTCACCGTCGATATCGATTCCAGCGCGACGATGAAATGGCGGCTCTTCAAAGTCGACTTTGTCTTCACCAAACCCAAGGGCCGGCTCAAGTTCGTCGACCGTCATCTCACCGTCAGCATTTTCCAAAGCGAACTCTTCAGCGGCGGCTTCAATGGCGTTCTGGAAATGGATATCTCCAAGCCGAAGGCGGACTACAATGTCACCTTCGCCATGACCAATGCCGATTTCGCCAAGCTCATGAAGATCGTTTTCAACTCCGACGGCACCACCGGCACGCTCAACGGTAAGACCACCTTCAGCGGCACCCTCGACGATCTGGAAAGCATCAATGGCACCGGCGAAATGACCATCACCGACGGCTACCTCACCTCCATCCCCTTCCTCGGCGGACTCTCGAGCGTGCTCAATGCCGTGATCCCCAATTTCGGTTTTGCCAAAGCCAATCGCGCCCGCGCCAATTTCATCCTCGCCAAGGGCTACATCGAAACGCGCGACCTCGAAATTTACAGCAGCAACTTCACCCTCATCGGCAATGGCCGTTACCAATTCATCGACGACGACGTCGACCTCAACATCCGCGCCAACGTCCGCGGCATTGTCGGCCTGCTCCTCTTCCCCGTCAGCAAACTGTTCGAATACCACGGGAGCGGCTCTCTCAAATCCGTGAAGTGGGTTCCGGCCAATTTCTGAGTACCTTTGACGAAATGGATTTCAAATTCCGTTCATTTCGTTAAACCTGCCCTACCCCGCATGAACACCACCCACGACCGCCTCGAAATCATCACCCACCCGGTGGCCCAACAACTTCTCACCCGCCTGCGCGACCAAGTCACGCCCCCCTCGGAATTCGCCGCGGCGCTCGCGCTCCTCTCCCGCTTCATCGCTCATGCCGCCTCCGCCCATCTGCCCCTGAAGGAAATTTCCGTCACCACCCCACTCGAAACCACCACTGGCGTCACCCTCGCCCAACCGGTCGCCCTCGTCCCCATTCTGCGGGCCGGACTCGGTTTGATGGATGGATTTCTTGCCCTCTTCCCGCATGCGGCGGTGGGACACATCGGATTGGCTCGCGACGAAAAAACGCTGCTTCCCCGCACCTATCTGGAAAAATTCCCGGCCCTGCTCGGACCGCGCATTATCTTCGTGCTCGATCCTATGCTCGCGACCGGCGGCAGCGCGTCCTACGCGTTGAAGCAGCTCAAACTGGCCGGAGCCAGGAATCTCATTCTCTGCTCCGTGCTCGCCGCGCCGGAAGGCGTCGCACGGCTCGCCCAGGATCACCCGGAAGTACCGATCATCACCGCTGCACTGGATCGCCAGCTCAATGAACGCGGCTACATCCTGCCCGGCCTCGGCGATGCGGGAGACCGTCTCTGCGGCACGCTGGATGTGTGAGGCGAGCTGATTTCGAGCTCCTTGTTGTATCCTAAAGCATCCCAGCCGATCCTTCGACAAGCTCAGGATGACGTGGAATGAAGGTAATGTTTTGGAGTATTTTCCACTCTTACCAGAACTCCTCGCTACCACTAGAGATTACTCCCCCAACCCGTCATCCTGAGCTTGTCGAAGGATCAGTAGGGAAGCCTCTCGATCTGTCATCATCGACAGATTGATTGGAATCAGCCCTAGGCTTTAACCATCGTCTGGCGGGACCGATCGGAAGACCAATCCACCGCAGCGGTGGACGGCGGGGAGGAAGACTTCGGTGAAACCTTTACGGAAGCGCCCAGCTTACCCTCACCCTTCACCAGCACCTGCAAGCGCACGGCCACGCCGTTGATATCCCCGGCTTGAGCCCGGAGCTCTTCCGTGGCTGCCGCGCTTTCTTCCGCACCCGCCGCATTGGCTTGCGTGACCTGATCCATCGCGCTCAACGCACCGTTCACCTGACCGATGCCCAGATTCTGTTTCTGGCAGGCGCTGGAAATTTCCCCCACGATCTCATCAACCTGCCGGACCTGTTCGACAATGGCCAGCAGGCTGGCATTCACCATCTCCGCCGTCTTGTTGATGTTCGCCAGATCATCCGAAACCTTTTCGGTGACGTCCATCCCGCGATGACTGCTGTCGCTCGACTCCTTGATCATCTGCGCGGTTTCCTTCGCGGCATCCGCACTGCGCCGGGCCAGGGCCCGCACCTCGTCGGCCACGACGGCAAAGCCCGCGCCGGATTCACCCGCCCGCGCCGCTTCCACCGCCGCATTGATCGAAAGGATGTTCGTTTGAAAGGCAATCTCATCGATGGTCTTCATGATCTGCGTGATCGCGGAACTAGAGGAACTGATCTTGTCCATCGCCAGTCGTAATTCCTGTGAAGAGTGCGCGATGGCATGCAACGCCTCCGTCATCGAGTTGACATCCCGGGCCGCTTTTTCGGCCGCCATGCGGCCCTCGCCCGCCATTTGCTTGGCCTGCTCCGCGCTGGTCGCGTTACGGCGCGTCATGCCCAACATCTCCTCCATGGAAGCGCTCGTCTCCTGCAGCGAAGCGGCCTGTTGCGTGGCCCCCTCCGCAACGGACCGACTGGCATTCGAGACCTTGTGCGAACTTTCATCCAGCTCCTGGCTTGAATTCGCCAGCAGATCGGAGATGCCTTGCAGTTGACCGGCGATAAAACATTTCAAGCGCCAGCCCGCGAAAAAGAGCGCCAATACAATCACGCCCACAATACCCGACAGCCCGAGCATGGCCTCGCGGCGTTTCTCCTGCGCCGCCGCAAGCTGTGTTTCGGTTTCCTTTTGCACCGAGACGTAGTAGTTGCGAATCTCATCGGAAATTTCGTTGAATTTCTGCGTGTACTCCCCATTGAGTCGCTCGTAAGCCAGCCCATTATTGCCCAGAAGAAAGGCTTCCAGCACCGACTTCTGATTCGTGACGAGCACCGCGAATTTCGACTGCAACAAGGCCGCCCGCGCCCCGGCTTTGGCAATGTGTTGGAGTGCATTCTTCTGCCGGACTTCCACGTCTGCCACCACCTTCTCGATGACATCCGGATCTTTCTCTCGCAGGACAACCTGCAGCCCGCGCTGGATGCCGGAGATCTCCTCCTGCAAACGATTCGCCCCACTCAGTTCCGTCAAGGCCGCGCGTGTCAGCGCCGCCGATTCCCGCAAGGCCTGCATTTGCTGCCAGTAAAACAGGCAGGAGACAACCAAGGTCATCGCTGCACAGGTGGACATAAAGAGCAGCAATTGCCGCGGGAGACTGATTCGCTTCATAAGCGGAAACACCGTGTAGAATTTTGATCGCAACAAAGAGGACGCGCCTCCCCGAAGGGGAGGCAGGGAGGCGCGCTGAAAGTCAAAGCTTGGAGAGAGCGAGCCCCACCACCAGTGACCCCACCGGTTGACCGCCCTCGAGAATGGGCACGGATACCTGAACCTGCTGCAGTCCGGTAGATTCATCCACCTCGACCGCTCCCTGCCACGTCTTGCCACTCATGGGGAGATCATGCTTCGGCTTGCCCTTGTGACTCCAACCGGTCGTCTTGCCCAAGAACGCCACTTTGAGACCGTCACTGCCGTTGACAAACGCCTCGGCGATCTCCGGCGATTTCTTGCTCTTGAGAAATTGACCTGCCGTGTTCGTGCTAAAGCTGCGCACAAAGGGATCGAGAATCGTCAACGTTTTCCACGTGTCCTGCGTCATCGCTGCGTCTGCCGCTGGCAACGCCGTATTGTGTGCCACGACGGCCTTCACCAAAGCCGGATCACTGGCCCACGCTTGAATTTCTTTCACCTTGGCATCCACTTTCGCCTGCACCGCAGTATCGAGACCCTCCGCGTGAACAGTGAAGATGGCTCCCAGAAACAACCCCAGTATGCATAAATTTCCCACGTGCTTTTTCATAGTCGTATCAGGCTCATCGGATAAGCTTGAGTTGACTTAAGTATTAAGTATCACACTACGCCCCAACTCGGAACATATCACCCTCTCTAATTGCGACAAAACGACGCCCCCGCTTTTTCACTGAGACAATATGCCACCATCGCGAGCAAAGCTTCGCTTCAGGCTTTGCGCTCTAGGCCATTGATGCTACGGTATTAAAGACGTCTTATCCTCTGTTGCATCTCCTCTCCTCGAGTGGCCCAGTTCATGCACCTTCTAAAACAGATAGAAACTAAAACATTATGGACCTCAGCAAATTCACCGAAAAAGCTCAAGTCGCCCTTTCCGAAGCACAGGACAGCGCCGTGCGTTATGGCCATCAAGGCATCGACGTCGAGCATGTCCTCGCCGCGCTCCTGAAACAGGAAGGCGGTCTCGCTCCGCGCCTGCTGGAACGCGCCGGAGTGAACGTGGAATTGCTCGCCTCGAAACTCGAGGATGAACTCAAGCGCCAGCCGTCCGTCAGCGGCTCGGGCAACATCTATCTCACCCAACGCACCAACCAACTTTACGTCCGCGCCCAGGACGAAGCGAAGAAACTCAAGGACGAATACACCAGCGTGGAGCATCTCCTGCTCGCCATGCTCAATGAACCCGCCTCCACGCCCATCGGCAAGATTTTCAAGGAACTCCACCTCACCCGCGCGACGTTCCTCAAGGCCATGATGGAAGTGCGCGGCAACCAACGCGTCACCAGCCAGAATCCAGAATCGACCTACGAGGCGCTCGAGAAATATGGCCGCGATCTGACCAAGCTCGCTGCAGCGGGAAAGCTCGATCCGGTCATCGGTCGCGACATGGAAATCCGCCGCACCATTCAGGTTCTTTCCCGCCGCACGAAGAACAACCCCGTGCTCATCGGTGAGCCCGGCGTCGGCAAGACCGCCATTGTGGAGGGTCTCGCCCAACGCATCATCGCGAAGGACGTCCCGGAAAGCCTGAAGGAAAAAAGCCTGATCTCGCTCGACCTCGGCGCGCTCATTGCCGGTGCCAAGTTCCGGGGCGAATTCGAGGAACGCCTCAAGGCCGTTCTCCAAGAAATCACCAAGGCCGAAGGGAAGATCATTCTCTTCATCGACGAAATTCACACCATGGTCGGCGCAGGCAAAGCCGAAGGGGCGATGGATGCCGGGCAGATGCTCAAGCCGATGCTCGCGCGCGGCGAACTGCATTGTATCGGCGCTACCACGCTCGACGAATACCGCAAGTACATCGAGAAAGATGCCGCGCTGGAGCGCCGTTTCCAACCGGTGATGGTGAACGAGCCAAGCGTCGAAGATACCATTTCCATTTTGCGCGGCCTGAGCCAGCGCTATGAGATTCACCACGGCGTGCGCATTCAGGACGCCGCGCTCGTCGCCGCCGCCACGCTCTCGCACCGCTATATTTCCGACCGGTTTCTACCGGACAAAGCCATTGACCTTATCGACGAATCCGCCGCCAAGCTGCGCACGGAAATCGAGAGCATGCCGGAGGAACTCGAAAATCTCGAGCGCCGCATCATGCAGCTCGAGATCGAGCGCGAAGCCTTGCGCAAGGAAAAGGACGAATCGTCCAAGAACCGGCTGAAGGATCTGGAAAAAGAACTCGCGGAATTGAAGAGTTCCCGCAACGCCCTCAAGGCGCAGTGGACCAGTGAAAAAGAAGCCGTCAACAAGGTCAACGTCCTGCGTGAGGAGCTCGAGAAGGTGCAGCACGAAATCGAGACCGCACAGCGTCAGTCCGACCTCAGCAAGGTCGCGGAACTCCGCTACGGCAAACTCCCCCAGCTCGAAAAACAAATTAAGGACGAGGAAGAAAAACAGTCCAAGCGCAGCAACACCGGACGCCTCATTCAGGAGGAAGTCACCCCGGATGAAATCGCCGAGGTGGTCGCCCGCTGGACCGGTGTACCCGTGTCCCGCCTGCTCGAGGGCGAGAAGGAAAAACTCCTGCGCCTCGATACCATTCTCCACGAACGCGTCATCGGTCAGGACGAAGCCGTCCAAGCCGTCGCCGATGCCGTCATCCGCGCCCGCTCCGGCTTGAAAGATCCGAAGCGCCCGATCGGTTCCTTCATCTTTCTCGGCCCGACGGGTGTCGGTAAAACCGAACTCGCCCGCGCGCTCGCGGAAGCCCTCTTCGACAGCGAAGACAACATCGTGCGCATCGACATGTCCGAGTATATGGAGAAGCACACCGTCGCCCGCCTGATCGGAGCGCCCCCCGGCTACATCGGTTATGATGAAGGCGGCCAGCTCACCGAAGCCGTCCGCCGCAAGCCGTACTGCGTGGTCCTCTTCGACGAAATCGAAAAAGCCCACAGCGATGTCTTCAACGTGTTTCTGCAAATCCTCGACGATGGCCGGCTCACCGACAGCCAGGGCCGCACCGTTGATTTCAAGAACACGATCATCATCATGACGTCCAACATCGCGAGCCCGATCCTCTTGGAAAACCATTCCGAGACTGGCGAAATCTCCGAGAACGTCCGCAAGAAAGTCATGGCCGAACTGCGCCAACATTTCCGCCCGGAATTCCTGAATCGCGTCGACGAAACCGTCCTGTTCAAGCCGCTCACGCTGGCCGAGATCAAGCAGATCATCGACCTCCAGCTCACCTTGATCCGCCAACGGCTCGCCCCGCGCTACATCACGCTCGACCTCACCGACGCCGCCCGCGAACTCATCGCCCATGCCGGGTACGATCCCGTGTACGGCGCGCGTCCGCTCAAGCGTTACCTCCAGCGGCAGATCGAGACCAATCTCTCCCGCAAGTTGCTCGCGGGCGAAGTCACCGACCACTCCGCCGTCACCGTCGACGCGAAGAAAGGCGAACTCGTCTTCACGTCGAAGCCGGTCACCAAGCCTGCCTAACCGCAGGCTTGTCACTGCGGACAAAGTCCGTTATTAGTCAGATCTATTCACTCGCCTAAAGGACGAAATTATTTTCGCCTCGGGCTTCTTAAAGCCTGCGTCTTAGGTGGAGCGCTTTTCGTGTTTCAGTGGACCGCTACAGCAGGCACAACCGTCGGCACATCCACCATTATTCACAGCTACGATTACGCCGACACCTTTACGATGAACGGGACCACCCGCCCGGACTATTCCTTTCCTCAAACGGATGGACTGCTGATCGAAAATACTTACGGCCACTCCGCCGTCTCGTGGATCCCCAATACCTGGCGCGTCGTGACCAACACCAGCGCGACCAACGGCCCACTCAACACTTATCCGGGCGACAATGGCTCCGGTTCCGCCACCGGCGCACTCCAGGGAAATAGCCAAGGCGCGCGCTGGGGCATCAATTACACCTCCGACGGCACCTCCACCGGTACGGCCCTGCGCAATACCTTTGCAGTGCAGGTCGATGCGGTATTGACCACGGGTCGAATCGAAATCACCAGCAAATCCTCCGCCAACTCCGCGTTCGACGGTGCGGGCTCGCTCTCCGTTTTCTTCCGGCCCGAAGGCATCTCCATCTATAACTACGCCCTCAATGAAACGCTTGTCGCCACTGCTCCGGCTGGTTTCACTGCCGGCACCTGGCAAAATCTCGCCGTCGTCTTTTCCCCCACCGAACTCAAAATCTATACCAACCAGATTTTCCTACTCTCCGTCGACCTCACCAATGTCGGCGACCAACACCTCAACTACACCGGCTACAGCCAGCAAGCCGTCGGCTTCGGCTTTCAAACTCCCACTTATGGCGAATGGGCGTGGTTCGATAATTTCCAAGTCGGCGCCTCCGCTGTCCCGGAACCAAGAGCCATCTGGCTGACTACCTTCGCGACACTTTATTTCCTGTTACTTCGTCGAATTAAATCGAACAGAGCAGTCCCACTGGTGTAGAATTTTTACTTTTGAATTTTGCTCGCAACGACGAGCAGTTCGTCAGGTCTACCGGTCAATACATCGCTCGCAATACAGAACTACGTGCTTAATCGCACGCTTCACCGACAATCTCCGTTTATTCGAATTCCGAGCACCAAGCGGCTCATCACCTCTCAGTTCCGACAGTATCGGATATTTCCTGAGCGCCATACGTGGCAATATCAAAGGATAATGCTTTTTCCCTGCTATCGTCGCATGGGTACGAGAGGCCATCCCCAATTTCTCCAAAATATGAGAAGCTGATTTTCTTGAAAAAAATTGTGCGTGTCCCCATTTGGCACTCCACCCCACTCATCATGTAGCATGATCTGCTTCCAAGCATCCGCATTTGGCGTTAGGAAGATCAGAACCCCTTTCTCCGAAAGCAGATCGCTGCATTTCCGCAGATATTCAAAGCGATCAAACACATGCTCAATGACATGTCCGGAAAATATTACATCAAAAGATTGATCGGATCTAAATGACTCAAACGGTTCGGCGTACACTACCAAGTCGAGTCGCGTTTCCGCGTAGCAGGCAGCCTTCACATCCATCTCTATAGAAATCACTTCGGCATCGCATCTATCTTCTATTAATTTCGAAAAATATCCAGTAGAAGCTCCAACCTCAAGAAACCGGAATCTTCCCTTCTGCGGAAGGAAGTTGTGTATCTTTGAATAATAATCCCACGACAGCACCTCATTCTTATGTGCGTCTGTCGCATCCCCCTGCTGTTCGGAATAGGATCTCTCAGGTCGTGGCCAAACAAAACAATATCCACATGCATTACACCGATAAAAATATGGAGTCGCAGAGAATTGAGTTCGATAGAAACGACTGACTTCACGTCCCTCGCAAATTGGGCATCTCATATTTTCAGCCACTTGCCTGGTTTATAGCTCCAGGGAAAAATCCAATCTCAATCTGAGTAAATCAGGACTGCACGGAAATGTGGTTTCATTGCGTCGTACCACCGCATACTTCATTGTATCTCATGACGATCAGGATAAAAGCTTGAACTCTAATCTCACTAACTGTAGTTACAACGATTGATGACCAGTGAGTTCACTTCTCGTGTTAATGAACCACTTTTCTCCATTTGCATTCCAGCTTATAAGGGAGAGAATTTCATACGGATCGCCATTGACTCCATCGTGCGTCAAACCTGCAAAGATTGGGAGCTCGTCATTGTTGATGACGCAAGCCCGGATCGCACATGGGAAGTATTACAGGAATACAAAAATCACAATCAAATCCATCTTTTCCGCAATGAAAAGAACTTGGGACAAGGTGCCAACTTCAATCGCTGTCTTGCGCATGCCCAAGGCAAATGGGCCATCGTGCTTGCAGGAGACGATTCTCTCGTGCCGCATGCCTTAGAGACCATTCTATCAACAACAAACGATCGCTCCGACATCATCCTCTGGATCAGTGCCCACCTTTGCTTGGGCAATAAAACCAACCCCACGATCCCGCCTATTTTCTCACAAGTGAAGGAATTCGAATCAAATGAATTCACTGAGACCTTATACCTACATGGAGGGATGTTTGGAGAGGTCAGCAATTTTGCATTCAGACGCGATCGTTACGTTGAAACTTGCACTCATGGTTTTCCAGAAACCACCTCTCATATGGATGCCGACTTCTGGATGCGATTAATGCGATCCAACCCAACCGCCCGTGTCATCTTTTGGCCCGAACCTCTCGTACATATTCTTATACACGAGGAATCCCGCAGCAGTCTAGATGAGCGCTCTGGAAAACATATCGTGGAAATTTTCAACTCTACGGAAATCTCCCTGTCGATCGGTTGGAGCCGTCCCGTGCTGCTGCGACAACTGGTGCGCATGCTGTGGGTGAATTTGAAATTTTTTCCGGTCCTGCCACGCGGTGAAAAATTCCGTAGCCTGCAGACCGTTCGCCTGATTGGACGCGAGATCCTACGCTCGTAAGCGCACTATTCCAGCTTCCCGATCTCGTCCATCATCCGCTTCGCAAGCGCTTCGTAATCTTCCTTGCCGAGTCCTTTTCCAGAGGGCGGCAGGAATGGCTTGCCGATCACGATCCGCAGCGGGTGATAGGTCAGCATTTTGTGATGGCGCGACAGCGCTTCGAACGTGCCAAAAACCCGCACCGGCAGAATCGGCACTTGTGCTTTGCACGCGACAAAACCAGCGCCCGACTCGGCGGCCTGCAGGGAACCATCCGGGCTGCGCGTACCCTCGGGAAAGAGGAGCACCATCTCGCCGTCCTTCAGCATATTGATGATGCGCCGCAGTCCGGGCAGATCGGCATTGTCGCGGTCAATCGGCAACGAATTGCAATGCGGCAGGAGCCAATCCATGACCGGCGGCTTGAACAGCGTTTTGCGTGCGAGGAAATACATCTCGCGGCCAATGGCCCAACCGACCGTCGTGGGATCAAAAAAACTCACGTGATTCGACACCACGAGGCAACCGCCCATCGGCACATTTTCCCGCCCCTCAATCCGCCCATGAAACAGATTGAGCGTGACGGCTTCAACGATCTTGTAGGCAAATCGGTAAAAGGGACGCATGACATTACTCCGCACTTATTGCAGCACCACTTCCGCCGGCTCCACGAGCGAAATCGGTCCGCTCAAAGCCGCGCGCAAATCCTCGGCGCTGAGTTGATAAACGAAAATGGAATGATTGATGTCCGCCAGCGGTTTGCGGTCCTGAGTCCGCAGCCAGGCGCACAATCGCGCCACGCGCAGGCGCGGAAACTCCACGAGCAGCTTCTGCAAACCCTGCGCGGAATAGCGGGTTTCCAGTTGCCGCATTGCCTCCGGATTTTTCTGCGCCGCTTGGATCTCCTTCATGATCGCGGACTGCGCCTGATACGCCTGTTCATAACGCGACGACCACGGACCGTAGCAATACAAATACACGCCCTGCAAATGCGTCACGCTGACGGCATACAACCCCGGCAACAAGGGAGGCACGGGTCCAATCGGCACACGATCGGTGAAGCCCGGCAATTGCGTCGCCTGGATTTTGTAATACTCCGGCCGGGCCATGCCAAAATAGAGTAAATACACCGGCGTCTTGCCGTCTTCGTAGCCCTTCTCGCGCAGCCAGTCCTTCAGCGCGGGCAGATCCTGTCCCCAGTCGAGCGAGCTATCGACGAGATGGCGGTAACCATTCGCGGGACCACCAGCGAACTCGTTAAAATAGGTCAGGTAATTCGGGCTCACTGCCACCGATTCCACCACATGCCACGTCAGCAAGACCGCCACCGCCGCGCCCACCCAGCGGGTCCGCTGCGTGAACCATGCACCTGCCGCGCCAGCGAGAATAAAGATCGGCGCGTAGAGCGGCAGCAAATGCCGGTGACCAATGTTCAGGTTACTCGTCAGCGAGAAGGCTCCGTAAAAGAAAATCAAAATCGAGAGCGGCGCCGTAGCATAAAGTCGTCCCCAGAAATAGGCACGCGCTTCGGCACTCGATTTCTGGCGAATCGCCCAGATAAACGCCGCCACGGCCAGACCCAGAACGATCAGAAAAGGAATCGTCTCCTTCACGCTGAAGGCGTAGGGGAAAAAGTTTTTGAAACCGACGATACTAAACTCGCCATTGAGAAAACTCTGCCGCGCCCCGCTCATGCGCGAGACCATGGCCGCGCCGAACAAGTACGACTCCGGGAACCATTGACCGATTCGCAACCAACTGACCACATCACTCACAAAGCCCGGCTTCGCCAGGGCGTACTCCCACCCGCCGGGGAAAAGTCGATCGATGCCGTACGTTCCCGTCGCGAATGCCGAGTAGCGGAAACCGAACGCCGCCCAGATCAGCAACCACACCACGATGACCTGCGCCAGAATCACGCCACCGAAAATCAACAACTTCGCCGACATCCTCCGCACCGGATGTTTCTCCATCCCTTGCACTGCCAGCGGTTCCGGATTGCGCAACCGCACCAGCAGCAACATCAGTCCCATCGGAATGATCAGTACACCGGAAATCTTCGAAAGAAATAACCCCGCCAACGCCACCGCGCTCAGCGCCACATTCCATCCGTCGACCCGGTGCAGCACGCGCCAGAGCGCGCCCATCGCCGCGAGGAAAAAGAAGCTGACCATCATATCCGACGCCACCAGCGGACCGTGCGCCAGAATCGTTGGACAGAAAGCAAAAAGCGCCACGCTCACCACCGCTCCCACCGCGCCGAAAAGCGAACGCGACCACACATAAACAATCGCTCCCGTCGCCACGATCAGGAGAGCCATCATCGCCCGGCCACTGTAGAGCAGCGAGTCGGCGTCGTTGCCCACTTGAAAAAATAATTGGTCCGCGATGTTGTACACGTTCGAGACGTGCCACTCATCCTGATTCGTGCTCGGGAACCGGTCGTTGCGCCACAGCGAGGGCAAGGCCGCCCAGCGCTGCGACAGATTGCCATTGTCCGGCACCAACCGGTAATCGTCCTTCAACCAGATGCCGTAGCCACCGGCCAGATGCCCGATCTCGTCGAACGTGACCGATTTATGCGACACGCCGAACATCGCCATGGCATACGCGGCGAGCAAAAGAAAACCGGCCAGATAAGGTGATTTGAAAAATCGTTCCAGCCGGTTCATACCCGTGTCCTTTGCGGTTTACTTCACCGGCTTCATACCAACGCGATTCACCTGCTCGATCGCCTGCGCCACCACCTCGGCCACGCCGAGATAGCTGCTGTCGATCAGGAAGGAATCTTCCGCCCGCGCCAACGGCGACGCCGCGCGCGCGCGATCTTCCTTGTCCCGCTTGGCGATCACGTCTGCCTCACCCTGCTTGTTGCGACGCGCTTCGCGCACCGCCGGGTCGGCATCGATGAAAAGTTTGCAGGGGGATTTCGGGAACACCACCGTGCCAATATCGCGCCCTTCCATGACGAGCGGAGCCTGCGCCGCCAGCGCCTGTTGCGCCGCCACCAGAATCTGGCGCACGAGCGGCACCGAGGCCACCTTCGACACGGCATCATTCACGCGGCCATCGCGCACATGCGGCAACGGGTCCACCCCATCGATGCGGAAGAACGTTTCGCCATCCTTCACCCAACATTCGGTCTTGGCCTGCTTGATGGCCGCTTCAACCGCCGCCGGTTCCAGAATGTTGACGCCCTTTTCGAGCATCCACCAAGTGACTGCGCGATACATCACCCCGGTATTCACGTAGGTATAACCCAACTGCGCGGCGATTTCCTTGGCCACGGTGCTTTTGCCTGACGCCGCAGGCCCATCGATTGCGATCACTGGATACATAAATTTAAGTCAAATTTCAAAAGTCAAAGGTCAAAACGACAGGGCCGGTGGTTTGAATTTCCCAACTATTTCCCCTCGCCGGACTTCGCCATGCGCATGACCGAGTCCGTCATCGAACCCAGCCGCACCGAAGTCTGATCCGTGAGTTCGTTCAAGTCCTTCACGAAGGTCGGGTACGACGTCGCGATACACCCCGTGTCCACGATGCGGGTCGGTCCCTGTGCGAACAACGCGAGAATCGCGCACGACATCGCCACGCGATGATCGCCGAAACTCTTCACCTGCGCCCCGGTCAACTTCGCGCCGCCCTGAATGATCATGCCATCCGGTTTTTCTTCCACCGGCACGCCAAAGGCGCGCAAGCATTCCGCCATCGCCGCGATGCGATCGGTTTCCTTCACGCGCAATTCCTCCGCGTTCGAAATCACCGTCTCGCCTTCCGCCAACGCGGCAGCCACCGCGAGAATCGGCAATTCATCGATCACATTGGCGATCTCGTCGCCACCGATCTGCGTGCCCTTCAATTGACGGCCCACTACCTGCAACGTGCCGTACGGCTCCGCCACATTGGCTTCCACCGTCTCGCGAATCTGTCCGCCCATGCGCAGCAAAACGCTGAGCAAACCGGTGCGCGTCGGGTTCAATCCGAGCTGCGTGATCGTCAACGCTGCGCCGGGCATCGCCGCCGCCGCCACGATCCAGAAAGCCGCCGACGAGAAATCGCCCGGCACCAGCAAATCATTTCCGTGCAACGTCGTTCCGCCGAGGATGCGCAACGTGCGTCCCTCCTTGGCCAGCGGCGCGTGGAAATGATCGAACAACCGCTCCGTGTGATCGCGGCTCTGCGTCGGCTCGGTCACGGACGTCGCCCCGTTGGCGAAAAGCCCCGCCAGCAGCAAGCACGTCTTCAACTGCGCGCTCGCGATCGGCGAATGATAATCGATGCCCTTGAGCGGGCGGCCATTGATCTGCAACGGCGCACAACCCTTGGGCCCTTCGCCCTTGATGTCCGCGCCCATCTTGGCCAGCGGATCGATGATGCGCTTCATCGGGCGACCCGACAACGAACGATCGCCGAACAGCACCGAGCGGAACGATTGGCCCGCCAGCACACCCGCGAGCAAACGCATCGCCGTGCCGGAATTGCCGCAATCAATCGCCTCGAACGTGGGCCGCAATTTGCCGCTCACGCCATGCACCAGCAACGTCGTGCGGTCGATCACTTCAATTGAACAGCCGAGCGCCTGCATCGCCGCGAGCGTGCACAGGCAATCTTCCCCGGGCAAAAAATTCGTGATATGACTCGGCCCATCGGCCAGCCCGCCAAAGATGACGGCGCGGTGGGAGATGCTCTTATCCCCCGGCATGCGTACTTCGCCCTCGATGCGGCGCGAGGGTTGCACGACGAGAACTTGTTCCGAATGTCCGTTGGAGCTCATAATTAAACGTGATCGTGCGGCCTATTTTTTCTGACCGCCCAATTGGCAGCGCACATGGTTGGCTTGGGCGAGCAGTTCATGCAATCCTTTTTCATCCCCCGATTGCAATTGGGTCCGGGCCTGTTCCAGCGTGGAAATCAACCGTCCCAGCACCGACTCCAGCGCCGTGCGATTGGAGAGCAGAATGTCCGTCCACATCGGGGGCGGACCCGCCGCCACGCGCGTGGTATCGCGAAAACCGTTTCCGATCAGCGCCAGACTTTCCGCGCTCGCCGACTGCACCAGCGCCGCCGCCACGAGATGCGGCAGATGGCTGATCTGCGCGACGAGTTGATCGTGCACCAGCGGATCGAGCGTGAGCACCCGGCAGCCGAGCGCGGTCCACAATTGCGTGGCAATCTCCACCGCCTGCGGTTCCGTGTTTTCCGTCGGCGTGACGATGGACACCGAGCGTTCGAAAAGATCGGCGCGCGCGGCGGCGAATCCCGCCTGCTCGCTGCCCGCCATCGGGTGACTTCCCACCCAGCGGGCCTTGCCGTGGAAAAGCGGCTCGAGCGCTTGCACGACGCAGCCCTTCACGCTGCCCACATCGGTGACGACCGCAAACGGATCGAGCGCAGGCGAAATCGTCTCCGCCAGCGACGGCATGGCTCCGATGGGCGTGCAGAAAATCACCACTTCCGCGTCTTCCACCGCCTGCTGCGGATCGGTGAACATCTGGTCCGTCACCCCGGCGCGGCGCGCGCCGTCGAGCGATTGCTCGCTGCGACCGTAGAGCGAAATCTCCGCCGCCAACTGACGTTCGCGCAAGGCCAGGGCGATGGAACCGCCCAGCAAGCCCGGCCCGAGGATGGCGACTTTGGAGAATTTCATCCGTGCTCCGATGTCTCGCTAGCCTTTGATGGCGGCGGGTAATTCCTCAAGGAACCGGTCGATCTGCTGCGGCGTACCGATGCTCACGCGAACGTGCTTCGGCAGACGGTAGCTAACCATCGAACGGACAATGATGCCCTTCTTGAGCAGGCGGTTGAACACACCCGCCGCGTCGCCGACATCGACGAGCACAAAATTCGCGTGCGAGGGAATGTAATTCAACCCCATCTGCTTGAAAGCCGCTTCCATCTTCGCGCGACCTTCGTCCGTGATCTGGCGCGTGCGCTTCTGGTGCTCGTCGTCCTTCAACGCGGCCAACGCGCCCACCTGGGCAATCAGGTTCGCATTGAACGGCTGACGCGCGCGCTGCAACAAGTCCGCCAGAGCGGCCGGTGCGAGACCGTAACCGATGCGCAGACCCGCGAGGCCCTGGATCTTGGAGAACGTCCGCATGAGGACGATCTTGTGACCTTCCTTCACGTAACGAACCGTGTCCGGCGGGTTCTCGAGAAACTCGTAGTACGCTTCATCGAGCACCGCGATGACATGCGAGGGCAATTTCTGGATGAACTCCTCCAACGCCTCGTTGCTCACGCGCGTGCCGGTCGGATTATTCGGGCTGGTGATAAACACGAGCCGCGTCTGCGGCTTGATCGCCTCCAGCATCAGCTTCAAATCAACCTGGAACGTACCGTCCGCATTATCCTCCACCTTCGTGCAACGCAGTCCGAAGAGCTGCGCCATGAGTTCGTACACGGCGAAGGAATTCTTCGACGTGATGACCTCATGCACGCCGGGCCGGGTGAACGTGTGAAAAAGCAGCTCGATGATTTCATTCGAGCCGTTGCCGAGCACAACGTTCTCGCGCGTCAGGCCGAACTTCTCGGCAATGCCGTTGCGGAGATGATAGCCGCCACCATCCGGATAGAAATGGGACTTGGAAAGGGCGTCCCGCATGGCTGCCACGGCCAGAGGCGACGGACCCAACGGATTTTCGTTCGATGCCAGCTTGATGATCGACGCCGGTTCAAGGCCCAATTCACGCGCGACGTCGTCAATCGGCTTCCCCGGTTCGTACGGCACCAAGTCCAGCAAGTCCTGGTTGGCTAAATCTCGGATATCAATCATGGAACTTCCGAGCATGCCGCACCCACCCCCCTTTGTCCAGCCCTCGGCGCAGGCCTCCGGCCTGGACCGGCTCAAGGGAAATCGCGCTTGGCGATACGCCTGATCGCAGGAATTTAGAGCTTGGCGGGGAGGCTCGCAGCGGGCTGCTCCGCCTTCTTTTCGTCCTTCTTCTCTTCCTTGGGCGGCGCCTTGAACTTCGACAATTGATCGATATACGGGATCGGCCCCCCGGCGATATATCCCAACCGTCCCCACTCCTTCCCCTCGCCATCGACCATGATCACGGTCGGGTAAGAACGAATCCTGTATTTCGCAGCCAGCTCCAGATTCTGCTTTTTAATCGCATCGGTCTGGAGCGTGCGAACGGAGTAATCCAGCTCGACAAAGAGCAGGTTGTTCTGGAGATAGCGTTGGAACTCCGGCGTCTGCAACACCTCTCGCTCCAACTTCACACAAAACGGATTCCAGTCCCTTCCGGAGAAATAGAGTAGAACCCGTTTATTTTCCGCCTTGGCCTTCTGCAGCGCCTGGTCGTAGTCCGTGGGAGCAGGCCCCTGCTGGGCCAGGACAGACTGACTCCATATCAGGCCTATCGCCACACACACCCAGCCCCACTGCAGCCCTAGTCGACCCATCGCGCGCATGCCTTATTTCATCTTGTCGAGATCTTGAATGTAGGAGTAAGGCCCGCCCGGCTTGTACCCGGTTTGCCCCAGCACCTTGCCATCGCCATCGACGACGATAATCGTGGGATAGCCGCGAATCTTAAATTTTTTAGCCAGCTCCGCGTTCTGCTTTTTCACCTCGTCGGTCTGCGCCTTGCCGCGCGGGTAATCGAGCTCCACCAATACGAGCTTGTCCTTCGCGTAATTGCCGAAAGCCGTCGTGTCGAACACCTCTTCCTTGAGCTTGATGCACCAGCCGCACCAATCCGAGCCCGTGAAATCGAGCAAGACCCGCTTGTTTTCCGCCTTGGCCTTCTTTAAAGCCGCCTCGTAATCCGTGGTCCAGACAGCTTCGGCCGACCGGCCCGCTGCCACCGTGAGAAGAAATACCGCCGCTACTGCGGCCATCAACCGACCCATAGATACTTGGAACATGAACATCCCTGGTTAAGGTTTGAACTGACTCATCCCCAAAATAATCCCGAACGCCTGACGGTCAAGTCAGAGTGGGCACGATAGGACTTGAACCTACACTCCTTGCGGAACCAGAACCTAAATCTGGCGCGTCTGCCATTTCGCCACGTGCCCGTCCGACTCCCCCGAGTGTCGCTTATTTTCGGGCCGCGAAAAGTCAAAAAGTAGGTAACGGAGAGTTTTCAGTTCGAAGTTTTCGGTTTTCAGTGCTTTCCTGTCGCAACCGGATCAGCTTGGCGTAGAATGGCAGCCACGGCCCACGGACTGAAAACCGAAAACGTCGAACTGAAAACTTCCCCCTCCCCTCCTCTTCCCATGTCCAAACTCTACGTTGTCGCCACCCCCATCGGTAATCTCGAAGACATCACCCTGCGCGCCCTCCGCGTGCTGAAGGAAGTCGACCTCATCGCCGCCGAGGACACCCGCCATTCCGGCCTCCTCCTCCACCACTTCGAAATCCGCAAACCGCTCATCAGCTATCACCAATTCAACGAAGCCAAGCGCACCGCCGAATTCCTGCAAGACCTGCAAGCCGGCAAACAAATCGCCCTCGTCAGCGACGCGGGCATGCCCGGCGTCAGCGACCCCGGCGAACGCCTCATCCGCGCCTGTGTCACCGCCAACATCACCGTTGAGATCATCCCCGGCCCCTCCGCCGTGCTGCAAGCCCTCGTCGGCGCGGGCTTCCCGATGACTCCGTTTCACTTCGGCGGCTTTCTCCCGGTGAAAAGCGGTGGCCGCCGCCGTGAACTCGCCGCCGCCCCCTCCCGCGGCTGCACCTCCATCTACTTCGAATCCCCCCACCGCCTCATCCGCGCGCTGGAAGATGCCGTCGCGGAAATCCCCACCGCCACCTGTTGCGTGGCCCGCGAGTTGACGAAAAAATTCGAGGAATTCAAGCGCGGCACCCCCGCCGAACTCCTGGCCCATTACCAAGCCAATAAACCGCGCGGCGAGATTTGCTTTGTCGTCGCCGGACTCGACAAGAAAGCCACCAAGGCGGCCGTCGAAGAATTCTCCCAACGCGAAGAACCCGAAATCTCCGCCGAAGCCGACGCCCCCTACGAAGGGGAATAGCCAGCGTGACGCAGACTACAACTGCGCGCCGACTTCCAGCTTCAGCGCCTTGAGCGCGAGGAAAATATCCTTCAGGAAGAACACGAGCGACACGACGAGGCAGGTCAGGCTCGAACCGAAAAGCGTGATCACAATCGGATTAATCTCCCACTTCAACGCGTTCACACCGAAGAGCGCCATGATCAGCAGTGCGACAAAGAAAATACTCAGCACGGAGAAAATAACCGCCCACCGCAAATCCTCCGAGCGGAGGTAAATGATCTGCAATTGCACCCGCGCCGATTCATCCGTCTTGCCCGCCGCGCGACTCTTCTCCACTTCCGCCGAGAGAATGCGCGCCCGGTCAATCACGCGGCCCAGCCGGTTCGTCATCGAGAGCAAAAGCAATCCCACGCCCGAGATGAGCGTGACCGGACCGATGGACGCTTGCAGGACAGGAGTCAATTCGAGAGCTTGCATGGGGTTAAGGTCAAAAGTTAGAAGTCAAAACGCAAAACGAAAGTCTTTTTGACCATTTCAGGCTAATGCCTATTTTATCCAGATTGTCGCAACGCTAAGACTCTTGGAGCAGGCCAACTGATCCTTCGACAAGCTCAGGATGACGTGGAATGAAGTAATGTCTGACGGTAAGCTTCTGCACCCACCGGTTTCTTCGCTACGATTTGAGGTTACTCACCCAACCAGTCATCCTGAGCTTGTCGAAGGATCGGTAGGGATGGTTTAGGATGCGACAATCAACTTGAAATCCACTCTAGGGTCTTTCAAGAATTACTGTAACCGTTACGAATGCCATCGGTTTTCTGTAGGGCGCTTCGGTGAAGCGCCATGGCGGCTCACCGAGCCGCCCTACAGCAAGGCACCGGCAGCTATCGTTTTATTTAAAATTCCCTAGCACAACACGTCTGCCTTGTAGCAACTGTCTTTCGCGATTGGCGCAGCCAATCAGCTACGGGGTGCAGCGTCACGCTGCACAAAAAAAGCCCGGCATTGCTGCCGGGCTTTTTTGTAAAGAAACGACTGAGCTTTAGGCTCCGCCGACGGTGGCCTTCGGCTCAGCGGCCGCGCCCTTGAGCATGGCCCAAGCGTAATCGCGGTTGAGTTGAGCGATGAAGGTAACCGGGATGCCCTTCGGGCAAACCGCTTCGCACGAGTTGGTGTTCGTGCAAGCGCCGAAACCTTCCGCGTCCATCGTTTCGACCATCTTGAGCACGCGGCGATCTTTTTCCGCCTTGCCTTGCGGCAGGAGGTTGAGCTGCGAGGCCTTCGCCGAGACGAAGAGCAGGGCCGAGGAATTCTTACAAGCCGCGACACACGCGCCGCAACCGATGCAGGCCGCCGCATCCATCGCCAGATCCGCAATCTCCTTGGAGATCGGGAGGGCGTTGGCGTCGGGGGTGCCGCCGGTGTTGACGGAAACGAAGCCGCCAGCCTGGATGATGCGGTCAAACGCGCTGCGGTTGACGACGCAATCCTTGATGACCGGGAACGCCGTCGAACGCCACGGTTCGATGGTGATCGTCTGCCCATCCTTGAAGATGCGCATGTGGGTCTGGCAGATGGTCACCTGGCTGTCCGGGCCGTGGGGAATGCCGTTGACGTTGAGCGAGCACATGCCGCAGATACCTTCGCGACAGTCGTGATCGAACGCCACCGGTTCTTCACCCTTGGCATAGAGCCGTTCGTTGAGTTGATCGAGCATCTCGAGGAACGACATGTCGGGGCTGATGCCGTCGAGCTTGTACTCGACGAGCTTGCCGGGGGTCTGCGCGTTTTTCTGGCGCCAGATGCGGATGTTGAAGGTCATGGAATTGGAGGTGGTGCTCATTATTTGTAGCTCCGGGTGGACATGTGGACTTCTTCGTAGTTGAGCGGTTCCTTGTGGAGAACCGGCGCCTGGCCGACGCCCTTGAATTCCCAAGCGGCGACATACGCGAAGTTTTCGTCATCGCGTTTGGCTTCGCCGTCGGGCATCTGGTATTCCTCGCGGAAATGGCCGCCGCACGATTCCTTGCGCTCGAGGGCGTCAAGGGTGAGCAGTTCGGCAAATTCCAGGAAGTCCGCCACGCGGCCCGCGCGTTCGAGGGCGTTGTTGAGGTCTTCCTTGTCGCCGAGAACGTTGAGGTTCTTCCAGAATTCCTCGCGGATCTGCGGGATCTTCGCGAGAGCTTCCTTCAGGCCCTTTTCGTTGCGCGCCATGCCGACGTTTTCCCACATCAGGTGGCCGAGTTCGTGGTGGAAGGAGTTCGGAGAGCGCTTGCCCTTGATCGACATCAGCTTGTTCAGGCGGTCATGGACTTCCTGTTCGGCCTTGACGAATTCCGGGTGATCGGTCGACGGCGCCTTTTCCTTCTGCTGGGCGAGGTAATTACCGATGGTGTAGGGCAGGACGAAATAGCCGTCCGCCAAACCCTGCATCAGCGCGCTCGCGCCGAGGCGGTTCGCACCGTGATCGGAGAAGTTCGCTTCACCGATGACGAAGAGACCGGGCAGGTTGCTCATCAGGTTGTAATCGACCCACAGACCGCCCATCGTGTAATGGAGCGCGGGATAAATGCGCATCGGCTGTTCGTAGGCGTTTTCGCCGGTGATCTTCTCGTACATCTGGAAGAGATTCCCGTAACGGTCCTGAATCGCCTTCAGGCCGAGACGCTTGATGGAATCCGCGAAGTCGAGGTAAACACCGCGACCGCCGGGACCCACGCCGCGACCTTCGTCGCAAACTTCCTTCGCCGAACGCGAGGAAATATCGCGCGGGGCGAGATTGCCGAAGCTCGGGTACTTGCGTTCCAGGTAGTAATCGCGATCCGCTTCCGCGATCTCGCTCGGCTTCTTGCCGCAATCTTCCTTCTTCTTCGGCACCCACACGCGACCGTCATTACGGAGCGACTCCGACATGAGCGTCAGCTTCGACTGGTGATCGCCGTGCACCGGGATACAAGTCGGATGGATCTGCGTGAAGCACGGGTTGGCGAAGTACGCACCCTTGCGGGCGGCGCGCCACGCGGCCGTCACGTTGCACATCTGGGCGTTGGTGGAGAGATAATAGACGTTCGAGTAACCGCCCGTGCCCAGCACGACCGCATCCGCGCTGTGGCGGGTGATCTTGCCGGTGACGAGATCGCGAACGATGATGCCCTTGGCCTGGCCGTCGATGACGACAAGGTCGAGCATTTCGCTGCGATTGTACATCTTCACCTTGCCGAGGCCGATCTGGCGCGAGAGCGCCGAGTAGGCACCGAGCAGAAGCTGCTGGCCGGTCTGACCGCGCGCGTAGAACGTACGGGAAACCTGCGCGCCACCAAACGAACGGTTGGAGAGCGTTCCACCGTATTCGCGGGCAAAGGGAACACCCTGCGCGACACACTGGTCGATGATCTCGGCGCTGACCTGCGCGAGACGGTACACATTGGCTTCGCGGGCGCGGAAATCGCCGCCCTTGATCGTGTCATAGAACAAACGGTACACGCTGTCGCCGTCGTTCTGATAATTCTTGGCGGCATTGATACCACCCTGCGCCGCGATCGAGTGCGCGCGACGGGGGCTGTCCTGGAAACAGAAACAGCTCACATTGTAACCGAGCTCCGCGAGGGAGGCCGCGGCTGCGCCGCCCGCCAGGCCGGAACCGACCACGATGACCGAATACTTACGTTTGTTCGCGGGATTGACCAACTTCATGTCGAAGCGGTGCTTGTCCCATTTCTGGGCGATCGGCCCTGCGGGAGATTTGCTATCGAGACTCATATATTTTTTAGGTTGTCAGTCGGTTAAAATTACAGTTTCACCAAGCCCAGCAACACCGCGGCCGGAACCGCCGCCATGCCTACAAAGATGATGATCGCAAAGGCCAGTCCGAACCACTCCTGCACCTCGCGGTACGCCGGATTCGTCAAACCCATCGAGCGGAAACAGCTCGCGATACCGTGGCTCAGGTGGAAGCTCACCAACGCCACGCTGATGATGTAGAACACGCTCACCCACGTGACCGAGAAACCCTTGATCACCATCGCGTACACGTCGTGACGTTCCGCGCCCTTGTGGATCTCCGTGAGCTCCTTGAAGGACGGATCAATCGTCTGCGTCGTGAAATGCAGCAGATGGAAAATGATGAACGCCGCGACGATCACGCCCGAAACCGCCATCGTGCGCGATGCCAGACTCGCTCCCGGAGCCGCGTATTCCGCATACGATTCCTTGCCGCGCGCCGCGCGGTTGCGGATCGTCAGCACCACCGCACACAAAATGTGCAGCGCCGCAACGGCACCCAATCCGAGGCGGAAACCCCAGATCACTTCGTCAGACGCATGCAGCATCTGCGCGTAATTGTTAAGAGCTTCCTGGCCGAGGAAAATCTGCAGATTTCCGACCATGTGAATGACAGTAAAAGCGAACAACGCCGCACCCGTCAGGCCCATGATGATCTTCAGGCCTACAGTGGAGCGGAGGAATTTAATCAATGGCATGGGGTCAAAATTAGTAGTTTCACTTATATTGTCAAAGCTTGAATACAATTATTATCAATATGAAGATTAATTAATAATAACTAATGTCCGTCAGAGGAAATTCGCCTCAACATCGAAACAAGCGAATACAATTAGCATTTTCGTCCACCCTCTTTTAGCCAATCCAACGCCAAAACTTCGCAACCAATCGCCAGTCCCGCACCACTACAAGTTATGCTTAAGAATCCGAAACGTTTTCCAAACGAAAAAGCACCCAATCAATCCCCTAGAAACTTGGGTTCGCGCGGCGGCAAGACACCGGTCGGACCCTCGCGAATGGCTTGAGATCGTGATATCCCCGACCCTCCTCCAAGGGTAATCATGGCAATTCCGTTTTTGTAATCTACAACCGGCGATACATTCTCTTGCGGAGGAGCCGTTGGCTGCTCGGCATAATTTCGCGTGACGGCAAAGATGGTCTCGCGCGGATCATTCACCGAAACATTGGCGAACTTGATGGCAAGATTCTCCGCACGCAGCTCCTTCAGGGACTTGGGATGCACGCCCTCTTTGCAAAAAAGATCGAGCTGAGATTCCTTGATGCCGCCGCGTTGGACAAGATAGGCAATGTATTCAAGGTTCGTCTTGGCGCCAACATCGGCAGGATAACCGCCCGTCCCCGCGCCCGTCGTGGAGTCATCCAATGCGATGGCCATCGCTGCGGTATGGATCGTTTCCATATGCCCAAGAATCGTGAGGAGCGGTGCCAGACTAGGGGGCGGTGAATGACTGATGGAAACACTATTCAGCAGAAACAGCACGATGGCTCCGACGAGCACCCAGCGCAACAAAATGCTTCCTCCGCTGTTACTCCAAAGCAATTGTTTGAGTGTCACCCCGGTTCCTTCCTCCTATATACGAAACAACTCCAGCACCGCGCCCAGATCCTGTTTCGGGCGCTCCACCAAAAGTGAATGCCAGCCCGCTTGCTGCGGTGCCCAATAATCATTCAGCGGATCATCCCCCACCATCAACGCCTCGTGCGGCTCCAGCCCCAGTTGCGCCAACGCTGCCGCGTACAGTTTCGGACTCGGCTTCTCCGCGCCATGCTCCCCGCTGATCAACACCGCCTCGAAAAACGGCGCCAGCTCCAACCCCTCCAGCAGCGGGCGCAACCGCCAATCCCAATTCGACAACACCGCGAGCCGCAGTCCCCGCCCGCGCAACGTCTCCAAAACCGGCCCCACCTCCGGATACACGCGCCACAGCTCGGACCGCGCATAGACGTGATAAAGCTCCTCGAAATAATGATCGAACGGAAAACTCTCCGGTCGTTCCACCGCAGTCAACGTATCCTCCACGACCAACCGCCACCACGCCCGCTCATCCCCATTCGTCGCCACCTCCGCGTCGGGGCGCGGACGCCGCCGCTTGAAGGCCGCCTTGAAGCCCTCCCCCAGCGCCGCCGGTTCCCAGCGCTGACCGTAATGACGCGCGATCTCCGCGTACGTCTCACCGATCGACCGCGCGGGTCGCAGAAGGGTCCCGCCTGCATCGAAGAAAACCGCTTTGATTTTGGAGGCTGGCATGGAGGGGGATTTTTGACGAAATTAACGGAATTTACGAGATTCAATACAAAAGACTTTTGAATCAAAACATCAAGAAGACCTGTCAGAACCTCCAACAGAGCTTCCAGCTCCGGAGTTGCTGATTGATCATTTACCTTTTTCCTAATTTCGTAAATTCCGTTAATTTCGTCAAAAAAATCAGCCCTTCACCACCAACCGCTCGTTGAGCGCCAGTTGATGCGGACGCCCCGAGCGCAGCGCCAGCACCTCGCCCACCAGAAACAGCGAGCCCGTCAGCAAGGTCGGTCCCTGCGCGAACTCTTCCTCCAGCTCGGGCCAGATTTCCGCCAGTGTCGGCGACACCCGCACCGGCACCTCGCCGCACAGCGGCACCAGTTTCGACGGATCGAGCGCCCGCTCATTTTGAATCGTCACCAGCGTCACCCGCTCCGCCAACGCCAGCAGCTTCGGAAACATCTGCTCATATTCCTTGTCCGCCAGAAAACCGCACACGAGATGATACCGCCGCTCGCCGTAGCACGCGCGCCACGTCGCCAGCAACCGCTCCAGCGCCGCCGGATTATGCGCCCCGTCAATCACGCACGGCGGCTCCTGTCGCAACACCTCGAACCGCCCCGGCCACGAGACATGACTGAGCCCCGCCTTGATGGCCTCCTCCAGAGTCGTCTGCGAACTGTAGGGCGCTTCGGTGAAGCGCCGCTGCGGCTCGCCCCGAGTCGCACCCTCTGGAGCTGGCAAGAAATTCAACTGACCGCTCAATTGCCGCACCGCCGCCACCGCGCACGCCGCATTATCCACCTGATGCGCGCCCAGCAATCCCAGCGTATATTCCTCCCCATCGATCACCGCGATCTGCTTCCCGTCACGCACGCCGCCATCGACCGCCGACACATCCAAGCCGATCAGGCACAGCGCCGACTTCTGCCGCATCGCCGCCGATGTGATCACCTCCAGCACCGCCGGAGTCTTCACCGCCGTCACCACCGGCACGCCCGGCTTGATAATCCCCGCCTTTTCGTACGCGATCTGCTCCAGCCGCGAACCGAGATGCGCCGTATGATCCAGCGCGATATTCGTGATGATCGAGACTTCGGGCGTGACGATATTACTCGCATCCAGCCGACCGCCAAGCCCCGTCTCCCACACCACCCACTCCACTTCACTCCGCGCGAAATGCCACAGCGCGAGACCCGTGATCACCTCAAAAAACGTCGGCGCCGCGCCCCCCGGCACCTGCTCCACCTCCGCGATCAGCGGCTTCAACACACTCATCCCCTCCGCCACCGCCTCCGGCGACATCGGCACCCCGTTCACCTGAATCCGTTCGCCGAGCGTGACCAGATGCGGCGACGTATACAGCCCCACCCGGAAACCCGCCGCGCGCAGGATCGCCGCGCAAAAGGCCGCCGTCGATCCCTTGCCATTCGTCCCCGCGATGTGAATGAACTTCAACTTCTCCTGCGGATTCCCCAACCGCCGCGCCAGCTCCTGCATATTCTCCAAGCCCAGCTTCACGCCGAAGCGTCGCACCTGGCCGAGAAAAGAAATGGCATCGTCGTAAGTCATAAAACAAAGGCAAAAAAGTTCTACGTACTAGGTTCTAAGTTCTACGTAGAAAGGCAAGGCGCGAATGCACCAGCCAACGTCACGGTGGCCCACACAACACTACCGCCACAAGTGCGACTCCCGCACGGGACCTCCGTTGTAGCCGAAGCCGGTGGCTTCGGCGGGCGCATGCCCCTCGACAGGGGCTTTCGGCAACGCTGAACCGGGAAACCGAGGCCACCTCCCCCAAACCCAGCGGGTTTGCAGCCATTAGCCGGGGGTTGAGCGTCAGCGACACCCCCGGAAAACCGTCCCACGAACACCCCGACCCCGGAGGGGTCGCAGCCAGCCACTCACTCCTCGCGATACAAAAACGCCAGAATCATCGGACTCCGATGCAACGCAAACTCGCCCAAAAATACAAACGTGCCGCTCAGCACCAACTGCGGAGAAACCGTGGCGAACGCCTTCGCAAACGAGTACGCCAATTCGCGATCCGCCATTAAATTCACGACACCATAAGGCACGAACGCAAATTGATAGAGCCCCCACGCCAGTGCCGCCAACGCCAGCAACCGATACACCAAACAAAACCCACACTTCGCCAATCCCTTTGAATCCATAAATCCCTCCTGATGGTTTTCCCAACGCCCCATGCTGTCGCGCCTGCCCATCCCCTGTCCAATCCGAAATCGCGATTCCAGCCACTGACACTCACCGTTGCCGAAACTCCCCGTCCCGCTCCAGCCACCCGCCGCTCTCACCGCGAGCGGCTACAACGCTACCGCGACAGGTGGACTCCTCGCCGGACCTCCGGTGTAGCCGAAGCCGGTGGCTTCGGCGGGTGCAGGCTCATGGACCGGGGCGATTCTCCCTCCTCCACTTTCACTTCGCCCTCCTTCGTACCTGGAACCTCGTACTGAGTACTTTCTCCCGCTTCGGCCGCAAAAATCTCGCACACGTAGCTCACGCAGCCAACCTAACGCAAACGCTGGACCGGGAAAGTATGCTTAAATCCCCGCATGACTCCTCTCTTGTGCCGCCCTTTGAAATCTCAAATTTGCGATTTGAAATTTCCCTCCGCGCCAATGCCGTGCACACGCCTGCAGCCTGCGCGACACGGGATCAGGGACTTACGAAATCTGTCCAGACTCGGTGCCACTCGGCGCTCGCATCTCAAAACAATTTCCGCCCTCCTCCAAAGCGCGTGGCACTTTTGTTATCGCAGGAAACTTTTACCGTGTTAGAAGTGAAAAGCCTCTCTGACCTATGCCTCGGCGTTACTTACAGCTCCTAATCCTCATCGCGGGCCTTTCCCTGCTCGGAAGCCTGGCCCTCACCGTGCCCTCGCTCATCGCGGCGGACCCCGCCAAGCCCGTGCCGGTGAAGACCGCTCCCGCCGCACCGGCCACCGCCACCACGAGCGCGCCCGCTGCCGCGAAGCCCGCCCCCAAGCCGCCCGAGGACACCTACCAATACTCGTTTCTCCTCTCGAAAGTCATCGAACTCATCCGCGAGCAATACGTCGACGAAGGCAAGGTCAGCTACAAGGACCTCACCTACGCCGCCCTGCGCGGCATGCTTTCCTCGCTCGATCCGCACAGTCAATTTCTCGATGAAGACAGCTTTGCCGAGATGCAAAAGGACACCAAGGGCGAGTTCAGCGGACTCGGCATCGTCGTCGGCATGAAGGACGGCAACCTCATCGTCATCGCCCCGATGGAGGACACCCCCGGCTATCGCGCGGGCATCATGCCGGGCGACCGCATTCTCAAGATCGAAGGCAAGGCGACGGAAAAGATGTCGCTGCTCAACGCCATCAAAAAACTCAAGGGCCAGCGCGGCGAGAAGGTGAAGCTCACCCTCATGCATCCGCCCAAGACGGACGACAAGGAAACCAAGGACGCCAAAGAGAAACCCGCCAAGACGAAGGAGAGCAAGGACGCGAAAGAGAAAAATCTCGGCCAGGTTTACGAGGTCGAACTCACCCGCGAACTGATCAAGGTTCCCACCGTGCGCGACGCGAAGCTCCTCCCCTCCGACCTCACCGGCGACGACAAGATCGGTTACATCCGGCTCGAACAATTCGGCGAGAACACGCCGCAGGAATTCGAGGACGCCCTCGTGAAACTCGAAGGTCAGGGCATGCAAGCGCTCGTCATCGATCTCCGCAACAACCCCGGCGGCTTGCTCGATTCCGCCGTGGAAGTTGCCGGTAAATTCCTCCCCTCCGGCCAGGTCGTCGTCTCGACGCAGGGCCGTCTCGCGGAACAGAATTACGAATACCGCGCGCGCGGCATGAAGAAGCACCCGAACTATCCCATCGCCGTCCTCATCAACGGCTACAGCGCGAGCGGATCGGAAATCGTCGCGGGCGCACTGAAGGATCTCAACCGCGCCGTGCTCGTCGGCGAAACCACCTTCGGCAAGGGCTCCGTGCAAAGCGTGCAGGACCTCGGCAACGGCATCGGCCTGCGCCTCACCACCGCGAAATATTACACCCCGAGCAAAAAGACCATCCACGAAGTCGGCGTGCCCCCGGACATCTACGCGCCCATCAGCGAGACGGAAGAACGCGGCCTCATGATGGCCCGCTCGCCCCAACTCCTCTCCGCCGAGGAGAAGCAGGAAATCCGCAACCTGCGCGACTCGCAACTCGATCGCGCCATCGGCTCGCTCAAGAGCATCCGCATTTACAACCAGCGGCAACAACAAACCGCCCCGGCCACCAACGCCCCCGCGATCCCGCCCGCCGCCATTCCGAAATCGTGATCACCGCATGCGCTCGCTCCTCCCGAATTCAGCCGATAAAAGCCTGCGATCACTTGTAGGACGGCACTGTGTGCCGTCGCGGCGGTTCACCGAACCGCCCTACAACGGATTCGATTCGATTGTCCCGTTTTGACTTTTGACCTCTAACTTTTGACTTTCCCAACCCATGCGCGTTCTTGGTATTGAAACCTCCTGCGACGAAACCGCCGTCTCTGTTGTCGAAGCGCAGATCGGCAAGACCGGCATTCTCGCGAACGTCGTCAGTTCCCAAATCCGCCTGCACGAACAATTCGGCGGCATCGTTCCCGAAGTCGCCACGCGCGAACACCTCCGCAATCTCCCGCAACTCGTCCCCGGCCTCCTCACCCAGTCCCGCATCCGGCTCGACGACCTCGACGCCATCGCCGTCACGCAAGGCCCCGGCCTCGCCACCTCGCTGCTCATCGGCTATTCCTACGCGCGCGCCCTCGGCCTCGCGGCGGACATCCCCGTCTGCGGCGTGAACCATCTCGAAGGCCATCTCTTCTCCCCGTTCCTCGCGCTCTCGCAGAAAGTCGAATTCCCCTTCATCGGCCTCATCGTCAGCGGCGGCCACACGCTGCTCGTCCACGCCAAGGGCTGGAATCATTACGAGAAACTCGGCGGCACCGTCGACGACGCCGCCGGAGAGGCCTTCGACAAGGTCGCGCGGCTCATGGATATTTCCTATCCCGGCGGTCCCAAGATCGAACGGCTCGCCCGCACCGGCAATGCCGAAGCCTACGCCTTCCCGCGTTCGTTCCCGCAAAAGGACAACTTCAATTTCAGCTTCAGCGGACTCAAAACCTCCGTGCGCTATTTTTTCGAGAAGAACCCGCAAGCCCACGATGACAACGCGTGGAAAGCCGATCTCTGCGCCTCATTCCAAAGCGCCGTCGTCGACGTGCTCGCCCGCAAGGCCGGCAATGCCCTCGCCGCCACTGGCTGCAAACGGCTCGTCGCCTCCGGCGGCGTCCTCTGCAACAACGCGCTGCGCGTCGCCCTCGCGCAAGCCTGCGCCGAACAAGGAGCCAACCTCCTCGTTGCTGATCCGAAACTCTGCACCGACAACGCCGCCATGATCGCCGCCACCGCCGCCGAGAAAATGGCCGCCGGAATTCCCCTCACCCTCGCCACCGACATCGACCCCAACCTGAGCCTCTTCAAACGCCCCGGCAGCACCGCCGCCGTGAAGAACAAAGAGAAACTCATGCGGTCACTCAAGCCCGCGTGACGCCGGAACCCGTCACGCGGCCGTCGCCAACCACTCCGGCAGCATACCCTTCGCTTCACTCACGCGATTGAAAACGAAGATCGGATACTTCACCAATCCCGCGAGTGTCTCGGCATTCGTCGCGAACGCCTGCGGATAGGCCGCCGCGCTGGGATCAGCCAGTCCGGCATTCAACACAATTCCCACAATCGGCACGCCGGAACGTTCGATGCTTTCGATGGTGAGCAGTGTGTGATTGATCGTCCCCAACCCCGCTCGCGCCACGATGAGCGCAGGCAGCTTCATCTCCACCGCCCAATCGCGCACCAGCTTCTTGCCATCGAGCGGCACGAGCCAGCCGCCCACGCCTTCCACCGCGAGATGCGTGAATCGCGCGCGCGCGGAATCGATGCTCGCGTTCATCGCGTCCCAATCGAACGGCATGCGATCCACCAGCGTCGCCACGTGCGGCGCGACGGGCGAAGGAAAACGAATCGGATTCACTTCCGCGAGCGTGAGCTCATGGTCCGCCGCCGCCCGCAACGCCTCGGCATCTTCCGTTCCGCCGCACGAGATCGGCTTGATCCCCGCCGCGTGAAATCCCCGCTGCCGCCATTGGCGCACGAGCCACGCGGAAAAGTAGGTCTTGCCTATTTCAGTGTCCGTTCCAGTGACGAAGAGGTGCATGGGAAAAGTTTTCAGTTCGTGGTTTTCAGTTTTCAGTAGCGCCCTTTCGCACGTCAGGCAACTCATTCAAAATCCCAAAGCAATCAAAGTGTCTCATCATTTGCTCAACTCCGGTTCTGCCACTGAAAACCGAAAACTTCGAACTGAAAACTTTCTACCCAATCTTCGCCTGATCGAGCAAATCCTGGCATACCTTCTTCGCCTCGAAATATTTCTCCGCGAGAGCCCGCGCGGCTTTCTGGTGTGCGGGATAATTCGCGTTGATCCGGTCGATGCCCGCCACCGCTTCCTCCATCGTGGAAAAGGCGAGCACGCCTTCGCCCGCCGGGATATACGCGCTCCAGCCGGTTTCCTGCACAATCGCGGGACGCCCCAGCGCGAGGTAGCAGGCCGTGCGACAACTGAACCAACCCGTGCGGCCCGAGACGTAACCGTGCTTCGCGACGCTCCACTCGGCTTTCGACGAGCGCAGGAAATCGCGATAGGTGAGATGATCCGGCGTTACTTCATCCGGCTCGAGAATCGTCCAGCCGAGATCGCGCAACAGCGCGTCCGGTCGCTTGCTGCCCACACCCTTGCCCATCACCATCGCGAGCGGTTGCGACGTGCGATGCGGCAGCTCCTTGAACTTGTCGAACTCGAGATCCTTCTGGCCCCAGACCTGGCCATTCCACTGCTTCGGCGCGTAACTGGCCCAGTTCATCACCGTGGTATAGCGATCCATCGGCGCTTCGCTCGCGAACGGCCAATAATCGAGCGCGATCGGCTGCACGGTTTTCTTCCACGCGATGCCCGTCTCCGGCACAAGCGTGCCCGGCCCGCCGACATTGAGGCCGAACGTAAAATGACTGTCGTGAGCGCGAATGCGCGCGTTGTAATCGGCCTGCTTTTCGTCGAGCAATCCGATGTGGCAGAACATCGGGTCGCCATCGATGAACATCTGGTGCTTCACGCCGAAATCGTAATCCCGCAACCACCCCGCGCTCGACACGTTGATGAGCAGGTCGCTGTTCTTGATCAAATCCCGCGCCGCCGTTTCGCCCGCGCCATGGAATTTTCCGTCCGCCCCGTTGCGGTAAATCCACCGGTCGCCGAAGCCGAACTCCGTCATCATCCGCCCGAGATAATTCACATTGTACGAGCAGTCCTCAGAAATCGTCTGCTTGATCGGATCATACGGCCACGCGCCCGAATCTTCCAGATACCACACGTCATGTCCGAGATCGCGAAAACCGATCAGGTACTGGATGTAATCCCAAATCACTCCGCCAAAAGAATATTGGCCCAACAGGCCGGTAATCACAATGCGCACAGCTATTCACACTACCGAACCCCCGCCCGCGCATCCATCACGAATCGACAAAAAATGCGGCCGCCCCCTTCCGGGAACGACCGCTTTCACCAGGAGCAACCCCAAAACTATTGTGCCGCCACGGGAGTCCCCTGCGACTCCGTCACACGTGCCGATGGCTGGGCCGCCGGTGCGGGCGTTTCCGGAGTAGCGGGCGTTGCGTTCGCCACGCGCGAGAGATCCGCATATTTCCCCGCCAACTTGCTTTCCGTCCGCACCGTCGTCAACTTGGTGATCAGGTTCGGATAAAGGCGGTCGAGCCACTTTTGCGGTTCACGACCCGGCACCCAGACAGGCTGCTTCGAATACATGTCCATGCCCCAATAACGCCCCTCCGCATCCAGAAAGACCACCACCGAGCTGGTGCGAGCCTGTTCGGCCTTTTCAAATTCACGACGCCACTGGAATGTCACGAGATGCGCCTCGCCACCCGCCTTGATAAATCGATTGTACAACTCCGGGGCAAATTCAGATCCCTTGCCGCCCACATTATTTTTTCCCGGAAGATCCTGACTCAACGCCAGCATCTGCCCGTCGTCCTTCGCTGGAGCGAAGCTGGAAAAAATAAAAAAACCGCACACCGCTAAAACCACTCCCATCCACATCGGGCGCATCACTTTCATCAAACTTTCCTTTCTGATTAATTAGTTGCACTCACCATCTGTATGCCATCCTAGCTACAATTCTTATGTAGCAACTTAAGGAATCATTTCGATAAAATAAATGCAACCTACTTTAAATAAGTGCATTGCACTAATATTAGAGACTATTTATCTCCTGAATATGTCAGGATAGCGACACGCAACTGTCTCCAAAAAAGACAAAAGTTGAATTACAACGACACGACCGTGCGGCAGCCCTGAAAAGGACCTTGCTTGTATATCGGGCGTTCGGTTTGTCGCTTGAGTGATTTATCGTTCCGTTCTCCCAATGTCCCCCCCTCTTGTCGTCCGTTTCACGCCCTTCAACGAGCGCCAGTTGCACGTTGCCTACTTTTCCGATACGTTTGCCAGCGTGGACAAGTCTCTCAGCCGTTTAGTAGATCAATTTCTGGATTCCTACGCCCAGTGCGGTGGCATCAATCACATCGACGGGGCGAACCTGCCGTCGAAGGCCGCCATTGCGCAATTGACCCTCGATTTACTCGAACTTCTTTTCCCCGGCTTTCACGCCGGTGAGCCCATCTCGAATCAAGTCCTGCCGACGCTCACTTTGACCAATGTCGAGGATGTGCTGGACCGGCTGATTCGCGAGATTCGCAAAAGCCTCGAATACCGCCCCGTCGCAGGCAAGGAAGCCGAAGCCGTCGCGCATCAATTTCTCTGCAAACTCGTCGACCTGCGCTGCATCCTGCAAACCGACGTCGAAGCCGCCTACGAAGGTGATCCTGCCGCCATCAGCACCGATGAAGTCATGGTCGCCTACCCCGGCATCGAAGCCATCGCCGTGCAACGGATGGCCCATCTCCTCTATCAGGAAGGCATCGCGCTGATCCCGCGCATGATGACCGAGTGGGCTCACTCGCGCACCGGAATCGATATCCATCCCGGCGCCACCATCGGCACGCATTTCTTCATCGATCACGGCACGGGGGTTGTCGTGGGCGAAACCACGACCATAGGCGACCACGTGCGCATCTATCAAGGGGTGGGTCTCGTCGCCCGCAGCCTCGCGGCCCATACGGCTCGCGATACAACCGGCGCAGCCATCGGCGGGAAACGTCACCCCACGATTGGCAATCACGTGACCATCTATGCGGGAGCCACCATCATCGGCGGCGACACCCTTATCGGCGACCGCAGCATCATCGGTGGCAATGTCTGGCTGGCCCACTCCGTCGCGCCCGATTCCATCGTGGTCTTCGAGTCGCAAGACATCCGCATCCAGCAACGCGGTCGCTCGACGCTCGACTGGCAAATTTAGCCCCACTCTTTCTCGGAGTGGGGTTCCGGCCTCCGCAAAATCAGCGGCGTTTCTCGAGAAGCTTGAGGATTTGCGGGAGCAAACCGAGACTGGTGATGAGGCAAAAAACCACGCCAAGCGTCATGACCAGACCCAGGCTGAAAAGCCCCCGATAATCACTGATCAACATCGACGCAAAGCCGAAGAGCGTGGTGGCAGCCGAAAGAACAATCGCCTTACCCGTGCTCGTCGAGAAAATCTGCATCTTGCCCACTTCCCGGAAGCGGTCGGTCGTATAGACGCCATAGGCGACACCAATGCCCAGCAGCATCGGCAAGGTCATGATATTCGCCGGATTAAAGGGAATATGGAAAAGCGCCATCGTGCCCAGCGTCCAGATCACACCCAGGGCCAGCGGCAGAATGGCGAGTGACGCATCGATCACGCTCCGGAAATGGAGCAGGATGAGCACGACAATCGCGAGAAACGCCCAGATCGCGGCGTCGCGATAACTCACGCGCAACAAGTCGATGTAGGCGTAGTTTTGAACCGGCGTGCCGCTTGCATTCGGGTCAATGGACTGCACTTCGTGCACGAACTTCACGAGGGGTTCGCGATCCCACAAGTCCTGTTTCGCATAGACCTGAAGCAAGAACTTCCCGGTGTTGCCGATGAAACGTCGGCGCAGCGATTCCGGCACATCATCCAACGTGATCAACTGGTTCGTCTCCGCATTGCGCAGCCAGGCGAGACCGCGTTGCATCCGGCCAAAGACTTCGGATTGATACGTGGTGAGCCGTTGAGCCAGTTCTTCGTCGGAAAGCTTGGCCATCGCCGCGTCGGCACGTTCGAGAGGTGGGATCAACTTCTTGAAAGTTTCCACGGCTTCCTTGGCCATTTTGGAAGTTCCGGCAAACATTTCGGCCTGCACGCGCGCTTCCTTCGAAGAGGCCAAAAGCGCAGCCACATCGCGACGCGCCTTGGCCACATCGATTTTCACCGCGCTGTCGGCGTTCAACTTCACCCCCTGCAGCGAGGCGACGATGCGGCGGATGATGGCCTGCTTCTCCACCTGACGATCAGGCAAAATGCTGGCAATGGATTGCACTTCCTTGACGGTCGACAGGGCTTCCAGTTTTTTAGTCATCTCACGCGCTTCGTCGAGAGAGTTGACGGTGACGCTGGCGTAGATGCTGGAGCTGCCGAGTTTCTTGAGAAGTTGCTTCTCCACCTGAACCGATTCCAGTTTCTGGTTCTGCATGTTGAGCAGATTGTAATCGAACTGGATGCCTCGGAGAGAGATCAGGCAGATCACGGTAATGACCGAGCCGATAGTCAAAACGATGTACGGATGACGAACGATTCCATTATTGAAGGCGGGAGTGAAATGAGATTCGGCGGCAATTTCCTTCGCATGCAATTCGCGAGGAGTGCGCTTGCGGTCGCGCAAGACGTAAATGGCCGGCAGCAAGATCAGGTTGCCGACGATGCACAGGATCATGCTCATGCCGCAGATAATGCCGAGCTCCGAAAGACCCTTGAAATCGTTCAGACACATCGAGAAGAACGCCGCAGCCGTTGTACTGCCGCTGGTAATGATCGCGACACCCGTGTGCTGGAGTGACTCCGATAGAGCGTGTTCAACACCGAAGCCGTGCCCGAGTTCCTCCTCGTAACGGCCCATGACCTGAATGCCAAAATCAATACCCAGACCGAGCACCATCGGCACGAAGGCGTTGGTCAGAATGTTGAGATGACCGACGAAGAACATGGTGGCAGCGAAGCACCAGACCACGACCATCAGCAGAACCGCGATAGCCCAGCCGGGGCGGGCGTATTCCTTGTAACTAATGGCGAAGAGCAGCGTGATGAGGATGAACGTCAGGATCGACGCGTAGGTCATGTCCTTGGTCGCAGTCTGCATCTCGTCATCGTTGAGAACGGGCTCACCGGTCAGACCGATGGAGACAGAGGGATTTTGCGCCTGCAGATCCGTCAGGATGGAACGAATCTTGGTCAGCGTGCCGGAGTAGGGAGAAGCCGAGCCCGCCTGTCGTTGTCCAGGCGTGGCGAGCACCAAGACCGTGCGGCCACGGTCGTAGGAAAGATATTCTCGTTCCGTGATGAGCTCACTGACGTCACCGGAGGCGAGATCATTTTCGGTAGTCGCTGCCGAATTGTCGTCCATGCCGGGCTTCTTGCCTTCCACACTATTGGCGAGTTGATCGAGCATCGCGGCGAAGCGATCGACGAACGGTTTGAAGTCCTTCCAGTTTTCTTTTTTGCGAAGGTATTGCTCATTGCCCATGGCTCCCTTGGCCTGGTCGAGCATGGAATGGAGATCGAAATTAACCTTGGTGGTCTTGAGCGCGTTGGCGTAGCCGGTGACATCGGTCTCAATCTGCTGCAGCGCACTTTCCTTTTCGAGCAGGAGAAAACGGCGCTCGAGTTTGGAGAAATCCAACTTGTAGAAAACTCGGTTCAGGCCGGGGCCCACTTCGTGCAATCGCGCGGCGACCGTATCCGCCACGCGCCGGTTCATGGCGGCATCGGGGGAGGTGATGACAATGACGTATTCTTCCTCGAGGTTGAACTCCTTCTTGTACTCGCGATAGACGCGGTTGACGGTGGATTTGTCATCGAGCAAATCGCCAATGCTGTTGACCACCTTGAAATGAGTATAGGTGTACCAAAGGCAGAAAAGGGTGAAGGCCACGCCGAGGGTGGTGACCACCCCGGGTGCCCGGTAAATGATCCGTGCGGTGTGGCGCAGGATCTGTCGAAAAAAGCCGTGAACGCTAGACATGATAAAGGGTCAAGTCTCCTTCAGATCGGGGGTGGGTGCAACCTCGAAATCTCGCCCCGCTCTTCACGGTTTCCCCTGTCTTTTACGAGGCAAGTCTGGCAACCTGCTTAATATTCAACTTGAGATGTCGGCCAGTCATGCCACATTTTGCCCACATGCTGCGTCAGGCTTTGATCCTCACTGCCCATCGGGAGTATGCCGCGATGTTTCGCCAGCATATTACCTTGTCGCTTGCTCCCGACGCCCGGGTCGATGTCGAAACCGATCCCCTGCGTGCCATGCAGCTTTCTCCGCAGCAGTACGATCTATTCCTACTGGACACGGTCATCGGCAACATGGATTGCTTCCAGTTCATGGCGGTGATGAAAAAGCAGGCGTTCCAGACGCGATTCGTAGTCATCAGCGAGGAAGCCAACGAGCTGTACCGCTTTCAAGCCTACCATAACGGAGCCGACCTCTTTCTCCTGCGTCCCAAAACGGATGAGGAATGGAAAGAGGTGCTGACGCAACTGGGCCACCTGCTGGAACCAGCCACAGTCCCACTCGCTGTGCAGCCGGGAGATGTCTCGTCATTGGGCGAGCTCATCTATCAGCAGTGCCAGAAGACGGACTCGTGCATGATCCAGGTGGATATCATCGGCAATTCCGGAGACATTTTCATCTACGAAGGCTCGGTCTACCACGCGCAATGTTCCGGATTTAGCGGCGAGCGCGCCATTGCCGCCATTCTGACGTGGCCGGCCGAAGAAATGCGGATCAAGGTGCATCGGCTGAACTATGTGCCGCCACGCACCATCGAACGCCCCCTCTCGGATTTGCTGATGGGCAACGTGGAGGTCGATACGCTGGAGATTCCCTCCAGTCTCGACAAGGAGTATGCGGTGACTCCGCTGGAAACGCCCGAACCGACGTCCATCCCCGCGGAAATGGCCACACTGGAAGCCCCGCCCAAGGATGACCTTTCCGAAAAGTCGCCCGATCTGCCGCACCCCGCTCCGGCCTGCGATCTTTCTTTTCGCTCCCCGGCGTTGACCGCCCACTGGAAGATCAATCTGATGGGGCAATTCGTGGATGGCTGCGGCGCGATCGACCCGACGCATACCGCCGCGCTCACTGATTTCATTTATCGCAAGATGGCCAATGTGGCCGTGGCCCTGGAAGAAGATTACTTTCAACGCCTGACCCTGCTCGGACCGGAATTTCGGCAGGAACTGGTCGCGGACAATCTCGGGGTACGCCACGCTCTCTTTAAAACGAATGGGGTCCAGCCAGGGGAAGCCGAAGAATTTATCCAATGGTGCTATGGACAAGGCATTTGAACAAATCGGTCGCATCGAGGCGGTGATGGCCGCCGCGTTGATCTCGCCGCTCAACCAAATGTTGGGCTGGTGCGCCAATTCCGCCATTGCGCCGGAAAAAATGCTGACGGTGGGCGAATCGTGCCGTTCGATGCTGGACTCGCTGCGCTCGGATCAATACGAAGCCACCGTGGGCTGCGCCGCATTCGGGGAGCGTACGCTGGTCTTTCGGCAATACCCCCGCGGATTGTTCCTGGTCTATCTGAACTCGCCAGTCAACGATGAGGTGCTCAATTGGCTCTGGGCACAAGTCGATCCGTTGTTGAGCCAATGAAAAAGCCCGGTCCTTGCGGGCCGGGCTTTTCTGGAGCGGATGAATCGCTCGAATTAGATGGACTTCAAACAATCGTCGATCCAGCCGAGGAGCTGGCGGATGTTCTCGGTCGATTCGTCGCCCATATGCGAGATGCGGAACGTGGTTCCCTTGATCTTGCCATAGCCACCGTCGATCACGCAGGAGTACTTGCTCTTGAGCGCGGCGTTGAGCTTGGGCACATCAATGTTCTTCACGTTCTTCACGCAGGTCAGCGAGAGCGACTCGTAACCCTTCGCCGGGAAGAGTTCGAAGCCGTTGCCGTAAGCCCATTCGCGGGTGAGCAGCGCGTTGGCCTTGTGACGGGCGTAACGCTTTTCCAGACCTTCGGTTTCGAAGTCCTCGATCTTGCTCTTGAGCGCGTAGAAATGACCGATCGACGGCGTGGTCGGGGTCATGTTGTTTTCCTGATTCTTGCGGAATTCGATGAAGTCGAAATAGTAGCCGCGATCCTTGATGGTGGCCGCTTTCGCGAACGCCTTTTCGGAGACGGTGAACAACGCGCAGCCGGAGGGCATGGCCATGGCTTTTTGCGTACCGGCGAGCAGGACGTCGATGCCGAGCTTGTCGAATTCAATCGGCATGGCCGTGAACGAGCTGACGCAGTCGACGATGAACATCACGTCGGGGTACTTCTTGAGCACTGCGGCGATGTCGGCGAGCGGGCTCATCGTGCCGGTGGACGTTTCATTATGGATCAGGGTGATCGCATCGAATTCGCCGGTCTTCAGCTTGGCGTCGATCTGCTCGGGAAGAATGGGTTGACCCCATTCGACCTGCAGCGCTTCGGCCTGCTTGCCACACTTTTTGGCAACGTCGAACCATTTGTCCGAGAAGGCGCCGTTCATGCAATTGAGCACTTTTTTGCTCACGAGATTGCGCAGCGCACCTTCCATCACGCCCCAGGCGGAGGAGGTGCTGACGAAGACGGGTTGCTTGGTGAAGAAGAGGCGTTGCAGTCCGGGATGGATGTCGGCGTAGAGGGCCTGAAAGTCCTTGCTGCGATGCCCGATCATGGGAGTCGCGTAAGCGCGGAGGGTCTTTTCCGACACTTCAATCGGACCGGGAATGAAAAGTTTGATGTGCTGGGACATAAGACGAACAGCCTAGAGGCTTGCTCTCTCTTTGGCAAGCCAGCGTGACGGCAGAGCTGAGCCCTGCACCCATTTGACCCAGATCGACACCTTCGCCATCAATGAGATACGACGGCAAAAAACGACGTTGCACCCGGTTTAAGGGATGCAACGTCACGTTGCTTATTCTTCGATCGTCAGGGTCGTGATCGTATCGCCCTGGGCGATGGAGTTGACCACGTCCATGTCGGTCGTGCGGCCGAAAACGGTGTGCACGCCGTCGAGCCAAGGCGTGGTGGTGTGGGTGATGAAGAACTGGCTGCCGCCGGTGTCCTTACCCGCGTGGGCCATGGAGAGCGTGCCGGGGGTGTGCTTTTGCTTGTTGATTTCGCACTTGATCTTGTAGCCGGGGCCGCCGGTGCCGGTGCCGAGGGGACAGCCACCCTGAATCATGAAATCCTTGATGACGCGGTGGAACTTCAGGCCGTTGTAGAAACCCTTTTTGGCGAGGTCGCTGAAATTTTTAACGGTGTTGGGGGCATCCTTGTCGAAGAGTTCGAGGTTAATGGTGCCTTTGCTGGTGACCATGATGGCTTTGGGCATAGTGAGGTTTTTTCCTGGAGGGTTTAAGGTTAGGGAGCGAACCGTAGCGGCTCGCCCCACGTCTGGCAAATCTTAAGCGCCGTCTGCGTCAATTGGGAATGATGAGCTTTTGCCCCGGCTGCAACGTGCGGGGATCGCTGATCTGATTGACGCGGGTGAGTTTCGAAACCGAACAATCGTAGACCTGCGCGATGGAGGTGAGCGTTTCGCCGCGGCGAATAACGTGGGTCTGGTTGGCCGGACGCGCGGGCTCGACGGGAGCGGCGGCGGGAACCGTGGGCACTTCTGTCGGTGCTGGCGCGGGCGCAGGGGCTGTGACGGCGGGAGTCACCGCCGCAGGAGCGGTCGGAACAGCCGGCGCGGCGGGTGTCGCGGGAGGTGGCACGGTCACCGCCGTGGTGGTCGCGGGAACCGTCGGGTCGGCAGGCAGATGGGCGAAGCCGTAATCGAAAAGCGCGGTGGCGTCGGCCCATTTGTTGGGCGTATCAAGAATGGTGAGATGCAACTCGCGGCCATTGCGCGTGGCAGCGGCGGCGTAGGTGTGGCGGGAGGTGTAGGTCCAGCCGGTCTTGGCGGGGCCCATGCCGGAGTAGACGCCGAGGAGTTTGTTGTGATTCTTAAGGGTCTGGCTGCGCGCGGCGGTTTTCAGGAAGTAGGTCTTGGTGCTGGCGATGCGGCGCAATTCCGGGATACGAACGAACGCCTCGAAGATTTTCATGAGGTCTTCGCTGGTGGTGTATTGACCGGGAGTGGGCAGGCCGTTCGGGGTTTTGAAATTGGAATTGCGACAGCCGAGGCGAATGGCGCGGTTGTTCATCATGTTGATGAAGTTCGGGACGTTGCCGCCGGTGTAACGCGCAAGAGCGATGGCGGAGTCATTGTCGGAACCGAGCAGGAGCGAGTAAACGAGATCGCGGACCGCGACGGTTTCGCCCGGAATAAGCGGAACATTGCTGGGCTCGGCTTTGTCGTCAGAGGTGATGAGCACCGTGCCGCCAAGTCCCTTGGTTTCGTAAACGAGAAGGGCGGTCAGCATCTTGACCGTGCTGGCGGGCGGGAGTTCCTTGCCGGCATTGCGGGCAAAGATCACTTCACCGGTTTTCTCGTCGACCAGAAGCGCGCTCTTGGCGCGGACGAGGGCGTTGATGTCGCGTTCGAGAGGATGAGTTTCGCGACCAGCGGCCATAGCCGTCGCGCCCGTCATCATTCCCAGAATGAGGACCGGCAGGCATAATTCCCGGAATGCCTGTTTCAAAGGGTGTAACATGGTTTGCGGATACTAAATCTATATGTCGGTTCGGTTACAATAAAAAATTAATGATCTAAACGAGCTAAACTACTAACGCACGGATGTTAGCAACCTATCTGAACAGGGATACGACTCACTTTTTCGTAGGCGGACGAGGCTTTCCGTTCTTCGCTTCGGCGAGCGCGGCATCGAGTTTCGACTTCGCGTCCTTGTTCTCGGGATCGAGCTTCACGACTTTTTGCCAGAGTTCGGTGGCATTGGCGATCTGCCCCAGTTTCGCGTAAGTATCGGCGAGGTGGCCGAGGACAACGGGATCTTCCTTGGTTAAAGTACTGGCCTGTTGCAGGAGCGGGAGCGCTTCCTTGGGTTGATTCAGTTTGTAGTAAATCCAGCCGAGGGTATCGAGGAAAGCGCCGTTGGCGGGTTCGGACTCAAGCGACTTCTTGCTCATCTTGAGCGCTTCATCGAGGTTGCGGTTTTCCTCGGACCAATGATACGCGAGGGCGTTGAGCATGTTGGGATTGTCGGGAAACTTGCGCAGCCCTTCGCGCAGGGTCGGTTCGATCTGGTCCTTCTTGCCCGCGAGTTCCTGGGTCATCGAGAGTTCGAGGTAGAAATTCTCATTGAGCAGCGGCGAGTCCGATCCCGTAGCCAGGATCTTCACCTGTGAAAAGGAGTTGAGCGAGTCGTCGTATTTCTTTTGCTCGCGGGAGGAGATGGCTTGCAGCAAGCAGATGCGGCCGGAGGTGGGGAAACGCCGTTGCGCGGCGCGCAGGGTGGAGTCGGCCTGCGTGTAGTTTTTGGAGCGAAGCTGGACGTAGGCGAGTTGCAAGTACGCGGGGAGAACGCTCGGGTCGAGAGCGAGGACCTGTTGATAATTCTGTTCGGCCTTGTCGAAACGGTCGAGGCGTTCGTACAACCCGGCGAGGTCGTTGTAGAGTTCGATGCGGGTCGGGGCGCGACTGATCATGCGTTCGAGCACATCAATCGCCTTCTGCGTCTGGTTGGAACCGCTGTACAATTTCGAGAGCGTGTTGCCGAGCCAGCCATCGCCATAGTCGGGCCGCAATTCGTAAGCCTGCTCGTAGAACTTCAACGCTTCGTCGCGCTGGCCGACATTGAAGAGGAGATTCGCGAGCCGCAATTGCACCTCGATATTGAGCGGCGAATTCTCATGCGCCTGTCGGGCGAACTCGATGGCCTTGTCGTTATTGCCGAGGGTGGCGTGACAATCGGAGAGCAATTGCAGGAGTTCCGTGCTGGGTTCGCCCTTGCAGGCGAGCGCTTTTTCGTAGAGCGGGAGCAGGCGCGCCGCGACGTCTTTGGCATGTTCCTTGTTCGTGGCCTGCAGCGGATTCTGACGCTGTTCCTCGTTGAGCAATTCCTGGTAGAGCCGGGCGAGGTTGATCCAGAAGGAAGCCTTGCCGGTGTTTTGCTTCACGGTCTGTTCGACCGTTTTCATGGCTTCGCCGAACTTCCCCTGCTCGCTGTAGATCTCGAACAACACGCGATAGGCCGTGACCTGATCGGGCGTGGTGGCGAGCACTTCGCGGGCAAGGGCAAGGGCCTCGTCGTTGCGTTTGAGCAACCGGTAAGCGTAAGCGGTAGCCGCCTTGAGATCGGCGGAATCGGGGTTGCTCTGGAGGCCGAGCTTCAAATACGAGAGCGCTTGTTCGATCTGGTTGCGCTGGAGAAAATAGAGAGCCGTCTTCAGGTGGGCCTGCACGAAATGCGGGTCCAGCTTGGTAATGGCGAGATAGAGCGGGAGAGCGGTGGCAAAACCTTGGCGGAGTTCCACGCGGAGTGCCTCGATGTAGAGAGCGTGGGCCTTGGCCTGCTTTTCCCCTTCGGGAGACAGGCGCGCTGGAACCACCGGCTCCGGGGCCGGCCATTCAATATAAACCATCGGGAGAGCCGAAGACGCAAACGGGGCCGGAGCAGGAATAGACGATGACTCCGGCTTCGAGGAAGCCGGACCAACAATCACACTTTTGCCGGGTGTTGACGCTTCAGTTCCCGCGGCATACGCGAGGACTGGATAAAAGCTTAGCAGCGTTACCCACAAGGCAATGAAACATGGCCGAGGGATCACGCTGCTAAGAGTAGAGGCCTAAGCCTTGTAACGCAAACGCTTCTTATGACGATTCGCCTTCATGCGCTTGCGGCGCTTATGTTTGGCAATCTTCGTTTTGCGTCGTTTCTTGAGTGATCCCATAATTTGAACTTCTGATTTAAAAGCGATTTTCGCTAATACACAACCTTATTCAACGGATATTCGATGATTCCTTCCGCGCCCAACTCTTTCAGCTGGGGAATAATCTCGCGGACGACTTTTTCATCGAGAATGGTCTCGATGGCTACCCAATCGAGCTGGGATAGCGGCGCGACCGTGGGGTTGCGCAGCGCCGGGAGACATTTCAACAACCGGTTGAGATTGCTCTTTGGCACATTCATTTTCAACCCCACCTTGCGGCGGGCATTGAGGGCGCCCTGCAGGAGGAGCGCGAAATTGGAGATGACTTTGCGTTGGGTGGGGTCAGCCCAAACCGCCTTGTTCGCGATAAGCTGCGGATAGCTTTCCATCAGCGTGTCGACGATGCGCAGGTTATTGGCGCGCAGGGAGGAACCAGTCTCGGTCAGATCGACAATGGCGTCGACCAGCTCGGGCACCTTCACTTCGGTGGCACCCCAGGAGAATTCCACTTCTGCCTTCACCTTGTGCTTGCGGAGGTAGGTTTTGACGAGATTGACCGCCTCGGTGGCGATGCGCTTGCCCTTGAGATCCTTGACCGAGCGGATCTTGGAGTCCTCCGGCACGGCGAGCACCCAGCGGGCGGGCAGCGAGGTGGCGCGGCTGTAGGGCAGATCGCAAATCACGTGAACGGGCACGCCGTTTTCCGCGATCCAATCCTTGCCGGTAATGCCGAAATCGAGAAAACCCTGGGCCACGTAACGGCTCAGTTCCTGCGGACGCACCAAGCGCGGATCGAAGGAGGGGTCGTCGATGAAGGGCTTGTAGCCGCGGCTCGACATGGTCACGGAAAAACCGGCCTTGCCCATCAATTCGATGGTAGGCTTTTCGAGACTGCCTTTCGGCAATCCAAAACGGAGCGGTTTCTTCAGTTTCATCGGGAGCCGTTCAAGCTGCGGTCACGCGTCGATTTTGTAAAGTGCAAACTGCGCAGGGCTGAGCCCTGCACCCAGTAACGCGGCTCGCGGGGCTCGCCGTCGCAGGACTTCGAGCGGCGGCTGCGCCTCGAAAAAAAAGAGCGTCGACAATCGACTACGATAATCGACCGCCTCTGTTGGGTGTCGCGGTGGTGTAGACCAAAATGAGCGAATTTCAAATTTCAGATTTGAGATTTCAAAGGGACGGAGGCTGGGCATGGCACGAGTTATAGCACGGAAACCCATCGGGCGTTTGCGTTAGGTGTGCTGCGTGAGCTACGTGTGCGATATTTTTTGCGGCGTGGAGGAAGTTTTTCCGGCGGTAAGAGAGCCCTCTTGGCCGAAGGCTCGGTCAAAATCGGGGATCTTTGGGGACAGGATCAGGCCGTGTGACTTCGATGTAGGAGCCGTCCTCGCGATAGAGACGCACGACGATTTTGCCAGCCTGCTCGATCACCTCGAAGTTTCCGGGAGAATCCTCGTTCGTGATCTTGCCGCCGAGGTAGGGGTTGGAAAGGTCTGCTCTCTCCAAGTCGGAGATCAATTTCTGTACCAGCCCACCTTGGTTGAGTGCGGGACTCTCGGCGAGATGGGTTTGGATTTTAAGTTGATTGTAGTACTCCAGGTTTTGCACCTGATAGACATTGCCTTCATCGCGAATGGCGGCTTGCCTGCAGGTCAGATATTTACCGACACCCACCAGAATCGAGATCGCTGCCAGCAGGAGCAGGGACTGATTGATAAAGGCGTAATGAGTGCTTGCGTAGATGGTCTTGAGATAACGAGCAATGAATGCGATCAGACCCATGCACCAGATGGTCGCGCCGAGGGCAAATCCTTCGCGAGCGGCCATGCCCTTGCTGTAGACCTGCAGTCGATAGGGTTTGCCTTCGGGCATGGAAAGAAAAGTGAAGTCATGGGACATGGCGGCAGGGCGAACTTCGCCGACCAGCTTGGTCACGATGCAACCCTCCCACATCAAGCGTCGACCCAGTTCGTGACCGACCATTCCTTGAAAATTCCGGCCATAATAAATGGGCCATTCGATTTCTTTTTCGTCCGGTGTACGAAAGGTATTAAAGAGAGCGTGGTGACTATAGATGCTCAGGTTCGAGAGTCGGCTAAAGAACTGATCGCTGTATTCCATCGCCAAGTCGCGGCTTTGATATTGGCGGTCGGCTATGAGAAAAAGTTCGAGAGCCACCGAATGCTCGGTGAGGGCGGTGAGGCGCATCGGGTAGATCGGTTCCTTCGCGGGAAAGGTAAGAACGAGCGGATGCGGCGCGGAGAGTCCGCCTTTCTCGCGTTGTAGCCGAGCGAGAACGAAGGACCAATTTTCGCGAATGTAAGACTGGACGACTTGACTGCTGGTGGCGTCGAAGGCGCGTAAGTTATTACGCGCGAGCCAGTCGTTGAGGTTCTCGACGGTTTGTGCTTTCAGCACAGCGACGTCGTAATTACCCACGACCGAGGATTGGGAAAGATCGACACCTGCGACGGATTGATACGAGGTCATTTTGCCGCCGAGGGATTGCAGGACTGTCATCGGCAAGAGGAGGAATACAAAAAAAACTGCCAGCCCATTCACGATTCCTCTTCGAAAAGTAGGTGTACGTTTAATCACCCAAAGGCAAATGATCGTTACGTAGAGAGTCAGCAGGATTTTCTGGGTAAAATCGAAACTGCCTTTTACGTCATCCATGTGAATCTCCGGCTGCAACTGCACCTGCAGCGTCTTGATCATTCCCGGCGTGCCGACGCGCATTTCGGTGGGGGACGCGGGGACGGGGATGATCCAGCCGAATTCCTGACCTTCGGCTTGAAGAAGCGATTGGACGACGAGGATTTCCTGTCCGTCGCGGAACGAAATAATCGCGGTTTGCGCGGGAATGGTCGGGGTCTGGAGGTAGGTCTTGTGCGGGATGTAACAGCCGTCCGCCCGCGCGGCGAATGCGGAGGCGAGCAGAAGAAGGAGAACGCTGAATGCGCGGAAGAACGAAGAGGTCAGCCCGCGACTGGTTTGAAAAAGTGTGCGCACCCGTGGTTCCCTTTTTTGTGACGACGGGAGGAAGCCTGACGGGTCTCGCAAAGGTGGTCAAGAAAAGTGAGGGGGATGAGAGGGAAAGTTCTAGGTACGAGGCTCTAAGTACGAAGGAGGGACAAACCCAAAGCCAAGGGGAGGAGGCTATTTTCGGAGGTCGAGCCGAAAGCCGGGGGTGTTTTTCCGGCGGGGAGAGGCCTACGGCCTTTTCAAGAATCGCGCACACGCTTCGACATCGCTTCAAGACTGGGAATGCCACGCCCCTTGTAGGGCGCCATTGTATGGCGCCGCGGCGCGATGCAATCGCGCCCTACAAAGCAGACATGCCTCTGTGCGCGACTCTCGAAAAGGCTGTAGTGGCCGAGAGTCCCCTGCCCGCGAGCGGCGGGCGCAAGCCACCGCAGTCCAAAGCGGAGGCGCTTCACCGAGCGCCCTACAGTTTAGAAACCGATTCGCAGATCGGGCGCCAGCGTTACTGGGTGCAGGGCTCAGCCTCGTGGATGCAACGTCACGTTGCCCAGATGGAGTCGAGGAATTCCATATATTTCACGCCGGTCGCGAAGCTGGGTTCGGGCTGGGTGCCGGTGCGAATGGCGTGGATGAAGTCTTGTTCGACGGTCCATTGACCTTGTTCCTCGGCGCGGATGGGGCGTTCGTGGAGCGATTTCTGTCCGTTGAGGGCGACGTAGAGGCGGTCCTCGGTGAAGTCGTAGACGAGCGTTCCGGCATCGCCGTAGAGTTCGAGTTGTTCGTGGTGGGCGGCCTGCGCGACGCCGCTCCATTCGAGCGTGCCGAAGAGGTCGTTGGGCCAGCGGCCGGTGACGGTCACCCAGTCGGGAATTTGCACGTGATACCCCTGCCGGTCGGGATGAAAGACGTGGCGGGTGGCGTGGAGTTCGAGCGGATGGCCGAGCCATTTGCCGAGGACTTCGGCGTAGATGCCGACAGAAAGAATGTTCTGGCCGCTGAGTTCGATCTTCTGCCGCCAATGCGCCGGAGTGGTGGGGTTGGCCCAGGCGTCATTGAAGGCCTGGAGCCGAAAGTGGAGGAGTTTGCCGAGGACGTTGTCCTTGAGGAGACGGCGCACGGTGGGATCGCCGCGCATGCCGTGGGGCGGCGGGCAGAGCATGGTGACTTGATTGGGTCGCGACTGCGCGGCAGCGAGCATTTCGCGGGCTTGGGGGAGATTCATCGCCATGCGGGCCTGACAGAAGACGTGCTTCCCCGCGGCGAGCGCGGCGAGGGTGAGCTCGGCGTGCATGTAGGGCGGCGTGCCGATCCAGATGGCGTGGAGATCGGGCCGGGCGATGAGCGCTTTCCAGTCGTCCATGACTTCGGCAATGCCAAAGTCGCGCGCGATGACCTCGGCGGTGGCGCGGCGCTGGTTGCATACGGCGACGAATTCGAGACCGGGAATCAATTTGAGATTGGGCAGGTGCCGGGTGCGGACGATGCCGCCGGCGCCGATGAATCCAATGCGGAGTGTGCCGGAGGGAATGCTCATAACTATAAGTTTAGCTCATGATTTATGGAGAGGCAATAGATTTATAAGGTTAATTAATGCCAGCGTGACCAGCGTGTCGCTGGGCCCGGTAACGCTTCGCCACGGGTGGAAGACTGAATGCGAAAGTAGGATCGAGAGGATCACACACCCTTGCCCCCTCTTGATAGGTATTGGTAACAAGTATTGGTTTCATCAAGATTCTCCGACTGTAGGGCGACTCGGTGAGTCGCCATGGCGTTTCACCGAAACGCCCTACAGAAGACCGCGCTACCATTACTCGTCAGCAATGCTCTCGAAACTCCCGTTGCCGAAAGCCCCTGTCGGGAGGCATGCCCCCGCCGCAGCCAGCGGCAGCGGCTACAACCGGAGGTCCATTGAGGAGTCCACCTGTCGCGGTAGCGTTGTAGCCGGGGTCGTTGACCCCGGAGGCCTAGCGGGGTGACGTGACGAACGGAATCCGGCCCCGGCGGGGCCGGCTACAACGGAGGTCCAGATCGGGCGTCGGCGTTACGGGGTGCAGAGCTCAGCCCTGCTCACGCTGGCCGCTGATGCGAGACGACGGTACGGACGCGGGTGGCGATTTCGGTGATGTCGGCGGGGCTGAGGTCGTGCCCGATGGAGAAGCGCACGGTGGCAGGCATGACATCAGTCCCACGAGTGGTCTCGCGTCCCTCTACTGGATGCAACGTCGCGTTGCCCATGGCTTGCAGGACGTGCGAGGTTTGCACGGAGCCGACGAGGCAGGCGGAGCCGCTGGAGACGGAGAGTCCGGCGAGGTCGAGGGCGATGAGGAATTCCTCGGGATGCAAATCGGGGAAGCTGACGTTGAGCGTATTGCCGAGGCGCTCGGTGGGATGACCGTTGCGGCGGATGGGCGCGAGCGGGGCAAGCTCCTGCCAGAGTTGTTCGGTGAGGGCAAAGGCCGCAGCGTTGTGCGCGTCGCTTTCGGCGGTGGCGAATTCGAGCGCCTTGGCGAGGCCGACAATCGCGGCGACGTTCTCGGTGCCAGGGCGACGTTCGTTTTCGTGCGCGCCGCCTTCCATGAGCCGGGCCACGGGAATTCCGGCATGGAGATAGAGCAGACCCGCGCCGTGGGGACCGCCGAATTTGTGCGCGGTGAGGCTGAGGGCGGAGACGTGCCAGGCTTGGGCGCGGAGCGGTTCCTTGCCCGCGCTCTGGACGGCGTCGGTGTGGAAGAGGATGCTGCGGTCCGCGCAGATTTCGCCAATGGCGGTGACGGGGGATTTGACGCCGGTCTCGTTGTTGGCGGTCATGACACTGACGAGCACGGTGTCGTCGCGCAAGGCGCGGCGGAGCTCGTCGGGATCGGTGCGGCCATCGGGTTGCAGCGGGAGAAAAGTGACGTCGAATCCGTGGCGCTGTTGCAACGCCTGCGCGGCGTGGAGCACAGCGTGGTGTTCACCGGCGGAAACGATGACGTGTTGGCCCCGCGCGCGGTGCGCGAGGGCGAGCCCTTGCACGGCGAGGTTGCAGCTCTCGGTGCCGCCGCTGGTGAAAATAATCTCGGACGGTTTCGCTCCGAGCAAAGCGGCAACCTGATCGCGGGCGATGTCGACCGCGCCGCGCGCGCGACGACCTTCGGCATGGAGACTCGAGGGATTGCCGACGAGTCCGCGCTGGTAGGGCTCCATGACCACACGCACCCGCTCGTCGAGCGGCGTGGTGGCGTTGTGGTCGAGGTAGTACCGCTTCATGCCGGCATCGGACACCGCCCGGTTAATGGGCGGCGAGCTCTTCTTCCTGGGCGTCGGTGGATTTCATCGCCTTGAAGAAATTCTGGCCGAGATCCCAGACGGGACCGGGGAACTTTTTCAAATCACCAAGCACAGATTCAAACGCGACCATGAAGCGGTCGACTTCCGTCTGGCCGATGATGAGCGGCGGGAGGAACTTGACCACGTCGGAGTTGTTCGCCGCGACCTGCGTGAGGATGCGGTGCTTCGAGAGCATCGGGGTGACGATGAGCTGCGGGAACATGCCTTTGTCGAGGGAGTGGACGAGCTTCCAGCCCATTTTGCCCATCATCGATTTCGGCTCTTCGAATTCGACGGCGCACATGAGGCCCTTCACGCGCACTTCCTTGATCATGTCGCTGCGCTTCTGCAACTCGAGGAGGCGGCGTTCGATTTCCGTGCCCTGCTTGGCGGCGTTCTCGATGAGGTTTTCCTCCTCGAGAATCGCGAGCGCGGCAAGACCGCTGGCGCAGGCGAGGTTGTTGCGGCCAAAGGTGGTGGAGTGGACGATGCAACGATCCATCCGCGAGAAGGTCTTCTGGTAGATGTCGCGGCGGGTGATGATCGCCGCGGCGGGGACGTAACCGGCGCTGAGTGCCTTGGCGAGCGTGATGATGTCGGGTTCGAGACCCCAGTGCTCAAACGCGAACCATTTGCCGGTGCGGCCGAGGCCGGTCTGCACTTCGTCGCAAATCAAGAGCGTGCCGTACTTGCGGCAGAGCGCCTGCGCCTGTTGATAGAAATCGTCCTTGGCAAATTTGACGCCCTTCCCCTGCACGAGTTCCATGATGAGGGCGGCGACGTCGCCTTTCTTCAGCTCATACTCGAGCGCGGCGAGATCGCCCATGTCGATATTGACGACGCCGGGAACGAACGGGCCGAAGCCTTCGTGAAAATAGGGATTGGCCGTGACGGACAACGAACCGTAGCTGAGGCCGTGGTAGGAATTCTTGAGCGAGACGAGACGCGGACGACCGGTCGCACACTTGGCGAATTTGAGGGCGCCTTCGACGGACTCGGTGCCGCTATTGCAGAGGAACACGGCGTTCAAATGCGGCGCGCCTTGCTTGGCGAGTCGCTTGACGAGGGCTTCGGCGAGCAGACCGCTCATCAGAGCGGAGTCGAGCTGGACCATGTTCGGCAGGTCGAGGTCGAGGACGTCGCGGATGATCTTTTGCGCGCCGTCATGGTTGCGGCCAATAGCGTAAACGCCGAACCCGGAAAGAAAATCGAGGTAGTCGTTCCCGTCTTTGTCGTAGAGATACGAACCCTTGGCGCGGGTGTAAACTTTGTCGAATCCAATGGTGCGTTGCACCTTGACCAAAGTGCGGTTGAGATAATTGTGGTGGAGGTCGTAGTTCTCACCCATGCGGGAGGCCACCAAAGCTTTAATATCCAGAGGCATCTCAACATTCAAGCACGTCCCCGCCCACTTTCAATGTATTACTGGGGCGCTGCCCCAGCCCCCGCTCAAGGGGCTGAGCCCCTTGAGAATCCTCGTTTCTTTGGCGAATGGTTTTTTTGCGCGGACGCAAAAGAACCATTCGCCAAAGTGCGAGTGTTTCTCAGAGAGTTCATACCTTCAGTGGAGCTTGTGAGTCACTTTTTTCATGCCTCGTTCAAAAGTAATGACATCGCTTTTGAAAACGACTTGGGCCGGAGTCGATCTTTTGCGTTAAGCAAAAGGCGAATCCGGCCCAATGGGGGTTTCCAAAGGGAATCATTCCCTTTGGCGGGGTGTGGGGCAGCGCCCCACTATGCCTATTTTTTCTTGCCGCGTTGCTTGGCGAGAACGGCGGCGCGGGTGCGGAGGCGGAGGCCATTGAGGCGGATAAAGCCTGTGGCATCGGCCTGATTGTACGCACCGGCGTCATCTTCCATCGTGGCGACATCAGGATTGTAGAGCGACACGGGGCTCTTGCGACCGGCGGTGATGATGTTGCCCTTGTAGAGCTTCAGCTTCACCGTGCCCGTGACGTTCTTTTGGCTTTCGTCCACGGCGGCTTGCAGGAATTCGCGCTCGGGGGCGAACCAGAAACCGTTGTAAACGAGTTCCGAATACTTCGGGATCATGCCGTCGCGCAAGTGCATGACTTCGCGGTCCATGGTCAGCGTTTCCACCTGGCGATGCGCGAAATGCAGGATCGATCCGCCGGGGGTCTCGTACACGCCGCGGGACTTCATGCCCACGAAACGGTTTTCCACGAGGTCCACGCGGCCGATGCCGTGCTTGCCGCCGAGCTTGTTGAGGACGTCCATCACGCCGAAGGGCGAGAGCGCCTTGCCATTGACGGCGACGGCGTTGCCTTGCACGAAATCAATCGTGACGTACTCGGGCTTGTTCGGGGCTTTCTCCGGGGAGACGCTGAGCTTGAACATGTCGGCGGGCGGTTCGAGCCACGGGTCTTCCAGGATGCCGCTCTCGAAGCTGATGTGGAGCAAATTGCGATCCATCGAGTAGGGCTTCTTCGCGGTGACCGGAACGGCGATGCCGTGGGCCTTGGCGTAGTTGATGAGATCGGTGCGGCCCTTGAATTCCCAATCGCGCCACGGGGCGATGATCTTGAGGTCGGGAGCGAGCGCAGCGAAGGTCAGCTCGAAGCGGACCTGATCGTTGCCCTTGCCGGTGGCACCGTGCGCAACGGCGTCGGCGTTTTCCTTGCGGGCGATTTCCACATGGCGCTTGGCGATGAGCGGGCGGGCGATGCTGGTGCCGAGGAAGTACTGGCCCTCGTAGAGAGCGTTGGCGCGGACCATCGGGTAGATGAAGTCGCGGGCGAATTCTTCGCGCAGATCGTCGATGTAACACTTGGACGCGCCGGTCTTGAGCGCCTTCTTGTCGAGACCCTTGAGTTCTTCCTGCTGGCCCACGTCGGCACAGAACGCGATGATCTCGGCGTTATACTTTTCTTTGAGCCAGGTGAGGATGATGGAGGTGTCGAGCCCTCCCGAGTAAGCGACAACGATTTTCATAATTTTGGAAATAGTGGGTTAACGTGCGAAAGTGTAGAGTTCATCGCGAGCCGCCCTAAAGTACAAGCAAAAAGGCGTTGGATGCCAGAGCTCATTGCGTAAATAGCGGGTGGTAAGACAATGGATAAAAACCGCCCCTTCCACCCGATCCTTCGCTCCCGCTCAGGATGACAGCAGAAAAATCAGTCCTGAAGAGTGCGGATTTTCCGGCGACTCCGCTTTTTTCACCGGATAGTCTCTCCTGTCATCCTGAGCGGGAGCGAAGGATCGGGTGGAAGGGGCGGTTTTAAAAGGGAGTGACCGGAGGCTGCCGCTTCGACGACGATATACTTGGATCTCTCGAAACAAAAACCCCGCCACCTCTTTCGAGATGACGGGGTTTTCGATACAAACCAAGTGACGTTGGTTCCAGTTAAACCGGGTCCAGCGTCACGCTGGTGTCTGCTAGGACTATTTCTTCTTGTCGCTCGGGCGGTAATCTTCTTCCGCGCGGTCGAACGCGTGTTCGAGCGAGGTGAGATCTTCGCCGGGCTTGATGAGGTCGAAGTTCGCGCGCTCACGCTCCAGCTGTTCCGGAGTGTAATCGGCGGCCTTGATGGACAGACCGATGCGGCGTTCGCCCTTGTCAACCTTGATGACGCGAGCGGTGACTTCCTGGCCGACCTTGAGGACGTCCTTGACCTTCTCGACGCGGTCATTGCTGATCTGCGAGATGTGGACCAAGCCGTCGATTTCGTCAGCGAGCTGGATGAAGGCGCCGAAGCTGGCAACCTTGGACACCTTGCCGGTGACCAGTTCGCCAATCTTGTAGCGGTCTTCGATGAGCTTCCAGGGATCGTCGGAGATTTGTTTGACGCCGAGGGAAATGCGTTGGTTGGTCTTGTCGATTTCGAGCACCTGCGCCTCGACATCGTCGCCCTTCTTGAGCATTTCGGAGGGGTGATTGATCTTGCGGGTCCAGCTGAGGTCGGACACGTGGATCATGCCATCGATACCCTCTTCGAGTTCCACAAAGGCACCGTAAGCGGTGAGATTGCGGACCTTGCCGTTGACGCGAGTGCCAACCGGGTACTTGAGGGAAACTTCTTCCCAAGGATTCGTGTCGAGCTGGCGAACGGAGAGGGAGACCTTCTGGTCTTCCTTGCTGACGCCGAGCACAACCGCTTCCACTTCCTGGCCGAGCGTGAGCACGTCGGAGGGACGGGCGATGCGCTTGGTCCAGCTGAGTTCGGAAACGTGAACGAGGCCTTCGATGCCGGGTTCGAGTTCGACGAACGCGCCGTAAGGCACGAGGTTCGTGATCTTGCCCTTGACCTTGAGGTTGACGGGATACTTTTCCGCAATCTTGTCCCAGGGATTTTCGCTCTTCTGCTTGAGACCGAGGGAAACGCGTTCCTTTTCGCGGTCGATTTCGAGAACGACGACTTCCACTTCCTGTCCGATCTTGAGGAGTTCGGAAGGATGGTTGAGTCGGCTCCAGCTCATGTCGGTGATGTGGAGCAAGCCATCGAGGCCGTCGAGGTCGATGAACGCACCGAAGTCGGTGATGTTCTTGACCACGCCCTTGATGACGCCGCCCTTGGTGATGGCACCGAGGAGCTTGGAACGCTTTTCAGCGCGCTCGGCTTCGATGATCTCGCGGCGGGAGAGAACGACATTCTTGCGCTCTTCGTTGACCTTGACGATTTTGCACTCGAGGGTCTTGCCTTCGTATTCGCGGAGGTTCTTCGGGGCGACGATGTCGACCTGGGAACCGGGGAGGAACGCTTCCACGCCCACATTGAGCATGAGGCCACCCTTGACGACGGCTTTGACCTTACCGGAGATGAGGCCACCTTCGTTGTAAATCTTGACGATCTTTTCCCAGTTCTGCTTCTGGGCGGCTTTTTCCTTCGAGAGGACGACCATGCCCTCATCGTTTTCGAGACGTTCGAGGAGCACTTCGATTTCGTCGCCCACGGCGAGCGTGTCGGAGTCTTCGAATTCGCCGAGGCTGATCATGCCTTCGGATTTGTAACCGATGTCGACGAGGACTTCGGAGGCGCGCTTTTCAATGATGCGGCCTTTGACGATACTGCCTTCAGCGAAGACACGCATGGTCTTGCTGAATAATTCTTGCATGGTTGCACTCATAATGGATCTTTGCGCCGCTTTCTTTCGTGAAAAAGCTCCGGGCGCCGGAGTACAGCTCTGGTTTCTATCTGGCCCCGTGAAGGGCTTTCGGAGATGACTATCTCCTTAGACAACAAAACCGCCATAACCTTGGCGGGTAAGGGTTGAGGGTTGCCTAAACGCCACTCCGGCTCGCACCAGAGTTACCAAGCGATTTGCCTACGGTAAAGAGATCGGCCCAAGAGGCAAGCTTATTTAGGAGGATGCGGAGGAGGGAACGGAAGTTCTAGGTACGAGGTTCTATGTACGAAGTAGGGGAAAGGGGAAGGTTTCTCGCAGAGTGCGCCAAGACGCGGAGATGGGAAAACTAGCAATCCCCTCTAAGAAGAAGATTGCTAACGAGTCATGGTATGGCGGTCTTCTGTAGGGCGTTTCGGTGAAGTGTTAGCACACGGCATAGCCATGGCGACTCACCGAGTCGCCCTACAGTCGGAGGACACCCCGGCGCTCCGTGCCCCTCTTCTTAGAGGGGATTTTAGTTGCTGATACTCCTCGTTGCCGAGAGCCCCTGCCCGCGAGCTTGCGCCCGCCGAAGCCACCGGCTTCGGCTACAACGGAGATCCAGTTGGGGCGTCAGCCTTACTGGAGGCAACGTCACGTTGCCTCAGCCTTGGCGACGATAGCGGGCGAGGCCGAGGAAGCCGAGTCCGCTGAGGACGAGCGCGATGGAGGCGGGTTCCGGAATGGCGCTGACTTGCAGATTGTCGATACTCATGGTCTGCGTGCCGCCGTTCGGGTTGAACCGGATGCCGATTTCGCCAACGGTGGAGACCAACCCGGAGTAGGTATAGGAACCTGTACCCATCAGCGTCGTCTGCGTCTGATCATAATATTGCGCCACGGTGGCGAGTGATCCGTTGCCCAAATCGGTGACGGTGAACTTGAGGTGATACCACGTGTCGTTGGCTTTGACTGTCGCCACCGAGACGTCCGCATTCACACTGGCACCCGCACCGGCGGAGGATTCTTGAGCCCCGCTGCGCCAGTTCATGGTCGTACCGGTCAAGGACATCTGATTGTAGAACAGCGCCGTGTTCGAATTCGTGCGCGAGCCGCCATCGGCAAAGTAGATGCCGAAGTTGGTGGAGAGCGTGCCGGTCATCAATCCTTTGAAATCCACATCCAGCACGAAACTGGAAAAATTCGAATTGGTCGGCGTGGTATCGGGAGTCGTATCGTAAAAAATGGCAGCGCCACCACCCGAGAGCTGTGTCACCGCTCCGGTTCCGCCAACGCCTGCCGTGCTACTATAGGTAACGGTCCCGAAAACGTAATAACTGGAGGTTAAATCGGTCGACCCGTTATTGAAGGTATTGAGCGAAATGGTTTGTGCTCCCACGCTTCCCAGACCGGAAGCCACCCCCACAATCATTCCCGCTATGAGGCTCTTTTTAATCGAGCTGATGCGGAACATATGTAGATCTCCTATTTATCAATAGCATACATGCTATTTGAATAATTACATCCTAAGCCTCTTTCATTGTAAGTCAATAGGGCTTTTGTTTATTATTATAAAACAGAAATTGAATTGTTTCGGATAGCCTAAATCAGCAGCCAACCGTTCATCCAGCACTCGCCGTTATTTCTCCACGCGCAAAAGCGCCGATACCGCTCCTTGGTGAGGAATTTCCCCAGCCTGAAAGGTATTGTGCAGCGCCTCGCCCCACGCCTTTTCCAGATCCGACGCGGCGCTTTGCAAGGCCGCCAGCGTGAGCTTCACCTGCGCGGGCTTTTGCAGGCGCACCGTCGGCGCGCTGCAACCGATCCCGGCGAGGATATTCCCCCAGAGATCGTAGACCGGCACGGCCATGGCGCTGAGTCCTTCGCAAAATTCGTCGACGGTGCGCGCGTAGCGCTGCTTGCGGACTTGCGCCAGCTCCGCCTTGAGCGCCGCGCCGTCGCGCACCGTATTTTCGGTGAGCCGCTTGAGGGAGACGCGCTTCAGGTAATCATCCAGCTCGGGCTCGGTCAACGAGGCGAGCAGCACCTTGCCGACAGCCGTGGCGTAGGCGTGGTCGCTCATGTCGTCCGACTCGTGCGCGCGCAGAGCCTGACGACCGGGGGAGTACTTGAGATTGATGACGCGGCCACCGTCGATCACCGCGAGCAGCGTGCTTTCGTTGATCTGCTCCGCCACGGCATCGATGATCGGGGCCCCGGTCTGGAGCAACGACCGCCGGTAGGTGGGGTGCCGACTGAAGACCATGAGGCGCAAGCCGGGGTAGAAGACCTTGGTCTTCGCATCCTGCTGCAGATACTTCAGATCGCAGAGGGTCATGGAGATGTTGTGGACCGTGGCGATGTTTTCATCGAGCAACTTGGCGAGCGGCCGGGTGCCAATGCCACCTGGAGCTGCAAAGACGGCTTCGAGCAAGGCGATACTTTTTTCGAGAGTGAGAACGCGTTGGCGCATAGGATTTAATGTGTTACTAAAATATGAACGCATTATTTACCAGAAAAGGCGAGCTTTTTCTTTGCAAAAACATTGACTTAGCCCTTTAAAGGCGTATTTGTGGCTTAAGAACCAAAAGTTGCACGCAACCCCGTGAGACTAAAGCGTTAATATAATATTAACATAAAACACACCCCCTATGAATGCCACCACTTCACTCCGCTGGATGTTCGCCACCAGTTTCCTCGCCCTGTTGGGTCTGAGTCTGCCGCTTCAGGCGCAGACGTTGTTACTGGAATACAAATTCAATGACAGCGGCACCACCACGGCGAATTCCGGCTCCCTCAGCACCCAGAATGCGAATCTCGTGGCGAGCGATTTCACGACAGCGACCGACCTGCATGGCACGGCGGGGTCCGGTGTTTCGGGTCAGGCGGGCGACAAGGCCTTGAACCTGACGAGCGCCACGGGACAAGGCAGCGGCTTCACCGGTCCGGCGGCGGTCACGGCCACGGGCGGTCTCGGCGCACTGAAGTCCTTCACGCTCACCGGTTGGTATAATGCGGCCACCACCGGCGGTAATGCGCGGCTCTTTGATGACGGCAGCGTCCTGACGGGCAAGGGAATCACGCTGTGGATGTCGGGAACGAATCAGCTCAATCTGACCATCAACGGCGTCCAAACTTCGTTCGCGGTCAACTCCACGCTGGCCCTGACCAATACATGGGTGTTCTATGCCGTGACCTACGATTCCTCGCTGACATCCAACAACATCAGCCTGTACGTCGGCACCACGTCGACCAACTCCGCTCTGGCCAGCACCGCCACCACGACGAGCCTGCCCGGCGACGTCGCGAATAATCCCACGGTGTCTCTCGTGCTCGGCAATCAAACCGCCGCCAATCAACGTCCGTTCGATGGCCTGATGGATAATGTCCGCCTCTACGGCAGCGCCACCGATGCGTCGGGCGTCCTCTCGGGACTGGCGATTGAAAATCTCCGCTCCCTCGATGTCGTGCCGGAACCGAACTCGATGGCGCTGCTCGTCTCGGGCGCGCTGGTGCTGGGCTTCTTCGCGCGCCGCCGCGCGATGGCGATCTGATTTGAAAATTTGGAGTGCGGGAGCTTGCTCCCGCTTTGTCGTGCGGCGGCAAGCCGCCGCACTCCAAATCATCCCGAGGCATTCAAGACATCTCTGCGTTGTAGGGCGGTTCGGTGAACCGCCAATTGGCAGCGAAGCTGACACCTGCAAGCCGGAACGCAAGCTCCCCACTCTTGGCACCTGCGGTGCCAGTCGGCGGTTCACCGAACCGCCCTACAGTTCCGATTCGACAATCAAAAGCACCTTGGCTCAAAACAACTCGCGCCGCAATCGGTCGTGCTCGCGGTCGATCTGCTCCTCGGTCGCTCCGAGTTGGCGCATGAGGTAATCGAGCATCGCGAGGGCAATTTCGCCTTCGCTCGAGAACACCGCATTGGCTCCGATCTTGCGCAGTTCCCCCGATTCCTTCAGGTAGGTGGCCCGCGTGAGAATGCGGATATCGGGATTCAACTCCCGCGCGGTCTGCACGACCGCCTCGGTCTCCAGACCGGAAGCGGCGATGATCAGGCTCTCGGCTTTCTCGACGAAGGCATGCTGCAGGATTTCCCGCTGGGCCGCGTCGCCATAGACGGCGTTGACGCCCTCCTGGGTGAGCCGTTCCACGGTCTCGATGTTCATCTCGATGATGACCACGTCGATGCTGTTCTCGCGCAGGATGCGGGTGAGCGTGCGACCGACGGGGCCGTATCCAATCACGATAACGTGGCGCGAGGGATCGTGCTTGGCGACCAATTCCCTGGCTTCCGGCACCTCGACGGCGGGCGGACTGAGATGGAATTTTTCCAGCAATCTCATGACGGGGGCGATCATTTGGTAGAGCAGCGGGTTCAGGGTGATGGAGACAATCGAGGCGACCACCAGCGCGTTGTAGGCTTGCTTCGGCAGGATGCCGAGCCCGGAGGCAAGCGTGGCGAGGATGAAGGAAAACTCGCCGATCTGCGAGAGCGCCACCGCGATGGCCAATGCGGCGCGCAGGGGTTTCTTCAATACGAGTACCACCGCGAGCGCGGCGAGCGGTTTGCCGATCAGGACCACTCCGAGCGTGGCGAGCACGATGGGCCAGTCGGACATCAAGGAAAAGGGATCGAGCAGCATGCCGACGGAGACAAAGAAGAGCACGGCAAAGGCATCGCGCATGGGCAACGCCTCCGCGGCGGCGCGTGCGCTGAAAGTCGATTGCCCCACGATCATACCCGCGAGAAAGGCTCCGAGCGCCATGGAAGCGCCGAACCATTTCGCGGAGCCCACGGCGATGCCAAGCGCGAGCACCAGCACGGCCAGCGTGAAAAGCTCCCGCGAACCGGATCGCGCCACGTAGCCGAGGCACCAGGGGATCAGCTTCCGTCCGGCCAAAAGCGCAAAGACGACGAGGGTCACCAACTTGAGCAGGGCGATGCCGAGCGAAATCCAGGGGCCCGAACCACTCACCGATTGCCCGCCATTCGTGAAGAACGCGGGCAAGAGCACGAGGACGATGATGGTGAAGAGATCCTCGACGATGAGCCAGCCGACGGCGATGTGGCCAATGGGCGTATGCAACGCGCGGTTATCGGCGAGCACGCGGGTGAGCACCACCGTGCTGGCAACCGAGATGGCCATGCCGAAGACCACACCGGCCGTCCACGACCAACCCAACATTTTGCAGACAACGGCCCCGAGCACGGTTGCCATGACAATTTGCACGACAGCGCCGGGGATGGCGATCGCGCGAACGGCGAGCAAATCCTTCAGGTGAAAGTGCAGCCCCACACCGAACATAAGCAGGATGACACCAATCTCGGCGCATTGCTGGGCGATGTCGTGATTGGCCACATACCCGGGCGTGAACGGTCCCACGAACACCCCGGCAAGCAGATAGCCGACGATGGGCGAAAGCTTGAGCTTCTGCGTGAGCATGCCCAGCAGCAAGGCGGCGGTCAGGCCACTGGTCAGGGTCAGGATGAGATCAATGTTGTGCGGCATGCGCGCAATTTAGCAGCGCTTGTACGACCTGTCTAAAAAAAGGCGCCGGAAAATCCCCTCTCCTTGGCGAGCTTTGCGAAAAACTTCCCCCTACGGAATCGTCGCGCGTGTGTCGGGCGCGGTAGGGCGCAAGGCCGGGGGTGGAACCAGTTCGGCGAGTTCATCGACGAGATAGTCGGTGACAATCGGATGGACCATCAGTTTGCCGTGCGGAACATCCTTCACCACCATCACGCGGGAATCATCGAGATCTTCCACCGCCGATTCAAACGTCACCGTGCCATCGCCGTCGCCTTCAAAGAGGAATCGCGTTTTCGTCGCATCGCCTTCGCCCTCGGAAATAATTCCCGTGGGAGTGCGTTCGCCGCGACTGGCGAGTAGCCGCAGCCGCGACGGTTGTCCGGGGCGCGTGAGCAACTTGTCGGTGTAGCCGAGCGTGCCGAGTTGCAACCGCCATTCGCGCACCAAGGCGAGGATGTTTTGCAATTCGACGTAGTTACCATCCTGACAGAATTCCCATTTCTTCGGCTCAACCGGTTCGTCGGGGCCCTTGGCAAAACGAGCGAACCACGGATCGAGGAATTTCGCTTTCTCGGCGGCGGCGCTCGGCCAGTAATGTTTCCACGTGCCGATGGTGAGCATGTCATCGAGCGAGACGCGAATGGAATGACCCTCCGCATCAATGCGGGTCCAGTTCGGATCGCGCAATGGGAGCAATTCGTAAAGACTCGGCCGCGTGATCGCGACGAGCTTCGTGGCGAGCGGATCGACATCGCTCGGCAACCAACGCAGGAGCGAGGCGGGGAAATCGACCGGATTTTCCCGCAGACCACCCGGTCCGACGAGGAGCGTCTGGATTGCCTTCACCGAACCGAGATTGGGCGTGCCGATGAGAAAAAGCCGTTCGACGCGTTCAGCCAGTCGTGGACTCTGACTCAACATCGTGCGCACGACGAGGCCGCCCATGCTGTGCGTGATGAAGACGAATTTCGGCGGCACTCCCGTCGCGCCACCACCCGCGAGTGAATAGGTGCGCGCGTATTCCTCGAGTTTGTACTGCAACGCCGGAGCCGTGACCGTGCCGATGTCCTGCCGCCAGTCGTAGGCGAAGAGAAAGAAATCCTTGTCGCGCTGGTAGGGAAAGAACGCGCGCTGGCGCGGTTGCCGCCGCGTCATCTGCTCCACAAAGCGACCGTAGATATCCATCGGCCCGGCCTTGAGCATCGTGCGGGCCACGAGTTTATTCGGCATGCGCAGGCCGAAGTAAAGATCCTGACGGCGGATCGCATCGAGCGAACCCCACACGCAGGGCGCATCATCGTCTTCCTTCGCGAGACCGGGATCGTACAGCGCACACCCTTCGTACGCCGGAATAAAGACCAGGATATGGTCGTGCAACCGTTCCTCCCCCTTCGCCCGTTGCGGCCAGAATAAGGAGAGCATCAGGAGGCTAATCGTAAGAGTACGGAAGACAAACGGATGGACCACTGTGGGCAGTGTAGAGAGTTGTCACGGCGTGAAAATGAGAATTTTTCGATGACGGACGTCATACTTTTTTTGACGAAATTAACGGAATTTACGAAATTCAATACAAGGATTGTTTTATCAGGAACTCAAGAAATTGCATCGGAGGTTCTGTCCGATTTTCTGATCCAAAAACCAGTTGCCTTTTAATTTCGTAAATTCCGTTAATTTCGTCAAAAATCAGCTCTTCGGCACCAAGCCGCCGGACTGTTCGTCCGCGTGGTAGGAACTGCGCACGAGCGGGCCGGACTCGACGACCTTGAAGCCGATCTCGAGGCCGAACTTCTTCCAGTAAGCGAATTCGTCGGGCGTGACCCAGCGCTTGATTTCCAGATGCTGCATCGAGGGCCGCAAGTATTGGCCGAGCGTGAGGACGTCGAGCTTGATGGCGGCGAGATCGCGCAGGGTCGCTTCGATTTCCTTCAGCTCTTCGCCGAGGCCGAGCATGAGGCCCGACTTGGTGACGAACCCGGCCGCCTTGGCACGCTGGAGGAGTTCCAGCGAACGCTCGTACTTCGCCTGTGGACGCACTTCCTTGTGGAGGCGCGGAACGGTTTCGACGTTGTGATTGAGAATGTCCGGCTTCGCGGCGAGGACGGTTTCCAGATCCTGCCAGTGGCCCTTGAAATCGGGGATGAGCACTTCGATGCCGGTCGAGGGACACGCCGCGCGGGTTTGGCGGATCGTTTCCGCCCAGACTCCGGCGCCGCCGTCGCTGAGTTCATCGCGGCAGACGGAGGTGATGACCGCGTGGCGCAGGCCCATGAGCCGGATCGCTTCCGCCACGCGCGCCGGTTCTTCCAGATCCAGCTCGGTGGGGCGTCCGGTGTTCACCGCGCAAAAGCCGCAACTGCGCGTGCAGATGTTGCCGAGGATCATGATCGTCGCCGTCTTGCGCGCCCAGCATTCGCCGAGGTTGGGGCATTGGGCGCTTTCGCAGACGGTGTGCAGCTTGTGTTCGCGCACGATGTCGTCCGTCGCCTTGTAGGTGATGCCGCCCGGAATCTTCGCGCGCAGCCAGGACGGTTTGCGACCGTTCAGGGGAATCGGTTGCGCCTCCGAAGGGGCCGGGGCGAAAGAGGCAGCGGTCACAGTATCCATGGTCGAATCAGCATACTGATCTCTGCCGCTTTGTCTAGCCGGGTGGCCAAAACCAATCCGCAGCGGTTTTTGCAATTTACAAAAAGCCATTCGTCGAGCACTGTAACGACTCAAGAATGGAACCCATTTGATTCAAGGCACTTAAGTAAGTAGAGATGTTCGAAAAATGAAGCCGCTCCGCCCCACTTCCGTCAGCGTAGTTTCCTGGTTGCTCATCGCCAGCGCGGTGGCTCAATTCATCCTCATTGATCTCGCCCGCCAAAATGGCAAGGCCACCCTGCTGGCGCAAACGTCCCTGCCCGTCTCCACCCAATATCTGGTGCTCTTCACCAGCCTCGGCGTCACGGTCCTCTGCGGCGCGCTCCTGATCAATGGGATCAATCTGGCGCGGTTCGTCTACCTCGCGCAGGGTCTGGCTCTGCACGGGACGATCCTGACCTCCACCTCACAGCCCGTGCTGGATTTGCCGGGCCTGATCGGTTTTGCCATCGCCCTCTTCTTCCTGTTTCGTCCTCAGGCCAACGCCTATTTTCGCGGCGAACCCACGGTCGAAGATTTACGGGGTCGTTACTGGCAGGGTCACTGATCCCGCCGCGGGCAGCCACCCGTTTTGCTGCATCCAGAAAACCACATCCTTCGCCCACGGATGCACATCGCCCGGCGCGACTCCGTTTTTGCCCGAAGACAAGCCGATGCCGTGGACGCCCTTTTGGTACAGGTGTAAGTCGTAGGGCACGCCCTTCGCCTGACACGCCGCCGCGAAGGCGAGGGAATTCTGCGGATTCACCACCTTGTCCTCGAGCGTGCTCCAGATGAAGGCGGGCGGCGTTTGCGCCGTCACCTGCGTTTCGTTCGAGAAGAGATCCACCAGCGCGCGATCCGGATTCACACCGAGATTATTATTACGCGAACCGATGTGGCCGAAGGCTTCCTGAAAGGAAATCACCGCGTAGCAGAGAATTCCGTAGTCGGGGCGCGAACTGACCCGCTCGATGGGATCGGTATCGTCCGGCTTCCCCGCGTCGAAGTGCGTCATCGTCGTCGAGGCCAGATGACCACCCGCACTGCTGCCGATGATGCCGATCTTGTTGGGATCCACACCCCATGTGGCGGCCTTGGCCCGGACGGTGCGCATCGCGCGCGCCGCATCGAGCATCATGGCCGGGTGATGATATTTATCCGAGGCCACGCGGTACTTCAGCACGAAGCAAGTCACGCCTTGCTTGGCGAAATATTCCGCATAAGCAAGCCCCTCATGCCCGGAAAGCCGGGAGTAACCGCCCCCCGGACATACCACCAGCGCCGTTCCGTTCGCCTTGCCCGCTTCCGGCAATACCGGGGTGATCGTGGGAATATCCTTTTCCTCGGTGTCGAGCGCACCGGGGGCATCGCCCTCCCAGAGTCGCAATGCGGGCTGCGGTGCCGCTTCCAGAAAATTCATGCCAGTGAGAATCCACACAATCAACGTCAGGGGCAAAAGTAATTTCAACACGCGCCGAATGTAGCGTGGCCGGCATTTCATGGGGAGCGAAATCACCATCGCGATAGAGTCTCTAATACGGTCATTAAGAGATCGAAATAATGCAATCCCATGAAAATTCCTTCGTTTCATTGGCAAGTCCACTCAGTAACCTCCCCATCAGTTACCACCCCAAAATGCCGATGAAACAAATCATGCTTTTAACGTCTCCTCGTTATCTGTCGTGGCTCGTCGTGGCCGGGACGCTACTTGGCTGCATTCTACCGGCCGCTGCGCTCGATTTGCGCGAGGCAAAATTTACCCAGGTCGTGAACGCGGTAACCGTAACCAACCCGCAGGGGCAGAACGGTCGCCAAGCCGTCGTGGATACCGCGTTCGTCACGCCCGACATCATCCGCACCGGGATCAGCTCCCGCGCGGAACTCACCGCGGCCGACCAGACCGTCACCCGCGTCGGAGCCAACACGATCTTCTCCTTCAAACCCGAGGGACGCGGCATCAACCTGCAACAAGGCAGCGTCCTCTTCAACTCTCCCACCGGTCGCGGCGGCGGCACCATCCAGACCGCGGCGGCCACGGCCTCCGTCCTCGGCACGACTATCATCGTCTCCACCACGAGCAACGGGGGATTCAAACTGCTCGTGATCGAGGGCAAAGCCAAGGCGACCCTGCCGAATGGGCGCGACTTCGTTTTGAAAGCAGGCCAGATGACCTTCATCACGCCCGGCATGACCCGCGCACCGCAAGTGTTCGAATTCCGGCTGAGCAAACAAACCGAGGGATCGAACCTGCTGCAGGGATTCAACAATGAACTTCCTGCCCAAGATAAGGTCCAGCAGGCAATCCAGGTGCAGGATGTGCAGATCGCCAATGGCGACAAAGCCGACACCGGCCTGATGATTGGCAACGTGGTGGGCGATGAAGTGCAATTGGTCGATCCGAATTTGATCCAGACCGCGATGCAGACGCTGGCCCAGGATCAAAACGCGGCGGCGATTGCGAAATTCAAGACCGCCGTCACAGTCAATTCCACCGTTTCCTCCACCCTGTTCGACGACCAACAAACCGTCTACTTCTCCACAGCCGACGCGCTGAAGCGCGGCCTCGAAGCAGTCGGTGATACGAGCAACAAGAACGGCCTGCCCAAAACGACCTGGGTCTACGCTGCCAAGAATCTCTACTTTGCCACCGGCACACCCATCGATCTGAGCGACTACACCGATGCCAACACATTTGCCTTCTACGGCAAGGAATCGGTCAGCATCGTCGGCAATCTCTCCATCGGTTACTTCCCCGGCGAAGTGACCATCCGCAGTCAGGGCGATCTCACCCTGTCCGGCATGGTCTACAACTTTGATTCCAACGAGGCCTCAATGGTCGCGAATACCGCCTCGCTGTGGGCGATTTCCGGTAAAAGCATCACCAACGCCGGTGGCCAACTCCGTCTCGAGAACGAGGGCAGCGGCAAACTTTCACTCCTGAGTAACACCCTCACCGGCCAAGCCACCGGCAGCCTGCACGCCATTCAACTGGAATCCGCCGGGGATATGGAACTCATCGGCGGCACCTACAATACCTCCGGCCCGTCGGGCACGGTCGGCCTCGGCATCGATGTGCAGGGAACGCTGACGCTTTCCTCCTTCGTGTTTAATTCCGCCACGCAGAGCGTGCGCATCACCGGCGGCTCGGGCGGCGACGCCTTCCTCTTCGGCACCGGCTCGATTACCGCCGACGAGTTCAGCCTCTCCGGCAAAAACAACGCCACCGTGAGCAATACCAATATCACCGCCAATAACATCAAGCTCGCGGTGGTCGGATCGGTCAACCTCAGCAACGGCACCTTCACCGCCGCCAATAATCTGAACATCACCGGCCGCAACATCACCGTCAACACCTCCAGCTTCTCCTCTGCCACGCCTGGCACGGGTACTGCGACCTTCACCGGAGGAACCGGCGCCACGGATGAAATTTACATGTCTTCGGTCAATTTCAACACCTCGAATAATTTCAACAGCGTCTCGATGCAGGCCTACACCATCACCTTCACCAACGTCGATTTCAGCTCCACCACCAACTACACGTTCAAGTCCCGCTACGGCCTCAATTCCAGCATCAACATGGGAACCGCAGCCATCCCCGGCTACGTCAATTTTACCACCGGCAATACCGTCGGCGGCGCAGGATTCTCCACCCTGCCCCCCAACATGACGGTTGCATCGGGTTGGGGCCAATGAGTCGCGCGAGTCGAGAAGCAGAGCCGACGCCCTCTCTGGTTTTTCGCCCGACAGCCTGTACCTCGTACCTAGAACTTAGTACTTAGTACTTTTGCCGCCTCCTGCGGCAAAAAATATCGCACACCTAGCTCACGTAGCTCACCTAACACAAACGTCTTTGCACGATTCCTGCTAATAGTCGTGCATGCCCGTCCTCGATCCCTTTGAAATCTCCAATTTGAGATTCCCTCTCTTTGGTCTACACCGGCCTCTCCAACCAACAGAGACGGCTGAAACTCGTCGGCGCTTGTCGACGATCACCAAAAATCCGCGCTTCGCGATCTCCCCGCAGGGCCGATTTTGCAAGTCCGCGCAATTCTTTCGTTCACTAGCGATGAAACCATTCCACCGGAACAATGCGGGCCAATTGTATAAGATTTAGATCATTTAACGTTTTAAAACTTATTGTTTTGATTGATTCCCCCCGCAATTTTCGGTCTCATATCCCCCCGCTTATGAAAGCCTTCACCACCTGCCTGATGCTCGCAATTGCCTTCTCGCCCCTGGCGTCCCGGGCCGTTGACCTGCGCGAAGCCACCTTCACGCAAGTGGTGAATTCCGTGACGGTGACCAATCCGCAAGGCGGCGGTCTGCGCCCGGCGCAGGTGAATACGAAGTTCGCCACGCCGGAAGTGATCCGCACCGGGGCCAACTCCCGCGCGGAACTTACCGCCGCCGACCAGACCGTCACCCGCGTCGGAGCCAACACGATCTTCTCCTTCAAGCCCGAGGGACGCGGCATCAACCTGCAACAAGGCAGCGTCCTCTTCAACTCTCCCACCGGTCGCGGCGGCGGCACCATTCAGACCGCGGCGGCCACGGCCTCCGTGCTCGGCACCACGATCATCGTGTCCTGCACGAGCAACGGCGGATTCAAGCTCCTCGTGCTCGAAGGCAAGGCCAAGGCGACGTTGCAAAATGGCCGCGACTTCATTTTGAAGGCGGGCCAGATGAGCTTCATCACTCCCAACATGACGCAAGCCCCGCAAGTGTTCGAGTTCCGCCTCGGCAAACAAAACGATGGTTCGAATCTGCTCAAGGGTTTCACCAAGCCCCTGCCGGCAGAGGACAAGGTGAAGAACGAAAAGGAGAAGCAGGAACAGCAAATCGCCAAGGGTGAGAAAACCGACACGGGCTTTATGGTTGGCGATGTCGTTGGCAATGAAATCCAGATCATCGACCCGAGCCTGCTGCAAACCGCGCTACGCACGCTGGCCGCAGAACACGGCGACACGGACCTGATCAAGAAACTGCAGGCCGCCGTGACGGTCGACCGCACGGTTTCCGGCACGTTGGACCCCGACAATGCGCTGCTGTTTGAGCGCGCCACCTCCTTCCTCGCGGGCTTGTTCGCGATCGACGCCCAAGTGGGCCTGCTCTTTACCGCGAACGATAATACCGTGATCTATGCGGCGAAGAATCTCACCCTCACCGGCTATACGCTCGACTTGAGCCCCTACAGCACGGCGGAAACTTTCGCCTTCTTCGGCAAGGAGAGTTTGACGCTGCCGTATAACTACACCATCACGGGCTTCGGCGGCGACTTGGTTTTCCATTCGGACGGCGACCTGATCATTCCGGGCTACACAAACCTGTCCTACAACGGCTCGTCGCTCTCGCTGGAAGGGTGGAACTCGGGCGGCCTGAACCTCAGTGTTGTGACCATCTCCAATTCCGGCTCGGTCTCGATCAGCAATTTCGGCGGCGACATTTCCGTGTCGTCCGGCACCTACACCGGCAGCGAGGTCACCTTCATCGCCGGTGGAAACGTGACCTTCACTAGCAACCCAACCTTTAACACCGATGTGTTGCTCGTGAGCGCCGGAGATACCGTCAGCATGAACGGCAATACCCTGACGGCCGTCGATAACATCAGCCTCGTCGCGGGAGTGCTCCTGGAACTCTCCAACAGCACCTTGCTGGCGGGTAATTCGGTTCTCCTCAGTGGCCAGAGCACCCTGAATCTCGGCAACGTCAACATTACCTCCGACACGGTCATTGCCCTCGGCGATGCCATCAGCAGCATCGGCAATATCTTTACCGCCACCTCCGCCATTTTAATCGGCTCCGACGCCACCTCCACCTATATCAATAACAGCACCTTCAGCGCAGCGCTGCTCACCATCGACACCCAAACACTCACCGCCTACAGCACCACGATGACCGCCAGCAACGGCATTCTCGGGCTTTACAGCACCGGGACAGCCAGCCTGAGCAACAGCTTTTTCCACGGCGACACCATCGAACTCACTTCCGCCACGGGCTCGCTCTCCAACAATATTTTCACCGCCACCTCCTCGATCGATGTTGGCGCCACCGGCACGATCTCCCTCAGCGGAAACACCTTCACCACGACGGATAGCGTCTCTGGAACCCTCAATGTTTCCGGCAACCATATCGACAGCACGGGCGATACCTACAACGCCGCGAAGATCAAGCTGTACGCGATTGCGGGTACGATCAATGTGAACACCGGCAACTTCACCGCCAAAAGCCAGTTGGTCGTGAACGGAAAAAACATCAACATCAATACGGCCACGTTCTCCTCCGGCGCCGCCAATACCGGCACGGCTTCCTTCTCGGCGGGCATGACGCCGAGCGATGTGCTGAATATCTCGAATGCGAATTTCAACGTCGCCAACAATTTCAACTCGGTCTCGATGCAGGCGTACACCATCAATCTGACCAATGTGGATTTGAGCGCCTACACCAACTACGTCTTCAAGACTTTCTTCGGTGGCTATAACTTCGGTGCCCCCACGCCGGGCACCACGAATCTCAATAATGTCTCCGTGGGTGGAACGACGTTGAACGGTGGAAACATCGGCACGGTGGGCAGCAATCTCAGCTTTCCAGCTCACTAATACTCTGTAAAAGTAAAGTTCCCATGTCCCGCTTCTTTCCAATCCTACTCCTGATCCTTTCCCTCGCCGGGGTCCACGCGGCGGACCTGACTGAGGCAACCTTCACGCAGGTGGTCAACAACGTCACGGTCGCCTCTCCTGCTGGCAAGGAATTGCGCCCCGCGAAGGTGGAGACGAAATTCGTCACACCGCAAATTCTGCGCACGGGGGCCAACTCCCGCGCCGAGCTGACCGCGCCGGACAAAACCGTCACCCGCGTCGGAGCCAATACGATCTTCTCCTTCAAGCCCAACAGCCGCACGATCAACCTGCAAAAAGGCAGCGTCCTTTTCAATTCCCCTCCCGGTCAGGGCGGCGGCACGATTCAAACCGCAGCCGCGACGGCGTCGGTGCTCGGCACGACGATCATTGTTTCCTTCGATCCGAAAGTCGGCTGCAAGCTGCTCGTGCTTGAAGGCACCGCCAAGATCATGCTGCCGAACGGCCAGAGCGCAACCGTGCGCGCCGGTCAGATGATCATCATCCCCAACGGCGCCACCTCGCTGCCTCCCGTCATCGGCTTCCTGATCGACAAGACCAAGAAGAACGCCAACCTGCTAAGCGGGTTCGACGACAAGCTGCCGTCCGAGGACAAAATCCTCGCCGCGATCCGGGAACAGGATCGCCAACTGGCCAACGGGGATTTGAAGATCATGCAGTCGGGCAACGACACCTTCCTGATCGATCCGAACACGCAGCAGGCCTACTTCATCGAGCAACAAAAGCGGCACGAGGCCAACCAACAGCCGCCACCCCCTCCCTACATTCCGCCGCCGATCAACGGGATTTAAGCTCAGCCTCAATCCGCGCCGCTTCGGCCCAACGTTCCTGCGCGGTCTTGGGGAAATCGTCCGGCTGCAAATCGAATTCCGTGCGTAACTCCCCGGCCAGTTGATGCCACGCCACCTCAGCCCGCTTGGTGATGTCACGGCGCACCGCCTTGTTATCCAGTGCCGGATCAGTCGATAGCGGAATCGCCGGACCGAAACGGAAATCGAGCGTAGTGCGAAACCACCAGTTGCGCTTGGCGTAAAGTTTGTCCGTCCCCAGCACAAACGCCGGGACGATTGGCACCTGCCCCAACTGCGCAATCGCTCCGACATTCTCATCGAGCGGCTGCCCACCGAGAATGGACGTCTCCCCGGCGCGAATGCCGCCCTCCGGAAAAATCCCCACCGCACGCCCCTGCTTCAACCGCCGCAAAATCTCCCGCACGGCCTTGCGGTCCGATTCCTGACGATCCACCGGAATGGAATCGATGCTCGTAAAAAAGAAATCGCCCACCGGATGAGCAAACATATCGAGCGCCACGACCCAGCTCATCTGCCGCCACATGACCGCGGCGAGAATGCCCGGATCAAAGTGACTGATGTGATTGCAAATCAAGAGATAAGGCCCCGACTTGGGCAAATGTTCACGCCCCGTGATGCGGATGCGCACTGTCGTTCCGAAGATAATTCGCACCAAAAGCTGGGCGAAACGGTAAAAACACGTGTGGTAGATGCGGGTTAGGCTTGTCGGGATTGTGATCTTGCGGCTAAACACATTCATGGCTTGGCAAAAAGTAGCAGTACGCGTTCCGGCGACAACAGCGAATCTTGGTCCGGGGTTCGATAGTCTCGGCGTGGCCCTGCGCCTGCACAACACCGTAACCCTCCGCCCCGGCGTGCAAACGCACCTCCCGCCGATGTTTTCCGCCACGGCCAAAACCTTTTTCAGCGCCGCGAAGACCAAGCCCTTTCCCTTCTCCGTGGAAATCACCGGCGATGTCCCGATCTCGCGCGGACTCGGCAGCAGCGTCACGGTTCGGCTCGGTATTCTCGCCGGTCTGAACCAACTCGCGGAGTGTCCACTCACTCCCGAACAAGTCCTCGCGCTCGTCGTGGAAATGGAAGGACACCCGGACAATGCCGTCCCGGCTTTCTACGGCGGATTCGCCGCCTGTGCCGCCTCGAAATTCCTCAACGTCCCCGTCTCTCCCCAATTAAAATTCATCGCGCTGATTCCGGACTTTATGATGGAAACCAGCTCCGCGCGCAAAGTATTGCCGAAGCAAGTCTCCCTTGCTGATGCCGTGAGCAACCTGCAACATTCCTCCGTCATCACCGCCGCTTTTTGCGCCAAGCAATACGATGCGCTCGCGGGCCTCTTCACGGATCGCCTGCATCAGCCCTATCGCGCCAAACTGATTCCCGGTTTCAAGGAAGTCCTCGCCGTGGCGGAAAAGAATGGCGCGCTCGGCAGTTTCTTGAGCGGGTCCGGTTCCACGCTGATGGCGATCACCTTGAAAAATGCCGAAGCTATCCGCGCCGCCATGCTGCGGGTCGCACGCAAGCATCTCCCCTCGCCCGAAGCCCACATCCTCACTGCCGATAACAACGGCCTCCAGATCAAGGCGAGCTGATATTCGCCCTTAAGTGGGGTTTCCAAAAGGAATCATTCCCTTTGGCGGGGTAAGGGGCAGAGCCCCTTATAAACGAATCGCGAGTTTACGGCGACGGAAAGTCGGTTGATCGAGATTTTCGCCTTTATAAATCGTCTCGATAGATTTCTCGAAACGGCCGCGATGACTGCCATCGAACTGCAGTTCTTCCTGCTTCGCGATGTATTTCTTCGTCTTCTTACCCGGGATCACCACCGACGCATCGTTCGCCGCCGTAGCCTTTCCGCGAAGCGGCGCTACCAATTCCTCATCGGTTTCCGCAGCTTCTTCAAATTCTACCTCAGATTCCTCAGCAGCGTTCTCTTGCAGTTCGGCGAGGCTCGGCAGCGGCACCGTATCGTGCACCATGCGCTGCGGTTCCGGCTCGGGTTCCATCTCCACAATCGGCGTGGCCGGAGCCACAGTCCGGGCGAGCAACACGGTAAGGCGCAGCTTCGACTTGCACGTTTCCTCCAGCGTTGCCCCGGTGGCCACGGGGAAATCGGCCGGCAACCGCTTTTGCAATTCCGCCAGCATGTTCTGCACTTGCACGAGACTCAAATCGCCGCCGCCGGAAAGGCAGACGATCGCGTGATCGGCCTGAGACCAGACTTCCTCGGTAAAAAGCGGACTGCTCAAGGCGTCATCGACCAGGCGCTTGATATCCTTCGTGCTGGAGACTTCGCTCCAGCCGGCCCAGCAATTTTCCGTGATCGCGTTATTCGTCAACCGACCATACAGGCTGCGCACATCGGCGAAGCTGAGCTGGATCAAGCCGGGCTTGCTCAGAATTTGCGCCAACGCCTCGATGCTGTGGCCTGCAAGCTGATTGATGACGTGAAATCCCTGGCGAATATTTCCGGAGGCTTGCGGTAAAGTGGTGATGCGGTCATTGGCAAAAACCAGAACCGAATCCGCGCACCGGCGCAGGCGTTCCAAAGACTTGTTCGCCATGGTCTGACGACGACGGCTTTCGAACGAGAACGGCATCGTCGCCACCACGATGGTGCGAATGCCCTGCTTGCTCGCCTGGATGACCAGTTCGGGAGCCACCATGCACGCCGTCGCACCGCCGAGACCAACAGAGAGAATCAAATGATTGCAGCCACTGACCGCTTCCGTGAGCTTGTCGCTGCAGGCCGTCGCGATTTCCGCCGCGACTTCGTGATCGCCACCGCAACCGAGACCGCGGGTGATTTCCGCCCCGAGCAACAGGCGTTGTTTGACGACGGAACCCTCGATCGATTGCTGGTCGGTATCCACCACGAGCATGTCGTAGCGATCCATGCCGTACATGACGATCTGATCCAGCGCGCCGATGCCCGCCTGACCGAGACCGATCACGCGAAGGCGATTGGCCGGACTGCCGTTGCTCTGAGACTCGTCGATTTTGAATTCGATCATATCCGCACCTCTTTTATTTTCCCGCATGGCCGTGTTCAGTCCCTAAATTAACCGGATTCCAGTCAGCACCTTCTTGATGGATTGCGACATCCGCGCCCAACCGCGGGCGGGTGGCTCTTCCATTTCCGCCTGACGAGCGTACTGCAAAAGTCCGAGCACCGTGCTCAGGTCGGGACGGTTCGCATAATTCTGATCCCCATCGAGTGGGAACTGATTGCCCATGTCCACCGGGAAAGGGAAGATTTTCGACGCGAGTTCCTTCAATCCCTTTACCTGCGACGCACCACCGGTCAGATAAATCGTCCCGGCGAAATCTTCCCAGAACGGCTGACGCTCCAAGTCGGCGAGCACGATTTCCAGCGTCTCGGCCTGGCGCGCCTGCATGATCGTCACCAGCGATTCGCGATAGATCTGCCGCTCTTCGAAATTGAAATCGCCCACGAGCGCGATGCGTTCGTGACGTTGTTCCGGAACAAGAATGACCGCCCCTTCCGTCTTCTTGAGCATTTCCGCTTTCGAATAGGGAATCTTCAAGCCCGCCACGATGTCGTTGGTCAAATGTTCGCCGCCGACTCCGAGCACGCCCGCATGAACCACCGAGCCACGTTCGTAGGCGATGTAATCCGTGACGCCGCCACCGAGATTGATCACCACCGCACCGAGCTGCTTGTCGCTGGGTCGCAACACCGCCTGCGCCGTAGCATAAGCGCTGAGCGCGTAATTTTTGACATCGATGGAGAGTTCCTTAACGCACTTGATCGAGGTCAACAGTCGTGTGGCGAGTCCGTAGACGAGGTGATAATCCGCCGCAAGCCGGCGCGTGACCAAGCCAACGGGATTATCTGTCTGCGATTCGTCGTCGAGAATGTAGTGCTGCAACAGATCATGAATGAGCGCGTAATCAGTCGGCAAGGCGTGCTTGCGCGCCATGTCGCGCAGTTCATAGAGATGATCCTCGGTGACTTCGCCGTTTTCCGTGTTCACGGCGACGCTGTGGCGCACACTCGTCGAGCAAATGTGCGCGCCTGAAATCGCGAGATAGACTTCGCCCACCGTCACGCCGGTCTTCGCTTCCGCATCGGCCAGCGCATCCTGCACGCAACGCTGCGCGGTTTCAAAATCCACGATCTCGCATTTGCGCACCTGACCCGAAGGACCTTCCCCAATACCCAGCAGCGCCATGCTGCCGTCCGCACGCAATTCGGCCACGGCGGTGGCGATCTTGGTGCTGCCAATCTCGAGCGCGACGATGATATTTCGGTCATTTTTCCAGAACATGGCTTGATTCTCCTCGCGGATGGTTATTGGACAAAAGTCACGGGTACGTTGCGGTCGAGGGTCAGGTCGACCGTGCGAATTTGTTTATTGTTGGTCTGCGCGTATTCCAAAATTTCCTGCAGGCGATGGATCTGCTGTCCGATGTAATCCATGCGGAAGAACACCACCGCGCCGTCGCGGGTGGTGACCTTGAGCGCCAACGGTTGGCTCACGTCAATGGTCTGCACATCGAGGGCGCTGCCCAGCGTGGTGGTTTCCAGCGCCTTGAGCAAGCTGATGGCCACGACGACTTCGGGCTGAGAAATCCGCAGACCCGCGTCGAGATCGCGATTGCGCAGGCCGACGATTTCCGGCAACGGACGCGTCGCTTCGCCGGGGCGCGGCTTGAAGATGACGTATTGATCGCGGTCGATGTAGAAGACTTCGGAACGGTTCAGATCGGAGATCACCGCCGTGACTTTGACGATCGGGTTGCGCTCGGTGATCTTGATCACGAGCTTGCCGGGCAGATGCTTTTCCACGCGCGCTTCGGCGACGTAAGGCAGTCGTTCGATGTTGCGCTGCACCCGGCCGAGGTCGATGGTCCAGATGTTGTCCCCGGTGGAAACTCCCGCCGCCTGCCGGATCTGACGCTGGGAATAATCGCCTCGCGTGGCAACGACGATCTCGCGCACGGAGTATTCGGGATTGGTGTAGAGCGCCTTGCTGAGAAGTCGCTCCATCGCGAAATGCGTGGCCACTCCGGCACCGGTCAAGGTCATGAGCAAGAGCAATCCCCACGCCGCATGGCGCGCCAGCTTCCGGCGGTTGTGACGCTGTTGCGTCGCCGCCAGGAGGACGTTGATCTCGTTATGACGTAGGCGTGAGCCGGGGCGTCGGTTCATGGTTTCGAATTCTGAAAAGCTGCGTAGGTTTTTTCCGCAATAAGCGCGCAAAGTTGGGGCATCGTATAGCCAGCGACCTTGGCCGCATCCGGCACGAGGCTGGTGGCGGTCATGCCGGGAACGGTGTTGACCTCGAGAAGATACGGCTGACCGTCCTCCGCGAGCATCACGTCGACGCGGGAATAAATGCCACAACCGAGAACCTCGTGGGCACGCAGCGCGACGCGCTGTACAATGGCCGTGATTTCAGGGTCAAGCGGCGCCGGGCACAAATGTTCCGATGCACCGGGAGTATACTTGTTTGTATAGTCGTAGAAACCGGCTTTGATGCGAATCTCGATCACGGGCAGCGCTTTCCCGTCGAGAATACCGACGGTGAGCTCTTTGCCAACAATCAACTTCTCCACCAGTGCACGATCTCCATAGCGCAAGGCTTCGTTCAACGCAGTCTTGAGTTGCTCCGCGTTATGGACAAGCGTAACCCCTACGCTGGAACCCTGGCAGGGTGGCTTCACCGCGACAGGTAGTTCGAGAGTCAAGTCTTCCACGCTCGAGATCAGCTGGCTTTGCGGCGTGGGCAATCCGTTCTCGATGAAAATGGATTTCGTCACGACCTTATCGAACGCGTCGCGGCTGGCCGTTTCGTTGCTGCCGGTGTAGGGAATCCCCAGTTTCGAGAGAATGCGCTGGAGTTTGCCGTCCTCGCCAAAGGTGCCGTGCAGGCAGACAAAGACGAGTTCGGTTCCGGCGGGAATTTCCACCGTTTCGCCCTCGACGGTAACCGATGTCACTTCATAGCCGGATTCGGTCAGCGCCTTGGCCACCGCCGCGCCGCTTCGGAGCGAGACTTCGCGTTCCGTGGACGGTCCGCCTTGCAGGACGGTGATTTTTTTAAAGGTGCGACTCATTATAAATCCTCTCCGATGACGATGACTTCTGTTTCGAGTTCGATCTGGCGCTTCTCGCGCGCTTCCGCTTTGACGATCTCAATCAAAGCGAGCATGTCCTTGGACGTGGCACCGCCGTCATTGACGATGAAATTGCCGTGCTCGACCGAGACGCGGGCCTTGCCGACGGAACGGTTTTTGAGGCCCAACTCGTCGACGAGTTTGCCCGCCGGGATCGTTTCCGGGTTCTTGAAAATGCATCCGGCGCTGGGCGCGGCGGGTTGCGAACTCCAGCGTTTTTCGCTGAACTTCTTCAATCGCTCGCTGATTTCCTGCGGCGCACTCGGCGTACCGCGCAGCTTAGCCGAGAGGGCGATGTTCTGTTCGAAATGCGGCACGCTGCGGTAGCGCACTTCGAGATTCTCGCGCTTCTCCACTTGAATTTCACCGCGATAATTCATCGAGCGGATTTCCTCGACCACTTCCATGGTCCAGCCCTGCATCGCTCCAGCGTTCATGCGCAAGGCACCGCCGAGATTGCCGGGAATGCCTTCCATGAATTCGAGTCCGCCCAAGCCATTCTTCTTGGCCTCCGCGACAATATTCTTCAGTCGCACGCCCGCTCCGGCATTGATATTGATACCGTCCACCGTGACCTGATTGAAGTGCGGTTGCCCCAGATGAATGCAGAGCCCGCGGATGCCGCCGTCGCGCACGAGCAGATTGGTGCCGCGACCAATCACGGTCACCGGAACCCCGCGTTTGAGCGCATGCTTCAAACCCTTGGCCAAATCCTCTTCATCGACGGGCTCGAACCAGAGGTCCGCCGGGCCACCGACTCGCAGCGACGTGTGTTTGGAAAGCGGTTCTTCGCGCAGCAGCACGCTCTCGGGCTTGAGCTCCTTGCGCAACGCCTCGAAGGCGGCAAGATCTTCCGCCAGCTTCGTCGCCACGCGGTGGATATCGCCCGCCCCGAGCGTGATCACGAGATCGCCGGGTTCGATCGCATGCGAGACGCGACGGCGCAGTCGCACCAGGCTGGACTCAAATTCGACATGCGCATTACCCGCCTCGCGAACGACCGCCGCGAGTGATTCTCCGGAAACACCTTCCAGCGGCTGCTCGCTCGCCGCATAAATTTCCGTGAGGTAAACGCGACTGGCGTCCTTGAACGCCGGACCGAAATCTTCGAGCAACAACTTGGTGCGCGTGTAGCGGTGCGGTTGAAACAGGGCAATGACACGCTTCCAACCACTATTGTGCGCGGCCGCCAGCGTGGCGAGAATTTCGGTCGGGTGATGGGCGTAGTCGTCGACCACCATGAAATTCTGGCTGACGTATTTGACTTCGAAGCGGCGCTTCGCACCGCGAAATTCCGCAAGCGCGTCGACAATATCCTTCCAGTCCACACCGAGTTCGGTCGCCATCGCGGCCACACCCGCCGCATTGCGGACGTTTTGCTTGCCGGGAATATTGAGAGTGATATCACCGAGCAGAACGCCGTTCTTGAGGAGCTTGAACGTGGATGAAAAATTCTGTGCGTGGACGTCGATGATGCGGTAGTTGGCATGCTCCGAGCAGCCGTAACCGATGGAGCCTTCGTGGTGCGAGCAGAGCAGAACGGCGTTCTTGTCATCGGCGCAGTAGAAGACCGGGCCGGTGGTCTGTTCGATCAATTGGGCGAAGGTGCGCAAAATCTCATCGAGACTGCCGTAGTAGTCGAGGTGTTCTTCTTCGACATTCAGAATCATCGACGCATGCGGATGGTAGAGCGAGATGGTGCCGTCGCTTTCGTCGCCTTCGACCACAAAGTGATGCCCTTCATCCCACGCCGCGCTGGCGCCGAGGATCGGCACTTCCGCGCCGATGTAGTGGGCGCAACGCCAATCGGCATGACGCAACACCCAAGCGAGCATCGACGAAGTGGTCGTCTTGCCATGCATGCCCGCCACGACGAGCGATTGCTTTTGCTCGGTGAGCATCGCCAGACATTCCGCGCGGCGCGCAACCTGGATACCCGCCTTCACCGCTGCCTTGCGCTCGGGATTGGCGGGCGTGATTGCAGAAGAGTAGACGACAAGCTCGGTGCCCGTGACGTTGCTGCCTTCGTGCCCCTTGAAAAATTTAAGTCCGAGCGCTTCCAGACGACCGACTTCCGCCGAACGATTCAGATCGGAACCGGAAACGTGATGACCAAGTTGCATCAGGAGCCGGGCCAACCCGCTCATGCCGCTGCCCGCCACCCCGATGAGGTGGATGCGCGCGCCCGGCTTGCTCAGCAATTGGCGAAGGTAGTTATTTAATTCCGGCTGCATTTTTCAATTTCCTCCGCGACGCGGCGCGCGGCTTCTTTTCCCGCCAGTCCTGAGGCGGCCCGGCCCATGCGTTCGCGCTCGGTTTGATCCTCGAGCAGGCGGGTGACTTCCTCAGCAAGCCGCGGCGCGGTGAGTTTGCCCTCGGCAAAAACAGCGGCGGCTCCGGCGTCTCCAAAAATCCGGGCGTTATAGGTCTGGTGATCGTGCGCGGCGGTGGGCAAAGGAATGAGAATGCTCGGCAAGCCGTAATGGCTGAGTTCCGTAAGCGAGCTGGCCCCTGACCGGGCAATGACGAGGTCCGCGAGGCTGTAAAGATATTCCATTTCGGAGCTGAAGGGCTGCACGACGGCGGTAAGACGTTGGCGGCGGTAGTTGATCTCCACGATATTCGCGTCGGCGTTTCCGGTAAGATGGACGAACTGCCAGCGATCACGCTGGTTCGCCACAAGAGGCAACATCTTGAGCACCAGCTCGTTGACCCCGCGTGCGCCCTGGCTGCCGCCCATGATGAGAATGGTTTTGAACTCAGGATGAAGTCCAAACTTCTCGGCTGCTTCCGCGCGAGGCACCTGCCGCAGTCCTTGCCGCACCGGTGTGCCCGTGACGACCCAGCGGGCGTTGCTGAGATAACTGCCGCAAGCTGAAAAACCAAGGAGTGTCCGCGTCACGCGCGGCGCGACGAGTTGCGTCACGCGACCGGGAATGGCGTTGGACTCGTGCAACAACGTGGCGAGGTGTTGGCGATTGGCCAGCATCAGGGGCACAGCGCTGGTGAAGCCGCCCATGCCGAGCACGGCATCGGGTTCGAAATCGCGGAAAATCGCCCGGCATTCACGCCAGGATTTCAACAGCGTCGTGGCAAATTTGAAAATGCGCGGACTGGTCAAGCCTGGCCAGCCGACGGTGGAAATCGCCCGTGAATTTTGTTGAGCCGAGCCTTGCAACGCCACGGCATCAATTTGCTTGGATGAAACCAGCAGCAACGTCTCGTGCCCGCGTTGGCGCAGTTCTTCCGCCACGGCCAGACCTGGGAACAGGTGGCCGCCGGAACCGCCGCATGCGATGGCTATACGAAGTGCACTCATCTGATTCTACATCCTCGGACTGCTGCGCGGAGGCAACAGTTCCTCGTTTCCATTGGGGGTGTCATAGGTCCCCTGCCGCTGGATATTAAATAACACGCCGACCGCCGCCAGACACACCAGCAGGTTCGAGCCTCCATAGCTGATGAACGGCAACGGCATACCCTTGTTGGGCATCATGGAGGTGACCACCGCGAGGTTGATCAGCGCCTGCACACCCAGCATGGTCGTGATCCCGATCCCGAGGAAAACCCCGGTCGGGTCCGGAGCGGAAATGGTAATCCATCCGCTCGCCAAAACCAATACCAGAAATGCCGTCACAACCGCCAGAGCCACCCACATGCCAAGCTCTTCTCCCGCGATCGGGAAAATGCAGTCGGTCGACGCTTCGGGCAGATAGAACATCTTTTGACGGCTATTGCCGAGACCGAGACCGTTCAATCCGCCGGAGCCCAACGCGATCAATCCCTGCCAGACCTGATAGGCCGAAGTTTCCCGGAATTTCTCCGGGTCCATGAAGGCAAAAAAACGTCCGCGTTTGGCGGGCATGAAATACGCCATCGTCATCAACCCGATCAACCCCACAATCGGAACGGGAAAGAGATAGCGTTTTTTCGCACCCGCGCAAAACATCACCACGGCAAAGATCAGCACCAGCATCGCGGCGGCACCGAGATCACCCTGCCGGAAGTGAAGTCGCGGAAACATGATCAGAACACAAAGAGCACCCACGACAGCGGCGGGCATCAGGAACCCCTTCAGGATATCCCCCGCGTGTCGTTGATGTTTGGACATCCACCAGGCCAGGAAAAAGATGAGCGCCACTTTCGCGAATTCGGAAGGCTGGAAATTCATTCCGGCAATCGAAATCCAGCGATATGCGCCATTCACCTTCTTGCCAATGCCCGGGACAAAAACGAGCAGGAGCAGGAACACCGCCGCCGCCACGCCATACGGCGCGTAGCGGACCAGCAGATGGTAATCCAGCCGCGACATGGTCACGCAGAGGATTGCCCCCACTCCCAACCACATGGCCTGACGCTTCAGATTGTAGTACACCTCGCCGCCATTATGCGTGGCATAGGGCGCGCTGGTGCTGAAGAGCATGACCAGCCCGAAGGCGACCAAGCCCAGCACAATCACCAGCAGGATGTATCCAACCTGTCGTTGTAGAGCCATGTGTTTGTTTCGTTCTTAATGAGGCAATTTAGCGGGCCATCACGAGATCCGAGCTCTGCGCCGGGGCCGGCTTGGCGCTGGCAGCTTTCTCGGGAGCAGCCACCGGTTGGGTGGTCGCCTGCTGGCCGGGAATCTTGAGCTTCGCACCGATGCTGAGCTTGCGCGGGTCAGTCATGTTGTTCGCGGACATGATCGCGCTCGGAGTCGTCTTGAACTGCTTGGCGATCTTCGTAAGCGTATCGCCCTTGGAGACGGTGTAGACCGAGCTGGCGGCAGCAACCGGAGCCGACACTTTCGGCGCGACCGGAGTTGTCTTGATCGAGGCCACGGCAGTCTGTGCCGGAGCGGTCACAGGGGCGGGAGCCGCGCCCTTGACTTCGACCTTGAGCTTCTGGCCGATCTTCAGGTTGTCGCTGGCCAGACCGTTGAGCTTCTTGATCGCGTCGACCGTCATGTGATTCTGGCGGGCGATCTTGTAGAGGCTGTCACCCTTGTTGACGGTGACTTCCATCTGACTGGTCTTCACGGTGTTTTCAACCGAGGTCTTCGGCTGGGCCGGAACCGCGGTAGCAACCGGTTCGACAACGGGAGGTTGCGTGCTCACCGTAGGATTATGCGCCGTGGCACCGGTCGACTGCTGTGCGGTAGGCTGAGGCGCCGTCACGTTCTCGGTCACCTGCGCGTCGGTCGGTGTCGGTGCGGGAGTGCCGTCGGCTTGCAACGGTTCCGGTCCGGCTTCCGGCTTTACGGGGTCGGCGTTCTCGGTATTGGTATCCTGCTTCGAGATATCGCCCGCGCCGTCGCCGGTGCCGCGTTTAAAGATATGGTAAGCGCTGATGCCGCCGATGACGACAACATGCAACGCGAGTACGACGATGAATACGGTCATCAATTTCAGACCGCCTGTTTGAGGTTTGGGGTTTTCCGTTTCCATGTGATTTCTCCGATTGTGGGGTTTCTATTTGTTTGGGGTTGAAAGTTTCGCCTGCACCGCCGAGCGGAACAGATCACCGCGCTCGACGTAGCTCGAGAACATATCGTAGCTCGAGCAGCCGGGTGAAAAGAGGACGACATCGCCCGAGCGCGCCAGCCGTTGAGCGGCATCGACCGCGTCGTTGAGCGTCTCGACCTTGTGGCACGGCACCGCCGAATGCCACCAGTCGTAAAACTTGTCCTTCATCTGACCGAGCAACACGATCTCGCGCACCTTCTCACGCAAGAGCGGACGCAGCCCGCTGAAGTCGAGTCCCTTGTCCTTGCCACCCGCGATCAGGACGACCGGAGCGCGCATGGCGAGGAGCGCCTTTTCGAGCGCATCGATGTTGGTCGCCTTGGAGTCGTTCAAGTAGGTGACTCCATTGACCACGCCGACTTTTTCGCAGCGGTGCGGTTGCGGCACGTAATTGCACATCGCCTCGATCGCGGCCTGACGCGGAACGTTGTAGAGATCCGCCACGGCGAGGGCCGCGAGCAGATTTTCCGCGTTGTGCGGACCGACGAGATTCGTCTTGTCGAGTGCCACGACCGGCTCGCCACGCGCGGTGAGCATGCCGTCAATGAGTTGATAATCCGCCGGTTTGCCGAACGCGCTGAAGGTAATCTTTTGCGCGCGAAAATTCTTCGGCAATTCCACGTCAACGTTGACGATGGCAAAATCGTCCGGTGTCTGGTTCTTGTAAATCTCCCATTTCGCGGCGCGATACTCTTCCATCGTCGCGTAACGATCCAGGTGATCCGGGGTGAGATTCAGATGAACACTCACGCGCGGACGGAAATCGACCGTGCATTCGAGCTGGAATGAACTGACCTCCAGCACCATTACGTCGAGCTCTGCGCTCTTCGCCACGGCGGCGGAGAATGCCTTGCCGATGTTGCCGGAAGCCATCGTGCGCTTCTCGCCAGCCGTGAGTAATGCAGCGACCAATTCGGTCGTCGTCGTCTTGCCGTTGGTGCCGGTGATTGCCACGATCGGGCATTCGCAAAAACGGAAAGCCATTTCCAACTCGCCCATGAGCGGCAAGCGGGCCTGCGTCAACGTCTGCACGAGTGGCACCGACGGATCGATGCCGGGGCTGAGCACGCCAAAGTCAAAATTGGCGGTGGATTTGACTTCGCTGCCAATCTCCACGGCGATGCCTTCCTGTCGCATCGCTTCCGCGCGCGCCTGGTGCTTGGCACTGCTGCCGTTATCGCGGATGAGAACGTCCGCGCCGAACTTCTTTAAAAGTTTAGCGACTTCCATACCACTTTCTCCCAGTCCGAGGACCACTATTTTCTTTCCGACCACATTCATCATTCTTCATTGTTCCTTACCGTAGTTTCAGGGTGGACAAGGCAAGCAAGGCGAAAAGTATGCTCAAAATCCAAAAGCGAATCGTTACGGTCGATTCGTTCCAACCACGTAATTCGAAGTGATGATGAATGGGTGACATCGCAAACAGGCGTTTGCCGCCCGTCGCCTTGAACCAGCCCACCTGCAGCAGAACCGAGCCCGCTTCCATCACAAAAACACCGCCCGCGATCACCAGCACCAATTCCTGATGCACGCAGATCGCCACCACGGCCAGTGCACCGCCAATGGCAAGCGAACCGGTATCCCCCATGAACACCTTGGCCGGGTGACAATTCCACCAGAGGAACCCAAGACTCGCTCCAATCAGGGCTGCGCAAAAAACCGTGAGCTCGCTGGCACCGGGAACATAGGGAATAAAGAGATATGGCGCGAACTTCGCATTGCCCGCCACGTAGCAGAAGATCGCGTAGACACTCGCCACCGTCACCGTGCAGCCAGCGGCCAGTCCGTCGAGTCCATCCGTGAGATTCACCGCGTTGGAAGAACCCATGATCACGAGCGCGAAGAAAAGGAATCCGAGAATGAGACCCATTTCCACGAGCGGTTGTTTCCAGAACGGAATATACAGCTTCGTGGCGTGTTCGGCGGTTTCGGGATTGTACTTCAGGCAGGCCGTCACCAACGCCGCAAGCATGAACTGCGCAATCAATTTTTGCCGTCCAGCCATGCCAGCGGATTTTTTCTTCGTGACCTTGAGGTAATCGTCGAGGAACCCAATCCCACCGAGATAAAGCATGGAGATCAGCACCAGCCAGACATAGGGATTTGTCGGACGGCACCAGAGCAGCGCACTGATCGTCACAGACGCGAGAATGAGAATGCCACCCATGGTGGGCGTGCCCTTCTTGCTGCTATGGAGGTCGGCGAGTTTGTGCACTTCCTCCTTCGAACGAAGTGGCTGACCAAGCTTGAGACGCGTCAGGATGCGAATCGTCCACGGTCCGACCCAAATGCAAATGAGCAGTGACGTCAGCGCCGCGCCGAGGGCTCGGATGGTGTGGTACTGAAAGACGTTCAGGAAGCCTAGAGCGTCGATCTCCTGCAATTTGTGTAAGTAGTAAAGCATTAGTGCGCGCCTCCGTTTGTCACGCCGGTCAGGGCTTGCACCAGTTTTTCCAATTGCATAAAACGAGAGCCTTTCACGAGAACGCAATCTTCATCCCCGCTAAAATGTGTTTTCAGCGCCTCAAGCGCTTGTTCCGGTTTGTGGCAGAGAAGAATTTGCTCCTTCTTCATGCCCGCGCCGTGAGCACCGTGCTGCATGTCGTGCGCGTTCGGTCCCAGAACGATCAAAAGATCGAGATTCGCTTTCTCCGCCGCTTCACCAATCTGCCGGTGCAGCTCGATCGCGCGATCGCCCAGTTCGCCCATCGATCCGAGCACCGCGATCTTGCGGCCCGCCGCGGGAAATTCCTTGAGCGACTGCAAGGCCGCTCGCATCGAATCGGGATTGGCGTTATAGGCGTCGTTAATGATCCAGCGACCTTCCGGGGTGCGGCTCACTTCCATGCGCTGCGCGGGAAGCTGAACGGTTTCCAGACCATGAACGATTTCCTCGAACGTCACTCCGCAGCAACTGCCTGCGGCAGCAGCAAGCAGCGCATTGACCACCATGGGACGGCTATAGAGCGGGAGCGTGACGGACGCCTTGTTGGTGCCATGGCGCAAATCGAAACGAATGCCGCGCGTGGTGACTTCCAGATTTTCCGCGCGCCATTCCGCTTGCGAGGAAAGTCCCGCGAGCACCACTCGTGCGTGCGTGCGGGCACGGATGACCGCCGTCCACGGATCGTCCGCGTTCAACACGGCCACACCATTGTTCGGCAGATTGGCAATCATCTCCGATTTCTCGAGTGCGATGCCTGCCGGGTCCTTGAAAAATTCAATGTGAGCGGAGCCGACATTGGTAATGAGGCCAATCTCGGGAGTTGCCATGTTTACGAGCGGCTTCAGTTCGCCCGGATGGTTCATACCCATCTCGACCACGGCAAATTCGTGTTCCTCCTCGAGGGCGAGCAGAGTGCGTGGCACGCCGATGTGATTATTCAGATTGCCCTGCGTGGCGTGGGTTTTGTAATGCTGGCGCAGGACATTCGCGGTCATTTCCTTCGTGCTGGTCTTGCCGCTGCTACCGGTCACGCCAACCACGCGCACCGAGAGTCGTGCGCGATAGTCCGCCGCAAATTTCTGCAGGGCGATCAGTGTGTCCCCGGCTTCCACCAGACCAAAGCCTTCCGGCAACGTGGAGGGATTCTCGATGCGACTGACCAGCGCCGCCGCAGCGCCCTTTGCCGCCGCTTCCGCCACGTAGTCGTTACCGTCGAATTTTTCGCCCTTGAGCGCGACAAAGCAATCGCCCGGCTGCAACGTCCGTGTGTCGGTGTGCAGGCGCTTGATGATCAGTCCCGATTCGCCACGGCGCAAGGCCGAGCCGGACCGTTCCGCCAGTTGAAGAAGCGTGCAGGGAATCATGAGGTTGTCCTCCGCGCTAAAAATTCCTTCACCGCGATGCGGTCATCAAAAGGGGTGAACTTGCCCGCGATCTCCTGAGTGGACTCGTGTCCCTTGCCCGCCACGCAAATAATGTCGCCGGGCTGCGCCAGGGCGAGCGCCCGCGCAATGGCTTCGCGCCGGTCGGGTAGGCGGGAGTAATTCGTAGCCGAACCCACGCCAGCAACCATATCGTCGAGAATCTTTTCGATGGATTCATCGCGCGGATTATCCGCCGTGAAGATTGCTTCGTCCGCCAATTCCACCGCCGCGCGCGCCATCTTGGGCCGCTTGGTGACATCGCGATTGCCACCACAACCAACAACGATGATCAAACGTCCACGACACAGCGGCCGCAACACCTGCAAGGCTTTGCTTACCGCATCGTCGGTATGCGCGTAATCGACCACGGCCGTGACGCCGTCCTGCGAGGCAAAGCATTCCAAACGACCGGGAGCCGAATGCACCGAGGCCAGCTTTGCCACAATCGCTTCGGCATCCACCCCGGCGGCGAGCGCCGCACCGGCGGCGGCAAAGGCATTGGAGGCGTTGAAGCTGCCAAGCAACGGCAAGCGCAACGGATAACTCTTGCCCAAAATGACAACCTCGCCAGTAATGCCTCGCGCGGAATAGGTCACGTTACGACCGAAAATCTCTACGTCTTCGCGTGCGACAGAATAACGGATCTGACGCACCGCCTTGGACAAGGATCGCGAGATACGCTCGCTATAGGAATCGTCCGCATTCAATACGGCGACGCCGGAACTGCGTGAGCGATCAAGATTCTGGAAGAGGAGTTTCTTCGCATCGAAATAATTCTCCATCGTACCGTGATAATCGAGGTGATCCTGCGTGAGATTGGTAAACACGCCGACACTGTATTCGATCGGCAACACACGCCCCTGCGCCAGCGCATGCGAGGAGACCTCCATGACGAGACTCTTGCATTGCGCGGAAACCATCATGGCCAGCAATTCGTGCAGGTCCGAACCTTCCGGCGTCGTACGCTTCGCAGGAAGGATGCGCTGGCCAATCTCGTACTGCACGGTGCCGATCAAACCGACCGTGGACCCCGCACTTTCGAGTAATTGCTTCGTGAGATACGCGGTCGTGGTCTTGCCGTTGGTTCCGGTGATGCCGATCGTCTGTAGCTTGCGGTCGGGACGACCATAATACGTGGCAGCCATGCGAGCCAGCGCGCGACGCGCATCCGGCACGGCGATGTAGGTCGGGCCCAGACGGCCCATGAGGCTGGCGTCTTCAAGCACGATGGCGGCGGCGCCACGGTCGCACACTTCGGGAATGAATTGATGCCCGTCCAGATGCGCCCCACGCCACGCGAAGAACACATCGTTCGCGGCCACCCGGCGCGAATCGTAGCGAAGCGCGGCGATCTCGCGATCAAGGTTGCCCCCGAGCACGACGCCCTTGCTTTCGGCGGGAAGGAGTTCAGCTAGTTTCATAGCTTGGCCTGCGTCACGCCCGCAGTCTCCTTCTTGGGTTCGAGGTTCAGGCACTGGACAATCTTTTTGCTCATCTCGGCAAACGCGGGCGCGGCGACCTGACCGCCGTAGTACTGCTTGCCCTTCGGTTCGTCGACCATGACAAGCATGACGAACTGGGGGTTCTCCGCCGGGAGATAACCGATGAACGAAGCGACATACTTTTCCTTCGAGTATTCGCCATTCACAAACTTTTGCGCCGTGCCGGTCTTGCCCGCCACGGTGAAACCAGGAACAGACGCCGCCTGTGCCGTACCCTGATCGGAAACAACATCCTCGAGCGATTGGGTCATCATGCGGGCCGTGCTCGGGGCGATGACCTGCCGCACCATGCGCGGGCTGTAAATTTCCACCACACGACCTTCGCTGTCGTTGACCTGCTTGACGATGCGCGGAGTCATCAGCGCTCCACCGTTCGCAACCGCCGACATGGCGCTGATCATTTGCAGCGGCGTGGCCGCCACGCCCTGCCCCATCGGGACGCGCGTGATGGAGACCTTGGACCACTGACTGAGCGGCCGCAGGATGCCCGCCGATTCGCCCTGACGCGACAGAATGCCAGTGACCCGGCCAAAGCCAAAGGCTTGCAAATAGGGGAAAAGTTTTTCCTGACCGAGCATGAGCGCGATCTTGCCCGTGCCGATGTTACTGGATTTGGCGATGACTTCCCGGACGGTCATCATGCCGTAGCGTTCATGATCGTGCAGCGTGAAACCGCCATAGTAGAACTCGCCGTTCTCGCAGAAAATCGGAGTTCCGAGAGTCACGACGCCCTCATTAATGGCCGCCGCAATACTGACCGCCTTGAAGGTGGAACCTGGCTCAAACGTATCGGTGATGCAACGATTGCGCATTTGCTCTGGCTTCGCGCCGCGGCGTTCATTCGGATCGAAAGTGGGGCGATTCGCCATCGCGAGGATCTCGCCGGTGCGGGGCCGCATGACAATCACGAACGCACCCGCCGGTTGGTATTTCTGCACGAGCTTGTCGAGCTGATCCTCGATGATGTGCTGGATGCTGAGATCAATGGTGAGCGCGACCTGCATCCCGTCGACCGGTTGCAAATCCTTGCGGCGATATGCGGCGATTTCCTTGCCCTTGCGGTCCTTCTCGATCCACAGCTCGCCGGGGATGCCGCGCAGATAGGAGTTCATCTGCTTTTCAATACCGCTCGCGCCGCGATTGTCGTCACCGAGGAAGCCAATCAAATGACTGGCGTGTGCGCCATTGGGGTAACTGCGGACGGACGTTTCCTTGAAAATCAAGTTACGTACCTTCAGCTCGCGCAGGGCGACAACCATCTTTTCCTCCACGTCCTTGCGTAGCGGCAGGTAGCGGGCCTCGGGATTGTAGGATTTGGCCAGTTGATCGGCAGGCAATTCGAGGATAGAAGCGATTTGCTTGAGCGTTTCCTCGGGATCTTTCAGGTCCTGGCAATCGAGATAAATGTCGTTGATGATCCGGGTCTGGGCGAGCGTGTTGAAGGCGGAATCGACGATCGCTCCGCGGTGCGGCGGCAGCTCAATCCGGCGCAAATGATTGTTGATCGCGAGGTCCTGATACTTCTCGTGATCGACAAGCATGATCTGCACGAGACGCAGTGAGACCAGCGTGAACCCGAATGCCAGGAACACGATGACGTAAAGCGCTCGTTGCCGATGATTCATCCGATGCGGTCAACCTTATCGCGGAGGTCGCTCCAGGTTTGGTGAGTAGGTTCGCGCCAGGCTCGCACCCGTGCCCAAATCACGCCGGACGACGAGCATTTCGCCGACCGGAACCAAACCGTTGGCGGCCACCTTGCGCTGCAATTCCTGCGGCGAGGTCAGCCACGCGATATTGAGGCGCAATTGTTCGTTGCGCTTGAGAAGTTTTTCGAGTTCGCGCTTCTGCTGGGCCGACTCGTCGGCCAGCTTCATGGCCTGGTTCTTGTACATGATGTAGCTCAGGCCGAGCGCGAGGCAAAAGCCAATAATGACCACGCACTTGAGCACCATGGCCCAGTGGAGAGATTGACTGTGTTTGAATTGGTTCCGGCTCATATAAAAAAATTAACGACTGGCCACCTGATCGATGTCGCGGCGAATCACGGGCATCTCGCTGATGGGAATCAATCCGCTGGTCGAGATACGGCTTTGCAAATGGCGGGGGGCATTGAGCCAGTCGATATTGCTTTTCAGTTGGTCATTACTGCGGACGATCTTGGCCAGGTCCTTGCGTCCCTGCGCGGCTTCTTCGGCCAACCGCATCTGCTGGTTCTTGGCCACCAGAAAACTCAAGCCGACCAGGAGCAACACGGCAGCGATAACGACATACTTCAACACCTGCGTCCACTGCAGCGAGCGCGTGTCGCGAAATTGATTGCGGCTCATAGCGTGTCTCCCGGCAAAGTGTTCAAGCCCCCATCCAAGAGGGAGGCCTTCTTTGAGGTGAAAACGATGCCGCCGTAGAGAATGCGGTTCAGCACGTCGGCTTGACCGGTGATCCGGGAAATTTCCTGCGAGGTCAGCGGCACCGTTTCCACCGACGCCATCACGCAACGCTTCTTCGCCGCGAGGAGTTCCTCCTGCGCGCGCGCGACATCGTCGGTGATTTGCACTTCCATCCGGTAGAGGCAAAGACTGAAGGCAACGGAAAAGCACAAGCCCGCGACCGCGACGGCTTGCACCAGTCGAATCCAGAGCTCCGGCTTGCCATGCTGCACTTTAGTTTGCATAGGACACCTCATTGCGCCACGCCACCCGTAACCGGGCACTGCGCGCACGCGGGTTTTCCGCCATTTCTTCGTCCGTGGGCAGGTAACGCCGCACGTCGGAAAAATAATGTTCCGGATTGCGAAAGCTCTGGGGATGTTCGGGCGTGTCGAGCCATTCGTTGGCATGCTGGCGCATGAACGACTTCACCTGCCGGTCTTCCCCGGAATGAAAACTGATGACTGCGAGGGCTCCTTGTGGTTTCAAGATTCTTAACGCTTGCGGCAACACCGCTAGCAGCGCCTCCCGTTCATGGTTGACGGCGATACGTAGAGCCTGGAATACCTTCGTTGCTGGATGTACGCCTCCAACTCGCGGGCGCCCCACCGCGCCGGCCACCACTTCCGCAAAATCAAGCGTGGAGACAAAAGGGCGGCGTTCGCGGCGGGCCACAAGGGCGCGCGCGATCCTCCGACTCTGTCTTTCATCTCCATATTCATAAATCATATTGGCCAAATCTGTCTCCGGCAGCTCGTTCACCAGCTGCGCCGCCGTCATTCCCTCCCGCCGATCCATCCGCATGTCCAGCGGCCCTTCCAACCGAAAGCTGAATCCCCGCTCCGCCACGTCCAGTTGCGGCGAAGACACTCCCAAGTCCAGCAACACCCCATCCACTCCCCCGCCCCATCCGGCATCCCGGGCGCTGACTTCCATCTCCGCAAAATTCCGTCGCATCCAACTGAAACGCTCCGGCCAGCGCTGGCGCACCTCTTCGGCCGCCTGCACCGCCGCTTCGTCCCGGTCGAGACCGAGCACTTCCGCGCCCGCTTCCAGCAGGGCGCTCGTATGTCCACCCCGGCCAAAAGTCCCGTCGATCCAGCGTTGACCGGGCTTCGGCCCGACCGCCGCCAAAAACGACGTCAACAGTACCGGCTTGTGGAGAGGCGCGTTCGCCCCTCCCCCCTTGTTCTCTGCTGACCCGGCGCTCAAGCCGCCTTCAACCGCAACACGGGAACGATCTGCGGCCTCCGCAGACCGATCAATTCATAGGCGTTGCGACGTGCCAAACGCACCGTGGATGATCCGGCTGCCTGTCCCTGCTCGTCCTTGACCGAGCAAAAACCGTATAAGAGTTGTCTCCGAGCCATAGCTTTGAACTTCATGCCTGTTTCCTCGCGTGTTGACGGTTGACCAGCCGCGCCTTTCGGCGACTGCGGATGCCGACAGCTTGACGCAAGGTTCTGGCATCCTTAGCCCCCCGCGTTCGGCAGTCGCCGGCGCTCTTGCGCCAGTTCTGCCATGATTCTCTGCAATCGCTCGCGCACCCGGCGACGTCGTCGCGCCAGGTCCGAAGCGAAATGGCTTGTGTGCAGAGGAGCCTCCAGCGGCGCTATCAAGCGATGGGGATATGAATCGATTGTCATAATCCCAGCGCCGCAGCGGCGTCCTCGAAATTGGTTGCGATCGGGGCCTGCTTCTCGCGGATAGCCAGATCCCAGATCTCGAAATGATCGCCGCAGCCGACAAGGACGACGTCCTTCTTCAGCCCGGCGCCCTGCCGCACCTTTTCCTTCACCATGATGCGACCCTGTTCATCAAATTCTGCCGGCTGCGCGATGGACGCGAGCGCTTCGAATTGCCGGCGCTGCACATCCCCGCGCTTGAGGCCCGCCATTTCGGCAAAGCGCTCGCCCATCCACGACTCGGGATAGACCAAAATGCAGCCGGGTTGGCTCGAGGGAAAAATGTGGAGGCTCTTCTCGTGATTCTCACGACGCCACGCCGAGGGCACGGTCACGCGACCTTTGGCATCAAAAGTATGCTCAAAGGTGCTGGTGTAGCTGCCTCGCGTGATTGGTTGCATATTCTCCCACTACCTCGTTTTTTCCACCATTTCGTCCCACTTTAAAACACTTTCCTCCTTCCCGGTCAAGGGTTTTCTCTGTAAGTGCCTGACTTCCTTTACCCCCGACACCCCCAAAACGACCCACCCGGTTTCAGAGGGAAAACCTGTTTTTGGAGCCACTTTATTTAGGGGCTTAAAATTGAGGCCCGATTATTAGCTGCACTTTTTTGAAGAAATTTTTGACTTATATTTCTTCTATTCGTTGGCGCTTGGTGCAGACTTCGACTATTGGTGTTGTCATGTCCCTCCCCCTTGAAGATTCTTTTGTGGATGTTTTGGGCAAAGCTCAGCGCGGGTTAAAGTTCACCGATGAACAGCTCTCCGCCGCCGCGATCCTTCCCCTCACGGATCTCTACGCCGCGCAACAGGGCGAGGTGAAGGAATCCGTCCTGCGCGCGATCGCCATTCCACTGCAGCTCAACGCCGACGCTTTCGTCGCGCTCGCCCTGAAGAAGTCCACGCCCGCCGTCGTGCCCTTCGTCGAGGGGCTGCGACAATACAACACGCCCTACGGCGATATGACGGTGAATTCCTATCTGGTTTGGGATCCCGTGGAGAAAATCGGGGCGACGTTCGATACGGGAGCCGATTGTTCCGCGATGCTGAAAGACATCGAATCTCTCGGATTGCAGATCCCGTTCATTCTACTCACCCACACGCATGTGGATCATATCGCCGACCTGACCAAGCTGAAGAATGCGACCGGGGCCCGCGTGGCCGTGGCTCGCGAAGAAGCGGTGGGTAATGTAGAAGCCTTTGCCGAGGGCCACATCTATAGTCTCGGCGGACTCGTCATCGAGACGCGCCTTACCTCCGGACATTCCCGCGGGGGCACGACCTATTTGATCAAGGGACTCAGCCAGCCCGTCGCCATCGTGGGTGATGCGATCTTCTCCCGCTCCATGGGTGGAGCGAATACGGCCTATGCCGAGGCGATTCAAAACAATCTCAAAAAAATCTATTCCCTCCCCGAGAATACCATTCTCTGTCCTGGTCATGGTCCCATGACCACCGTCGGCGACGAAAAAAAATTCAATCCGTTCTACACGATCTGAAACCCCACCATGAATATTGCTCTGACATCCGATCGACAAATCGCCGCGCCAGCGGGGACCTTCCACTTCTTTATACGCGTGCTGGCGGCGGGACTCGCCGTGGCCGCGTATAATCTCGTGATCCTCTATGCGTCGTAAAAGCGAAACCGGGGCTGTCCAATTTCGCTATATTTGGGATCCAATTGGTCTGGCGAGCATCGCTCTCTACGCCTGCAATCGTCTCCTGCTCAAGCCGCACCTGCCGCCGCACGAATGGTTTTTCCGCGGTCACTTCAACGACCTGCTCCTCGTTCCGGCGATGCTTCCTTTTTTTCTCGCTACGTATCATTGGCTCGGCTTACGTCCTCATCATCGACCGCCGAGTGCGCGGGAAATTATCGCGCACGTACTGATGTGGTCCCTGTTCTTCGAAGTGCTCGGACCCCGTTGGCTCCATCATAGTACGGGCGATCGATGGGACGTCATCGCCTACGCGGTTGGAGGAGCGATCGCGTGGGCACTCTGGAATCACCTGCCATTATCGCAGCGAGCGAAATCTCAAGGCTTGGGAGTTTGACTCGAGATAGTCTTAAACTTGATCTTGCCATCCAACGGATCGAGCACCCGCTCCACGACCGTCTCGCTCCGTTTCTCGCCCTGAACAGTGATACCGCCTGAACTCGACTGCAGGATCGACTGACCGATGGCGAAAATCCGGAAGGCGCTGCTGCGCGCGGTCAACGTATCAATCGCGCCGCGCAGGAGATTTTCACTTTCCTCCTGATTATCCGTCACACCGGCGAACTCCACGATCTGTCCGCGCGAAATCAGCGGGCTGGTCGCTGCAAATCCATAACGGAATCCATTCCCTGCTAAAATCCGGCCCGCGATATTGGATGCCACGGTATCGGCTGCGGATAAGGTGCCTGTCGAATCAGCCGTGGTATAAACACCGAGGAAGGCCGCCTTGAGCGGAGCGGTCCGCGTCAACGTCCCCGCGCCCGAGGTGAAGGCGGGCATGATCTGCGCGTTCACATTAATCACGCCTCCACTTCGCTGATTGGCGGAGACAGCGGATGTCGCGACCTCGGGCTGCATGTAATAGGAAAAACCGGTCGGTGCAACCGCGGTCTTGTTCTTATCCGTCCAATGCGTCGTCGGCACCGTGAACATATCGAGCAGCAGCCAATCCGGCAGCGTGCTATTATCCGTCTTCGGCTGCAGGCGTAGCGTCCGCCACGGAACGCCCTTGATCGTATTGAGCGACGTCATGCCCGTGTGAATGTAGCCAAGCTCTGCCACACTCTCCACCACGCCCATCAGATTACTTGAGGTAAAGGCCGCAGGAGGAAATTGCATGCCGATGTTCGTCAACTTGCCACCCTTCAGATCTTGCTGCAGCCCCGAGAGTGTTGGCACCGTATTGAGCGTATTGATCGGTGTACTCGGCGCCGCGCCAAACGTCACGCTGCCTGCCGCCGCTGCCCAATTCGCATTTCCCGTCGACAAGGCTGGATCATCGACTGCGAAACTCGGCCAGACATCGGTCTCCGCAATCGCCGAGGAATAGGTATAGCTGATGGAAGAGTCCACCGTGGAATACGCGATCCGCGCATTCGCATCATCACGCATAATGGAAAAGCCCGGCCAGATCTTGTTCAACGATGTGAGCGGTGCGTTGCCCGACAGCTTGAACCAATTACTGGTGGCTTCGATAACCCGGTATTCACCGGGCCTGATGATTGGAGAACCAAAAACTCTGGCCGTATTCGGCGGACTGACCGTCATACTAACTGTGGGACTATTAATAATCGTCCGCAGCCAGATGGCCGAGCCTCCATCGTAATAACTGCATGTCGGCAACGTCGCGATATAAGATCCGAAACTCAACGTAGTCAGATCAACCGGCGATATATGCGTATTCTCCGGCAAGTGCACCTCGGCACGCACAGTCAAAATAAAGCGCTGGGACGTTGTCGTGGTATCCTGCTTGGCAAAGAACGCGATTTCCGTGAAGCGCAATCCACGCGCATTTCCCATCAAAGTACCGCTACTGCTATTGGCCGTAAATCCGGTTGGTCCGACTGGGGTTCCGCGAATGGCCTCGATCAGATCTTCCTTCGATTCCTTGGCTCTCACGTATTCAATGATATTCGCTGCGATTTGCTGCGGCAGCACTGGTGAAAACTTCCCGGCGAAACTGGACCCTGTCGCTATCGGCCAATCGGTGCGGCACAGGATCTGGCTCAGCGTGCCGATCACCTGCTGAATTTTAGCTTGATCCAAATCTCGTTGCCTTCCGGGATCGCCATTATCCGCGGCCAAAATATCCAGAAACGGTGCATTGCCCGCCAGCCGTCTTTGCGTGGTGAGCACGAGGCGCGGTTCGCCGAACATATTGAGCTCCGGGGCCTGACTGTTGACGGTCAGCGAAAAACGCTCGTTATCGACCAGGTCCCGGAGCACCGAAGAGATCGTACGCGCATCGCGCAGGGTCTGCAGGTAGTGACCACTCAACGTCGCGGTGCGGTATTGGTCGAGCGCATCGATCACCGTCGGGGACATCGTGGACCCGAATGCCATCAGGTTCACCTGTGCGGCGGAACCCCACGAATTGGTGACGGAGGATCGATACATCGCCGTATTCAAATTCACGCGAGCGCACTCATCATCCACCCAAAAAGCAAAACGGCCCACGAGCGGATTGTTGGCGTTGTAGGCGGGCACCGTCGTCCCAACCGTCACCTCCAACGTCCCATCCTTGCGCAGATAAATCCAGCGCACCGGCAATCGGTTGGCTGCCCGGGTCACGAGATAATTAGTTCCCCCGTTCAAGTCCGCCACGATGTTAGTGTCGGTCGTGTTTTCCGTTCCGGAGTAAAGATCAACGGTTTGAAAAGGACTGAAGGCACTCGCGGTGGACGAGCGGGTGGCCATCATGATTTGACCCGGCTGACTCGCCCAGATTGACAGCGACGGCGTAGCAGTGCCAGCTCCGTACAGCAGCCGGGCCACCGCCATATCCGTAGCCGCCTGCGCGAGATTCGCGGCCTTGACCGATTGCAATCCGGCGTCCGCAGAGGAAACCTCGATACGCATGCTGGTCAGAAAACCGACCACCAAAACGGAGAGCAGGCTGATAAAAATCAGCGACATGACCAGGGAGAATCCGGCTTGGCGCGTATGATCGAAACGACGACTCATGGGATGATAAGTTGGCTTCAGACAACCGCTGCCGAGCCCCGGAGGAAGCGACTCCCTGTACTATCATCCCGGTTGATTTAATCACAACGGTCGCCTCATTGCATCTATGCAATCCCACAATCCAGACCTTTGTCATTCCATTCATTTAAGCAGTTAAATCGATTCATTTTTTCCTCCTTTGTTGACTCGTTTTGGCTTAGAATGAAGGAAGCGCACCGAATCGTTCCCATTCCCTTCGCATACCTCACCCTTCTTTTATGGCGCAACGCTTCCCTCCCACCCTTGCCGATGTCGGACGTCTGGCTGGTTTCACGGCCGCAACGGTCTCCATGGCGTTGCACAACGATCCGCGCATCTCGGCGAGAACCAAGGAGCGGGTGCTTAAAGCCGCCGAAAAACTTCACTACCGGCCTGACCCTATGTTGTCGGCCCTCTCCTCACGTCGCAAACCCGAGAGCAAGCGCCGGGTGCTGGCCAACATTGCGGCCATCGTGGATGATCGCTGGATGAAGGTGTCCAAGGAGTGGGTCAACGACCTGCTCGAAATCATGAAGGTCACCAGCTATCAGCTGGGTTATGACCTGGATGTGCTCTACGTGGATCGCGATCTGGCCGCCAGTACTCAACCCGACCGACTGTTGCGCGGCCGGGGAATTCGCGGCATGATCATCTTTCCCTTGTACGACGGCGAGCTTCATATCGACCTCGATTGGGAACAATACTCCGTGATCGCGCTCGGCATCCATGCGATCAAACATAATTTCAACCGTGTCGGCAGCAACGCCTTCATGGCCATGAATATCACCTGCCAACATCTCTACGAACTCGGCTACCGCAAGGTGGGACTGGCCCATGTGCTCGATCAGGAAAAGCGCACGCGCTATGAATGGATCGGTTCCCTGGCAAAGGAACAGTATCGACGTCCGCCCCGGTTCAAACTCGTGAAGCCCTATCTGCCGGACGATTTCATCGAATCCAAATTCGTCGACTGGGTGAAAAAGGAAAAACCCGAATGCGTCATTACCAGCGATGTTCGCGCCGTCTCGTTTCTACGCAACGCGGGCTATCGCGTGCCGGAAGAAATTGGCTTGTCGCTTTTGACACCTTCCTATGAGACACCCGAGATAACCGCCGGGGTAGGCCAGCACCATAGCCAGATCGGTGCCACGGCGATCGAACAACTGCACGGCATGTTGATGCGCGGCGAATGCGGCATTCCCAAGATGTCGAAGGAAACGCTCATCCACCCTCTCTGGATCAATGGGCCGACGGTTCGACAAGTGCGCTAATCGCGCGACGCGAAGCTCTCTCTATTGCCGGAACCAGCGGGTGTCAGTCCTTGGAACTTCCGCTGAAATATTTTCCACGTGACCGTCGACGAAGAGAAAGTTCGCTGACTTCTGCGGGTGCCGACGCGCCACATCGCCATTGGAGGCGGGAGAAAACAACTCGGTGTTCACCGCCATCTCCACCACAAGGAAGGTGCTGATCGCGGGCACATTGAGCACGCGAAAATTCCACGTCGGGAAACTGTAGGAAGGGTCCATGCTCGCATTCAATCCATAGGCCACCTCACGACCGGGCGGATGAAATTCCGGGCAGAGGAATATACCCGCCGCGCGCGGCAACGGCGCAAAGCCCATCGCATTGGCGGGCATGGAAGTGTACGGTTGCAAACGCCACATCCATGGAGTGGTCTCGCCATTTTTTCCCATCGCGCTGGGATAAACTTGTTCGTGTTCGTTGAGGTAGCCGTTCATGGCGATGCCGATTTGGCGCAGATTGGATTGGCATTTGGCGGAGTTCGCGCGGGCCAGAGCCGTCCGGATTCCGGGAAGCGTCAAGGCCGCGAGCACGGCGAGAATGCAGATGACCACGAGAAGTTCAACGAGGGTGAAGGCGGAGCGTTTTGTCATGGCATGAAGGAGTCAACCGGACTCGTCCTTTCGCGCTCATTATGATTTTACGAGCAACACCCTACAAGCGACGTGCCGTTAAACCTATTAAACAACACGTTGAAAATCAGCTCGGACGATCGGTGCGTCCGTACCACTGCTTCATGGTCTCAGCAGCAGGCTTGCCCCAAACGGTGAGTCCCTTGTCACCGCGTGGATCATCCCGCAATAAGGGACGGTCATTCTGCTCATCCCATTTCCACCAGTACATGCCCATCCACCACGGCTCCTCCCAGAAGGCGCGCAGCACACTCTCCATGTAGCGCGCCTGCACGGCACCGTCGTAACCACCGGGATGATCCCAGCGATAAGGGATGCGCACGGCTTCCGCCGTGGAGCAGCAACCGCACTCGGCAAAATAGAAAGGCTTGCCCAGCAGGCGCGCCACTTCCGCAAAATATCGGCGCGGTCCTTCGAGCCATTTCTGCATCTCGGGTGAATCAGCCGCAGCATCCACGGCAGGCGCTTTGCCTTCCATATGATAAAGCTCGGGACCATGTCCCATATTGGGCCGATCGGCGGGCGGGTCCGCAAGCGGACCGTAGAAGCTGGTGCCAACAGAATCGAGATCCTTGAACCAATGATCGGGCCGGGTGCGCAGTTCGCGCAGGAAATCGACGTAAACCGTGTGACCGGTGGTAAGGTGACCGGAGAAGACGCTACGCGCGGCGGCCACGACCCGCTTCCAATGCGCATTCTGCTCAGTGGTCATGTCGAGCTCGCTGTCGAGACCGTACGCTTCGCAACCACCGCGTTCCGCAAGTCGCGCGTAGTGCAGGGTGCGTTCGAGCATGCTGTCGAACCACTGTGTCCAGTGATTCATTTTCAATCCGGGAATGATTTCCCCCTCGTGCGGAAAGTGAACATAGCAGCGGACAGAGCCATCCCATCCCTGCAGCATGGGGCGCAGCTGCACCTTCATTCCCTTGCTGTGAATGTAGTCGATGATGTCGCGCAGCTCGTCGTCTGCGGGTGTGTTCGTGAAATCGCGATACTGTCGTGTGCTGGCAAAGTTGTCCTGCATGACAGTTGCGATCACACAGACCCAGTTGATGTTCAGCGTGGCCATGCGATCCACTTCGAGCCGCGCCTGCTTGGAACCATAGTAACCGTTGCGCGCGTAAAAACCAAAAGTCATGCCGCGATGAATCGGAACGACCGAGGATTTTGCCGGGGCGACGGGCTTCGCCGCCGTCGCGCTGCTGGGAGAGACAAGTGTGCTCATGTAGGTAGTGACTAAGCATTCGCTCGAACCCACCGGTTCGCAAGTGGCGGCTGGTTTTAGCTATTAACTGGCATTCCTTTATTTCGCCGGAGTAGGCATTAGTTCGATGTCATCCAGTTCGATGGTGCCTTCACCCTCCTGGATACCGACCACGACCGTGCCACGACCTCCCGCCTGCGCGAGGTTGCGCTTGAGCTCCAATCGCTGCCAATCGCCGGTGCCCGTGACCGACACCGCATCGCCCGGACCGGGCCATGGCACACCGGGAACGTGCAGATAAAATTTCACCTTGGCGGTCTTGTCTTTCTCCACGCGAACCCAAGCCGAAAGCGTCAGCTCGCCCGCCGTATCGATCACCAGCGATTGCCCCACCCAGACACCCTTGCCACCAGCGGGGTTCGTCAGGCGAAATGCCCATTCTCCTCCGTGGCCGTTCTTGGTGTAACCGAAATTTTTACGGTCAGCACCTTCGGGACTCAAGGACCAGAATGCGGGCCGTGCCGCCGCTTCATCCATGATGAAATCCCCATCGCGAATTTCGAAACCGGGATTGGCCAGCAAGTTACCGACTTCGCGTTCCGCCTTGGCAACCTTGAGCGCCACCGGACTGACGATATAGACGAGGCCGGAGAATTCGATCGGCTTGGCCACATCCAGCTTTCCTTGATACACCAATTCGCCATAGAGATCGGTGACGGAGACAACCGCGTCCACCGGTTCCAACGTCAGCTTCACCTTGCCGCTATTTGCCGCGATCACGGAAAGCGTGCCGCCATCGGAGCGCTTCAACACCCAGCCGATGCCCGCGCCACCGAGACCTTCCATCGGCCCGACGTACGCATCGCACACGCGCAGTTGGCGGGCGATCTCCGCTGTGACGGCATAGTACGGCGTCGGTTTGAGTGAGCCATAGTTGCGGTCGTTGTCGGATTCATGGAAAAAGTATTTCGTGAATCCCTTGTCGAGACACCAGAACGCCATTTGCACGGCCTGATTCTCGTCGAGATAACCGCCCATGTACTGCCGCTCCGTTTGCCAGAGCGGCACCTCGGGCTTGGCCGCGCGCGCGGCGGTCACCGCATTCTGAATGCTGTCGCGTCCCGCGTAACCGTGCACCGCGAGGATGTCCATCGACTTCGCCGCGCCAAGCTTCATCAGATCCGCGGGCATGTTCACGTCGGTCACGCCCTGCGTGAGACTGAAGCCTGACGTCATGACCTGACATGTCGGATCAATTTCCTTGATGATGCGGTACGCCGATTCGAGCAGCTTGTAATACTCCTCCGTCGAACCGCTGAACGACGCGAAGAGAAAGGGGGGATGGAAATCGACCTCGTTGTAAATCTCCCAGTATTTCACCCGATCGTGATAGCGCGTCACCACGGCACGCACGTAATCCTCCCAATCCTTCACGCTCTTCGGCTGGAATCGTTCGGGCCGTTTCAAATACGCCTTCGCCGCCTTGCCTTTCACGCGGTTCACTTCTTCCTCGGAAACCGTGCTGGCCCACGTCGCGGGATACCCCAGCAAGCCGAGCACCTGCACGCCCGCCTTTTGCGCCGCCGCGACGGAATGATCCGCTTCGTCCCACTGAAATTGTCCCTTCGCCGGTTCCACATTGCACCAGAGAAAACTGCGTTCGCTGGCCCACGCGCGGTGCCACATGATGCCCAATTGCGAATAGAAATCGGGCTTCTCAAAATGGTGATGATGTCCGAGATACTCCGCGAGTTTTCCCGGTTTCGCACTATCGAGCGGCTGGACGACAAACGACCAGTCGTACACCACCTCGCGACCGGAGGGCGATTTCACCGTCAATTTTGCATTGTAGTAACCGGGCTCCTTGATGACCGGTAGCTGAATCTCCGTCAGCACGTAGCTTGTTCCCGCCTTGACCGGTACTTGATACGACTGACTGGCGGCGTCTTTGCCCGCGCGATTCGACACCGTCACCTTGATGTCCATCGTCGCGTCGCTGCCGCTGAAATTCACCGCGCGCAATGGCACCCGCAAGCCTTTGTCCACAGGCGTAATCAAAGGCGCAGCGACGCGATCGGGAAAGGCCCACGCACCAAATGTCTTTTCCTGCCAGGCTGTCCGACCGGGCTGAAGCGTTCCGCTGGCACCGTCTTCAAAGAGCGTGGCATGCTCATCCGCTTTCAATTCCTCCTTGGCCAGCAGTTGCGCACCGGGTCGCGCGATGTCCGAGATGCGTAGTTTCTCCACGGCAAAGGCCCCATAGCTGCCCGCGCGAAATTCCTGCGGCAGCAAAGCCAGCGGTCCCTTGAATGACTTCCGATCCATCAATTTCCCATCCATCCAGAAACTGTGCTGTCCGTCTCCCCAGGTAAACGCAATGCGATAGGTGCGCCCCACTTCCAACTTCGGCGTTTCGGGCGTGATATAACTTCCACCCGAGGGACCTTTGGCGAGCACAAGAAAATCCCGCGTATCACCCGGCGGACAAAATACCATGGCGAGCACGGAGGTTCCCCCGCTGGTGGAATTGCCCGTGAGCCGGAACGCGAAAAACCAATCGCTCCCCATCTCTTCACGCGAGCGGAGAAACTTCATGTCCATCTCCACCGAACCGGCTTCCTGATTGATAATTCCAGGAGCCCAATAATGCACTTCATCCTTCTCCCCTGCGGTCAGGACGACAGGAAAAACACAAAGAAGCGAAGCCACCGCAAAACAAACCGTTTTGAATTTCATAGAGGAGATCCTGACCATCTGAAATGAATCGCCCGCGTCGACCGGGCGGTCTCTTTATTGAGGAGGCAAACGATAGAAAAACTTGATCGTCAGCGGAGTGCCCGCCTCAACAAAAACGCTCTGACCGATCCGCGAATTATGCCACGAGCGCAGGAAGTACTCGCCCTCTTTGGCACCGTCCCGCAGGACTTGCGCGCGATTCGCATCGGTAACGGGTGGGTTGCTCTTCGGTACGTCTACGGTATACCAGTAGACCGGTCGTCCTTCGTTATCCTTCTTCTCGAAAGTGCCGTTCTTGATGACCGCCGAATCGCCCTGGACATCATCGAAATCCATCTGGACGCAACGCACCTTTTTCGTGGCGGCTTCTTCGATAATGTAGGGTCCCATCAAACTAAAAGAGATCGTGCCGCTCTTCGCCGGTTTGATGGTGATGGACGCTTCCTGCCATTCGTGCGTGGCTGGGAAATTGCCGATAATATTTTTCTTCTGCTGATCCGCTGGCATCCAGTCGGCGTAGGTCGCCTTGCCCTCTCCGGAAACGCCAACCAATTCCAGATCCACCTGATCCTTGCCCCCGCCACTGATATCGATTCGAGCCAATGTTTCCGGGGGTGCCGCCTCCAGCGAAGCGACCGAGAGAAGGAGGGACAATACGGGAATTAAAGAGCGATAGTGGAGGGTCATAAATAAGCTCGGTTGAGATTAAATCAGCTTGCTTGCGAACACGGAGGGCAGGTTTTCATACTCATGGTATCGTCACCGGAATCCGTCTCAAGCCACGCACTGTTTAATCTATTAAATCCCTTCCTCCCGATTATTCCGCCAGTTCGAAATAAGGCGTGGGTCCGTCCTTGAGCTTGCCGGTATCGATCAACGCGGTGACAGAATCCTTGTCCACTTTGAGTGGGAGTTCCTCGCGACGTTCGCCCGTGGCGCTCAAGGCCCAGAGTTTCAGCCGCGCCGGATTCCGATGCTGCAGGCGAAACTCCATGCGGGCGACTCGCGCGAGAACAGGCTGGGTTCCCAATTGCAGAAGTTTGTGACGATAGTGGTCATCGAACACCATGCCGCTGTTCAACGCATCGGCCGCGACAATGAGCAACAAGCGGCTGCTTTCCTTGACCGGCTGCGACTTCAGTGAGCCGATAAATACGGTCATGCCAGCATCGCCCAGATTGCGCACCGAGAGCGCGCCCAATTGCACGAGAGGCATGCCTTCTGGCAAATTCGCCCCTTCGCTCTGCGGCGTCACCACGCGGATCTGTCGCGCTTCCTGATCCAGCGTGACTTGCCGTGTATCGCTTTCATAGAAACCCTTCTCCACGTCGGTGCGATTCTCGGCGCTCAGTACACCGAGGCTTTTCAATTTGGCAATCAGGCTTTTTCCACCAGCACCCGGACCACCACCCTTCACTTCCTGCACGCCCTCGCGAACAGTAATCGCCTCGCCTCCCTCCGGAACAACACGCCAGTCGACGCGGTAATCGCCCCGTGGCGCCGCTTCTGACCAGTCGGCCACCCGCACACCAAGACCCGTGATTAATGACAACTGCGTCACAGAAAACGGCAGCGAATCCTGCAAGGCAAAGGTCGACGGCAACGCTTTCGGATCGATGAAAACCTCCACGCGGTGCGGTGAAGTCTGGACATCGCCCCGCCGATAAAAGAACGCCGACATATACTCCGCCGCCTTGAGCGCGGGATCGTTATAGATGCAGAACGTCTTGATTGGCCGTACCGTCGAGAGCAGCACCGGATCAGAGAAATGCGCCTGCATCTGCCAGCCCTGCAAGGCCGCATAGACCGGCACGGTTAATCCTGTCTGATGACGATAACTATTCCAGAAACAATAGCCCCATTCGGAGCACAGATAAGGCCGCCCCCACTGCCGCGTTCCGGCCAGGATCTGATAGAAACCGAGTCCCGTTGAAATGGCATTCCCACCGCCCTCGCTCGAGCCGGGTTCGATATAGGTCGTGGGATGATCGTGGTAAGAATGATTGTCCACCAGCGGCATGACATCGCGAGCCAGCGTGGTTTGCACCGACGTACCCACGTTGTAATCGAAGACGGGAACTTTCACGCCGATCTCGCGAATCGTTCGCGCGAGCCAAATGTAGGTCTCGCGCTCAATCTCCACGAAGAATTGCTGCAGATCGCGCGTATCGGGACCGCGACCGTTCATCGGAGGCAGGGCCACCGTCTCGAGCGTCTGCCCCTTGGTCAACGCACAGACTGTCTTGCCATTTTCGGAAGCCGTCCACGCTGCCGCCAGTTTTTCCGTGGTGCCGTAACGCTTCGCAAGCCACTTACGAAAGGGCACCACCATTCCCGGATCGAAACTATTGGGAAGATTCATCAGGAAGTTGAGCCCCGCTTCGTTGCGAAGCTGCACCACGGCTACCTGCGGTTCGTCCTTGAGCGCCACTCCGGTGTAGGGATTGACATGCTCGAAGAATTTCTTCACTCCGGCTTTCCAGTGCGCACGCGCCGCCTCATCATAATAGAGACGGCTCTTGAGCAACTTGGCGTGACTTTCCTTGCCCCACGGATTTGCCATCGCGTAGTAAGCCGCCCACGAGGTGCTCGCATCGATATAGAAATAAATCCCCTGCTTCTTCAATGCCGCCGAGAGGCGATCCCAGCGATCGAGTTGTTTCGGATTGAAATCGAGATCCTTCGCGCTGTCCTTCATCAGAAAGATGTCGAGAAAGTGCGGACGGCAAAGGTTGTACCCGGCCCGCGAGGCTTGCTGCGCGAAACGTTCAATCTCTTCCGAGCTGAAATTCGGGTAGCTCCCCATGACCGTGGAGAGACAGAAAAAACGCACGGGTTGATCCGCTTTTTTCGCAAAGACCAGTTCACCCCTTGAATTGATTTCAGAAAATCCGTCGCGACCCGCTTCCGACGGCGCACCGAATAGCGCGCTCATATCGAGCGCCGTACCCGCCTTCACTTCGAGATCAGACTGGTTTACCGGTTTCCAATTTTCATCCGCGACCGACTTCCACACCTCGCGTTTCGGCAACGGCTGATCCTTGTCCGAAAGCGTGGCAGCGAGAACAATCCAGATCGGACCGCCCTCCGTCTTGAGCGTCACGGCCTCAGGCTTTCCCATGCCAGCCGGAATCGGAAAGCGGGAAATATACACTCCCACGAGCGACGATTTATTCTCCTCGCGATAGCCGACCAATCCATTTTCAAAATCCGCCGCGTTCCACCAATCCGCCACGTCGCGCTTGGTGGCGACGGGAAATTCCAACGTCTTGCCAGATGCAAACCGCACCGTCACGACGCCCACTTTTTCCGATTCCTTCGGAGAAGCCCAGCAGGTGGTGTGAAGCAAATAGAGCGCACCCCCGTTCGCAGGGGCCGTCGCTCCTACCGGAATTTCTACTTCACGCAAATTCGTGGTCCCATGAGAACTCGTGAAAACCAAGACTTCGCGACCCGCATTCTTGCCGCCATCGATAATGGTGAAATGAAAGTTCTCAAAATCCTTCGGTCCGGCCTTCATCCCGCGCAACGAATTTTCCGCGCCCTGATCGCTCCATCCACCCTTGCCATCACCCGGAACATCATCCACAAACGCGCGATTCGCCAGCTTGGAAAGATCCAGATAATGGTCCGCTGCCCGCACCGGCGTATTCGGTAAAAATCCGATAATGGCAATGGAGACAACCGAGACAAAAAAAGCCGGGATAAGACGAATGGAGTAGCTCATAAAATCAAGTGAGTATGTCTAGGCTGAACAGTCTCGAAGAGACCGTCAAGCCCGTGCGCCACACTTTATCTCGTCAATGCCACGCTCGGGGTTCGGCGCGAGGACGCGGCAGATTTGGCCTGCGATTCCAGCGTGATCACAAAATCGGTTTCGTTGTGTTTACTCAACAAAATCTCACAGGTCTTCTTGCCGCCCGCATGCTCGATCGTGAGCTCGTAGGTGCCGTAGTAACCGCGAAAATCAAATGTCTCCCCGGACCGTCCCTCGAACGAGCTCACCCATTCTTCCCGCACCAATTGACGCAGCGCTTTGTAGGCCGGTTTCTCGCTCAGATCGGCATTCAACAAGCCGCCGCACAACTCACCCTCTTTGCCATAAGCCGCGCCGTCCGCCATGTTCCACCAGTAAATCGCTTCCACCGAAGCGTGGCTGAACCAGAGGCGATAAAGTTCCCGCATGAGATCCGCCTGAAACGCTTCGCTGTTGGCCAATTCCTTGTAGCAAGGCAGCGTCACTTCCGAAATGTGCATCGGCACGCCACAGCTCGCATGCTGATCCAGCACTTTGAATAGACGCTTCGGATCGAGATAAATATCACGCGCATCCGCCATCATCTGCACCCGCGTCGACAGCCCGCCGTTCTCGTAAAAGAACAAATGATACTGAAGCCCGAGAATATCGAGCCGCGCCTTGCGCAGGATCAAATTTTTCGCCAGCAAATCGAGTCCTGTTGTTTCATCAAAAAACTCGCGCCAGGAATAAGCCGTCGCCTCATTGAGCGACAGATGCGCCGACGGCGGAAAATATTGCCCGGCGGCTTGAAACGCCTGATAGACGTAATCCGAGGGCAACATCTTCACCTCCGTGAACATGTACTTCTCCATCGCTTCATTCACCACGTCCCAGTAGGGAATTAATTTGCCATAGCGCTCGCCGATCACCTGCAGCCGCTTGCGAATCAGCGGCGCGACATCGGCCGGCTTTTCCGGCAACCACTTGGGAAAGATCTGGTGCCACACGAGACAATGCCCCTTCGGCGTCAGATGATGCTTCCGACAAAAATCCAACACCACATCGGGTGGCGGACGGCGATAGACCTTCGGGCTGTTCCGATCAAACCGGTATTCACCCGGCTGCGGCTCCAAATCCGCCCAGAAGAACGGAACCACCGCGCTATTGAACACGCCGGTAAAGGCCTCTTCAAAACGCGCATTCTTTTCCGCCGAATCATAGCCATCGATCATGAAGGCATTCGCGCCGAAGAGGAACTCGTGCCGCTTCAGCCGCCCACACACCTTCACGCCCGAAAGCGAACGCCCCTCGCCATCGACGAACCGCAATTGGCCCGTACCCTTGCGATTCTTTTCAATGCCCTCCGCAATGCGCTGCTCCACCGCTGAATCGCGACGGTTAAAATGCTCCAAAAGAAAATCAGAAGAGACGGCAGAGGATGACATAAAGATGTTTCGAAATGAGGATTTACCTTCCACTCTTTAGTCTGCCCGAACTCCCCTTTGAGACAACGGAAGAACCATTTAATCTATAAAACAAATAAGTTCACGCTTTGTCTTGAAGTAACCAATCCGACAGCATTCAATGCCCGCATGGCACGGCCTTTCTCCTCTCCCACCCTCGCCGACGTAGGGCGCTCCGTGGGAGTTTCTGCCGCCACGGCCTCCATGGCATTGCGTGGCGACCCCCGCATTTCCGCCTCGACGCGCGCCCGCGTTCACCAAGCCGCCAAAAAACTGCACTACGTGCCAGACCCCATGCTGGCCGCGCTCGTCGCCCGCCGCGATCGCGATCACAAGCGCCAGACCTTCGCGAATATTGCCGCCCTGCTCGATGACCGCTGGCTGCCGGACAAAAGTGGATGGATCGATGCCCTTTTCGGTGGCATGCGCGAAACCTGTACGCGGCTCGGCTACAATCTCGATGTCATCAATATCCAGCGCGAGCTGCACCTCAGCCCTCACCCGGATCGATTTTTGACCGGGCGCGGCGTCCGGGGTATTCTCATCCTCCCGCTGCACACCCAGCCGTTGCAACTGAAGCTCCAATGGGACCGCTACGCCATCGTCTCCATCGGCACCCCGCTCGATCAAATCCCCTCCCACCGCACCGGCTCCGACACCTTTGCCGCCATGAGCCTCGTCTGCGCCAAACTCAAATCCTTCGGATACCGCCGGGTCGGATTGGTCAATGCCATCTCCAACGAACGGCGCACCCGCTTCGAATGGCTCGGATCGTTGTGCAAGGAATCCATCATCGATCCCACCTTTGTCACTGTCCCACCCCATATGCCCGAGATCCTCACACCCGAAAATCTCGAAGCCTGGGTGACCGAGCATAAGCCCGAATGCATCATCACGAACGACTTTCAAGTCTATGATTTCCTCGCGAAAAGAGGGTGGAAAATTCCCCGCGACATCGGCATCGCTTCGCTGAGCCGCAACTATCCCGCGATGCAACATCTCTCCGGCATCTCCCAGCACCTTGACAGCACCGGCCAGGCCGCCGTCGAACAATTGCATAACATGCTCCTGCGCGGAGAAACCGGCTTCCCCGCCATCCCCCGTGAAATCATGACCACCCCCCACTGGCACCAAGGCAACAGCACGCGCCGCCTCCGGAAAAAAGCTTAGGGCTTGCTGCTATAAATTACTTTAAAAGAAACAGTCGTCGTGGGAGCGGAATTAGTTGTCGTAGGCGTTGAAGTAGTCGCCATAGCTACAGACCGTTCTACCAGGGACATGGTACGTTTCTCACCCAATACAGTGATGGGATAGGGCGATGCAGCGGACTGACTTATCGCCTGACCAATCGCATAAACTCGAAAAACGCTACCGCGTGTCGTCAATTGATCAATTGATCCCCGCAAGCGAATTTCACTTTCTTCAGAGGCATCGGTGACTCCGCTTAATTCGGTAATTTCGCCTCGACTGATTAGAGGATTCGCACTGGTAAAAGTGAAGCGATAGCCGCTTGTCACGGTACGATTGCGGATCGCGGTCGCAAGGCCGCCCGTGTTAACAGGAGAAGTGTTCGTCGAAATAACCGTAGTCAAAAGGACATCCGTATTTCCACCGAGGAAAACAGCCTCCAGTGGCTTCGAACGCGTAATTACGTTATTCCCCGAATTCTTGAAAGCGGGGAAGATCGTGGCATTGAGATTCACCTGACCACTCGAACGCGCCAGCCATGGCGACGTCGTGGCCGTTACGGCTTGTTCAGAGTAACTCAACTGGGTAGGCACTGTGGCCGATCGTGCATTTGGACCCGAGAAACTCGTCCACCTCAACTTGGGAGCAGAAAACATATCCATCAGCACCCAATCCGGCAACAAACTTTGATCGGTAGCACGCTTGGGCTGCATTCTTAAAGTCCGGTAGGGAATACTGGCAGTAAGCGAGCGCATTCCACTGTTGATATAACCCAACTCCGCTACGCTCTCCACCACTCCATAAGTATTATTCGATAATGTAGTCGATGAACCGGCCATGGCAGGCAGTCGCTCACTGAGATCCGTCGTCCTATTAGTTGTATCCGTATCCTGTTGAGGTCCCGTCGCAAGAGGCGCACTTCCAAGTGTCGTGGCATTGGTATTGGAGCCACCGAACGTTTTATCGAGATATTTCCAATCCGCCGCAGAACGATTGCACCAAGGATCGTCAGTGGCCAAGGATTTTGTCTGGGGAGTACTAACGGTATAAACCGATGGAGATTGCCCACAATAATCCACTCGACAAGAAATCGTGGCCGACAAGCTATCAATAATACCGGAGGAAAACACACCCACACCAATGATCTGTCCTATGGTGCGCGTATTTAAATCCGTTTTGAAAAAAACCTGCTTTGGAGACATCGTGACAGTGACGTAATCGCCCGCATTCATTACAAGCGAGCTGGCGGTGGCATTGATATTATCTATACAGTACTGTCCTGAAATGTTGGTACTATTGGTATTTGATTCCAAGCCACCCTTTGTCAGCACGAAATACGGGTAAGGATAACTCCCAATGTAATGAGAAACCGTATAGTTATTTTTCAAAGATAGGCCATAGACATTGGAATATTTCGGCAAATGCAATTCGTAGGTCACTTTCAAAAGTCCGGCCTGCGTATCAGTCGGATCAGCAGTCAACTCCACCATCCGCTCGGTAATCTTCAAAGTGCGAGTTACCCCAAGAATATCACCGCTGCTACCATTGAGCGAAAACGAACTACCTGTCACAGAGCCCCGAATGGGATGTACCAATTGGCGAGTCGATTCCCGACAACGAACATAATCAATAATATTGACTGCGATTTGAGCCGCATCCGCCATTGAACCACTACTCGTATACTTCCCTGCGAAACTGGTATTACTGTAAGGCCAGCCATCCCGACTCAGCATCGTAATGAGTTTATTGACGATAGTATTAACCTTGGCCGTGTTCAATGAATCAAATCCACCTGGATCCGAATTGGCTGTATTAAGAATATCCAAGAAGGGAGCCCCCGCCGCCAACCTCTCTTGCGTGGTCAAAACGATCCGCGGTTCGCCAAACATATTAAGGTCCGGCGACTGATTATTGATCGATAGAGAAAAAGCTTCGCTATCCAACAACGGCCCCATCGATATAGGTACCTGACGAATGTCATTCAGGGAATTAATCGCATGCACCGTGCTTCGAAAGGTTATTAGATTGCTTAGAGAGCCACTCTGCGCCAGCGAGCCAAAAATCATCATATTGACCTGTGAAGGACTGGCCAAAAGATTAGCACTGGTACGGGTCGCCGCCGAGTTTACATTTATTCGCGCACTCTCATCGTCCACCCAATAAGCAAAACGTCCGACGATTGGATTGGTCACACTATAGGGAGGCACATTACTACTTGGAGCGAGTTCCAAGGTTCCATCCTTGCGGACATAGATCCACGACACCCTTATCTTATCCGTCGTCGAAGTTGGCATCAAGTAACCCACTGTCCCCTGAAGGTTCGCCGTCAAATCATCGCTCCCCGAATAACTGCCATCCCCACCGGAAAACAAATCAACTGCTGTCAAATTCCCAGGATTAAATCCTGCAGGAAATTTATAAGTCGTTATCCCATTTACCGTGGTACCCGTTAGGGTGGCCGTATAGATGCGGCCGGGCTGGGTTACCCAAAATAATCCTGCTACTGTCGTAGAAGGGGTTCCGGTTGCATACTTGAGCCGTCCAATAGCCATGTCCGTGCCTGCGTCCGCAAAATACTTGGCCTTCGTCGCCTGAAGGTGCGCATCAGACGAGGAAACTTCAACCCGCATGCTGGTCAGAAAGCCCACAACGAGTACGGAGAGGAGGCTGATAAAAATCAGCGACATCACCAGTGAAAATCCCTCGTCCTTGTTTTCTTGCTGCTTCATCCTGATTATCTCTCCTCCGCAATGGAGGGCTAATAGTTGTCCAACGCTACGTTAAAATAAATGACATCCGCTCCCGTCACCAAGAGACGGGCATTGGCGCCTGATGATGCTTTCAATGCAGCGAAACACTCATCCGCCGATACGTAGCCGGAAACCGGAATATTACCAGTCAACCTCTTGATCGTGGTGGAATCCGCCACCAACAGAGAGACCTGCACCATGGAAGGTAATCGATCTATGGGTGCGCTCGGGACATTATTATGGCGGGAATCGTAGGCATGAATGGTCGTCATCTCGACGTTCGGACCGGTCACCGTATTCATGGGCCTCCCATTATCCTTGTAAGGCATCACCCAGAGACCTATGACATTTTCCAAAAACAAACCCTGATAATTATTGAGCTTGGTAGGAATGAACTGGCCAAGCAAGCCCGCATCCAACCACGATCCAGGTTGACTATAGATTCTATAATTCGTCGTATCCGTAGGATTGACGAAGAGCCGCATCAGATCCGAATGGAAAGTATGCTTACCGGTCACATCTACCTTGTCATCCCGATAAACGAAATAGCCCACCTCAGCGATATCCCCGCTTGTGGTCGTGGTCGCAATCGGTGCCTGCCAGAAAACAGCATCGGGATTCATGTATGGCTCAGTAATTGACGAAGGATTGATGACTAAGTGAAGCGCGCTGACTGGCGTAGTTCCAACCGCATAAGTCTTCTGTTTTGCAATCGCAGCCTGCTTAAGCTCCCGCGCCATGAACGACATTGCGGCTCGGGCGTTGACACGATTTTGGTTCTGACTGATGCCTGTAGTAAGGAGCTTACTCACCTGCGAGGACACCCCGGCGAGAATCAACATCAACATCGTGGCGACAGAAGTGGCCACCAATAATTCAACCAAGCTAAAGGCAGATCGACATCTAACGCACGATGGTTGCATGAACGACCTCTTTGGTACGATTGGCATCTAAAGCCTTAACCGGGGAACTCACTGTCATGACCAACACCGTATAACCAGAGAGACTGGAAACCGCCGTCACAGCCCGAGTACGAACTTCGCACAGGTAGTATGAGTCAGAGCCTTGGTCTTTGGAGGACTGCATCCTTCCAGAATAATCAAAGTAAATATTGGTCGGATTTCCCGACAGTAAAGAGAGTGCAGCGCTCGTAAAATTCGTATTATTGCGAATCACTGCCGCCGCTTGCGAGGATATCGCTGCTAAATTGGTGGCCTTAGTCGATTTCTTCGCGGCCGTGAAGCCGACACTTAAAAGTCCAAGCATACCCACCAGTGCAAAGGAAATCACCCCCAGCGCCATGACGACTTCCACCAGGCTGAACGCTTTCTCTGTGTTTGGAATGAACGGCTTCAATTATCTATATCTTCCGGGCGAAATACTTTGGTACTGCCCGTATAAGGATTAAAAACAATCTCGTAGAAATTTTTACTATTTGTATCAGCAACTCCGTTTTTATCGGGAACAAGTTTCAAACGCTTGATGTTCCCTCCCGTCTCCATGGATCCCTCGGGCGTAAAAACTTGAAAAGCGAGAAGATTGACATCGGAAGGGCTGCTGGAATAAGCCTTGGAGAGGTGTTTTGCCGACAACGTTCCCGTACTCAAAGTTGGCGAGTACAAAAATTGAGTCACATCAATCGTCGCATTGCTATTATCGATCGTCACGGAGGCCGGGAGCGACTGCCAGCGGGTAACCATCTGCCATTGCGATGATGTTGCCGTTGGAAGGTATTGCATCAGGCAAAAGGTCTTGAGCGCTACTTTGGTCTCTGTGATATTCTTCCCCGTATCCGCGGCTGTTGCTTTCGAAATAATAACCAGCGCCGTATTCACATTCTTCGTGGTGGCGAGCTGGCGGGCTTGATTGGCCATGTCGACCAGTTGATTGCCGGCGGCGGTGAGGTTACCACTCTTGTTGAAGCCCTGCATGTTCACCATGGTGACGGTGACCAAAAGCGACATCACTCCAATCACGACAAGGAGTTCAACCAGCGAGAAGCCCGATTTCGCTTTCGAGCTTAGCGTAAGACCCATTTGATGACATTTACGCTTCATAATACGTACTTAGTATTTACTTAATAAGTACGCCATAGGGAAGCAAAGGCAAGCTTTTTGTCTCCAAAATATCGAAAAATATAAGCCTGACTTATTCAGGCCTCTAATATTTCTGCCTTTGGCGTACCTATTAATCTGTTCTTATTTTAGTCTAGAGCCGATCACAATGCATCAACCAGTTTGCTCCCAATTGAAATATGATTGATCATAGATCTAAAATCTAGATCGGCCGCATTTCAACGATCTTAAATGAGATTACCGGCAGCTCTTCGCGGCAACAATTGCCGGGCTATTGAAGCTATTAAATGGAAGCGGGGCGCAGAAGGGCCTTCGCGCTGTTGGGATACGGCGTTTGATTGGGAGGCAGGAACCCCTTTCACCAAACGCCGCAGGCTGCGGTTCTCTGACAACTACACGGAAGAAAGAACCCAGAGCGCCACGTCATTGGCGGGCAGTTCGATTCGCCCGTCGGGCTGTGGACCGGAGCCCACGAGAATCTTCACCAGTCGATAGCCGGGGGCGATCGTGATGACATCCTCCAGCTTCTCGGGCAGGTAGTTGATGAGCATGACGACGAGATTGCCTTCGGTCGTCAGATGCTCGGTCACTCCAAGCCAAGGCGATGTCTTGCGAATCTGGCGGGTGGACAGCGCGGTGGCGGCGACGGTCTGGTAAATCTCCCAGAAGGGTTGCATCTTCCCAGGGGTAAAAGCTTCGGCTTCCAGGGCGAGCGAAGCCTCGAGCGGAATCGCCATGGTATAAATCGTGCCTTTGCCGTATTGAGAGCGGCAGAAGACGGGAGAACCATCCGCTTCGGAGGCGAGCACCTCGCCTTTTTCCACGCTCAGGCGAACCCGCAGCGGAGCGGCGAGACGCAAACCTGTCTTCTTGTCGCGAGCCGCCCATTGGAATTCGCAAGCTCCGGCACGCCGGGAACTCGTCTGAATCGTCAGGCCGGAGTTGTGGGTGAAGTCGCCCAAGCTGCCATGTTCGTCGATCGAAAGATAGAGCGTGGCCCCCTTTGCCACCTTCTCCCAGAGGGTCTTCTCCAACCGGCGCGGGATGGCGCGGTGATCCCGCACGCTCGGCAGGAAATAAAGATCCGCCTCGGGCAATTCCCGGTCGGCGTAATGGAAGCGCAGATCAAAGCCCGCCTGCCGGGCGAGGATGAAGGCCGAGTAGGCCACACCCCATTGATCCTGACCATGGGTGAGCAGGCACACCGCTTCGACGCGGCGCGGGGCCAGCGTTTGCAGCGGCAACCGGGCCACGGTATTGGCGAAGGCTTGAAACTCTTTGGCGACCGGCTTGGGTGTGCGATCGGCGCGGAAAAGTCCGAGCTCACGCTCGACGCTGATCCAATCATACGGCGCATTTTCCAGTTCGGTCTGATCAAAGGCGCACCACCAGACAGCGGCGCGGCAATCGTGAGCCCAGATGTCGTAAAGTCGCACGCGTGCCATGTCGGCCGCTATTTTTTCACTACAGATCGACGGTCCGAGATTGCCAAACTCCTCGACGAAGGCGGGTTTGCCGGACAGATCCGCATAGAGCCGCGTCTCCGCGATGGCATGCAGCAGCGGCCGCATCGTATTGATCGGATCGCGATCGCAATGCGGCGTGAAGGGCGGGTAAGGATGCGTGGTGAGCAGGTCCGTCAATTCCCCTTGATCACGAATGGACCACGGCTTGGTCGCATCGGCCGGCAGCGAGTGCATGCCCGAGACGATCGGCCGCGACGAATCTTCCACGCGGATCGCGCTGGCGATGGTATTCGTCCACACCCACGCTTCTTCGCGCGTGGCAGCGCCCATGCAATTACATTCATTGCCGAGATCCCAGGCATGAATCGCCGGATGATCCTTAAAGCGGCGTACGATCGCGCGAACCATGCGCACCTGCCAGAGAATCGACTCAGGAGATGTAATCGGGTTGAACGCCTGAAGCGCGGTGGGAACGAAAAGACGTCCGCTCATCCAGCCGGTGACAAGACCCACGACCAATCCCAATTTATATTTCTGCGCCAAATCGGCCATCACGCCGAAGCGCTCCAACATTTCCTCGGAGACGCCATCCTGAATGAATTGCGCATCGGACAGCGGCTGCTCGTCGTGACGCATTTCCACGAAATGACTGTGGGCCGTCAACATCCGGTTGAGCGGTTGGAAATCGGGCCAAAGCGGAAACACACGCAACACTTCGAGTTTGTGCTCGTGAAGCTGGGCGAAATCCTGCTCCACCACATCGGCGCGCCAATGACGCCACATCAACATGCCGGCGTGCGACGCCCAGTAATTAGCTCCGATGCGAACTTGGCCCGAAGGCAGAAACGATTTCATAAAAAGAAAAGAGTTGGATTCAATGGGGAAAACGACCAATATAGTTGCGCAACATATTCCGGCCTTTTTCTTTTCCTGTCAACGCTACACTCGTTCCACTCCCGATTTTCATTTGACGGGCTCGTTGGTGTGGGTCTATGTTTGCGCTGTAATTATTTGTAACCACAGTATTTTTCATCATGGCTAGACGCCGCCGCGAAATCAGCATTTACCGCATCGCCGAGGAAGCCGGAGTTTCGGCGGCCACGGTGTCGCGCGTCATCAACCGTCGCGTCGGGGTCAGTGAAGCCACGCGCGCGCGCATCGATGAATTATTGCGCCGGTATCACTTCCTGCCCGACTACCCGTTGCAACGCGCGCCCAAGATCGCCTTTACGGTTCCCAGCAATAACGGCCTGAATGATTACATACGCAAGGCGCTCAACGGCGTCTTTCACTACGTGGCCGATCGCGGCATTGACGTCAGCATCATTCATTACCGGGAGAAATCGAAGACCTCGCTCCTGCAGCAAATTCGCGACCAGCAATGTTCCGGCGTGATCATGATCATCCCCGATCACTTCCGGGAGGAATTTCAGTCATTGAACGACTCCGGCCTCCCGGTGATCCTGCTCGATTCGCAAAGCGACCTGCCCAAGCTCGGCTACATCGACAACGATTCCTATTCCGGCTCCTGCGCCGCCGCGCGGTATCTGCTCGATCTCGGCCATCGCCGCATCGGCTACATCTGCCACGCCCACGTCAGCAACCACGACCATCGCGAACGGTTGCGCGGGTACAAGGATACGCTCGTCGCGGCCGGGATTACACCGCAAGGTCACTGGCTCGCGCATACGCCCCCCATCAAACCCTCCGAGCATGTCCGCGGCATGGCCGGATTGCGCGCGATGGAATTGCTGCTGAAACAAGCGCCGGAAATCACCGCCGTGATGGCGCTCGATGATGACATGGCGCTGGGCGCACTGACGGCCATTCACCAGAGTGGACGCAAAATTCCCGAGGAAATTTCCCTCATCGGATTCGATAACTATCCGGAAACACTCGTCTGGTTCCCCGCCCTCACGACGGTGAACCATCCCATCGAACAAGGAGGCTACCGGGCCGCCGAAGCGATCGCGCAAGCGTGGGCGAATCCCGGACAGTGGACTCCGCCCCACGAAATTCTCCCGACGCATCTCATCGTTCGCGCCTCCACCGGCCCCGCGCCGCGTTAGCCTGTTCACGATCTTTTTGGAGTGGATAGGCTCTCAGCGCCTCTCTGAAAAGATCGTAGACAGGCTCTGAGAGCGATGGCGAGATTGTGCTAGGGATTGGCAAGGTTATGAAGGTTGAGGCCGGGTATTGCCTTCATGATGGACGCTGAAAGATACCCCATCATGAAAGCACCCGTTGAGATCGCCGCGTATTATTTTCCGAACTACCATTCCGATCCCCGCAACGAGGCCCTGCATGGGCCGGGATGGACGGAGTGGGATTTGGTGAAGCGGGCGGAGCCCCGGTTTCCGGGCCATCGTCAACCGCTGGTGCCGCAGTGGGGCTATGAGGATGAATCCGATCCACGCGTGATGGCGCGAAAGATCGATTGCGCGGCGGACCACGGCATCGATACGTTTTTGTTCGATTGGTATCATTACGAGGATGGTCCCTTTCTGGAGCGGGCTTTGGATCGTGGTTTTCTCGGCGCAGCGAATCAGGACCGGATGCGCTTTGCCCTGATGTGGGCGAATCACAACTGGGTGGATATTCATCCGGCCAAGGCCAGCCCCAACCCTTCCGGCACGGCACCTCTTCTCTATCCCGGCGAGGTGACGCCGAAAGCCTTTCGCACGATCACGGACTCCATCATCGAAACGTATTTCAAGAAGCCGAATTACTGGCGGATCAATGGCTGTCCGTATTTCTCCATCTACGATCTTTCGCGCTTGTGTGCCGGTTTAGGTGGCGTGGAGGCCAGTCGCGAAGCGCTGGCCGATTTCCGGCGGCGGGTGAAGCTGGCGGGATTTCCCGGTGTACATCTGAACGCGGTGGTGTGGTACTACACCATCCTGCCTGGCGAGACGGCCCTGCCCAACCCGGAGGAGCTCACGCGGTTATTGGGCTTCGACAGTTTTTCGTCCTATGTCTGGGTGCATCACGTCACGCTCGACACCTTTCCGCAAAGCCCCTACCAGAAAGCGCAGGACGATTATTTCAAGTATTGGAGCGAGATCGCGTCCAAGATGTCGCTGCCCTATCTGCCGAACGTCACGATGGGATGGGATACTTCGCCCCGGACCGTGGCCTCGGATCGACATCAACCGCTCGGGTATCCGTTCATGTCGATGTTGAATGACAATACGCCGGAGAATTTCGGGAAGGCGGTTTCGGCGGCACTCACTCGATTGCAGGGTTCCACGAATCATCTCAATGCGCTCTCGATCAACGCGTGGAACGAGTGGACGGAGGGTAGTTATCTGGAGCCCGATACGCACCATGGCTTGCGCTATCTCGAAGCGTTGCACGCCGCGAAGCGTCGCCTTTCGGGAGAGGAGTCGAAGCGGGTCAACCGAGGAGTTCGAGACTTAGCTCATACCGCAGGAACGGTGTGATGAGATAGATGCCGTTGAAGTGCTCGAGCACCGTCTGACGGATTTCCCGGGCGAGTTCGAGACCGATGGCGGCACCGTCTTTTTCATCCGCCGCGCGGAGACGCTCGCGGACGTTCTCGGGAATCTTGATGCCGGGCACTTCATTGTGCAGGAACTCGGCGTTGCGGGAGTGGAGCAGCGGCATGACGCCGATGAAGACCGGGACGCCGAGGGGCTTGAGCCGTTGCGCGGTCATCTTGGCCAGGGCGGGATCGAAGACCGGTTGCGTCATGACATATTGCGCACCGGCGGCGATTTTCATCTCCAGCTTTTTGACCTGCGAGTCGAAGTTGAGGGCGTTCGGGTTGAAGGCGCAACCGATCACGAACTTCGTCTGGCCGTTGAGCCCCTTGCCGACGGCATTCACGCCGCGATTCATTCCGGCGATCAACTTGATCAGGCCCACCGAGTTCACATCGTAAACGGACGTCGCGCCCGGATGATCGCCCACTTTGGCGGGATCGCCACTGATCGCGAGGATGTGGCGGAAACCGAGGATGCCGATGCCCATGAGCTCGGACTGGATGCCGAGGAGATTGCGGTCGCGGCAGGCGAGGTGAAGCAAGGGCGTGATGCCCACTTTTTCGCGGAGCAGAACGGCGGCGGCGAAATTGCTGACGCGCAGGATGGCGAGGGAGTTGTCCGCGAGCGTGACGGCGGCGGCTCCGGCGTCCTTGAGCGCTTGCGCGCCCGTGAGGAACTTGTCCATCGAGAGCGTCTTGGGCGAGTCGAGTTCGACGATGCTGACGACCTTGTGCTTTACCTGATCAAGCAGTGATTCTTCCTCGCTCTCCACGGTGGCGGGAGTGGCGGTCTTGCCGGTGACGGTCACACGCGATTTCGTCCGCGCGGCTTTCTGGCGCACCGGTTTCAATTCCTTGGCGGCTTCGGCAAGCGCCGCAATGTGCGCGGGCGTGGTGCCGTAATCGCCACCGATGAGGTTGGCCCCCTCCGCAACGAAGCGGGGCAGATTTTCTGCAAAGTATTCGGGGCTCGCTTCGTAGTTGAAGCGGCCCTCGTAGAAGGCCGGCTTGCCCGCGTTCGGATAAACGGCGATGCGGTCGTCGATGCCGACTTCGATGCCGGAGAGGAGATAAAGGCTGGCCTGAATGCCGACCGTGCCGTTGATGCCGACGATGTCGGCTCCGGCTTCGCGCAGTTTTTTCCACGCGGTGGCGAGGTCTTGGCCCGAGGCGAGGCGGCCTTCCTCGCTGACGGCGAGGGCGGTGCAGACCGGGACGTTGGACAGATTCTGGAAGACGTCGAGCGCGAGCAGCAGTTCGGAGAGATCGGTGAATGTTTCCAGCGAGATGTAATTCACGCCGCCATCCAGCAGCGCGCCGATTTGCTCGCGGAAGAACGCCTTGCGGTCGCTCTCGCTCAGGGGCGGATCGGTCGGGCGCAGGGAGAGAGGACCGACGGAGCCGCCGACGAAAACATTCTTGCCCTTGGCGGCGTCCACGGCGAGACGGGCCGCGCGCCAGTTGATCTCGTTGACCTTGTCTTCGAGGCCGAACCGCGAGAGTCGGAATTTGTTCGCGCCAAAGCTATTGGTCTCAATGATATGAGCGCCCGCGCCGATATATTCATTATAGACCCGGGTGACCAGTTCCGGTTGATGGAGGTTGGCTTCCTCCAGACAATGGTCAGACCCGATGCCGAGCGAGTACAGGTATGTCCCCGTCGCACCATCCCCAATCAGAATCCGATCTTCCAGAGCGTCTATTAGATTTGCCATCGCGTAGTGAAAGTGGCACTTTGCGGCCTGTGACGCCAAGTAAAAATTTACCGTATTCTACTGGCAATGCCGAGATGGATCAGCGCATCCGGGAGCTTTTGCGCGATTGGGGCGTGGAAGGACACAGCCAGGATTTCTTCGAAATGGTCGTTTCCGTGCTGAAACTGGCCCAGCAAAAGCCCTCCACCGCCGATCTGCGGCTCTTCAATAACTCGCTGAAGGAGATGCGCTATGCGCACAAGATTTTCACTCCCTTCGACGATGTCAAGAAGGTGACCGTATTCGGCTCGGCCCGGACGTACCCGACCACGGCGGAATACAAGGCCGCGCATGATTTCACGGAGTTGATGACGAAGAATCACTTCATGACCATCACCGGCGGCGGGGGCGGAATCATGGGAGCGGCCCAAGCCGGGGCAGGCCGCGAGCACAGCTTCGGGCTGAACATCCGGTTGCCCTTCGAGCAGAAGCCGAATCCGACGATCGATGGCGATCCGAAGCTGATCAACTTCCGCTACTTTTTCACCCGCAAACTGAACTTCGTCCGGCAGACACACGCCATTGCCCTCTTCCCCGGAGGATTCGGCACGATGGACGAGGGCTTCGAAGCGCTCACCCTGTTGCAAACCGGCAAGGGCCGGCTCATGCCGGTTGTCTTCATCGACGCGCCCGGCGGCAATTTCTGGCGTACGTTCGAGCATTATCTCCGCGAGCATTTGCTGCGCGACGGCTGGATTTCGCCGTGGGACTTCGACCTGTTCAAGATCACGGATGACGTGGAGGATGCCTGCCACGAGATTGTCCATTTCTATCACAATTTCCACTCGTACCGCTTCGTTGGCGACTTGCTTGTCGTTCGCGTCCTGCGCGCTCTGCCGGAGGAGGCGCTCGTCTCCTTGAAACATGACTTCGCCGATATTATTGTACCCGATGGACGGGTCTACATGTCGGAACCGCACCCGGTGGAGGCGAACGAGCCGGAGCTGGCCCACCTGCCACGCCTGTGTGTCGACTTCGACCGGATCAGCTTCGGCCGCTTCCGCAAGATGGTGGACCGGATTAACGAGTATTGATTTTGGAAAGTCCCGCGATGACCACCCCTCCCGACTTCACGAACAACCGTCATTTCTACGTCGATGTTCCCGCACAGAAGGTGCGCGTGATCACCGAGACGGGTTCGCTGCTCTGGGAGACGGACGTGAGCACTTCGCGCTACGGACTGGGCGAGCAGGAGGGCAGCCTCCGCACGCCACGAGGTTGGTTCGAGGTGATCGAAAAGGTCGGGGAAGGGGCTCCGTTGGGCGCGGTTTTTCAATCTCGCGTGCCGACCGGAGTCGTCTGGACGCCGAACTCCCCCATCGTCAGCGAGGATTTGGTGCTCACCCGCATCCTGTGGCTTCGCGGACTGGAACCGCACAACGCTAATACGCAGCAACGCTACATCTATTTTCACGGCACCAATCACGAATCGCAGATCGGCACGCCCGGCAGCCACGGTTGCATCCGCTTGCGCAATGCCGACATGATCCAGCTTTTCGACTACGCCTCCATCGGTACCCGCGTGTTCATTTTGGAGTAACGTAACCCAGCTCGCATTCCGCCCTACCCTGTGGTAGAAATGTATTGCGGGAATGGAAATAGCCGCCATTGTTTGGGGTTTGTTCATGTTCTAGTTGGTGCGAAATTAAACAGATTCGAATTTATGCCTTCGCTGGTGTACATTGCTGAGGATTCCCAGAATGTTGCTTACCCCTTGGGCAAAGCGGCCTTCACCATTGGCCGGAACAGCGATTCCAGCCTGCAACTGCCGAGCAGCCAGATTGCGCCGGAGCACGCCACCATCTATCTCGACGAAGGCCAATTTTTTCTCCACGACAACGGGTCCGAGTACGGCAGCTACGTCAACGGCGAGCGCGTAACCCAAGTTCAGCTCAAGCACCACGACATCCTGCGTTTCGGGGAATACCGGTTTCGCATGAATCTTTTCGACGTGGTCGATCCCACTCCGGCCACCAATCCGGCCAATATGGAGACGAGCCGTATCGATCTTCCCCCGGACCTCGTGCGTCGCGCCACGCGGGGATTGCCCACTGTGGCCGATGTGCGCCGCGTGGTCGTCGAGTCGCGGCCCCAGTCTTTGAAAGCGGCAGAGACGTCGCAGATCGAACCGGCCGGGTTGCCCAAAAAAGTCGTCCGGGCTGGCAAACTTTCCGATTCCGCCGTGGTGAAACGTTCCCCCGTGAGCGTGCGAATTCCCGGCGGCCCGGCCACTACGCCGTCACCGGATCTGGTCGTGAAGGAACCGCGTCGGCCACTCCCTCCATGGGTGTGGTTTGTCTTGGGCGCCATTCTGGCCGCCATCGTGACCGCTGCGGCGATGCATTTCCTGCGTAGTTGATGCGGGCGATTTGGGGTAACGCGACGTTGCCTCCTGTTACGTTAGAATTGATTCAATTTCAATAGACGCAACTCATCGGGAGCAATGTGGTGTCTGCGATAGCGAGAGCTGCCGTGAAGATTGACACACCCCGGCGCTTTGTGCGCGATACTTTAAAATGCTCTAAATATGGTTGCGCCGAGAAAATCAGTCCCCTTGGGAGTGGAGGAAGGCGACGTTCAGCGGGCAGGTGACCCGCTTGCCGGACTTCGCAGTGAGGGTCACGGACTGGCTGTCGCGGGCGGGCTTGATCGTTTTCACGATGTCGAATCCGCGCGGAATGGCCGCGACGGCCATGATGTAATTGATGGCGGTGGGACGTTTCGGATCGAGCTTGGCGTGGGTGGGAACTCCGGCGCGGTTCAGCTCATTGCGGCGAACGGACTCGGCCAGACCGTAATGGAAATAGGAGCAGACTTCCTCCACGCCGATGGCGTGACGGTGACGTCCATTCCACGGGGCGTAGTGACGGCCGCCGTTCGACATCCAGAAGACGGTCGAGGGCAGGACGCGCGGATCTTTCAGCGCGAACCAGACATAGTTTTTTTCCGCCACGACGACGGCGGTCCAGCCGAAGGGTTGATTCGGGGCGGTGGCCATTAAAACGAGATCTTCGTAGCCGGCGCGCGCGGGGTAGGTGGTGAGGTCGGCGAATTGGCCGTCGGTCTGCGGCACGCGATCAAGCGATTTGAATCGCGCACCGGGTTGCAGAATGGAGTAGCCGCCGTGCGCGGGGTATTCGAAGGGCTTGGGGCAGGTCGCGCCGAAGTGGAAGGGGCTGACGCTCACGCGGCCCGCGCCTTCGGATTCCAATTGCAGGATGGCGTGATGACCCAATGCCATCGGCCCGCGCATGCCGGAGATCACGTGTTGCTCGTAGACGGCGGTTTGTCCGTCGACCAGGGAGATGATTTTGTCCACGCGGCCGGGACGCACCGTGTTGTTCTGGGTGAGATGGAGCCGGTTCATCGTGGCGGAAAGTAATTTCCATTTCGCATTGGCGGTGTCGCCGTGGGCGGGGTGCTGCTCGCCGCGCCAAGGGGTGCCATTGCCACCGAAGGGCATGCAGAAAAAATCGCCGCGCAGGGAGCGCAGTATCGAGGGGGTGTTGGCCGGAAGTTTTTCCTCGGCCCACGGGGCCAGATCCATCGGGGAGATCCAACGGCGGCCGAGTCGAAAGCGGATCGGACCGAGGTGACCTCCTTGTTGGGTCAGGGCGGCGGTGACGGTGGCGGCGCCGAAGGTCCAGCTCTCTTGGCCGGCGATGGGGCGGGTTTTCATGAATGATGGAAGAGAAAAAGAGGTTTGATGCGGAAGCCAGCACACTCGTCCGCGTTTCGGACGTCAAGAAGAGTCCGACGGCGAGCGCAAGAAAGTGCGTGTGCCAACTATAGCGATTTAAGATTTTAGTTGATTTCTATGCGATAATTCGATTATGTATGTTTTATGGTCTTTTCAACTACTTTATCAAAGCCTGATCTGGTTTATAAAGAGATGGAAAACCGCATACTAAGCCAGAAATGGCCAATTAACAGTTTAATCCCGTCTGAAATGGAGCTTTGTCAGGAGTTCGACTGTGGTCGTTCGACCGTTGGCAAGGCGATTGACCGACTCGTCCACGAGGGTTTGGTGGAGCGGCGGCGGCGCAGCGGCACGCGGGTGATCAAGAATTCGGCACCCTCCACGGCTTCTGCGGCGCGGCTGAATGCCTACGCGTTCATCTATCCCGGCGAGAGCGAAAAGCATGACGGCATCTGGCGCACGGTGAAGGGATTTCAATCCACGGCGCGGTCGCAACAGCGGCGGGTGATCACGTTGTCGGCGGAGAGCGACTACGAAAAAGAAGCAGAGAGTTTGCTCCGGCTGTTGGAGCTGGATGTGCAGGGCGCGGTGATTTATCCGCTGATTGCCTCGCCGGACGAGCAGATTCGTTTCTGCAAGATGTTGCTCGAATCGAAGACTCCAATTGTGTTGGTGGATCTGATTTTGTCGGGCATGCATTGCCCCTCGGTGGTGGTGGATAATTTTCACGCGGGCTACACCATGACGCGCCACCTGCTCGACCAAGGGCTGACGCGCATCGGTTTCTTTGCCAATCACGCTTTCGCGACTTCGGTGCTGGACCGCTACAACGGTTATCTCTGGGCGCTCGAGGAAGCGGGACTGGCGACGACGGAGGCGTGGGTGATGCTCGAAGCCGATTGCCATTCCGATTACGCCCAGCCTTTGCGCGAACCCACGACGCAAGCCCGCGCTTATTTGCAACGTGCGGCGGGAATGGAAGGCGTCGTCTGCTCGCAGGATTTCATGGCGCACGGGCTGATGGGCGCCGCTGCCGAAATGGGATTGTCCGTCCCGTCGGATCTGAAAGTGACCGGCATTGATGATCTGGCGGTGCCGAGCGTCGGTCGGCCGGGATTGACTACTTATCACGTGCCCTTCGAGCAGATGGGCGCGAAGGCTTTTGAAATTTTGGACGCGCTCGTCAACAACCAGGCACGACCCTCAGTGCAAACCCGCGTGCGCGGGGAGATTGTAATCCGCGAAAGCAGCGTCGCCTGACTTTTTCCACTTCATCAACCCCAGCCGTATCCACCCTCCATCCTCCTATGAAAACGACCATTCCTTCCCTGCCCGCCAAGTCCCTCTGGAAACGGCTGGCTCTTGTTTCCACCGCATGCTGCCTCCTGGCGGGTTCGCTCTCTGCCGCGACAATTTCCAGCGGCTTTGAGCCAACGACCAACGGCAATTACACCGCGGGCGGAGATGTCATCGGCAAACAGGATACGTCACTGGGCGGGACATGGACCTCGATCTGGACGACGCCTCCCACGGGCGTCATCTTTTCTTCGCCGACCGGTCAAGCGGGATCGACTGCGCTGCGGATTGCCAGCGATGGAACGTCCGCCCGTGGCGCGAACCTTCAAGTCGCCAACGCCGCTTCGCTGCTCACGTCGACGTTTTCCTTCTCGCTGGCCATGAACGTGCAATCGTTGGGAACGCCCACTTCGGGGCAACAGGTGCAGGTGCAATTTGGAGCCCAGACCTTCGGTAATAATTCCTCGTGGCTGAAGTTTGGCTATGACGGGGGAGCGAGCGGTAATCAAAATTACTATATTCAGGGCTGGAACGGGTCGTCTCTCACGTCGAAATATATATCGACGTCGAGTGTGACGGCTGGCTTGGGTGAGTGGGTGACGTTCAACTTCACGGTCGATCCTTTCTCCCACACCTATACCAGTGCCACGATCACGGGCAGCAAGGGAACGCTGGCTTTTGACCTGACCGGATTGCAAATGGCGTGGGATGGAACGACGACTCCCTCGAATTATTTGAGTCTGGTGACGGGTGGTGGCGACGTGGTGACGGTCGATTTCGACAACGTCTCCATTTCCTCCATCCCGGAGCCGGCTGTTGCGGGATTGCTGATGGGCGGCCTCTTATTTGGGTTGGTTCGTCGTCGTCGCCATCTCGCGTAGGGCTCGTGCTCGCCGCGTGCGAGCGATCGTTTAATTTTCGGGTGAAAGATTGTCATGTTGATTTCCATTCTCCGTCGCCGTGTTCGTTTTCTTGCGAGCGTTTTATGGCTCGGCTGCGGGTTTGTCTCCGTGCAGGCCGCGCCGGAATGGTCGCCTTCTGCGACGGAAGGATGGAAGCCGGTCGTGCTCGAGGACTTGCTGGTCAAGGAAGGGAGCGCACTCGATTTTTCCAATCTGGTCGAGCCCGGTCCGGCCGGAAAGCATGGAAAGCTGCAGATCAACGCGGCGGGTCAATTCGTCTTTGAAAAGCAGCCGGGCAAGCCGGTGCGCTTTTTCTCCTGCTCGAACCCGATGGAATATTGGGCTCCCGAGACTCCGGAGGAGATCGCCGAGTACGCGAAGCAGGTGCGGCTCGCGGGCTACAATTGTTTCCGCGCGCATTATCTCGATCTGATGCTGATGATCGACACCGATACCGATCACGTGCCGAATCCGAAGCAGTTCCAGCGCTGGGATCTGCTCGCGGCGGAATTGAAGAAGCAGGGGGTGTATCTCTATGTGGATATTTCCTCGATCTGGTATTCTTACTACGGCAACAAGGTGCGCGGAAAAGCGTGGGGACCCGAAGGCCGGAAGGTGAATCTCACCGGGCGGATGTACTGGGAACCGGCGGCGCGCGAGCATTGGGCCAAGGGCGCGCGGCTGTTGCTGGAGCATGTGAATCCTTACACGGGGCTGGCGCTCAAGGATGATCCGCAAGTGATCATTTTCGGTCTGCGCAACGAGGCGGGCATTCATTTTTCGCTCACGCACTATAACAAGAATCGCGAGCAGGAGTCGGGTTTGATCGGTCCTTTCCGCACGTGGCTGCAGAAACGCTACCAGACGATCGAGGCCTTGAATAAAGCGTGGCGTGTCACCACGCCGTACACGGATTTCGAAGCGATTCCGTTCCCGGCCCGCGAAGGGGTCGCCCCGGCGACGGCCGATTTACAGCGATTCATTGTCGACACCGAGCTGGAGCTGTTGACGTGGATGAAGGGCGAGATTCAAAAAATCGGCACCCATGCGCTGATCCAGGATTACAACGTCGGCGTAGCCTTCGGGAATAATCTGACCCGTTCCGCTCTGCCGATGGTGGAGACGCATTCTTACCACGATCATCCGTCGGCTTATATCAACGCAGGCTCCACGATGGCGAACGAAAGCGCCGCGTCCATGGGCATGGCCTATGTCTCGTGGGCGAATGAAGTGCAGCAACTGGACCGCCCCTTCATTGTCACTGAGTGGGGTTATCCGTACTGGAATCAATGGCGGTATGAAGCGGGCTTGTCCGCTCCCGCGTACGGAGCCCTGCAAGGTTGGCAGATGCTGAATCATTCGCACGAGCCGATTCATCTGCAGGCGAAGACGACGTTGCGGCCGTTCAAGATTCCGCATGACCCGCCTGAAAAAATCGCGGAACGCATGGCGGTCTTGCTTTTCGCGCGGGGCGACGTGTCGCCCTCGACGCACACGGTGGAGGTGAAGATTGATCCCGAGGGCGTTTTCTCCCGCTGGGGCGGCGATGGCTACATGCCTCCGGCGATCCGACGGCTCACGCTGCTGCTGCACTCCGGCATTCGCGTGGTGAGTTTTTCCTCCTCATTAACCGGAGCCCCGATTCAGGTGGACGCGTCGTTGCGGATTCATCCCACAGCACAGGCACTCGTTTGGGAAAGCGATCCCGAGGCGAAGGAAACGCCGGACGTGGTGGCCATGGTGGAGGCGCTGAGGAAACGGAAGTTGCTTCCCGCGTCGAATCGCACTGACGCTGCCGCGGGAATTTTCCAGAGCGACACGGGGCAGCTCACGCTCGATACGGCGCGAAAGATCATGACTGTCGACACACCGCGCAGTCAGGCGGCGGCGCTTCCGACGGGCAGCGCCCCGGTCAAATTGAAGGATGTGGACATCACCAATCAGGGTGAGTCAGCGAGCTTCTTTGTCGGATCGCTCGATGCGGTGCCGTTGGTTGAGAGTAAACGCCTGTTGATCTTGAGCGTGGGCGACGCGATCAACAGCGGTGCGGTTTTCACCGACAAGAATCGCAAGGTGCTCAAGGAACTGGGGTCCTTTCCGATTCTCGCGAAATCGATCCGGGCCGAGATCGTGCTGCGGCGTCCCCTGGCGAAGAATGCGAAGGTGCGGCTCTGGGCACTCGCGTTCAATGGCGATCGGATCAAGGAAGTGCCGGTGCAAGTCGCGCCGGATCAAATCAAAATCCAATTGAACACAACGGAAGAGCCCCATCCGATTTTTCAATACGAGCTGGTCGTGGAGTGATGTCATGAATGAGATTGCCAGCCGAAAAAATAGGAATGCCTTCACGTTGACCGAATTGCTGGTGGTCGTCGCGATCATCGGGGGTCTGATGGCCTTGCTCCTGCCCATGATGAAGAAGGCGATGGAGATGACGCGGCAGACGAAATGCGCCTCCAATCTGAAGCAAATCGGGGTGGCCATGAATTTGTTCGCCAGCGACAACAACGAGCGTTATCCCGCCGCGTTTGGCGACAGCATGAACACGGTGAACCTGACCTGGATGTGGCAGCTCAAGAGTTATCTGGGGTTGCCGGAAAATTCCATGGGAATGTCGCCCCTGCCGCGCGCGGCGGGAGTCCTCATCTGCCCCTCGCTGAAGCAGGTGACCGTGCGCGATGCGTCCTACGCCGAGAATAATTTCATGACGTCGAACTCCGGGCGAATCTGGCGTTACAGCCGACTGACGATTCCGCAGTCCACCACGATTATCATCGCTGAGATTTCCGCTAACGCCGACGCCTATTCGCCGATCAGCGGTGGTCCCGTCACCCGACGTCATCCCGGTCCCTCCGCCAATTATCTTTTTGCGGATAGCCATGTGGAGACTTTCAAGGAACTCATCCCCGCGAGCGACAAGCGGTGGGAGCCCGATCTGTAGAAGCGAAGTGAGAGAACACCCATGCAAGGAAGTCGTATTATGTGGCTGAGTTTGCTCTGCCTGCTGCAAGTTTCGGCGAGTGGCGCAAAGGAAATTCCCCGCGACGTGGAGGCGTTGCACGAGGATAACTGGAAGCGGTTCGTTTATCCCAATGGCCTCGTGCTCGACTATGTGCCCGAAGGGGGCGAGAAGGGTTTTCCAACCGCCGAGGAATGCGCCGAGGGAAAGCCCAACGCCGTCTCGTGGTGGGCTCCTGTTGAGAACGGTGCTTTTTTTACCGGCCTGTATCTGGATGGTATTTGCCGTCGGTGGCAGCTGACGAATGCCGCCGAGGACAAAGCCAAGGCGCAGCGTTTGGTTTCGGGATTGATGCAATGCGCGTCGGTGGGAAATACTCCGGGCTTTGTCGCGCGTTTCGTCCTCGCGGACGGACGCAGTCATTACGGGTTGGGTTCGGACGATCAAACCGGGCCGTGGTTTTACGGTCTCTGGTGCTACGTCCGGTCCGGCATGGCCGATGAGGCGGAGAAGGAACGTGTGACGGCGAAACTGGTGGAAGTGGCCACCGCCTTGAAATCCAATCGGTGGTTGTTACCCTGCAGTCCGGTGGGCGAGTTGCCGCCGGGACAATTTCGCGGTGGCTTCGGTGGCGCGGATTACCGTGCGGCGAGCCGGTTGCTATTTGTGACGCGGGCGTTGTTTGAGCTTACCGGCGACGAGCGCTGGCGGCAGGAATATGACAAGGTACGGGAGGAAAAACCGCCGGGCAGCGACAAGACCCGATTGCAAATCGTGGGCGAAGCCATGGCGGGCGACTTTGCCCAGTTGCCCATGTTGTCGAAGCAGCAGTTGTGGATTTTCATTAATTCGCAGGCGATGATCCGGGATTTGTACGATCTGGAAAGCGATCCGGTTGTTCGTGGAATTTATTTGCAGGCACTCCAATCCAATGCGCGAACGGTGCTGCCGCAACTGGCGGAGAATGCCCTGGCGACGGATTGGACATCGGTACCGTTCAATGCCGACTGGCGGGCGCTGAATGAGATTTGGACGGCTCAAAAAAGTTCGGACGAAGCGACGCAACTGGCGCAAAAACAATTCAAGCTTTGGAACAACAAGGGGCGCACTCTGGAAATCAAATCGCTACGGGAACCGGTTTGCGCGGCGTGGATTATCTTTCTCACTCCCAAGGAAGGCGGCGTGGACGGCAATGTGGCGGAAATCTTCCAGCGACTCGTGCGACGCACCGATTGGAAGAGTGTGTCCTCGTCGTTTGGTGTTTTTGCCGAGGCGGCCTGGTACCGGATGCAAGCTCGCGAATGAAGCGAGCTTCGGGGTGTTACGTAGCTGTAGCTTATCGGGAGCAACGCGGTGTTGCTCCCGATCCTTTGCGGCTAACTCAATCGAACAATCTCTCGCTTCGAGCAGAAAGCGGAAGTCACACTTTCAACGTCAACTCGTGCCGTCCCGGCTTCAATTCCTGTGCGGAACCGTAGCCAGCGGGAGGCAGAAGCGTGGCGCTCGTTCCGGCGGGAACCGTCACAGCCACCTTCAAAGCCGACTCCGCTTTTTCCCAACGAATGCTCACCAGCCCGTGCGCGGTTTCCAGCGACGCCTCCGCCCACGTGATCGTGCCGCCGGGACGCGGACGGAAAATAATGTGCTGATAGCCCGGCTGTGCAGGATCGAGCTCCAGACCGGCGACGGACCGATACATCCATGCACCGACCGCACCATAGGCATAGTGATTGTAGGAATTCATCCCCTTGTCCTGCGGCCCCTTTTCAGGAGTCCAACCATCCCACCGCTCCCAAATCGTCGTCGCTCCGTTTTTCACCGGGAACAACCACGAGGGGAAAGTTTCCTGTTCCAGTAATTTGTAGGCGGTATCGAGGTAGCCGTTTTCTTCCAGCACTTCGAGCAGGTACGGCGTACCGACAAATCCAGTGGCGAGATGAAATCCCCGCTTCTCCACATCGCGGGCCAATTTCTGCGCGAGCAACTTCCGCTGCTCGGCATTGGCCACGAGACCAAAATGCAGCGCAAGCACGGCGGCGGTCTGTGTACCGGAAGCAATCAATCCATCCGGGGTGAGATAGCGGCGTTGAAACACCTCCGCGATTTCCGCGCGCCGCTGGCTGTACTTCGCTGCATCCGCCTTATGGCCCAGGACCGTGGCAATCTTCTCCATCAAGCCCGCATCATAGGCATAGAAGGCCGTGCCGATGAGATCCTTCGGCGTGCCGCCGTCCACCTTGCCACTGCCGTCGAGCGCGAGCCAATCGCCGTAGCCGCCCCACTTGTCGACTTCGTGGTGACAGCGGATGAGCCCCTTGCATTTCTCGCGACCGAGGAAGTCGAAGTAGCGCTGCATCGATTCGTAATGATCGGCAAGAATCTGTTTGTCGCCGTAGCAAAGGTAAATCGTCCACGGACAAATGATCGCCGCGTCGGACCATGCCGGACCGCCATCGCCCTCGCCGGTAAAATTCTTTTCCGGAATCACCGACGGCACCGCACCGCCCGGCCCTTGCGCATCGCGGATATCGCGCACCCACTTGCGGAAGAATTCCTGCACGTTCATGTTGAACGCCGCCGTGCGGACAAAGACCTGCGCATCCCCCGTCCAGCCGAGCCGCTCATCGCGCTGCGGACAATCGGTGGGCACTTCGAGGAAATTACTTTTCTGTCCCCACACGATGTTGTGCTGGAGCTGATTCAACAGTTCGTTCGAACAGCGGAACGTGCCTGTCGGTTTCGTGTCGGAATGCAGCACCACGCCGGTCACCTCGATCTGGTGCGAGTCGGTCAGCCCATGCACCTCGACGTAACGGAAGCCGTGAAAAGTAAAGCGCGGCTCCCAGATTTCCTGCCCCGCGCCTTTGCACACGTAGTAATCCGTCGCGCGTGCGCCGCGCAAATTCTCAATGTAGGGATCGCCATTCGGCTCCAGAATTTCCGAGAAGCGCAAACGCACCAACGTGCCACGCGGAGCGGTGACCGCAATCCGCACCCGTCCCGCAAAATTCTGACCCATGTCGAAAATCCGCCGGGCCTGATTCCAATCCTGCCTCAGGCTCATCGACTTCGCAGTGATCTCCCCGATCCGGCGCACGGGCGGTCCGAGACGTTCCGCGATTTCCACGGCCGGATCAATCGCCTCCACCACCACCGGCAACCAGGAATGATCGTCATACCCCGCTTGCGACCACGCGCCCAATTCCAGACGCGCATCATAGGTCTCGCCCATGAGCATGTCGCTTTCGCAAATCGGTCCGGTCGTTGTCTTCCAACTCGCATCAGTCGACACCGTGACGGTGGACCCGTCGGCTAGAGTCACGACCAGCTCGGCCAAAAATTTGGGACGGTCGCCGTAGACTTGACGGTTGCGCCACGCGAGGAAACCGCAATACCACCCATCACCCAGAATCGCACCGAACACATTCTCGCCTGCGTGCAGCAGCGACGTCACATCATGCGTGCGCGCCATGACCCGCTTGCTGTAATCGGTCCAGCCGGGAGCGAGAATCTCGTCCCCCACGCGCTGGCCATTGAGTTCAACTTCGTAGAAACCCAGCGCGGTGACGGTCAATCGGGCGGACTTCACCGGCTGATCCAGCCGGAAGGGTTTGCGCACATAAGGAGCCGGAGTGCCCGTGCGTGGACTCCCAACCAGGTGCGAGGAAATCCAGGAAGCAAGCGGAGAGAACAAGGAGGAATTCATGTCGTCATCGTATGACAACCCGGCTCAGGAATACCTTGAAAATTACGCCAATTACTAGCAAGATCGCGCCATGCCCGGCAGGCCCTACACGATCACGCGCCGCAGTTTTCTCGACCACGGCAAGCGGCTCAACATTCATCGCGTCCAGCGACAGGAACCGGTGGGCCAGCATCGTCACGAGTTCTTCGAGATCGTGGTGGTCCTCTCCGGCACCGGCACGCACGTCACCGGAACGTACCGGCACCATTTGCAGGGCGGCGACATTTTCGTGCTCAATCCCCGCCGCACCCACGGCTATGAGGATTGCCTCAGCCTGAATATCATCAATGTCCTTATCCGTGACGACGTGCTCACGCGCATTGGCCGCTCGCTCGGCGACCTGCCCGGCTATCACGCGCTCTTCCACCTCGAATCCTCCCGCTGGCGGCAACGGGAATATACGAGCCGCCTGCACCTGAGCCCGGCGGAACTCGAACGCGTGGAGGAATGGGTTCATCGCATGGAGGAAGAGATGCGACGCGGCGCCCGCGCCGCCAATCTCCTGCAGGAGGCTTGTCTCGCCTTTATCATCGATTTGCTTTGCCGTCACTACGAACGGCAGAACGCGCCCACCCGGCAGCATCCCGTTCCGAGCACGCCGCACCGCCTCGGCCATCTTCTGAGCTGGATCGAAAAGAATCTCGACCGCCCCTTGAAAATCATTCATCTGGCCGAGCAAAGCGGCATGTCCTCGCGCACATTCTACCGGGTGTTTCGCACCGCACTGCAGGTCACCCCGCAAGCGTACCTCGCCCGGGCACGCATGCAGCGCGCAACCGAAATGCTCACCGACGCGAGCCACCCGCTTTCCATTACGGAGATCGCTCTCGCGTGCGGTTATGGGGACAGTAACTACTTCACCCGTTGCTTCCGCGCCGCCACGGGACAGAGCCCCTCGGCCTATCGACAGCAGCAGGGTGCCGCTCGCAAGTAGACACTAGCTACGGCAGGGAAGCGCGCCGGTAGTGACCGGGGGCGACGCGGGTTTGTCGCCGGAAGACAGCGGAGAAATAATACTCGTCCTTGTATCCGCACAGGCGCGCGATTTCTTTGAGCGGCAGGCGGGAATGCGTGAGCAGACTTTGCGCGCGCTCGAGGCGCACTTCGTTCAGATAGGCGATCATGCTTTTGCCATGCACCGTCTTGAAGAGATGGCGCAGATGATTCGAACTCAAACCGACATGCCGGGCCACTTGCTCGAGTGATTCGATGGTTTGGAATTCCTTGCGGAGGTAACGTTCTGCCTCGCGCACGAAATTCGCTCCGGCGGGTGCCTTGGCCGCGTCGCGCCAGTTGAGTGCGAGATGGATCATTTGCAGGACCAGCGTGGTCGCGCGGGCGTTCAGGAAAGCCTGCTCGGTGCGGCTGGCCTTGGCGTAGCCGCGGGAGAGCGATTGAAACTCCGCAATGGCGCGGGGGTCCTGCAATTTCGGCAGGTACAGGGCGCCGCGCAGCTTGGCGCGTTGCTGGCCCGGAATCGAAATTTGCACGCAATGATCCTCGCCCGCTTTGTCGGAGGTTTGATCGTGCAACTGGCCGGGGGCGTAGAGGACGACGCTGCGTTCCTCGAAGGTGAGGGCCTGTCCATGCCCCAGACGCGTGACGCCGCTACCGGTGGGATGAAAGACCGCCTCCAGTCCCTGATGCCAGTGACGGCGGCAGGGGGCCTCGGGCAGGGCTTGATTGCAGATGCCGGTGACGTAGCGGAGGGGGCGCAACTGGAGGCGCTGTTTGAGGAACTGCTGCCAGCGGGCGACATCTTGCATCGTTGTTTCTTATAAGTTTTTGAGAGGATAAAATCAATCTGAAAGAGAGCTGAATTCGAGAGAAATCCACGAAAAACACCAAGGATCGTCGATTATTCCAATTGCGAAAAACACTATACGGCGATAATGGTGATCAAGTGCCGGTCTGGCGTCGGGAGGATCCGACGACCCAGTCGGAATAGTTCAACCCACCACCCCCTTCCACTTATGAACTCACTCCGCCTTCGCTTGATTGTCTTGTTGGGCTTGCTTGGAACCGCCTTGCCGCTGGTCGCGGCGTCCCGGGTGGAGTGGCCCCTGGGTGGCCGCTTGACGCTTGAGATCACGGAATTCGGCGGCATCGGACGCCTTTCCGATGCGGGCAAGGTGATTGTCGGCAATAGCCAGATTTTCCTGCACAAGGTGGGCAAGGAAGGTGTGATTTATCAAGGCGCGGGTTTCGTCGCGGGCGGCGCGGCGGACATCAAGCGCACGGACACGGAAGTGGTGGCGACGGGTTCGCTGCTGAAAGAGAAAAGTGCCGACGCCCCCAAAGTGGCCGACTATGTGGTCACCTACAAGAAAGTCACGGACGGCGTGGTGCAGGTGCGGGTGGAGGTGACTTATCTGGCGGACAGCTCGTGGAGCATTCCGGCGCAGTTCTCCCTGTCGTTTCCATTTGCCGATTATGCGGGTGCCCAACTCGTCACGCTCGACCACGAGAGCACCGAACGCACGTACGAGTTTGGTTCGGCTCCGGTGAAATTCACCGGGTATGGATTTAAAAGCGGCATCCTGACCAAGGGCTCGCAGAGCGTGACGATTGAACCGATGGGCGATACCACGGCGATCAACTTTCAGGATTCCCGTGGTTGGGGCGGTGACTATCTGCGGGTGGACCTAATGGCGCGGCAGGAGTGGAAGACGCCCTTTACCTTCAAGGCGGGAACGAAGCAAAGTTTCGAAGCCAAGATCAGCATCAAGAGCGGTCATTAATCTAGCTGGAGTTCGTTCATGATTTCGTTCCTCTCCCGTCTTGTCCTGTCCTGTCTCGTGTTGCCGGGATTTCTGGTGGCGGCCGATGTTTCTCTCGATTTTTCCAAGGTCGCGAACCGCGCGTTTGTGGATGACGTTTCCGGCGACGGCAAGGGCGGTTGGAGCGATCAGGGCCCGGATAATTCCTTGAGCCGATTGAAGGCGGGCACGCTCTCGCTTGGTGATATTGGCTTCACGATTCTCGACGGTCCGCAGGCCATTCTCGTGCTCGAAAGCGGCTTGCTGACCAAAGCCGAAGTCTCCGTGCCCGACAGCGCGCCGGAGGACGGCGGCGTTCTTTATCTCCTTCACACCGCGTGCCGGGCGGGTCGTGCGCAGGAAAAGATTGGCACCATCACGGTGCGTTATGCTTCGGGCAAGACGGTGGAGTTCCCGGTGGAAACACGCCGCGAACTCGACGATTGGTGGGGGCCGGGAGACAAACCGAATGGCGTCGTGGCGTACCGCGAGGAAAACAACTCCGCGCAAGTCGGCGCGTACGCATCGCGTTTTGTGTTGCCGAAGGGCATGGGTCGACCGGTCGCTGTGCAATTTGTCCAGCAGGGCAGTCCGATCTGGATCGTTATAGCGGCGACTCTGTCACCAGTAGATCGTCCTCTGCCCAAGCGCGACACGTGGACCGTGACGGCGAACGAGGAATGGCGTCCGTACCAAATCAATAATGACAACATCGACATCGTGCCCGGTTCCGCACTCGATTTCTCCACCCTTTTCCCGAGCGGCGGCGAAGCCGGCAAGGACGGCTTCCTCAAGATCAATGAGAAGGGGCAGTTCGTTTTTGAAAAAGCGCCGAACCAGCCGGTGAAGTTTTTTTGCGACATGCCGCAAATGATTTTTCTCCACACGCTCACCCCGGAAAAAATCGAACGGTTTGCCGATCAAGTGGCGCGGGGCGGTTACAATATCTACCGCACCCAGTTCCTCGACTACGCGCTCATGCACCTGAGCACCGAGGATCACGTCTTCAACCCGAAACATCTCGACGCATGGGACCGCTTCGCGGCAGCGCTCAAGAAGCGCGGCATCTATCTGCAACTCGACATCACCACCTCGTGGGCCTCGTTCTACGCGACGCCCAATCATTGGAATCAGGACGCCCACAACAAGCGTCTCCGCAGCCGCATGTATTACGATCCGACCGCGCGCGAGCATTGGAAGAAGGGCGTCAAGTTGCTGCTCGAGCATGTCAACCCCTACACCGGTGTCGCGCTCAAGGACGAACCGCAGGTGGCCATCGTGCAGATGCGTAACGAGGCGGGCATCGATTTCCTGATGGGGACCAAGGAGGACAGCGATCCCGACATCATCAATCCCTTCCGCGCCTGGTTGAAAAAGAAATACGGCACGACCGAGGGATTACGCAAGGCGTGGAGCCGCAAGGACGGCGACGCCCTTATTTCCGATCTTCCCCGCAGCCAGACCATCGAGACGGTGCCGCTGCCGCCGCGTTCCAGCAGCAAGGCGTCCACACGCGATCTCATGTGGTTCTACACCGAGATCGAACGCGAAACCTATCAGTGGATGGCCGCCACCGTGCGCGAGATTGGCGTCAAGGTGCCGCTCACCGAGTACAACAACGGCGGCTCCCTGCAGGTCGCGTTGTCCCGCGATATCGTGCAGGTCTCGGACAATCACGCTTATCACGATCTGCCGCATGGCGACGCCCGTGAGGTTGGTTCCACGCAGGACGGCAACAGCTCGCTCACGGTCGGCGTGAGTTACTTCCGTTACCTCGCCAGCACGCGCTTCTGGGGACGTCCCTTCCTCTGCACCGAGTGGGGCCATGTCTTCTGGAATGCGTATCGTTACGAGGCCGGGCTCACCGTTCCCGCCTATGCGTCGTTGCAGGGTTGGGAGATGCTCACCCACTTCGGCGTGCGCGACGAACTCGAAGTCAAGCCGATCATCGACTGCGTCATCTCGTTCGATCCGCCGTTGAAAGCGGCGGAATACATGTCGGCGCTCTTTTACCGCCGGGGGGATGTGAAGACCTCGCCGCACAAAGTTGAGGTGATCATCAATCCGAACCTGCCCGACAAGCCGCTCGCGCTGCAGAACGCCATGTCCTCCACGCTCAACCGGCTTTCGCTTGTCACCGGTCTCGGCATTCATGTGGAAGGCATGCCCGATTCCGCTCCCCGAGCCAGCGTGGCTACCGATCTGACGCTTCTGCCCGATGCGGGCGAAAAAATCATCAGCGGCAGCATGGACCAGCGTCTTGGCGGCGACAACACGCCGACGGCGCAACAGGCTGGGCTCATCGCGCAGTTGCGCGAGAAGGGAATCTTGTCGAAGGACAACGAGACCAATCCCGACAAAGGCATTTACGAGAGCGACACGGGTGAAATTCTCCTCGACCAGAACAAGAAGCAGATCACCGTCGTCACGCCGTACAGTCAGGGCGTCGCGCTCGCGCAAACCGGAATGGAAGCGAGCCTGCCGGGCTTCCGTGTGAAGAACAACGGCGCGGGCGTCTCCGTTTTCCTCGGCGCGCTCGGCCAGAAACCGCAACCGCTCGCCGAGAGCCACCGACTGCTCTTCATCACCGCCACCGATGCGCTCAACAACGGCATGACCTTTGCCGATGAGAAACGCAATAAGGTCCTGAAGATCGGCGCGCTGCCCATTCTTTTGCGCGTGGCCAAAGTGGACGCCAAGATTCTGCACCAGAAACCGGCTCAGTTGAAAATGTGGGCGCTCGGCTACAGCGGCAAGCGGATGGAAGAAATTCCGCTCAAAGTGGAAAAGGACGGCGTCTCGGTTTCCATCGACACCGGCAAATTGAAGAACGGACCGACTCCTTTCTTTGAACTCGCCGTGGTCGATGAGAAGAAGTGAATGAGATCTGATTTCCGTATATTTGCGTAAGTCATTCTATACAAGTGTATTGCGAGCCGATTTCAGTTTATAGATAAAATAAACTATCGGTACCGCTCTTCCGGTCATGAGCGATGATAGTGGTGATGAGAATGCCGTCGCTTTCTTCGGTTCTGGGTGCCGTTCTGATTTTCGGTTTTGGATGCAGTGTTGCGCTGGCGGTGAGTTCCAGTTTTGAAACCACCGATGGCCCTTATGTCAACGGCAGTTCCATTGGAGGAAAAACCGATAGCTCCATCGGTGGAAGCTGGTCGAGTGTGAGTGGTGCGGTCTCGTCCAACGTCAATGTTCTGGATGGCTCCCTTGCCATTCGTGCGACCGATACGAGCACCTCAACTTCCGCTGGCGGTACGATGTCCTGGACCAACGCCGCCTCGTTGATGACCAGTCCCTTTACCTTTCAGTTCTCCCTCGCCATCGCCTCCGACTATAGTGTGGGGACGACGAACCAGGTGCAGGTTTATCTCGGGCAAGCGCAGGCCGGGGATTTCAACCACTGGGCGTCGGTTTATTTCGACGAAGGCAATTTCAAGATGGCGACCGGCAACGGCACCACGGACAGTTGGGTGGGCTTGGGGAGTTATACCACCTACTCCAATTACGGCGAGTATGTCACCTTTTCCCTGACGATTGATCCGACGACGAAGAAGTTCACCAACGTGACCGTGGACGGCACCAAGACGGCGGTGCCGTCCAGTTTTACAACCGCGGTGCAGGCCAGTAATGGCGGCACGATCCCGTGGAACTCCGCCAGCGGTACGCCTTCCAATCAGATGCTGCTCATCACGGGCGGCAACGATACGGTCACGGTCGACTTCGATGCCTTCAGCATCACCTCCGCCGTACCCGAGCCTTCGGCGTGGGCGTTGCTCCTGCTCGCGAGCGCGCTGCTGCCGTTGCGGCGGCGGTTTAAGTTCGTTTGATTCGCCGCACGGTCTTTCCCTGCACCCAGTGCGGGTGAATGAGAATTTCCCGCGGGATCTTCGGCTCGCCCGTCTCGCCGCGCAACAGCATGGAGTGGAGTTGTTCGACAGCGGCTTCACCCGCGATGTCGAGGTGTTTGGAGATGCCGCTGATATTCACATTCTCCGCTGACTCATTCGAGAGACAGACAAAGCCGATGTCTTGCGGTACGCGGTATCCGGCTTCTTTTAGCCAGAGATAGACCCGCCAATAATTACTGACGACGCACTCGGGTTTGTATTTTTCGATCCATTTGAGGATGCCCGTTTCGGTGGACCCCTCCGGCAGATACGGAGGCACCACTTCCCAACGGGGTTTCGGACTGAAATGTTCCTTCGTGAGGCCACCGAGCCATTCGAAGCGCATGCGCTCCTCGTTGTCGAAACGGTTGGCCAGGCCAAGGCGGCGATAACCCAACGCGGCGAGTTTTTCCCCCACGAGATTGGCGGCGGCAAAAGCGTCGCCGCCCACGCGGTGCCACTGGATGCGAAAGGGTGTGTAGCTGCCGATGGAAATCACCGCGTAGTGCGACCACTGCAACGGCAGGATCAAATCCTGTTCTACGAGAGACAGAATGGTGATGGCCCGAATGCCGCGACCTTGCAGGATGCGATCCGGATTTTTCGAGGAGAGTAAATCGCGCTGAATGTTGAACACATCGAGGCTGTAGCCCAGTCGCGCGCACGCGGTGCGCATGCCATCGAGCACGGTTTTGATCCAGCTCGTGTGACTGAAGTCGTCCCAGCGGTCATCGATCAGCACGGCCAGGTTCGCCACCACATGATGCGGATGCGTGTTGTCGCGGCGCGCGACCAGTGCGGAGAGATGCGGATCGGGCCGGTAGCCGAGCTGCCGTGCGGCCTTGCGGACCCGGGTCTGGGTGGCGCGGGAGATGCGCGGGCTGTTGCGCATCACGAGCGAGACGGTCATGGCGCTGACCCCGGCCGCGCGGCCGACATCGGCGAGAGTGGGAACGGGAGGGCTCATGCTTTATAGATAAACCTGACAAATTGTTTCTTATAAAGCAATGCGATTCATGATTGGCCCCATGAAAACGTTATCCCTTCTGAGAGCCTGTTTCCTCGCGTGCGTCGCGGTGGGTCTGGTTTCCGCTCCAGCGGCCAGCACCAGCTTTGAGACAACGGACGGCAGCTATGTCAACGGGGCCTCGATTCAGGGCAAGACGGACACCGCGATCGGTTCGGCCTGGTCGAATGTGGGCAATGCCAATTCTTCCACCGCCAACGTGTACGACGGCTCCCTGGCTATTCGTGTGACCGATTCATCGACGACCAATTCCTCCGGCGCCACCACGGCGTGGACGAATGCCGATTCGCTGCTGCTCAGCCCTTTCACCTTCAAGTTCTCCCTGGCGGTCGGTGCCGATGTCAGCGATGGCACGGGCAATCAAGTGCAGATCTATCTCGGCCAGCCCGTGGCGGGCGACGCGAACAACTGGACCAAGGTGGTCTACGACGATAGCAATATCGATGGGTTGCAGAACGGCGTCTTGCGAATCTGCACAGGCACCGGTGCGGCCAATACCGATTACGCGGTCAATCTGGGATTGTACACAGCCTATTCCGCGTTTGGGGAATACGTCACTTTTTCGATTACGATTGATCCCACGACGATGAAGTATACGAGTGTCACCGTCGACGGCACGCTCACGGCGAACCCGGTCGATCTAACCACGACGGTGCAGGCCAGCAACGGCGGCACGCTCCCGTGGACTTCCACGCTGGGCACGCCTTCCGATCAGATGCTGATCGTCACCGGTGGTAACGACACTGGCACTTTTGACTTCGATGCGTTCAGCATCACCTCCGCCGTGCCGGAGCCGGGCACGTGGGCCTTGTTGGTTATCGCGATGATCCTGCTGCCGCTGTTGCGCCGCCGCCGGATCGCGTGCAAATGATTCATCGCTTTGTCTATGGATCGCCGCGGGTGCAGCAGGGCGAAAACCGGTATCGTGCATAGCCTCCATATTTTCATGACCCGCCTCCATCTGATGCCCGTTTACCCTGAGCGGCGATAAACGTATTCTGTCTCTATCGACCAACTTAGATAAGAGCTGGCGTGACTTAGGAATCGCTCCATGAACATAACGAATATCACCCGATTGGGACTGTACAGCGCGCTGATCATTGGACTGTGGGCTTTGCCTGCAGTTGTGCGAGGCAGCGTGGTTTACGAACAGTATTTCACCAACACCTCGTTACCTCTGGGTAATCAACCGGTCAGTTATTCGGGTTGGTCGAGCTACGTGACAACCGCAACGCAGAGTGCCCTGAATATTTCCAACACCACGACGACGACTCCGTGGACTGGGATCAGTAGTGCGTTGGGCAATCCGAATAGCAGCAACGGTTATCTCGCCTTTGTCAACTACGCGACGACGGCATCGATATCGGCGGTGACGACTGGTCTGAGCTTGAATTTGACGGGGGCAACCACCGTGACGTGGAATATGAATTCCAACGTGGCCATGGGCGTGCGGTTTCTGGTGCAGATCGGCAGTAACTGGTATGCGTCCGACAGTCTGATTGCCACGCCAACGGCGGCAGTGAATACGACATTTTCGGACGTGGGTACGGCGGCGCAGGTTTCGTTTGCTTTCAATTCGCTGAAGACGACCTGGCGCGATTTCACGCTCATTGATGGCGGTTCGACGGGCACCGGGGCGATGGCCTTGGGGAGTACCACGCTTTCCAGCGATCTGGATACCTCCCTGGTCACGGGCATTGGCTTCTACCAGACGGGTGGCGGGGTCACCCGGATCGATAGCCTCGTGATCAGTACCGTGCCGGAACCGGGAACGTGGGCGCTTTTGGTACTGTCCGTCAGCTTGGGTATCATCCTGACCCGGATGCGTCGCCGAACGACGTTTGTTTAATAGGTGAAACAATGCCCGGATTGTTTCAATCGAATCGCACATGCACACTCATTCAATGCGGCGTTGGATCATCCTTGGCGGATTTTGGGCGGTAAGCCTGATGGCCGTTCGCGCCTCCGAGGAAAAGCTCGCGCGTCTGGATATTTCCGGCCTTTTGAAGACGCCTGTTCCGATCGAGATCCTTTCGGTTTCGGAGGGCGGACGGGGTGCGCAGGCGGAGTGGGTGGGGGCGAATCGCGACAAAATGATCACGGCGCAGTTCCCTGCCACGACGGATTGGCAACAGGCCAGCGTGACCTTCAAGCCCGCCAAGAGCGGTGGGGTGGTGCTTCAATTGCTGGCACCCTTTGTACGAGTCGCGGAGGGGGAGAAAGCCCTGAAAGTGATTTTTATGGATTACGATGCCGTCCGTGTCGACGGCGCTGTCGTGCAGAACGGTAGTTTTGAATCGGTCGATTCGAAAGGACAGCCGAAGTCGTGGGCCCCGAACGACAACGATGCGAGTAATCCCCCTCTAGGGGAGACCAATCGCGCGCGCGTCCTGACTGGGGAGGCTTCAGACGGTTCCAAATTTGTCCGGGTCTGGCATAATTCGCGGTACATCCAGATCATCATTGTGGAGGAAAATGTGCCGGTTACCGTGCATTTTTCCTACCGATTGTCCTCGTAAATCCGAAGTCATTTAAAGGAGTTGTTTCCATGCGTTCCCTCTGGTCAGTGTGCATTTTCTTCCTGGGTGCGATTGCCAGCAATGCTCAAGTGGCGCAGCCCTATTCCGATCCGTTCAGTCAGTTGTCCTACTGGGCGCCGGGTATCCTCAATCCCGAGGCGGGCACGGTCGAATTGGACGTGCGCTTTCTGGGTGACCGCGCGTCATTGAGTAACGATTATCAAAACCTCTTCGTGCTCCCCGGCAATGGCGGCCCCAGCGCTGGTATTACGCTCATCTCCATGATCTTTGCTCCGCCGCAGGATGGACGCGAGTTCTCTACTGTGATTCGTGGGCGTAAATCTTACACCAACATTACCGGGGTGGCCCCGGCCTGGAGCATCGGCGCGGAGGCGAAACCCTCGCGACTCGTGGTGGCGTGGGGCGGCGGCCAAGCGCAGGTCTGGTTCGATGGAAAGCTCATCGGTCGGGAGAAATTCACGAGTGCGCTTCCCTTGTTGCCGGAGAGATTTCGCTGCGGCTACGCCCTCGACTCCGGTCGGGCCGGAGCTTACCGCCTGCAGGCGGTGCGCATTTCGGACGCGCCACTGCCGGAGGCGTCGCTGGCCAATCCGGCTCCCTTGGCGGCCGACGAACATACGACCTTGCTCGCCTCGGAGGGCCTGACCAAGTTCGCCCTGCCGGTCACCCCCTGGCAAAAGCAATCCTACCAGAGCGGGGTGTTTCTCGAACGGTACGCTTCGAGCTACGTCACCCCGGAGGGACAACCGCTGAGCGTGCCGTTGCGGCTGGTCAACTACACCGGCAAGGCGGTGGAGTACGCCCTGCAAGTCCGCCTGCGCAACCGCGAGGGCAAGGAAATCGCGACGCAGAAATACCCGCTGACGGTACCCGCCGAGAGCCGCTACACGTCGGCCTCCATCAACTTGCCCAAGATCGACATGACCGGCTATTACGAGGCCACGCTTTCGGTGATCCCGACTGCTGGTGCGGAGGTGAACTACGATTTTGCGTTCGTCGTGCAGCCGCAGGAAAATCTCAAGCCGGGCAAGCTGGCCGACTACCTCGGACACCACGACCGCTTCTCGGTCAAATCCGATTCCTTTTCGCAACTGGGCATTCGCTGGCATCGCATGTGGGCGCGCGACCGCGGCATGCATTGGTGCGTGGTGGAACCGACCCAAGGCCAGTTTTTCTGGGAAGCGGCGGACGCTTCGATGGCGACGGCCCGCGCGCAAGGAGTGGAAGTGCTCGGCGTGCTCGGCTATCCCCCGGCCTGGGCCAGTACCTACTCTCCGGCTGAGCGCGACCGTCTGAAGTTGCCGAACAAGCGGGGCAACAACAGCAACACGCCCGAGCGTTATCAGCCGCGCAATCTTGAGGAATGGAAGAAGTACGTGCGTGCTGTGGTCGGTCGCTACCACGACCGCGTGAAGTACTGGGAGATTTATAATGAGGTCGATTTCCATCCGCCCGCCATGCACGCCACGTTCAGCGGTTCCACGCAGGACTACTTCGATCTGCTCAAGAGCGCGTACGAGATCATCAAGGAAATTGATCCCAGTTGCCAGATGATGACGGCCGGTTTCAGCCTCAGCAAGGGAATCACCGATTGCCAGATGCCAATCGATCTGCTCGCGCTCGGGGCCGGTTCCTACTTCGACATCTTCGCCGTGCACGGTTATGCCGATTTGGGGACACTTGCCGAAACCACGAAAGCGGTCCGCGCCGCCAAACCCGCCGCCCCGTTCTGGATGACCGAGTATATGTTCGAGGCTCCCTCCGACGATTACGGTGTGGTCGTGAAAGCGTTCTGGTTCCTCGATCAGGGCTACGAAAAATACTTTCTCCACGGCGGCGAACTCGATCGGAATTACGGGGAACTCAAGATCACGCCGTTCTATGCCGTAGCCGCTGAACTGGCGCGGCAGATGCGCTTTTGCGAGAAGTATCTGGGCCAGGCCGAAGGCACCGAGGGCAAGTTCCGCTCGTGGCGTTTCAAGCGCAGCGACGGCTCTTATCTGAACGTCTTTGCCGTCGATAACGGCACCGTCTCCGTCACGCTGGCGGGCCCGAAGAAGGAAACCCCGATGCGCGTGACCGGTCTCTATGGCGACACGCTTTCGCATGGCACCTACGACCTTTCCAAGCCACTGGAATTCTCCAGTCTCGTCTACATCGTGAGTGCCGACGACTTGAAGATCACGAAAGTCGTGCGTCATCACGGCAACATCGTCGTCAATCCCGGCTTTGAAATGCGCGAGGGGGACTATATGACCGATGAAACGCTGGCCCGGCCCGTCGGCTGGGATTTGCGACCCGGCGGCGTGCCGCCGAGCGCGATGAGTTTTGTTCCCGGTCATGTGGACAAATACGCGCTCAAGCTCTCGAGTCCCGCCGGAGGCAAATCGGTCTATACCGGCCAGGTCGTCATGCTCGATGTACCCGGCACCTGGACGATTTCCGCCGACGTGAAGGTCAAAGCTGGCAGCACTGGTGTGCTCCTCTTCAAGCAAAACCAGAATGGCATCTGGAAGGAACTGGTCCGCCAGAATATCGCCGGAACCGGCGATTGGAAAACCATCGCTGCCACGATGGAAATCAAGGGGGAAAACTCTCGCGGCGTGCTCCTTTTCGGATTAGAATCCGAGGGCAGCGCCATTGAGATTGATCAGGTCAAACTACAATACGCACCGCCGGAGGCGGCTTCGCCATGAAATCCAGTTATCACCGCGGTCGCAGATTTATTGAGAAAACCGCGAGCTTCACGCTCATTGAATTGCTCGTGGTCGTGGTCATCATCGCGATCCTCGCGGCCTTGTCCACCTCGGCCATCGGACCGATCCGGGCGTCGATGCAGCAAACGCAATGCTCCAACAACATGCGCCAGATCGGGCAGGGACTCTTTTCCTACGCGACCGAGCATGACAACACTCTACCGCCGGTTTTTTCCATCAAACCCTCCAACGCTTCCGGTCAGCAGGACTACTGGAATTGGGCCATTTGGAGTTATGTTTATCCCGGCACGACGCCCCAATGGCCGAACAACGACACGCAGTTTTCCTCCAAGGCGGTTGTCAAATGGTCGCCCAACGCCTTTCGTTGCCCCTCGACAAGCCGGGGAGCCATCAAGGCTCCCACTGTCAGTGTCCTCAGCGATGCCCGGATGTCGTATGGGCTCAATAACACGATGATGCTCATCGATGGCAGCGGCACGTGGCAGGACATGCGCACGGCGAGCATTCCGCTGGCGCGAATGACCCGTCCCGGTCAGACGGCCATGGTGCTGGAGGCCAGCAACGCCGAAGCGGGTTTCAGTGTCTGGGGCACCACCACGGGGATCATTCCGCATCGCAGCGGAGCCAATGTTCTCTTCTTCGACGGTCACGTCGAATGGTGGTCCGGATCGAGCATCCCCGCCGGTAGCTGGAGCGTTTACACCAACGTTTTTTGGCGCGGGCTCTAATTAGAATAAGAGCCATGCCCTTTTGATTGTCGACAGAGCTAGGGTTTAGCCGGCGCGCCGACCAGATAGGTATCGAGAAACTTGAGCGTCACCGGACGCAGATCCATTTCCTTCGGCTCGAGATGGAACGTGTGCGGCGCGCCGGGAACTTCCACATATTCGTGAACAATCCCCTTTGCCTGAAGCTGCCGCACGAGATCGCGCGACATCTCGACATTCACAATTTTATCCGCGTCACCATGAAGAATGAGCAGCGGCGGCGTCTGACTGCTGAAATAGGTGCAGGGCGATGCCGCGTCGAGATTGCGCTCGGTCTCCTCCGGCGTTGAGCCGGAGAAATGCGACGGCTGGAATTTGCGCACATCGTGAATGCCGTAGAGATCGATGATGCAGCGGACGCCATTATCCTGATCCAGATAGAGACCGCCCTGATTCATGGCCGCGGCCTGACCCGTGACCCCGACCAGCATGGCCAGATGCCCACCCGCCGAACCGCCCATCACGCCAATGCGCTGCGGATCGATGCCAAATCGCGCCGACTCTTTTTTCATGAAGCGGAGCGCGGACTTGCAGTCATAAAAATTCTGCGGCCACGCCTTCGTCACCGACTTCTTCTTCCCCTGCTCATCCTTCTCCACCTTATCCAACAGGTAATTGATCGAGAAAACGGCAATGCCGTGCGCGGCGAGCGTGGCACCAATATTGCGCTCCCGCTTGTCCGCCTTGTCACCGATCGTCCAGCCGCCACCGTGGATCAGAAGCATCGCGGGCACCGGCCGCGGAAAACTCTCCGGCGGCAAATACACATCCAGCTTCTCCGTTCGTTCGGCCCCGAGGTACTCCACATCGGATTGAAACGTGAAATCCGCCGCCCGGACTCCGGACAACGCCAGTCCGGAAACAAGGGTGGCACCGAGAAGGAAGGGAAGAAGTGAGGTCATGACCCGGAGATGCTGGCATGGAATCGCTGGAAATGCAAACACGTGTTGGCATTCCCGCCCATTTTCCATTCAACTCCAAAACGAAACCACGCGCGTCCGGCCCAAACCGGAACGCGCGTGGAGCTTCGCCAGAATCTCTGGTTTAGAACTGCGCTTTAACGCCGAGCGTCACCAGGTTGCGTTCGAATTCGCGACCATTGGCCGTCGATTCATCCACACCATTCTCGCCCCGGCTGTAGGAGTAGTCCGCCATGAAACTCAAGTATTCATTGAGATCATACTTCGCTCCGAAGGAGTAGGTGTACAACCAGTCCGTGCGGATCGTGGGCGCATCGTAGTTGGAATTCTGGATCAGGATGCCCGCCGTCGTGCTGAATTCCTTGAGCCATTTGCGCTTGTAGACCGCACCGTAGGTCTTGTCCTCGTAGGAGGAAACACCCGTGCTGGAAACCCATTGCCATTGCTTGACCGTCAGCGCCAGCGAATCGACCGAGGTGATTTCCGCCACCGCCGTACCCTCGCAGAAGAATTGCGTGATGTCGTTGTCGTGACCCGGCTGGGCGAGGTTCTGGTCGTAGGAGTGGAAGCTGGGACCGCCCTGCACTTCGACCTTCAACCACTTGACCGGCTTGCCTTCAAAGCCACCGAGCACACGATTGTAATCGTTGGTATTGCTCGGAGCGCCCGCGGACCAATTGAAATTCTGCTGATATTGGTGACCGTAGCGATAACCGAGAGTCGCGGCGAAGTCCTTCGTGATCTTGTAACCGATGTCGATACCGCCATTCACATCGTAACGATCCACCCAGTTCTGCCAACCCGGATGAGCGCTGGTGGCGCTGTTATCATACGTCTTCGTATTGAGGTCATAGTAGGTCGTGTTGGCGACGCCACGCACAAACCACGCTTCCCAATCATTCCGCAAGACCAACTTGCCGCGTTCCTGCATCTGGTCGCGACGTTCGCGGGCGATGGCCGTACCGTAAGCGCTGGCCGTGCTGTACTGGGGCGAATTCTCGTTGCCGTCGATATAGACAAACGCGCTGTCCAGATTGTAAGAGAACGAGTCAAGCTTGCCCTTGATCTGGGTACCCACGCGGTGAGCCTCATAGTTTTCCGTCGCCGCATCGTAGTAGCGAACCACTTCCGGCGCGTAGGAAAGAGCGAGGGTTTCCACCGACTTGTCATCCTTGTCCGCACCCAGCAACGGCGCAAAATTGACTGCTACCTTGGGGGTGACAGCCGTCATCCACGAACTGACATTCGCGATCTTGGGAAAAGCCGCCGTGCGGTTCACATCCGTACCGAAGACATTGCTGTCGTAGACTTCCCGGGTCGTGACAGAGAGTTCCGTCAGCCAGGCGGGCTTCTTTAGATCGTCGGAAACCTTGATCTGTTTGGCATCCGCCACCGGCGCTTCGATCTGCTTGGGATCAACCGCTCCGGTTTTGACCTCTTGACCCGCGAGCACTGCGCCCGCCGTGGCAAGAATCAAAACTAATACTGCTTTCACTAAACTTCGTGATTTCGAGGCCATGGTAACCACCTTATGATTTATTTTATATTAGACAACCTAATTTCAATTAACGCCCTATAATAAGCTTCGTTAATCCCTGTATTCTCTCCCTTAATCCCCCATTCCGGGTGATTTTACGTCTACGGAGGTAGTCGACCTGCTCGTCGCGTTACTTGAGACAAACTTAAGGCGATGTGAACTATCGCCCTATTGGGGGATAACAAAAATCGCGACGACGCGATCGGCCTTTACCTCAGCGAATCGTAGACCCGGTCCGTGATTCCATTGCGGATACGGCTCAGGTTCGGCAGCGTCGGGGGATTCGTACTAATAAAGGCCATCGCTCCCTGCTTCTGCGGAAAGCCCATGCCCATGAGCGTCCAGATGCCGGCATGGCCAAAGGTGCCTTCCGGCGTTTGATCGCCCACCCCAAAACCATCGCCCTTTTGATTGAGCTTCAGCTTCCACCCCAGAGCGAACGGCTCGTGATCCGGTTTGCGATTCTCGGCCTGCGCCTGCAAAATCTGCTCACGATACTGGATGCGATGCATCTCCGCCCAGGACTCGCGCTCGAGGATCACTTTCCCCTCCCATGTGCCGCCGTTCAGGTGAAGCTGCAGCACCTTGATCATGTCATCGAGCTTGCCAAAGGCGCCGCCGCCCGGTTGCCCGGCCATGCCCACGGTGGCGGGATTAAGCGGCTTGGGCAGTTCCTTCGGTTGAGGTGTGATGGAGACCGCCCCCGAGGTGGGAATGAGAAAGGACAACGTCGTCGCACCGATGGGATCGAGGAGCCACTCGCGGCAAATCGATTCCCAGGAGGGCCGACCCGCGATGCGGCTGCGCACGGCTTCCGCCGCGAGGAACATGGCGGATCGCGCATGGTATTCCGAACGACTGCCCGGCTTCCACTCCACTTTGGCCGCGCAACAGGTTTCGACGGCTTTCTGCCACTCCTCCTCAGTATAGACCGTGCCGAGCGGGATATTCGGAATGCCTGCGGTATGCGTCAGCAAATGGCGAATCGTCGTTTCATCCTTCCACTCCCCTTTGTAACCGGGAATGTACGTACTCAAGGGAGCATCAAAATCGATCAGCTTCTTTTGCCGCGCGATCGCCACGACCGTCGCGGACACCCCCTTGGAAAAGGAGTAGAGCATGTGGGTGACATCCCGCTTCATCGGGTTGTCGCGTACCGTGCTGCTGCAATAGGTGCCTTCGAAATGTTCCAGAACCAGTTTTCCGTTCTGGAAGACGAGCAATCCCGCGCCGGGAAAGGAACCGGTGACAATTTCGTTATGAATGAAATCGACGACGGAGGAAGAAGGTGTCGCCGCTTGCGCCCAGAGCCAGGAACCGGGAAGTTGGCTAAAAGCGAGCGCACTGGCGACCGTGCCCAGAAACTGGCGGCGACCGATTTGATGATTCATTAGCATCAAGGCCCGACAATACGTCTCCATCATGGCGATGCAAGCAAAAGAGCCCCCGCCTTCCTTCCGGGAAACCCTTTACGCGCTATCCGGGGAGGCGCTGCCAAAAATATCGCACACGCAGCCAACCTATCTCACCTAACGCAAACGCTGCCGCGCGATTCCTGCTAGAACTGGTGGCATGCACGAGCGGTCTTCCTCGGAAATTTCCAGCGGACGGGAGCGGTTCCCTTTTGTACTCTCCGATCTGAAATTTCAAATACGTCGTTTGGTCTACACCCCTCGCTACACCCAACAGAGGCGGTTGATTCTCGTTGCGCCTTGTCGACGGTATTTATTTTTTGCCTCTTCCGAAGGGATCGCAGGCAGGCTCTTACTCACCTTTAACGTGCAAGGCCTGAACGACATGCATTTTCGTGAGCGCCGCCTTGGGGTGCGCCACCCGATAAACCCGGGCGGGCTGGGTATCATGGACCAAAATGACCATCTCCATCAGGGGACACGCCGGGTCCGGGCAGCGGGTTTCCGTCACCGTAACCACCGTTTCTTCCGGCAACGCCAGGGCCTCGCGCACCCAGACCTTGACCTGCCGCTGCCGGGTCCGGGCCGCGTCGTCCGGTTCGATCTGGATGAGGTGGGGATGCATCGGGGTGTAGTTACCGTAGCCCGCCGGCTCCCCTCTGCAAGCGCCCATCACGCTGGTTTGACATTCTGGGCGGCTTCCCTAGAACAGGAAGGACCATGAATGTTACCGTAGAAGAAGTATCTCCGTGCCGCAAGCGGCTCAAGATTGAAATCCCGCCCAATCGCGTCACCGAAGCGATCGATCGCGTCACGGATGAATACCAGAAAGTGGCCAAGATCCCCGGCTTTCGTCCCGGTAAGGCGCCCCGCGCCGTTATCGCGAAGAAGTTTTCCAAGGATATCGAGTCAGAAATGCAACGCACCCTCGTCCCCGAGACGTGCCGCGAAGTCATCAAGGACAAGAAGCTCAACGTCGTCAGCCGTCCGGAAATCGAAGACCTGAAGTACCAGCCCGGTCTTTCCCTGAGTTTCTCCACCGTGGTGGAACTCGCGCCGGAATTCAAATTGCCCGAGTACAAGGGTCTCGTCGTCAAGAAAGCCGACAAGGACGTGACCGATGAGGACGTGCAAAAAGCCATCGACAACATCCTCGATCAACACGCCGAATTCGTCGACGTCGACCCGCGCCCGCTGGTGAAGGACGACTTCGCCGTGATCAACTACAGCGCCATCTGCGAAGGCAAGGGCTTGAAGGAACTCCTGCCCCCCGCCGCCGAGTCGCTCGCCGAAAGCACCGATTTCTGGCTCTGGATCAAGGACGAGGCGTTCCTGCCGAAGTTCGCGGACCAGTGCATCGGCCTGAACGTGGGTGAACGCCGCGACGTGAACGTCGAATTCCCCGCCGATTTCCGCCATGCGGAAGTGGCCGGCAAGAAGGCGACCTACACCGTTGAACTCAAGCAGATCAAGGCCCGCAAGCGCCCGGAACTGAATGACGCCTTCACGCAGGACCTCGCCAAGATCAACCTCGACGAATTCCGCACCAAGGTGCGCGAAAACCTCGTCGAGCAGAAAAAACAGGCCGCCGAACGCGACGAAAAAGGTCAGCTCGTGGAAAAGCTCCTCTCCGGAGTCAGCTTCGACCTGCCGCCCTCCGTGGTCGCCGACGAAACCAACCAGACGGTCTATGACATCGTCTCCGAGAACCAGGCCCGCGGCATCCCCGTGAGCATGCTCGAGGAAAAGAAAGCCGAAATCTACGCCAACGCGACCAAAACCGCGCAGGAAAAGGTGAAATTGACTTTCGTGGCGCGCAAAATTGCCGATGAAGAGAAGATCACTGTAACGCAGGATGAGCTGTTCGGACGACTGCAATTCCTCGCGCAACAGCAACAGATGCCCATTGAACAGCTGATCAAGACGGTAAGCGAAAACGGTGCGATTGCGAATATCGAGGACCGCCTGCTTTTGGGCAAGGTGCTCGATTTCCTCTTGCAGAACGCCAAAGTCGAGTAGGCTTAAACAGGTGGCTGATAAAGCCCCGTAGCGACGCCGCTGACAGTTGCGGCGTTGCGACGAGGAGAGAGTAAGGAGAATATTGAATGAAATATTTGACGAGCGAACGACAAAGTCGCACGACGCAGGAGGCCGCGGCCCGTAGGGTTGCGGTGATTTTGCCGGGCAGCTTCGTTGCTCGTCAGTCACATATTGCTTTCCAATATGATCCTTCCTCGCGTCTCGCTGCCCGAACAAAATCAACTCGCAACGTCGCTTACGCGGCTTTTTCAGTCACCTGTTAGGAATAAGGATTAAACCAAGCCATGCCAATCATCCCGAACCCCACCATCATCGAACGCGACGGTCGGACCGAACGCGCCTACGATGTGTACTCCCGGTTGCTCAAAGACCGGATCATCTTTCTCGGCACGCCCATCAATGATGACGTTGCCAACATGATCATCGCCCAGCTGCTCTTCCTGCAGACCGATGATCCGAAGAAGGACGTCCATCTTTACATCCATTCGCCGGGCGGATACGTGACGGCGGGCATGGCCATCTACGACACCATGCAGTTCCTCACCTGCGACGTGGCGACCTATTGCATTGGTCAGGCCGCGAGCATGGGTGCGGTTCTGCTGGCGGCGGGCACCAAGGGCAAGCGCTTCGCGTTGCCCAACGCCCGCATCATGATCCACCAGCCGCTCGGCGGCGCGCAGGGTCAGGCCGCGGACATCGCCATTCAAGCCAAGGAAATCCTGCGCACGAAAAAGCGCCTCAACGAAATCCTCGCCTCCCACACCGGGCAGACGGTGGACAAGGTCGAGAAGGACACCGACCGCGACAACTTCATGAGCGCCGAAGAGGCCAAGGCCTACGGCCTCGTCGACGATGTGGTGAAATCCCGCCGCGAGATCAAGGCGATCGCCCCCGAACTCGATAAGAAGTAATTCAAAATTATGGCACGCCCGGCCAATCTGACGATGTGCTCCTTCTGCGGCAAAAGCCACGCGGAAGTCAAAAAGCTCATTGCCGGGCCGGGCGTCTATATTTGCGATAGTTGCATTACGGTTTGCAAAAACATCCTCGATAAGGAAACCCGCGAGGAAAGCCGCCGCACCGGCGCCGAAGTCCGCCTCTCCAAACCAATGGAGATCCGCCGCGAACTCGACCTGCATGTCATCGGTCAAGACCAGGCCAAGAAGACCCTCGCCGTCGCGGTCCACAACCATTACAAGCGCATCCTCGCCGGACAAAAAGATCTCGGCAAAACCGAAATCCCCATCAACGCCGGAACCGGCAGCGATGTGGAAATCGAGAAGAGCAACATCCTGTTGATCGGCCCCACCGGCTCGGGCAAAACGCTCCTCGCCAAGACGCTGGCCCGCATTCTCGACGTCCCCTTTTGCATTGCCGATGCCACCACGATTACGGAAGCCGGTTACGTCGGCGAAGACGTGGAAACCATCGTGCTGCGCCTGCTGCAGAATGCCGATTACGATGTGAAGCGCGCCGAGCTCGGCATCGTCTACATCGACGAGATCGACAAGATCGGCCGCAAGACGGACAACGTTTCGATCACGCGCGACGTTTCGGGTGAAGGCGTCCAGCAAGGCCTGCTCAAGATTCTCGAAGGCACCGTCTGCAACGTCCCGCCCCAAGGCGGCCGCAAACATCCGCATCAGGAATACATCCAGATCAACACCGACCGCATTCTCTTTATCTGCGGCGGCGCGTTCGTCGGTCTCGACAAGATCATCCAGCGCCGCGTCGGCCGCAAGACCCTCGGCTTTACCGGTGCCGCCGCCGAAGCCACCCCGGAAGAAGTCAGCCACGCCGCGCTCCGCCAATGCGAGCCGGAAGATCTCATTTCCTTTGGACTCATCCCGGAATTCATCGGCCGCCTGCCGGTCGTCTCCGCTCTCGATGAACTCACCGAGGAAGACCTGATCAACGTCCTGACCGAACCAAAGAACGCGCTGATCAAGCAGTACACGAAACTTTTCGCGATGGAGAACGTCGGACTCACCTTCACCAAGGACGCCCTCAAGGCCCTCGCACAGGACGCCATCCGCAAAGGCACCGGTGCCCGCGCCCTCCGCGCCCTGCTGGAGAAGGTCACCCTCGACCTCATGTACGAACTTCCCTCGCGCGACGACATCGCCGAAGTGACCATCAATCGCTCCGTCGTCGAAGGCAAAAAAGCGCCCATCATCCGCCGCAAGCAGGATAAGGAAGCCGCCTAGCCCGCGTGACTCGATACCTCGTTTTAACAAATCTTGTGTCAGATCAGATCCGATTGTGACGGACGTATTCTTTTCACACCCCCCGGCGCTATGCGTGGCTACCGCACGTTCCCTTTCCCTCTTGATAGCGGGGTGACGCATAGCGCCGGGGGGGTGTGCCATTAAGCACAAGCCAAATTTCATGGCGTTTACCCCGTACCAACCCGCCCTTGACAAGTCATGATCAAATCGCTTAGATACGATCATGTTCGCTCACGAACGTCACCAGGCCATTCAGCAGCTCCTCTCGAAAAAGCGGCGCCTCTCCGTCGCCGCGCTGCAGCGGGAACTGAAGGTGTCCTCGGCCACCCTGCGCCGGGATCTGACCGAACTGGAAAACGACAACCTCGTCGTGCGCGTCCATGGCGGCGTCGTTCACCCCTCCGCACTGCGCAGCGAGCCCACCTTCACCCAAAAGGGCGCACGCTCCATGGCAGCCAAACGCGCCATCGCCCGCACCACCGCCGAACGGATCCCCGACGGCGCCACGCTCTTCATTGACGCCGGCACCACCTGCCTCGAAGTCGCCCGGCTGCTGCTCACGCGTCGCGATCTCACCCTGATCACCAATTCCGTGCCGCTGCTCGGACTCGCCACGACCGAACACGCGGCGACCGTCATCGGACTCGGCGGCGAATTGCGCGCTGTCTCGGGCGCGTTGACCGGCTCTCTGGCGCTCTCCTGGCTCGCCTCCGTGCATGCCGACATCGCCATCGTGGCCGCCTCCGGCTTGTCGCTCGAGGACGGAGCCAGCACCACCGAACTCGCCGAGTCTGCGATGAAACAACAATTTCTGGCCCGCTCGACCAAACGCATTCTCGTCGCCGACAGCAGCAAGTGGAACGTCCCCAGCACCGCGAAATTTGCCGACTGGACCGGCTTCGACACATGGGTGACCGACGCCACGCTCTCCCCTCGCGAACGCGCCGCCCTTTCCCGTCATCACCTCCACCTCATCCAGGTCAAAAATGAAGCGCAGTGAAATCAACCGCCTCGTCCACACCGCCAGCATCTGCTTCGTCAACCACGGCTGGTCGCTGCCTCCGCACCCGCGCTGGGATGTCACCGATTTCGGCTTGGGCCGCTGGCGGGAAAACGCGCTCGTGCTGGTCAACCTCGCCGAGGAACCGGAGTACTGCGAAAAACTCATGTACGCGCAACGCGACATGACCACGCCCGCCCATTGTCATCGCCAAAAAAAAGAAGACATCATCTCGCGCTGGGGCGTGCTGCGGGTGAGAGTCTGGGCGGGTGTCCCCGCCGAATGCGGCACGCGTGAATTCCAGATTCAAGTGAACGGCGCACTTCAAACCATCGCCTCCGGTTCCACCATCGATCTCCCCGCCGGATCGCGCGTCACGCTCGTTCCGGGCGTCTACCATGAATTTTTCCCCGTCACGGACGAATGCATCATCGGCGAAGTCTCCACCGCGAACGACGACGCGCATGACAATTTTTTCATGAACCCCGACATCGGCCGTTATCCCCACGTGGACGAAGATGAGCCCGCGCAAGTGCGTCTGCTCAGCGACAAGGCCTGACCATGAGCTCCCAGGATTCCCTCCATTGGCTCGCCTCCCGGCTGCGCGCCGTCGCGGATTCGATTCCGCAACAGCGTGTCGTCGCCGGCTTCGACGGCTTCGTCGACGAGATCATCTCCGTCGTGCAGGAGCGCCGGAATCTGACCGACTGGAAACCGGTGAGCGACATCCCGTCGTTCAACGCCCTGATCGCGAAAGCAGCGGGCCACAGCAGTCTCCGCGAAATCGTGATCAACCGTCTCGACGCGGGCGGCTGCGCGGTCAACTTTGCCGACGGCATAGCGGAACTCGGCGTCAGCGTGGATTGCTTCGCCACGATGGGCACGCCGCGCCACCCCGCCTTCGATGACCTCGCCCGCAAGCTGCACGGGTGCCACTCCTGGGGCCGCGAATATGGCCGCACCCTCGCCTTCGAATTCAACGACGGCAAGCTCATGTATAGCGCCGTCGCGCAACTCGCGGAATTCGACGTGGCCCTGCTCGATCGCGTCCTCAGCGACGGCACTTATCTCCAGGCCTGTCAGCAAGCGCGCGTCATCGCGTTGACCGATTGGACCCTCTACCCGCACATGACCGCCTGCTGGCGCGCGCTGCAGGAGCAAGTCTATGCCAAGCTCACGCACCAGCCCGCGTTCTTCATCGATCTCGTCGATCCCTCCACGCGCTCCGATGCCGACATCCGCGCCATGCTCGAAGTCCTCTCGGGATTTGAAGCGCATGGCAAAACCGTGCTCGGCCTGAATGGAAACGAAGCCAACATTCTCTCGCGCCTGCTCGATCTGAATCTCACCGGCACCGACATCGCCGAGGTCAAAAAGCAAGCCATCGCCTTGCGCGATCGCCTCGCACTCGCCCAGATTCTCATTCACCACCGCAAGTTCGCCGTTGTGGCGGACGCCTCGGGAGTCCATCACGCGCACGGTCCGTTCTGCGCCGCACCGAAGAAAAGCACCGGCGCGGGAGACCGTTTCAACGCCGGATATTGTCTCGGCTTGCTGCTCGAACTGGACCCCGTTTCCTGCCTGAACCTCGCCGCCGCTGTGACCGGCTTTTTCGTGCGCCAGGGCCGCAGCGCCACGCTGGCCGAACTGATTCCTTTTATTGAAAACTGGGCGAAGGACAATCCCGACGCCCTCACCCTCTGACTTCACACCCTCCCTTCCCATGCAAAAAAGTCTCGACACCAAAATCGCCGACATCCGCGCGAATCCCTCCACCAGCAAAGCCTTCATCATCGCCGACGCCAAGGACGCCGACATGGCCCTCGGCATCACCGCGCCCGGCCATCGCCGACCGCAGAATCCCGAGCGGGTGATGAAATCGGAAATCCACTGGAAGACCCTTGAAGAATACCGCCAGCAAATTCGCGACGTCGTACAGCAAGGCCTGATCGACATCATGCTCTGCTCCGCCTCGAACATCGAGCAGCTCGCCATCCGCGAAAAACTTTTCGCCAATAATCACATCACTCCCGCCGCTCGCGCCAACGACACCACCGACATCTGGGTCGTGCGCGGCGGTCAATACGTCAGCGTGCCGTCGCGCCCGTTCCGCTCCGCCACGCTCGACCACATCCGGTGCGGCGAGATTGATTGCGATCCGTCTGCTCCCGTCCTCGGTGCCGATCTGGGACTTTATTCCGTGACGTTCACGAACGACCTCCAGCGCGATTACGAAACCCTGACCGAGTTCAAGGAATTCCGCGAAGAAGCCGAGCGCAAGAATTTCCGCTACTTCCTCGAAGTGTTCGACCCGAACGTCGATGCGGGCATTCCCCCGGAAAAACTTCCCGCCTTCATCAACGACCACATCATTCGCAGCCTCGCCGGAGTCACGCAAAAAGGCCGCCCGCTCTTCCTGAAAATCGTCTACCACGGGCCGCAGGCGATGGAGGAACTCGCCGCGTACGATCCGCAAATGGTCGTGGGCATTCTCGGCGGTTCCGCCGGGACAACCTACGACGCCTTCAAGCTCATCGCCGAAGCGCAAAAGTACGGCGCGCGCGTGGGTTTGTTCGGACGCAAGATCAACTACTCCGAGCACCCGCTCTCCTTCATCGAAATGCTGCGCCGCATCGTCGAGCACCAGATCACGCCCGAGGAAGCCGTCAAGGCCTACCACGATTTGCTCCAGAAATTCTCCCTCACGCCGCACCGTCCGCTCGCGGAGGATATGCAGCTCACCACCGCCATCATGAGCTACGGGGGCAGCGGCACGACCGTTTCCATTCCCGCCGCCATCCCGAGCGCCACGGGCACAAAATCGAAGACCCCGGAAAAAGCAACGGCACCCGCCAATGGCACATCCAATCCGCGACTGAACCAGCAGCTGCAAAATATCCGCAAGCGGTTGGGCGAATAAACCTCGCCCTGCACTCCGTAACGTTGACGCCCGAGCTAGATCTCGGGTGTAGTCGAAATGACTGATCGTGAAGCTACCAAGCTGATCCTTCGACAAGCTCAGGATGACGAGGAGTGAAAGTAATATCTTAAATCACTTTCTGCTCACACAAGAACTCCTCGTGACCATTTGAGATTACTTCCCCAGTCCGTCATCCTGAGCTTGTCGAAGGATCGGCCAAGAAGGTGTTGGACGTGAAAAGAAGCGACTAACTTAATTGAAAACGAACCCTCTCTCACAGCGAGCGCAGCAGCGACTCCAACGCCGCGCGGCGATCCGCATCGCCCGCCGGCAGCGGCCGGGTCCATTCGCGACTCTCCCGGAACAGTGTGGGGCGCAGTCGCACATGAATGAGATCGTGCTCGTCATCGAACCAGATGCGGGCCTTCTCCTCCCGGTCAAAAGGACGCGAGAGCCACTGGTCGAACGCCTGATCATTCTCGAAGCGCGTCACCCGCACCGAAGCACTCTCCGGCAGCGTCAACGCCGTCACGCCATCGCGCGTGGTCGATTCCGCGTAGAGTCCGATTTCGATCCCGGACGGGCCCGACTGTGAAGCAACGATCAATACCACGCACAGCACTGCCAAGGCCGCCCCACTCAGGCTTTGACCCCACGCCGTGCGCAGCCAGTTCCAGCCCGCGAAACGAGTCGCCGCTTCCGGTTTCGCTTCTTCTTTCTGGAAATGTAATCGGACCGAGGAGCGCAATTGGTTCAAGCGATGCGCGGGCAATTCCACCGGAGAAGCTTCCAGCGCCGAGGCCAGCGGCAGCGTGGCGCGCGTGATTGCCAACGCCGCGCGCAAGTCTTCCAACTCCGCCTGCCGGGCCGGTTCCTCCTTCAGGCCACGCTCCAACGCGGCGTTCTCTTCCGGGGAAATGTCGCCAGAGAGCGCCTTCAGGGCCAGATGCTGGAATTCGTCGTCGTGCATGTCTTGCTACTCTATCATCGCCAATGGGCCGTGATTTCTTTCAACAAAAGGGGATTTTTTTCAATGCGCAACCGGATCTTTTTCAAGCCCCGGGCCAAATGCACGCCCACTGTGCCGATGGGGAGCCGATGCCGCGCCGCGAGTTCCTTGTAGGAAATGCCGTCGACCACAAACTCGCGAATCAGTTGCGGCGCGGGCGGTTCGAGCTCGCTCATGGCATCGCCCAACAGCGCGGCGAGTTCACGTAATTCCGTAGGTTGCAGGTTCGCAATCAAATCGGCTGGCTCGAATAAACCGTCCGTCTTTTCCCGCAAAAATTCCAGACTCTCCGTCTGGCCGCTTCCGCGCTTTTCCGCAGTCAATTTACGCTTTTCGGAAATCGCCCGGCGTCCGGAAATCGTCACCGCCAGCGCCCGCAGGTCCTCCCACGTCTCCAGTTCACCCACCTTGGGTACCAGTTGCGTCAACGCCTCCATGGCCACATCCTCCGCCTCGCTCGCGGTCAAGCCCGCGAGCGGATGTTGCGCGGCAGCCAGGACACAGGGATAGAGACGGCGAAAAGCGTCATCCCAGGCGGGCTCACTCCCCGCCTGCAACGCTTTCAGCAAAGACGCCTCGCTCCACATCGTTCCCCCATCCTTCATAATAATCCTTCGGCTGGCAAGATCGCTTGCCCTTGTTTTCATTCAGGCGCGGCTAGCGTTTTCTTGAGGACCACACACACCCCGGCGCTACGCGCCACCCCTCTTGATAGAGGGGATTTCGGCAACTGAAAGTCACTCAAGCAGGAGTCCCCTCTATCAAGAGGGGTGGCGCGTAGCGCCGGGGTGTGTCAATCTTCACGACAGCTCTCGCTATCCCGGACTCCACGTTGCCCCCGATGAGTCCCTCCTATCTCAGTCAAATCAGCTCACTTTGCCCTGTAGACGCTTGAAACCCGGCTATTTGTCCCGATGATGACGAAACCCCACCCATGCCGCCCCGCTTGCTCCTTCTCCTCTCGCTGCTCGCGCTCGTCCCGGCGATGATGTGGGCACAAAGCTCCCCGCCTCCGGCCACTGACTGGACCAAGCGCTTTGATCAGGCCAAAGAGCAGATGCAAACCGGCAAAGTCGAGGAGTCTCTCTCGCTCGGCCGGGAAACCGTCGCTCTGGCCGAACAACAATTCGGCGCCCACGATCCCGGCATGACGACCACGGCCCGCTACGAATTGGCTCAACTCTATTTGCGTTGTCACCGTTTTCCCGAAGCGGAGAAATGCCTGACCGAAGTCGTCGCGGCCCGCGAGCAAGCCCACGGACCGGACGATCTGCGCGTGGGCGAGGCGTTGTACGATCTCGCCTGGTTTTATTCCAACATGTCGAGCTACGCGAAAGCGGAACCGCTCTTTCTGCGCGTGCTGGCGATTGATGAGAAACAGGTGGGGCGGCGTCACCCGCGCACCGCGCTAGCCTTGAACAGTCTCGGTGTTTTGAACGAGAACAAGGGCAACTACACCGCCGCCGAGAATTATTTTCTGGAAGCCATCGCCATCCAGAAGGAAACCCTCGGCCCCGATACCGCCACGACCGCCACCACGCTGAATAACCTGGCAACCCTTTACTGGGTGCGCGGGGACTACCAGCAGGCGGAACATTATTTCTCGCAAGCCCTCGCCATTCGCGAGCGGGTCAAGGGCCGTGGCTCGCTCGCCACCGCCACCACGGTCAACAACCTCGCCTTGGTGTATCTCGGCATGGGCGATTACGAACGGGCCGAAACCCTGTTCTGGCGCGTGTTGCGCATCCGCGAGCAAAAGCTCGGCGTGAATCATCCGCTCACCTTGACCTCCGTCAATCACCTCGGCCTTCTCTACTATGACCTCGGCGACTACACGGCAGCGGAGTCCTTCCTGCAACGCGCCGCGCAGTCCCGCGAGAAAGTCATCGGCGCGGATCAGCCCGACACCGCCCGCTCCTTTTTTCATCTCGCTTATCTCTACGACACGCTCGGTCAATACGGCCGCGCGGAACCGCTGCACCAACGCGCCCTCGACATTCGCCGCCGCATTCTCGGCGAGCCACATCCCGAAACCGCCGCGAGCTACGGATTCCTCGCCCGCCACTATCATCTCAGCGGCCAGCTCGCGCTAGCGGCTCCGCTCTATGAACAGGCTTTGACCATTCAACGGGCGGCCCTCGGACCGTATCATCCCGACTTGCTGAAAACCTTGGAGAACAGCGCCTGTCTCCAGCTCGAACTGGGACATCGCCCGGAAGCGACCGCGCTGGCACGCGAAGCCTCCACCGTGCGCGAACATCTGCTGCAAAATCTGTTTCTCTTCACGTCGGAAAAACAACGCATCGATTTCCAGCGCACGCTCCGCTTCTACAACCTCACCGCCACGCTGGGCGATGCGACCGAGATCGCCCGCGTGGTCTATCGCACGAAGGGCGTGGTGCTCGATTCCATTCTGGAAGACAAACTCGCCGAGGCGCGCGCTTCGGACAATCCGGAGATCGCCGCGCTGCTGGCCCGCTTGCAAGCGACCGCGCACACGCTCGAAAAAAATCCCACCGCCACGGAACGGGAACCGCTCGAGCGCGAGATCGACCGCCTGCAAGGGCAATTGGGCGAGAAAATGGGTCGCGCCCAATCGAGCCGCCGCGCCCTGCAAGTCGAGCCCGCCACCATCGCCGCCGCCATACCGGAACACGCCGCGCTCATCGAGTTCGTCCGCTATCAGACCTGCGGCAAGAACCTCACTTTTCAACCGGCCTACGGCGCGGTGGTCCAACGGCGAAATCAACCCCCGCGCTGGATCGAACTCGGCAACGCGGAGACGATCGACGCGTCCATTCAACTTTATCAAAAGTATGTGCGCCGCCGCGTGCGCGATACCGCGCTACGCGCCGTTCTGCAGCAGCTGGAACAACGTCTCTGGCAACCCCTCGAATCGGCGTTGGGAAGCGACTGTCAGCGCATGATTCTGAGTCCGGATTCTGCCCTGAATTCCATTTCCTTTGCCACCCTGCTCTCGCCGGATGACCGCTTTTTGGCCGAAAGATACACCTTCGAATATGTGACCAGCGCGCGCGACCTGTTACGGACATCTACCGCCATCCAGGAATCGGATCGACGACTCGTCCTCTTCTCCGCTCCCGATTTCGGCCCGGCCAAATCCACCGGCACGGTCAGCGATGCCATCCGGCTATCGCCCCTGCCCGGCGCCCAACGCGAGGCCGCCCTTTTGCAAAGTACCGCGAAGGAAAGCGGGCTCGAGGTGGAATCCTATTCGGGCACCCAAGCCACCGAAGCGAAACTCAAGGCCATCGGCTCGCCCCGGATTCTTCACCTCGCCACGCATGGTCTCGCTTGGGCGACGACCAAGCCCGTGACTGCCAATCCGATTCCCGGCGTGACCACCCGCGCGGCCCATTCCGGCTCCACCAGTCTGCTCGCACTCGCTGGAGCCCAAGCCACGCTCAATGCCTGGCAGCGCGGCGAATTCCCGACGCCCGAAAAAGATGGCGTCATCACCGCCTCGGAAGTCGGAACGCTTAACCTGCACCATACGTGGCTGGTCGTCCTGTCCGCCTGCGATACCGGCACCGGCCCGATTCAAGCCGGGGAAGGCGTGCTCGGCCTGCGCCGGGGATTCCTCCTCGCCGGAGCGCAAAATCTGGTCATGACCCTCTGGCCCGTCGACGACGCCTATGCCGCCACCTTCATGCAAGCATTCTACCGCAATGCCTTTAATTTACATCAAGTCCAACGAGATCAACTTGTTACCACTCGAAAAGAGAAAGGACTCTGGCAAGCCGTCCGCTCCGCAGGTCCTTATATCCTCTGCAACTGACCACAAGGTTTGCTAGGTGCGCGACTTTTTTAAAATAAATCACGAATCCTGAAAGAACCCGGTTCGGAATTGCGATGATACCGCAAGACCATGAATCGCTTCGCTTTTTTCGAAAGAATTTTCTCCTCAGCCTTCGGCACTCTCTCTTGGCAGCCACCGCATTGGCTACGAAAATCATCCAACTCCACGTGCCTTAAGCGCGTTCTGATTTTCTTAGTCGCCATCGCCTTGCTCATCGGTGGCTGGTCGTGGTGGAATTCCGCTCAACCCAAAACCGATCGCACCACCGTCACGGTCGCCGCTCCGCCCGTCTCCCCGGTCGTCGATGGCAAAATCAGGCCCGCCCCACTCTCCATCAAATTCTCCCAATCCGCAGCGCTTCTCGACCAGATTGGAAAAAAAGTGGTGCGCGGCGTCGAACTGCAACCCGCCATCCCCGGCACGTGGACCTGGCTCAGCGATCGCGAACTGACCTTTCAACCGGAAACCGATTGGCCTGCGGGAAAAGAATATGCCGTGAAATTGCATTCTTCCCTCTTCCCTGCCCAAGTGAAGCTCAACACCTATCGCCCGCGATTCACGACGGAAAAATTTCGCACCTCGCTCCATGCCGTGGAGTTCTATGTGAATCCGAAAGATCCGAGCGAGCGACGTGCCACTGCCACCCTCACCTTCACACATCCCGTCGATGTCACCCCGCTTTTGCAATCCCTCGAATGGAAATGGCAAGGTCGGGAGGATCTTTTTGTACGCACTCAAAAGGAGGAGGCTCCTTTCACCATCACGCTCACTCCTGATGGTCGCACGGCTTACCTTCGTTCGCTTCCGATCCTATTGCCGAAAGAGGATAATTATCTGCAGCTTCAGGTGCGCAAGGGACTCTCCAATCGTTCTGGAGAAGCCTCGCTCGAGGTTCCGCTCTGCGGCGAATTGCGCGTGCCCAATCTCTACAGTTTTCTCCGCTTCAAGCGGGCGCAAACCATCATTGCCAGCAATCTCAACGGCGAGCCGGAACAAGCCCTGGTGCTGGAAACCGCCATTGGCGTGAAACCGGATGACTTGAGAAAAGCCATCACAGTTCATCTACTTCCCGCAGATAAACCTTCGCGCGGTTCACGTCCTGCAGTCCAGAACTACGACTGGTCCAGCGCGGGCGAAGTGGACGACGCGTTGCTCGCGCAATCCAAGCCCGTCGCGGTCAAATGGAACGCTCCCGAGATCGACTATCCCGAGGTTCACAGCCTGCGCTTATCCGTGCCGGAAAACCGCTATCTCCTGATACAGGTTCGGCACGGTCTCACCGGCCTCGGTGGCTTCGTGATGAAGGATGACTATCGAACCGTGGTCAAGGTCACTCCCTACGCCAAGGAAGTCCGCTTTCTCCATGAGGGCGCGATTCTCGCACTCAGTGGAGAGCGCAAGTTGTCCGTGCTCGCACGGAGTTTGTCGCAAATCGAGTACCGCGTCGGCCGCATCGACGCGAAGGAAATCAATCACCTCATCAGTCAATCGAGCGGCAATTTCCAATCGCCTGTCTTTCAGAGCTACCACTTCGGTGAAGATAATATTTGCGACGTATCTACCCGCAAGATCGACGTCGTTGCGGAACCCGGCAAGTCCAGTTATCTAACGCTCAATCTCAACGACTACCTCACTGACAAACGTACCGGCGAGCATCGCGGTCTTTTTCTTATTCGCGTAGCGGAGATTAAACCGTCCGACGACGAATCGGAATCCGAATCTTCCTCCAGTTCCTCATCCATGGAAGAAAACCGCACCGCCGATCATCGCTGGGAAGATCACGACGCGACCGATCTCGTTTCGGACCGCCGCCTCATTCTCGTCACCGATCTTGGTCTCATCGCCAAACAAAACGCGGATAGCTCGCAAGATGTCTTCGTGCAATCGATCAAGACCGGCCAACCCATCCCAGGTGCCAAAGTCGAGGTCCTCGGAAAAAACGGCGTCCCCGTTGCAATAGCCACCACGGACGAGAGCGGCCATGCGACCCTGCCGATCTTGAAAGACTTCAAGCGCGAACAGGAACCGGTCGCCATCGTGGTCCGTCGCGGTGAAGATTTCTCGTTCATGCCTTACGGCCGTGCCGATCGTCGACTAAACTACTCGCGTTATGATATCTCGGGCGTAGAACTCCTCCGGCCCGATGTGCTGGATGCGCTCCTCTTTTCAGATCGCGGCATCTATCGCCCCGGCGACATTGCCCATTTTGGCATCGCACTCAAACAGATGGATTGGAAAGGCCGTCTTGCTGGACTCCCGCTCGAAATTGCCGTCACCGATCCGCAGGGACGTGAATCGACCACTGCGCAAATTCAGGCTCCTGCCGATGGATTCTTTGAGTGGACGTATGCCACGCGTGAAGCCGCGCCCACCGGCTTGTACACCATCGGTCTCTACCTGCACAAAAAAGATAAGCGTGGCGAGTTACTCGGCAGCACGTCCATCCGCGTCGAGGAATTCCTGCCCGACCGGCTCAAGATCCAAGCAAAGCTCACCAGTGAATCGTCGGTGGGCTGGGTACAACCAGACGGACTGAAAATCAACGTAACGTTGCAAAATCTCTATGGCGCACCCGCAACGGGACATCGTATTACCGGAAAAATGTCTCTCACCCCTGCCGCCATCGCTTTCAAAAGCTATCCTGACTTCAACTTCTACGACCCGCTCTTGAAGGAGGCCAGCAAGCGCGAACCTCACGATGAAGAACTCGCCGAGGTGAAGACCGATGAGCAAGGACGCGCGGGTCTCGATTTGAATCTCACCCGCTTCGATACCTCCGCCTATCATCTGACCTACGTAGCTCGTGGTTTTGAAAAAGAGGGAGGGCGCAGTGTCGCCACCGGCAGTGAAATTCTTGTCTCGGCCCGCCCGTGGCTTGTCGGATTCAAAGCCGATGGCGACCTCCGTTTTATCCATCGCAACAGTCAGCGCACGGTGGAACTACTGGCCGTCGACCCGCATGTGAAACCCTTCGCAGCTGGCAATCTCAAGCTCGTTCTCTCGGAACAATATTATCTCTCCGTGTTGACTAAAAAGGAGAACGGCAATTACGCCTATCAATCCGTTCTTAAAGAGCGTGAAGTCAAAACCGAAACACTTACCCTCGCTGCAACCAGTCAAAAATGGGTTGTTCCCACCAGACAAACCGGCGACTACATCGCACGCGTGTACGACACCCAAAACGTCTGCGTCAGCGTAATCAGATTTTCTGTCGTCGGCACCGGTAACACTACGCGACAGCTCGAACGCAACGCTGAACTCAAAGCGCAACTCTCAAAAACCGAATTCCAGCCAGGAGAAGAGATCTCCATCGCGATCACCGCTCCCTACACCGGGTCCGGGCTGATCACGATTGAGCGGGACCGCGTGCATGCGCATCGTTGGTTTCGCTCCACCTCGCTGAGCAGCGTGCAGAAAATTACGCTCCCAAAGGATTTTGAAGGCAACGGCTATATCAACGTCGCATTCGTGCGGGCCCTGGATTCCCGGGAGATTTTCATGAGTCCGCTGAGCTACGCGGTCATCCCTTTTGGTGTGAGTCGTGCGAAACGAACCATCCGCGTCGAACTTTCTGCTCCGGAAAAAGTGACTCCCGGCGAAACGCTCGCGATTCAATACCGCAGCGACAAGCCATCCAAGATCATCGTCTACGCCGTGGACGAAGGCATCCTGCAAGTCGCCGGTTATCAAGTACCCGATCCGCTGGATCACTTTTTGCAAAAGCGCGCCCTGCAGGTCACGACAGATCAAATTCTCGATCTGATCCTGCCGGAGTATTCCATCTCGCGCGAAGTCGCTGCAGCGGGTGGCGACGGACGCGAGGATTTACTCGCAGCCAATCTCAATCCGTTCAAGCGGAAGAACGAGGCACCCGTGGTCTATTGGTCGGGCATCCTGGAGAGCGGCCCTCACTCACGTGAAGTGCGCTACACCGTTCCGGAGTATTTCAATGGCACCCTGCGACTGATGGCTGTCGCCATTTCGGAGAACGTCGCCGGAGCGACAGAACGAAAAGTCATCGCAAGCGGTCCCTTCATCATCCAACCGAACGTCCCCACCTTTGTTGCACCGGGCGATACTTTCCACGTCAGTGTAACCGTGGCCAATCAACAAGAAGGCTCTGGCCCCAATGCTACCGTACTCTTTGAGGCAAGCACTTCGCCGTCCCTCGAGATTCTCCAACGCCCGGAGTCTTCGCTCCCGATTGCCGAAGGTCGCGACACGGTCGTCCATTATCTCTGCCGCGCAAAGGATCAGCTCGGCAATGCCGACCTCACTTTCACGGCGAAGCGTGGGACTGTCGCTATTCAATATGCCTCGCATCTGAGCGTGCGACCGTCTGTTGCCTATCGCACGGAAATTCAGAGTGGCTCGTTCACGGGGAAACAGGAGGAAATCGCGCTGAAACGCGATCTGTACCCCGCGTACTTCAAGGGTACCGCCTACGTCTCCGCACTACCGCTCGGACTAAGTCGCGGACTACAGGCTTACTTGGACGATTACCCACACCTCTGCTCGGAACAACTCACCAGTCGGGGATTACCCTTGATCATTCTCGCCGGGGAAAATGAACTCGGCATCAGCAAGGCCGAAGCCCTTAAGGCCTTCAACGAAATCTCCGCTCTTCTGCGCAGCCGTCAGAATGATGAGGGTGCCTTTGGTTTGTGGCGTGCCGACAAGGTGGAACCGCTCCACTTCACCAGCGTCTACGTCATGCAGTTTCTTACTGAGGCAAAAGACCGCAACTATCCGGTCATGTCCGACATGATGGAAGAAGGTCTGGCTTATCTCGAAAAAATGGCCACGGAAACACCCCGGTCGTTGTCGCAGGCGCGCCATCAGGCGCTTGCCATTTATCTCCTCACACGCAACGACATTGTCGCCACAAATGCCCTCGACCGTTTGCGCACCCACCTCGAGCAGCATTACCCCAAGGAGTGGAAGAACGACCTCGCAGCCCTCTATTGCGCCGGAGCTTATGCGCAGCTGCGCAACGTACGCGAAGGCGAGCGCCTCGTGGCCGAATTCACGATGGGCACATCGCTTAAGGCAAACGATGACTTCTACTCGGAATTGGATCGCGATAGTCAGTATCTCTACATTCTGGCTCATCACTTTCCGGAACGATTGAAGCTGGTCACTGCCGAGAATTTACAGTCGATCATCCGGCCCATTTTGCAGGGAAATTATAACACCCACAGCGCGGCCTATGCCATTCTCGGACTGCAAGCTTACGGACAAGTCGCGAATGCAGGCGATCTCACGATCGCGGCCCAAACGGATGTCGAGTTCCAACCACTCTCCACGACAGGATCGCTGGTCAAGCAAGCGCGCCTGACCGTCGCTACCCGTGCGGTGCGCCTCACCCGCGATGGGGGCAGCATGCTCACCAAACAACCGCCCGTCTTCTATCAGGTCGTGCAGTCGGGTTTTGAAAAAAAACCCGCAAATCAGGTCCTTGCCCAAGGGTTGGAAGTGCAGCGTGAATTTAGAAATGCTCAAGGCGATGTCGTGACCAAGGCGATTCTCGGAGAGGAAATCGAAGTGCATATTAAAGTACGCGCCCTGAATCAGGATGTGCTCGAAAATATAGCCATCATTGACCTACTACCCGGTGGCTTCGAAGTGGTGATTGATTCTGTTCGCGACGCTGAAAGTGGGATCGTGCGCAGTGAAAAGAATCTGCGTTGGGAAATGATCCCGGTTGACTCCGTTGATGTGCGTGAGGATCGGGTCGTGATTTACGGAACCGCCTATCGCACGGCGCGTGAATTTATCTACCGCATCAAGGCCGTGAATCGCGGTGAATACGCCGTCCCGGGAACACAAGCCGAATCGATGTATCAACCGCAGATCCAGGCGCGCGCGCTACCGGGTCGGATCACGATCGAAAAGGAATCCGGTCAATGAAACGTTGCCTTTCCCAACTCTTGCTCGGGGGCGCTTTTATCCTCGCCACGATTCTCATCGCCCTGCAACTCGCACCACGTCCGCCGTTACTCGATAGCGTTTCGTTCTCGCCAGTCGTTTACGATCGGCGCGGAGAACTTCTACGCTTCGGTCTCGCCACGGATGACAGCTTCCGACAGTTCGTGCCACTCGATCAAATCTCACCACTCCTGATCGAATCCACATTGCTCTACGAAGACCGCTATTTCTATCAGCATACAGGCACCAACCCTGTCGCGCTGGCCAAGGCCTTCTGGAACGAACTCTCCCATTCGCATCGCCGCATCGGTGCCTCCACCATTACCATGCAAGTAGCACGACTGCGCTATCGGTTGAATACCCGTACCTGGACGGGAAAACTGATTCAGATTCTCATGGCCGCGCGCATCGAAAGTCATTACTCCAAGCGGCAGATTCTTGAAGCCTACTTTAATCTCGCACCCTACGGTCGCAATATAGAGGGTGTGGGCGCGGCGTCGCGGCTCTACTTTGGCAAGGAAGCCGCCGATCTGAGTCTGGCCGAAGCGCTAACACTGAGCGTGATTCCGCAGAACCCCACGCGTCGTGCTCCCGGAGCGAAATCGGAGCAACCGCTGCTCGATGCGCGACGCGGACTCTTTGAAGCCTGGGTGCAGAAACATCCCGCCGATCTCGAAAAGCGCTCGATCTTCGACATGCCCATGCAAGTGCGCACCTTGTCGAAGGTGCCCTTTCGTGCGCCTCACTTCAGCGAGGATTGCCTGCAGTCGGTTACCGATTCGCGTCATCTGCTCACGACGCTCGATTGGCGTTGGCAGCAACTGCTGGAACGTCAACTCGCCACCACTCTCGTCGAACGTTCCCGTGAAGGTCTCACCAATGCTTCCGCCCTGCTCATTGATTACCGCACCATGGAGGTTCTCGCTTCCGTAGGCTCTGCCGATTACTTCAATACCGCGATCAATGGCCAAGTGAACGGAACGCGCATGAAGCGCTCTCCCGGCTCTGCGCTCAAGCCCTTCGTCTATGCCCTCGCCTTGGATCAGGGACTGATTCAGCCCCACTCGTTATTGAAGGACGCTCCGACCAGCTTCAACGGATACAACCCGGAAAATTTTGACCGCGATTTCATGGGTCCCGTGCAAGCCTGCGACGCGCTGGTGCAAAGTCGCAACGTTCCTGCGGTAACACTCGCCTCGAAGTTGAGCGAGCACTCGCTTTATGCGCTCTTGCAGGGTGCCGAAGTCTCAGGCTTGCGGCCTGAGTCGTCGTATGGATTAACCATCGCACTTGGCGGCGTCGAAGTCAGCCCCGAGGACATCGCCGGCATCTACGCCATGCTTGCCAATCGGGGTGAGTATCGACCCTTGCGAAAAATCACCAATGCTCCCACCGAAAAAAGCCGACGACTGCTGTCACCGGAAGCGAGTTTTCTGGTGCTCGACATGCTCAAGAAAAATAATCTTCCGGCTTATCAAGGCATCCGCGCTTCGACCAGCGCCTCGCGCCCCATCGCGTGGAAAACCGGCACCTCCTATTCCTTTCGCGATGCGTGGACGGCGGGAGTCTTCGATCATTACGTTCTCGTCGTCTGGGTGGGGAATTTTGATGGCAAACCGAATCCCGCGCTCATCGGTCGCTCGGCTGCCGCGCCGCTGTTCTTTTCCATCGTCAACGCCCTGCGCGCTCAATCACCACCGAACGCGACACCATCTTCGTGGGAATCCAGCAATCAGCTGAATCTGGCCCGGGTCGATCTTTGCGCTGTAACGGGAGAATTGGCCGGGGCCCATTGCCAGCACCAGAAAAGCGGCTGGTTCATTCCCGGCGTTTCTCCTCTGAAAACCTGTGCCGTGCATCAGGAAATCCTGATCGACCCACGCACAGGATATCGTGTCGCGAATGCGGATAACGTGCCGAACGTCCGTCACGAAGTTGTCGAGATTTGGCCCTCTGATTTGCAAACGCTCTTCCGCTTTGCCGGACTCCCCCGCGCCACGCCACCGCCGTTCGCACCCGATGCCCGTCCCACAGCAAATTCGACGACCACGACGTTGGAGATCACTTCTCCACGCGCAGGCATGGAATATCAACTGCGGGTGGGATCGAATGATCAGTCGATTCCCTTGCAGGCGCAAGCCTCATCGACCACGCGATTGATCTATTGGTTCGCGGGAAAAAATTATCTCGGCAGCAGCGCACCCGGGGAAACCATTCAGTGGTCAGCCCTGCCCGGAGCTTTCACCATCTGTGCGATCAATGAAGGCGGTCATTCCGTCACCCGGCGCGTGGTGGTTGCTGCCACGCAATAAGAGCCGGTCAACGGCAAAGACGGACCACTTCCGATGCCATCTGATTGAGTGGCATAATGCGGTCCACACCGCCCGCACGAATCGCTTCCTGCGGCATCCCAAAGACCACGCAGGAAGCCTCGTCCTGCGCCAGATTATAAGCACCCGCCTGCTTCATCTCCTGCATTCCTCTGGCTCCGTCGTCACCCATGCCAGTCATGATCACGCCCACCGCATTTCTCCCGGCGTAGCGCGCCACGGATCGGAACAGGACATCCACCGAGGGTCGATGTCGGCACACCAGTGGACCCTCCTTGATTTCCACATAGTAGCGGCTGCCGCTGCGCTTGAGCATCATGTGTTTATTCCCAGGCGCAATGAGGGCTTGTCCGCGCAAAACCGAATCGTTATTCGCCGCTTCTTTCACCGTGACCCGGCAAAGACCATTCAGTCGTTGGGCAAAGCACGCGGTGAACTTCTCCGGCATGTGCTGGACGATAATCATGCCCGGAGCATCTTCCGGTAGCGCCTCGAGAAATTCGCGCAAGGCTTCCGTTCCGCCGGTCGAAGCGCCGATAGCCACGATTTTTTCGGTAGTCTCGATCATCGCGTGCGATTCCGGCTTCGGCAGCATGACATCCGCACTCAACTTGGGGCACGGGACATTGCATGTCATCGGACCAAACGCCGCAGTATCCAGTTTCGCGCCACGACCTCGCAATACGCGCGCCCGGGCCGCAGACTTCACCACGTCGCAAATGCGCACCCGCGATTCCTCGAGAAATTGCTTCGTCCCCACGCGCGGCTTTTCGATAATATCCACCGCGCCGCGTTCCAGCGCCATCAAGGCCGACTCCGAACCGCTACCAGTCAGGCTCGAACACATCACCACCGGGATCGGGTGCTGCTTCATGATCTTCGCCAGGAAGGTGAGCCCATCCATGCGGGGCATTTCCACATCAAGCGTGATCACATCCGGAATTTCACGTGACATGCGCTCCACGGCGAGAAACGGATCCGCCGCCGTGGCAATCACGGCAATTCCCGGATCGGACTCCAACACTTCCTTAAGTGTCTGACGTACCGTTGCCGAATCATCAACCACCAAAACCCGTATTTTTTTCTCCGGCATCATATTTTTTGAAATTAATTGAGCGTGTCGCGTGATCTCAGGCATTTAAGCCAGACCACACCGCTGGCCGTGTTGAAGATAAGTTTACGCCCCCGATTGCCCCCAGTATGTTCACGAGCCACTCGCAATCCGTACTGGTCGAGAATTTCCTTCGCCCGTCGGATATTGGACACTCCGATGCCATGACCTCGCTTGTTCGTTTGGCTGTGGCCGAAGACATTGGCCCCACCGAAGAGCTTCACCTCGGTTTCAACCGGATCAATTCCAAGGTGACGAAATTTTTCCGCCATAAACGGAACCACAAGACTGACGTATTTATAGGGTTCCGACATCTCCGTCAGGATATGCCGTGAACCATCCGGGTCTGCCAGCATGGCGTGGCAGATGGAGGCCAGTCGCAACCTCGGACTAAACATCGTGACCGCCACGCACGATCCCAGCAGCGTCATCACCTCGCAGGGTTGATCGCCGACAAATAGCTTCCCCGGCTTCAGACACACACTTTTCAGAGACGGAGAAATAGTCTTCATCGCACTTTTTGAAACACCGAATTGAATACCTGACGAATGGGCAAATCGAAACCCACAAGAGATTCCGAATGTCCTGCAAATAAATAACCGCCAACACTGAGATTGCGGCAGAGCTTTTCCAGCACGCTTTGCTGGGTTTGCTTGGCAAAATAAATCATGACGTTACGAAAGAAGATCGCGTCAAACTGCTCCTTCACCCCGTAATCCTCATTCATGAAATTCAAACGGCCAAAGCGCACCTTTTGCCGCAGATCGGGGCTGATGCGTATCACTCCGCGCTTGCGATCCTTGGCGCGCATGAGGTAACGGCGGCGAAGGTCGATCGATACGGGGTCCACCCTTATCTCCTCATAGATTGCCGTACGAGCGTGATTAAGCACCCGCGTGGAAATATCCGTGGCCAAAATGGAAAAATCAAAACCCATATGAGCCGTCTTGTACTCGCTCAGAACCATCGCCAGCGTGTAGGGCTCTTCGCCGGAAGAACAACCGGCGCACCAGAGTTTGAAGGGCCGCCCACCCGGCTTGCCACAATCCAACGAGGGCAGTGCCGTTTGGGTTAAGAATTCAAAGTGTTTCGGCTCACGAAAAAAATCCGTCTTGTTCGTTGTGACGAGATTAATGAACTCAGTCCATTCATCACTTGTCTCCGGAAGATCAAAGAGGTGGCGCTCATATTCTTCCAAATTGGCGAGATGCAATTGCGTCATCCGTTTATAGAGACGGCTTTGCAGCATGATGCGTTTTTCCGGAGGCATTTTGATGCCGAGCTCGCGAGTAATGAACTTGCTGAACCGGTCAAAACTTTCCTTCGACATGGCTGAGTACGAGCACGGTTTATAAGCAGAGACGCTCATGGCGTAGAAGTATTCAATCTCATCAGGTTGGTTTCGGAAGGTTTGAAAATATCGAGATCCGGAGCCCGACCCTCCGTCGATGAAACGGAAGGTCGGCTCAGGATCACTCTTGAACGATCAAGCGTTCGCCGGTTCGGCATTCAGAGAGGCCTGGGTCGCCTCCAGCTGAACAATATCGTCCATGGAGAACACTTTCGTGATATCCAGGATAATGATGAACTGATCGCCTCGTTTGCCCATGCCTTGGATCAATTCGGTCTTCCATCTCATGCCGATACGGGGCGGAGCGTTGATTTGATTCGGCTCCAGCTCGATGACTTCGTGCACCGAATCGGCCAGACCGCCCAATACCAAGGCTTCTCCGTCCATTTCAAGCTCCAGCACCACGATGCGCGTCTGCACGGTATCGGGAGCTTTGGGCAACCCAAACTTCAGACGCAGATCGACCACGGGAATGGCGCTGCCGCGAACATTCACCACACCTCGCATATAACCGGGAGCCGTGGGAACTTTGGTGATCAATGACAGGTCGAGCACTTCCCGGACCTGTCCGACGTTGATGGCGAACAGCTCATCCCCCAACTTGAAGGTAATGTACTGCGCCGTTTCTTTAATGCTCTCTACGCTCATGGAATCTCCTGGGTTCAGGGTTAGTAGCGTTCGAATTCATTATCCCGCTCATCCGCGCCGGCAGGAGCGGTTTCACTCAAGGAGATCTTCACGCCATTGGCTTTGGGCGCGGTAACTCCAAGGCCGTTGCTGCCTCCACGCTCCGCAGGTTTCTGCAGCGGAACATGCGCCACCACGGCTTTTTTAACTGCGGCTTTCACCGCCGGTTTGTCGGCTTGGTGCTGACTATTGCGGTCGAGCTTGAAGAATGCGATGATCGATTGGAGTTGCTCTGACTGACTCGTCAGCTCTTCCGCGGTCGAAGCCATCTCCTCGGAAGCCGAGGCATTTTGCTGGATGACCTGGTCCAGCTGTTGCAGGGCTTGATTGATCTGCGCCGTACCGCTGTTCTGCTCATTGCTCGAGGCGCTGATTTCCTGCACCAATTCGGCCGTCTTCTGAATTTCCGGAACCAGCTTGGTCAGCATCTGACCCGCGCTCTCGGCGAGGGAAACACCCTCGGTCGACAGCTTGCTGATTTCCGCGGCAGCCGTCTGACTGCGTTCCGCCAGCTTTCGCACTTCAGAAGCCACCACAGCAAAGCCCTTGCCATGCTCACCCGCCCGCGCGGCTTCCACCGCAGCGTTGAGCGCCAGCAAATCCGTTTTGCGGGCAATTTCCTCGATGATGTTGATCTTTTGCGCAATTTCATTCATTGCGGCCACTGTCTTGGTGACAGCCACGCCACTTGTCTGCGCATCCTGGGCGACCTTCGCAGCAATCTTGTTTGTCTGCTGCGCATTGTCCGCATTTTGCTGAATGCTCGACGCCATTTCCTCCATTGAGGAAGTACATTCTTCCGCTGAGGCCGACTGCTCTGTCGCACCTTGCGAGAGCTGCTGGGCCGTCGCGCTCATTTCTTCGCTGCCCGACGCCACGTTGTTCGAGGCACTGGCTACTTCGTGCACGACGTTGCGCAAGCTTTCGATCATCTGGTTGAGAGATTTCGAAATCTGGCCAACTTCATCCGTGGAAGTCACCGCCAGCGTGTTCGACAAATCACCACCTGCCACCTTGCCAACGGCATCCGTTGCCACGGCCAAGGGTTGCGTGATACTGCGCGTGACGAAGATCGCCACACCCAAGCCGACCAGAATGGCCGAGACTAAACCAATGACAATGCCCAGCATTGAACTGGCTACCGCAGAGTCGATCGCGACGCCGGCCGCATCGGCGTTTTGCTTGTTATAGTTGACCACGCCATCCACCGCTTTCATGTAGCGCTCGAATTCCGGCACCAATTGACTCTGGATCAAGGCCATCGCTTCCTTGCCCTTCATCTCGCGACTGAGGGCTGTCACCGTGCCAAAAGTCTTGCGATAATCCGCACGGGCCGCCTCAATTTCGCCGAACAACTCGCGATCTCTCTGACTCGTGATCAGACTTTCATATTTCTTGCACAATTCGCCGTTTCGAACCGAAACTGCGGCGGTCTTCTGCTCAATTTGAGCTTTTTGATCCGCTGTTTCAGCGATCACGTGCCGCAAGGTCAGGGTATAATGCTCCCGCGTTTGGGATTCAATTTCGCTGACCATGGACATTCCCGGAATGGAATTCTTGGTGATCACTGTCGCTTTTTGCTTAATGCCCTGCAATTGAATGAAGGCATACCCCCCGAGTATTGCCGTGATTAGAATCACGCCAAGAAACCCGGCCATTATTCGTTTCCCTATGTTCCAGTTTTTCATATGCTTGATTTTATTTTCCTATTGTTGATGTCGGCTCCCGGCCGTGTGAGTTATTCCTTTTTTTTCGAAGAGGGGATCATGACAGCGCCGCCTGGCCCTCGGTGTAGTGCACCAAGCCCGGCACATCGAGAATGAGGGCCACCCGGCCATCACCCATGATGGTAGCCCCCGACGCCACCTCGATGTTTTGATAAAGTCGTCCCAAAGATTGAATGACAGTCTGATGACTGCCCAAGACGCGATCTACCACCAGTCCCACGCGATTGCCCACCACATTGGCAATGACCACGCGTTCCACCGGTTGTTCTGCCCCGGTGATGTCAAAGATGTCCCGCAGGCGCAGATAGGGAATTTGCTCGCCCCGGACAGGGAGAAGATTCCGCCCGTTGTGACAAGTCCGCTGATCCGCCGCCAGCTCCACATTCTCCGTCACCAACGCCATGGGAATAATGAACTGGTCCTTATCTACCTCGACGAGCAGTCCATCGATGATTGCCAAAGTCAGCGGCAGCGTCAGCGTAATGCAGGTGCCAACTCCAAGCTGGGAACTGACTTCGACCGAGCCACGCAAGGCGTCGATCTGACGCTTGACCACATCCATACCGACGCCTCGGCCCGAAACATTGGTGATGGCCTTGGCGGTGGAAAAACCGGGAAGAAAAATAAGACTGAAAAGTTCGCGATCTGAAAGCACCGCTTCCGGCGTGATCAATTTTTTCTCGATCGCCTTGGCCCGCACCGCTTCCTTGTCGATGCCCTCTCCGTCGTCCTCGATCTTGATCGCGACGTGAGCCCCCTCGTGACAGGCAGCCAGTCGAATCGTTCCTCTGCGCGGTTTTCCCAGACGTTCACGTTCGCCCGGCTTCGCAATACCATGGTCGATTGAATTGCGAATCAAGTGCACCAGGGGATCGCCCAACTGATCAATGACAGTCTTGTCGAGTTCAGTCTCGGCACCGTCCGTCACCAAGTCGATTTCCTTGCCGAGTTCGTCCGACAAATCATGAACCAAGCGTTTGAACCGGCTGAATGTCGTGCCGATTGGCATCATGCGAATGCCCAGCACAATGTCGCGAAACTCCGCCACTAACCGCTCCAGATCCTCTGTCGGCGCCGATAATTCCGGGCAGTCCAATCGACTCGCCACCTGCGTCAACCGGGACTGATTAATCACGAGTTCTCCCAGCAGATTCACCAGTCGATCCAATCGCTCCGAAGGAACACGAACCGAGCCATCGGGCCCACTGTTCTTATGGGGGTTGGTCGCTTTGCCATTGGTGACAGCCGCCTTGGAACTTGATCCATTTTTGGCGACAGGAGGAGCTTTCTCAGCAATCTCCTCTTTGACCTTTGGTTCGACCACTGGAGCGCTGACTGGTGTCGAGATCACAGCGGCGGCCGCAACTGCTGGCAATGCTTCAATGACGATCTCGCTGTCATCCTCCACAAAAATGAATACATCCTTGATCGCCGCGATACCGCAGTCGGTCGTCAACGTAATATCCCAGCAGAATCCACAGAATTCCGGCGTGCACTGCTCCAGCAAGGGAATCGCCTCCGTCTTCGCCGTGATCTGGCACGGCCCCAGCACACGCAAATCCTGCAACAGCACGGAAGGGTCCAATCCACGGGTTAAAATGCCCGCTTCCGGTCGAAAGTGAATATGATAAGTGCTGACTGAGGTCGGCTTCGCTCCATCCGGGGATTTTTCAGAAACCATGGCGGCCTCATGAGAGGCCTCACCATCAGCCGACTGCAACGCATTGAGTCGTGCGATTAGTTCGCCACGTCCATCCGGCGACGACTCGTCTCCTCTCAGCATCTGCGAAATTTGATCCTTCGAGGCGAGAATCACGTTCACCAACTCCTTCGAGATGGGAATCAATCCGTTGCGCACCTTGTCCAGAATCGTCTCCACGTGATGCGTGAACTCGGCGACCTGATCGAATCCAAACATCGAACCCGATCCCTTGATCGTATGAAAGACCCGGAATAGCCGGTTGATGCTCTCACTGTCGTGAGGATTTTCCTCCACCTCCAGGATGATTTCCTCGATGAGGGCCAACTGCTCGGCAGCCTCCTGTAGAAATGTCGCGGCAAACTGGTTGGTGTTGCTCATGTCCGGATTCCTCAAGGTAGAACCTTCTTAACCACCGCCACCAATTGCTCCGGCGTGAACGGTTTGACAATCCAGCCCGTGGCCCCGGCCGACTTGCCTTCCTGCTTTTTCTCGGCCTGCGACTCCGTGGTCAGCATGACGATGGGAATGTACTTTCCCTGAGGCAAGGTCCTCACCTGCCGGATCAGCTCCAACCCATCCATCACTGGCATGTTCAAATCCGTGATCAACATGTCCACCGGACTTCCGCCAAGTTTTCCCAAGGCGTCTTTTCCATGCTCCGCTTCAACAACGTCGTACCCCGCCTGCTTCAGCGTGAAGCTAATCATCTGCCTCATGCTGGCAGAATCGTCAGCTGTCATGATTTTTTTACTCATACGGGTGTAGGTGGTTTTGTGATTTCACTAAGGTCCAGTCCAAGACCATCAGCGGCGGTCTTGATGGCTGGCGAGGGGTTTACAATCTGCAGAGAAATTTCCGAAGCCATCGCGCTTTTGCGCGCGGAACAAAGCAATTGCAGACCCGCGCAATCGCATGCATCCACTTTCCCGAGATCCCATTCCAAGCCGTCACGTTGTGACAGACGGTCCATCATCTGCGGACGTAGCGTCTCGACCGTATACAGAGTCAAGGCTCCTTCGAGCTTCCAAGTGGCGCATTCTGTGTTGCTCATAATGACTGGGTTAAAAAAGTTCTACGTTATCACCGAGTTCAGGTTTCGTTTCCGCGGCTGGTTTCGCCTCGGTGGTCACTGCCGGGGCAGGCTCCACATCGCGTCGAACCACGGCCATGTCTCGCTCCGGGGCCGACTCAACCGGCACCACGGGTCGCGCACGTTCGCCGGAAGGAATGATCTTCTCCTCTTTGCGAGTCGATCGATCCACGGTCTTGACCGGAGGACTGGCCGAGCGAGACTCCGCCACAGTGGCCTCGAAGACTTCTCGCTCCGACTCCATCGTGTAGCTTTTCTTAAGGTGGTGAACATGATGGGCAACCTCTGTCGAAACAGTGGTGCCAAGAGATTGATCGGCCAGATCCGCGCACTGCTGCAGTGTTTCCTGCAATTGCTTGAAACCGTCGTGCGACGTTTTCTGGAAATCAGCGTGACCTAAAACGGAAGCAGCCTGTTCGTGGATCTTCGTGAGCGATTCTGCCACTTCAAGTTGAACGGCGACCGTGGCATCCCGACAGACATGCAATTGTTCTTCCTGCTGGCGACCCTGTTCCTCCAGCCAGCGTTGCTCCTCCCGCGTCTTCTCTTCCACGTGACGGCATTCCACAATGGTCTCGTGCAATTCGCCGACCAATCGATCCAGCTCCGCGCCCACGGTCTCGCTGAAACTCTTGATCGCCGTCGACGAAACACAAATAAATTCAGAAAGCACATCCAGCCCATTTTCATGCCCAATGCGAGCCACCTGCACCTGGGCATTGAGCGCTACCATACCGATACTCGCTGAAAGCCGCCGCAGCGTTCCCGACACATCGGAAGCGGTCTTGTCAAAGGAACTCACCGCGCTGCTCGTCGTGCGCGCCATGGATGATAATTCCGCGACCCAGACGCGCGCCTCGGAGAGCGCCTCCAGCAATTCCTTCACCATCGATTCCACCGCAGCGGAACCCTCGCTTTTGCCGCACGTGCGCTGACATTCCTCGTCCATCGCCCGTAGCTTCTCCAGCATGTCGTGGACACTCGTTCCGACGGTGGACTGGGCTTGCGAGAGATCATTCTGGATGGCTGTCACCTGCCGGATTTGAATCCGGCTCACATCCCGCAAGAAAATCAAGGTATCAGTCGCAGGAACGGTCGAACCGGCTTTCTGGCTCATCTCCTGAATCGCCTCCGCGACATGCTCCCACTTCTGTCGGGTAATATCCTGGTATTGCAGACCCAGGACAGCGCCGCCGCTTGCGGTCTTCAGTTCTTTGCCCGCCTGCGACAGTCGTTCGTGACTGGCCTGCATCTGCTCGAACTGTCTCTGGAGGGTTCCCATCGATTCCTCGATCGTCGCCTTTTTTTGGCGTACTTTCTCCCCCTGCTCTCGAGCCTGCTCCCGCAAATTTGGAATGTTCGCGCTGAGCGCTTCACCAGTCTTGAGCAGGCCGGTCATCTGCTCGCCGAACTTGGCGCTCGCTTGCTGCTGCAGGGAACCGATCTCCATCGTCAGCGACTCAAAGAAACTGCGCTCTTCATTCTCCAGCGAAACGGAGTGAATCTTGAAGAGCACGCAGATCGTTCGCATGGGCGTCAGAATCCGGTCCAAATCCTCCTGGCAATTGCTCAGCTTTTGGAATTTCTCCAAATAATCCGCCAACTGGTTGACCAAGCGTGTATTGATCTCCTGATATTGGGCGACGAACTCCAGTTGCTTCTCGATCACTTCAAATGCGCCCTGCAAAATGGTTTTGAATTCCGTGCCGGTCGAGATGGCCAATCGCTCGCTCTGGGAAAGCAAATGCGTGCTCAATGCGGTCAATTCCTGCACGCAGGAACCCATGGACAGAAAACGCTCTTCGATCTCACGCGCGGTCAAATCCAGAGCGCTCTTGTCTTGAGCCAATTGCTGGAAAATACCGACAAAATGCAGGTCGGACTTTTTCCCACCCGCGCCAATCTTTTCATGGCCTGCCGTGGTCGGAGCCAGGAGATGAAGACAGTGCAGCACATGGCGCACCTGCCCCATCCAACCCGCGCGTTCGACGGGCCACTCGGATTCCGGAGCGGATACAGGAGGTGCAACTTCAGAATGACTGCTCATAAAAATATCCATGAATCGGTCTAGGCAGACCATTCAAAGACGCGATCAGCGGCCATTCCCGGCAGATTCCAAAATCTGTCGCACTAAATCATTTACAACACTTGTATCCATCGATGTGCCTTTCCCCTTTATGATCGTTCCCTATCAATACAAGACTGTATCGACCCGAAACGACCGGTCTTGAACCCTCAAGCTCATTCGAGGATTCGGATAACTCATTCGGCAGCACGCGGAATTATTTAAGATCTAAATGAGCGACATCCCTTTTCAGTGACAGGGAACCGTTCAAATTCCGGCAACTTCGAAGGCAAAAGATCAACTGGGAAGCAACTTCTGAAAAAAGAAAAACTCCTCTTCGCGCCGCAAAAATCAGAGGTATTAATAGAACTTAAGACCAGCAGACATCGGGCCGATACACTCTCATATTCATGCCCAAACGGAGCGTGAGATGAAGCAGACGAATCGTCGATTTCAAACGACGAGTATGACGCGCCGCACTTTGCAAGAAATCCAAAGTACCTAGCGGCGTCGATCCTTCAAAGCCTGATCGACATCGCGTTTCATCGCGGCTTTCTTGAGGTCCTCGCGTTTGTCGCGCTGGTTTTTACCCACGCCGACACCGAGAAGCACTTTGATCTTGTTGGCCTTCCAATACATCTTGAGGGCGATGAGGGTGCGACCCGCCACGGCGACCGTGCCGAAGATTTTGCGGATCTCGCTTTTGTGGAGAAGCAGGCGTCGAACGGCTTTCGGTTCGTGGTTGAACCGGTTGGCTTGTTCGTAGGGTTGAATGTCGAGATTGTAGAGCCAGGCTTGCTGGTTCTCGATGCGGGCAAAGGCGTCGCTGAGATTGCCTTTACCGGCGCGCAGGGATTTGACCTCGGTGCCGCGCAGAACGACACCCGCCTCGTAAGTCTCGAGGATATTGTAGTCGCGCGGGGCTTTGCGATTGGTGATGAGATCCGCGCTCATGGGAAAAAGATCCGGTCCATTCGCCCGAAGAAGCGGGCTGACGCCGACAATCCGGCGTCAAACCCAACAGGGGGCGAAGCGTTACGGACTAAGCCGCGATTTTCTTGGCACGCTTGGGAGCGGCTTCGTCTTCGACAGCTTCAAAGGTGAGCTTGCCTTCGGAAACTTCGCGCAAGGCGATTTCCATAAAGGACCAGCGGGGCTGCACTTCGAGCAGCGGGCGGAAGCCCTGGCCCAATTGGCGAACCCGTTTGGAAACGATGTTCACGAGAATTTCCGGCGAGCCTACTTTTTTCAGCGCGTCCTGCACAAGAGCGTTCGTCATATTAATAGTTCTACTGAGGGTTAAATCTCCGCACCGCAGCACGGAGCGAAAACTCTCATAGTGGGGATCATTCGCGCCATGGCAAGCCTTTATTTGCAGAGGTGAGGTCAATGGCCCGGTCAGGGGGCGAGTTAAAAATCGCAGATCGCACGCCCAGTGGCGCCCAGTCTGGACAAACTCCCCTCCCGATCCTTCCGTAGTCCGGCGGATGATGTCAGAATCGAGTTCGGGCATGAGGACATCCTACCCGAAAATCCGCTCCAGCGTTAGCCTTAGGTGTGTTAGGTGAGCTACGTGTGCGACATTTTCACCCAATCCGACATTTTTTATCCCAGAAAAGTTGCCTGTCCCCTATTTTCCCTCCCCTGCCAAGCAAATTGGAACACCAGATGCGCGTCGCAGAAAAAATGAAAACCATCCCCGGCGTCCGCGTTCGCGTCAACGGCAAAGAGGTTTAATACCATTCTCCATCAATATTGTTTTACGGTTTACTTCCGACGTGTGCCTTTGTCCGAATCGAGTCTTTCCGGTAGTAAAAGCCGTCTTTTCCCAAGATGAGTTTGTAGCATTGCTCGGCCTCGGGTGTATGCAGAACATAGGTGAGACTGGTTTCGTCTTTGAGGTCTGCCGGTTTGCCAAAGTATGATTCCAGAGCAGGCACTGTTCTCATGGAAGGATTGGTTTTATAAGAGCCGTACTCGAAAAGCCTGTCGGCAGCGGCACATGCGCCCATCGTCGAGTATTGGGTGTCGCCGCTTTTTTCCCAGAGTTGTTTGAGGTCTTTTTCCTCCGATGCTTTCCCGGTCGTGTAAGGATTTGGTGGCGGTTTTGAAGATGACTTATCCCACGTATAGGGAAAGAATGCGTACATGGGATTCATCGCCATCGGCAAGACGGAATAGCCGTCTGTTTTGTGGCAGTCCCGAACAGCTACGTAAGCACCGCAGCCATACAAACTCAGTGCGGCAAGGAAAAGCAAACTGACTAAAGATTCCCTCACGATCACTTCGCTTTGATCTCTTTTGCCGCGTCAAACTCAAGATTGCGATCACCAGACTGAGGGTTGAGATAGTAGTCGAGGTCGACAAAGTTGTTTCCGCCGTTGATCATCCAAAAGCGCATTCTCACGTAACGGTCACCATTGAGATGTAGAAAGTACTGTCTTACCATATCTCTGCTCCAATGTGAGTTGTCTACAGTCATTTCAACTTGATCTTGTGCTTGATAGCCATCTGCTGGTGCCGCGAAATCGAGCCCTTCTGTTTTCAACTGCCAGCCACCTCCCAAAATAGTTACTTGGCATTTCCAAGGATATGGATGAATGCGGTCTTTTACGTCATCATTAACCCAACTTTCAATTTTCAAGTCTCCCTGACCTGCCGCTACCACTTTTCCCTGAGCCAAATTAATTTCCACAGATGTGCCGTTTTTAGGGATTGGCACCTTCAACTTCTTGTGAATTAAAGCAGCGCCTTGTCCTTTTTTCTTTAGCACAAAAACAGATGGGTGATCTTGTGTTGGGAAGGGTTGATCTACTCCCCCTTTCAAAGAATAGTTCAGGCTAATGCTGGATTGGTTGGAAGTAGAGTAATACCCCTCTTTAGAGACCCAGACAGACAGGCCTAAGCCATTTTTCCCGGTCAAAGAAAAAAGGCCGTTGGCATCACTTAACACAATCTCTGTTGGCAAGTTTCCATACGGGTCTGGCGTATTATTAATTGTGAATTTGATCTGGGCACCCTCGATAGGGTTTCCATCTTGATCCACGACTTTCCCCCAGAACTCAATTGGAGAAGCGTAAGCTTGCTTGATCGCCTTTTTTTTACCTTCGACTCCTTCGTTCGCTAGTGCCACAAGTTTAAAGTATTGAGAGGTTTGGGAGTTCGGCTTGCCAACGGTTTGGTCACCCGAACCTGAGCTTGCCGTTGAATGATCTTCAGGAACAGAAGATTGGGGGGCAGTATTTTTGATCTCCATTTCTCTTTTTGAAGGCCAAAAGAGGTAGAGAAACAGAAGAGCGACAGCAAGGCCGCCAATGATCTTCAAGGTGCGTTTGGAGTTCATGGTTTAATTAAAATTTAAAGCGTTGAGCAGATCGTTATAAAACGACATTGGCCCATGCTGGATATTATAATCGAATTGTGGACTGTGGGCTGCCGCACCCGGAAAATAGTTTTGTTGCATGTCGATGGGATTTGCAATGGAACCTGACGTAGAGACACGGCCAACCGCTGCGGTGCGTGTCTGAGCATACATAGTCATTGACTCGTGGTAGTTTGTCTGCCCATTGGAAAAGACATCGCGATAACTTGGATTAGTGTTAGCTGAAAGCTGGTACTTGAGCCGCACTCCTACGCCGCTGGTAAACACGTAGGTCTTTCCTATGGAATCTGTTTGCCCCTTGAGAATAGCATTTCCAGACTCCCATGATTGAAGTGCCGGGTCTTGGGTATTGTAGAAACTAGTTAGCCCACCCAATCCTGAGAAGTAAGCCCCATACCCCCCAGAGCTAGACAGGTCAGGCGGGTTGAATGTGATCCCGGTAAATAGGAGCCCACTGCTGGTGTCATAGCACCGCGCCGAGACAGCCCCATCCATCAGGGCATAGGTGAAGTTCCCTCCCTGTTTCATAGCTTCGCTGCTAACGATATTTCCCATGCTGTGACCAGCAACGCCGACAGAATATCCCTGTTGATTTAGGTAACTAGTGTACTGCACAAGCGACTGACCATACTTTAAAGCCCGATACTCAATTTCAAAGTAGTCCATGGCATTCTGCGCGGTGCTCCACCAACTGGACTGGTCGGCACCAGTGAGATCGCCCGGCCAACGAATAGAGGCATACAAGCCTTTATAACCTTGCCACCAGAGACGTTTGAAGCACTCGGTACTTTGTTGAGTATAACGTCCATTTGTTACGTTCCAACCATGAACAAGAACTACACACTGTTTGGTCTCGTCTGACGGGTGTTCAAAGTTGGATGACGTGACGTTAGTCCAAGCAACGGCGGGCGGGCTCGGCTGCTCTGGAAAGCTCAGGTAAGGAGCGGGAATATCCGTTTGACCTGATGGTGTCACCTGCGCCTGCTGGAACATGTCGGTAACCGTCTTCAAGTTGAGCCATACACCGGGGCCTTCGCCCATTTCGGTGCCGTCGGATTTCAGGAATACGATCACCAGTTGTCCCTTGCCCACGCCTGCACCCTCGAACAAGAAGTAAGTATTTTTGTTAGTGTCGCTCAAATTGGTGAATACCGATTTATCAAGCACGGCGGTGGTGGTTCCGCTTACGGTCGCAACCGCCGTCTTGTAATCGCTGCCGATTTGGGATGCGGCGTTGGCGTCATCTTCCAAGTACTGTTTTCCGCCGTCTGCCTCAAACGCTTTATAGATATTGACGGCGGGGGTGCCGGTAGTGTTTTTCCATTTAAAGCCAATCTTAATGTTCCCGTCGTGGATGGCTTGTTGCAAGCCGCCGATGTACATCCAAAGTCGTGCGAAATTTTCGAGGTCGCCTTTGAAATTGATTTGTCCGAGCGTGTAATTAGCGGTGGTGACTTGGCTGCCGCTTAAAGCCGCCTGATCCTCCGCTACATTCTGGCCGTCGTTGCACCAGAACCGGAATGGCTTGTCTTGGGTGGTGGTGTCGGTGGGTTTATCAGCCACGTCGGAGTCGCTGGAATTCCCCCCGAATTTGATGGTGCCATCCCGGTTTGCATCCACCGCTAACTCAGCGGGGAGGAGGAGGATAGCGTGGTCTGCGTTGTTTTTTTTGGCTCTGGCGACAATGACCCCGTGGTCGTTAATGTCGTTAAGAGCAACGCCGCTATAGGTTTGGGTAGAGGCACGGTCGATGAGATCGGTGATGGGGATGGATTTGTAGTTAGCGCCGGGGCTGCCGTCATCGTTGCGCTCTTTTTCGATGAGGGTGGTGTCGGAGATGATTTGCCAATCGGATGCACCGGTATCGCCGGGCGGGTAGTGTCGGTTATTGATGGCTAGCGCGGTAGCGGGGAGTGTTTCGGTGGAACCACCATGGAAAATCGAAGTATCGCCGACGACGGCTCCATCATTGTTGATGTCTATGGGGGTAAAATCGAGGGTAGCGCCCTCGTAGGTGTATTCATAATCCGGTTCGGCGCATTGCACGTAGCCAGCGGTGCAGACGGGGCCAATCCGTATGGGAAAGTCCCCTCCGAACAAGATATTCGTTTTATGAACGTTCTGCGACCCTGATCCGAGGGTGTAATCGTAATCCGTGAAGACGGAGCTTGGCGGGGGATCTGTGTGTGGGTTGTCACCGGAGACATCGCAGGAGTAGACCGCACCGTTGTCGTCGATGCCAAAAGGCTCGCGAATATTCACCGGATCTTCTGGCGCACCGCCTTCACTGACCAGTACGCCATTATAGTAAGCTGATCCGGTTGCCGATGAGCTGAGGGCGGCGGTGGTCGAATTGGCCTCCCATGTGGCCGCCTTAATCGAGACGATGTGGTATGTCTCCTTCCATCCCTTCGCACTCCTTGCGCAACTCCCCAGTACCGTGCCTGAGTTATTCATGTCTATGACGCTACCATTCTCTTCGGAGTGGGTGAGAGCCGACCATTCATCGTTATACCAACGCCAACCAGCAATGCTGGTGCCATTCCCGTAAGCCAGAATGTGGCCACTATTGGCGATTTTCATGACGTGGGTGTGATCACTACCAAGGTCAATGACGGCGTAGCGCGGGGCGGGCTTGGGAGGGGTGCCGGGAGTTGGGTTAGTGGGAGGGGAGTTGCCCATGGCTCCGGCGGCGATCAATTGGTACAGGGAGCTGGCGCTTCCGGCGTTGGCGGCGGGTAGGGTATAGGCGGTGATGTTCGCCTGGGTGGTGACGACGGCGGTCCAGGTGGCTCCGTTATCGTCGCTGCGGAAGATGGTAAAGCCGGTTTCGTTGGTGGAATTGTCTGTCCAGGTGATTTCGACGGTTCCGTCGCTATTGCGGGTGGCGGTCACATCGCCCGGCGGGAGGGGCGGCTCGCTAGTGAAGTGTGCGAGGTCGAAGGAGAAGAGGTTCTTGGCCTGCCCGATATTGGCCATGGCGTAGTCGTTGGCGGAGCTTTCCAAGCCGCTCCACGGGTAAGGCGAGGCGACGGCGGTGTTGGTGTAGCCAACGGTGTTGAGGACGTCGTAGAAGGGCTTGGCAACAGTCTTGAGCTGGCCAAGGTTGACGGCGCTGTAGTTGTAGGGGCTGTTGGGCTGAAAAGAGTTGATGAGACCCGAAAGGTTTGTTCCCTGCGTGGTGGTCCAGACGCTGGTGGGGAGATTGGCTTGAAGGTGGATGTAGGCTTTGGTGACGAGATTCTTGAGCTGACCTTGATTGATGGCGGCGTAGTCGTTGGCACTGCCGTTGATCACGTCCGGCGAGGTCCACCATGATGGCGGTGTCCCGGCAATGCCGATTAGCGGAACGAGGACGAGCAGCAATAACGCCAGCAGGACGCGAGGCGAGGCTTGGGCCGAGCGGTCATCTCTGGTATCTGATGATAAACGCCCGCGCTGAATCGGATTACTCACGAGTAGTCTCCCCTTGTGTAGTGAATTTATTGAGCGGGTTCCGCGGTGAACTCGCCCATGGAGAGGTCCCCTTGCTGCGCAATACGGGTACTATTTGTGCCCGTGACAATGAGCTTGCTGGAAGATCCTGTTACCGTGACAGGGCCATTCAGTGTCGTCGCACCAACAACATTCAAGGCACTCGATACGGAGATAGAATTTGTGCTTACTGAAAGTGGCGTCTGTGTATTATTGTAATCGAAAGTCAGCGTTGTACTATTTGTGGAGCCGCGCAGTGTCCATATATTGGAAGCACCGCCTTCTTTTATTCTGATTCCCTTACCAGCTACAGGAACGATTAAGTTTCCAATATTCAGAGTCATATCGCCACTACTGTTGCTCACGGTCACGGTGTCAACTCCGGGGTAGCTTTTCGTGGCGAATACTAAATCTCCTCCCGACGATCTGAGCCGCAATCCACCGGCATCATTGAAAAAACTCAATGTATTGGCACCACCATCATCCGTTCGGGCCGTACCATTCAAAAAAAATCCAGCGAAGGGTCCCCCTGTTCCATTCATGATTTTAAATTGGCTGATCCCATTGGGAACGACACTTTGCATAGTATAGGCGTTATAAACTCCGAAGGTTGAAGTAAACGCGTTCACTGTTCCGGTTAAGGTATTATGTCCAGTGAAAGTTTGATTTCCATTTAGTAAACTCACATTCGAGGATAGCCTTGCATCTCCTAATACCCCAGTAGTGATGTTCGACGCATTTAATCCAGTTAAAGCACTCCCGTTTCCCGTCGGTTTCAGATAACGTCCGTCCCCCGCATTAACAGTCAGCACACTGGCTGTATCGGTGGTGATCTGCTGATTGGGGAGGCGGGAGTTGCTGCCGGTGGCGGTGATGCTGCCGGAGAAGGTGCTGTCACCCGCCGGATTGAGGATGATGCCAGCCGAGTTGGAGACGGTGGGATTCCAGAGGATGATGGAGTTGGTGCCGGTCAGGGTCATCTGGGGGAGGAGTCCGTTGGCGGAGTTGCGTTCCCATTGCCAGTTGGCCGTTGTTCCCGAGGTGGCCAAGGTGATGGTGGAGATTGTGCCGCTTGCGGTGTCGGTATAGGTAAGCACCAGTCCCGGCGTGGCGGCATTGGCTCCGTTGGAGCCGAAGTTGGTGACGTTGCTGTTGAGTTCGGCGACTCCTGTCACGTTCAAGTCTCCGGAGAGAGAGGTGTCGCCTGTGACGTGAAGATGTCCGCTAATGGTCTGGTTTTGGGCTTGGACGTTGGCGCCTGCGAGAGCGATGAGCCCGACGACAAGAGCTAGCTTAAGCGCAGAGAAAGACCAGCAGGAGACCTTCGACATGAATTTCATAGGAGGGAAGCGGTTAATGGTTGAACCGATAAGTGAGTGAGCGGACCTACGCCCTTATTCCCTAGCCCTGTTCATTGCGGAGCGTCAAGCCCATACGGGTTACGGCGAGTCTCTTTGTAGTTTTTCAGGGTATAAGAATGCTCTGCTAATAGGGAGCCCCCTTTTGTCGACTCATCGCGACATTGCGAAGTTAGACGCCCTAAACCTTCCCGCCTTCTTACTTGCGAAGGGAGCGAATCGTCGCTAATGATTTACCTTCATGAGTAAAACAGCGGTTGTCACCGGCGGCGCCGGGTTTTTGGGGAGTCACCTGACCGACCGGCTTTTGGCCGAGGGTTACCGGGTCATTTCGATTGATAATTTCATTACCGGCAGTCGGGCCAATATCGAGCATTTGACGACCGATGCGCGTTTCGAGTTCATCGAGCAGGATGTGACGAAGTATTTGAACGTGCCGGGTGATGTGGATGTGATTTTCCATTTCGCTTCGCCGGCAAGCCCGATTGATTATCTGGAAATTCCGATCCAGACGCTGAAGGTGGGTTCGCTGGGGACGCATAACACGCTGGGCTTGGCTCGCGCGAAGAAAGCCCGCTTCCTGATCGCCTCCACTTCGGAGTGCTACGGCGATCCGCTGGTGCATCCGCAGACGGAAGAGTATTGGGGCAATGTGAATCCGATCGGACCGCGCGGTTGCTACGACGAGGCGAAGCGTTTCGCCGAGGCGATCACGATGGCTTACCATCGCTATCACAAGCTGGATACGCACATCGTGCGCATCTTTAATACATACGGACCGCGCATGCGTTTGCGCGATGGTCGCGTGGTGCCAGCCTTTATCGGGCAAGCGCTAAAGGGCCAGCCGATCACGATTTTCGGCGAGGGTAAGCAGACGCGCAGCTTCTGCTATTGCTCGGATTTGATCGACGGCATTTTCAAGCTGTCGCTCTCGGATTTCCATGAGCCGGTGAACATCGGCAATCCGACGGAATTGACGATCAAGGAATTCGCGGAACGCATCATTCGCCTGACCGGTTCGCCGAGCCAGCTGACCTATGAGGCGCTGCCGATCGATGATCCGAAACAGCGTCGCCCCGACATTTCCCGCGCAAAGAAGTTGCTCGGCTGGGAACCGAAGGTCGATCTCGAGACGGGCCTGAAGCTGACGATCGAGTATTTCAAGACGCGCGTTTAGTCGCGTGCCTCAAAAAGCCGGGGGCCTAGCTCCCGGCGTTCCTGTTTCTGTAGGGAATTCCATGATGGCAGCTTCGCTGCCAATCGGCGGTTCACAGAACCGCCCTACAGAAAACCGTCGCTATCGATGGCAAACTACGTCTGAAAGTATTTTAAACCACCCCTTCCACCCGATCCTTCGCTCGCGCTCAGGATGACCCGCGTAACGCTGGCCCCAGTAGCTGATGGACTGCACCCATCGCTTGCAAACATTCGCTTTCACACTCCGTCATTCTGAGTGAAACGAAGAATCGGGTGAAAGGGGCGGTGTTTTTTTCGAGCGCTGCCGCAGTCACTTTTGCCAATGAAACTCAGAACGACATGATTTAATTCGCGGGTGTCGCGGCTTTCAATTGCTCGAGGTATTTCGAGAGGGCGTCGTTGCACTTTTGGTAGATGGACGGACCCTTGTGCGTATCGAGCGGGCAATCGTAGATCTGTTTTTTGCCGGGGATATTGTTGTACGCGACGTAGACCGAGGCCGGCGGACACGCGCGGTCCTGGTAGCCCACGGACACGCCGCACTCGGCCTTGATTCGCTTGGCCATGAGAGCGGGATCGAAATAGGCGAGGGCCTTGGCTTCGTCGGGCGTGGCCACTTGCTGGCCGTTCATTTTGATGAAGCCGGGCCATGACGGCGGCACGCTGCCTTCGGTGACGCCGGTGAAATTGCAGAGCCACGGCGCGGCCGCGGAACAATAGGTGACTTGCGGATCGAGCCCCGCCGCCACCAGCGCTTGGGCGCCGCCCTGGCTGCCGCCGCTGACGATGACGTTCTTGCCGTCCCATTCGGGCAGCGACTTCATGTATTCGAGTGAGCGGAGGACGCGCAGGAACATGCCGCGGAAATAGGCGGTGTCGCGGCTCTTGTTGCCCCACATGTAATATTCCCGGAGACCGCCAGCGCGCAGGGTGTCGTAGAATTCCTGCGACTTGCCGTTGACGATGCCGTGGGCGTTCACATCCATGCAGAGAAAGCCCTTCGCGGCGCGATCAACTTGGGGCCGGGAACTGCTGACGCCCGCGCCGTGGTAGCTGAGAATGATGGGGAGACTTTTCGGTTTCGCGTTGCGCGGCAGGGTGAGATAGCCCGAAACCGGCACGCCACCGGCGCAATCGACCTTCACATCGTACTGCACGACGAGAGCCGATTTCGCGGCGTCGGCAATCGGCACCTCCACGCGCTCGAGCTCCTTGAGCGGCACTTTCGCGAGCTCGGCTTTTTGCGCCGTCCAGAAGGCGTCGAAATCGGCGGGCTCGGGTGTGGCGGCGCGCAGGGCAAGCGGGTCGGCTCCCACTCCGGCCGCAGCACGGACTTCATTTTTGCCATCGCCCTTGGGCCGGAATGACACTTCGCAGAGGACGAAGCCGGGGCCGTCCAGCTTGACTGGAACCGTCGCGGGTTCGACCGCGCTGGAGAGAGTGCCGCTGGAGCGGAAGAACTTTTCGCCCTGCAAAAGATAGCTCACGGTCTCGCCCACAACCGGTTTGCCATCGCCCAACAGCCGGATCTTGAACGTGGCCGTTTCACCACTCTTGTAGAGACCCTCGGGCCGGTCCGCTACGACCTCGATGGTGTAGACGGAAGTGTTCGCGGGAGCGAGCGTTTCGCGGGCGACGTCCTGATTGACCGCTGGTGCGGCGGGCGGGGCCGCGATCGCGCCTAATGTGAGGCCAAGGCTGAGCAGACCGAGTTGGATGAATAAAAAAGTGCGGCGCAAAAGAAGCGGTGTGGGCGTGATCATGGGTGAATTCTCAATTTTCCGGGTAGGTCGTTAAGCGAATAAACCGCTACACTAGAATACTTAACCGCGATTCGTCGACTTCAATTCACGAGAATTTCCTCCAAGGGGGCAAAATGCCGTCAACTGTAAAACTTCGTAAATTTACAAATATGTATCTTGATTACAAAAGTGTAACAGATTAATGTCTCTTAAAAATTTGGAGGATGTTTCTGAAATCACCTAATACGGGGAAGCGGGGGAATGCAGAACAAGTAGTCGTAGTAAAACTACAGGCCACGGAAAAGAAGATCTTGAAATCGCATGCCCGTCGCTGCGGTTTGAGTTCTTCGGATTTTGTTCGGGTGGCGATTACTCAGTACTTTTTGGCGCATCAGGCTTACCAAGCCTCGCGCGACATGGCGCGGCGCTAAACGACGGAACGATTTCCTTTTTGTGGAAGAGGGTCAAAGGGTGACTTCCATAAGGGGGTGCAGGGGTGCTCGGGTTGGTCTTAATGGACAACCCGAGCGGGGCACCTCGATTCCACCGGTCCCCGTGCCGGATACGAACACCCCCTATCGTAGATCTGGACTAAGTCGCCGCGAGAGCGCATAAAAGTCAAACCGTCCGGGCGCCGTCTCTCACACCGTCTCGATTGCAAGCCGTTCCGGTGTAGAAGATCCAGTCGATCCGACGGGAATGATTCCATCCATGAACGGCTTCGATTTGGCGACCATTGCCCTGATCGGCGTGGAGTATCTACTCGGATTCAGCGTCCTGACGGCTAACCCGCGCCGCGGGGTGAATCAATGTTTTTGCCTGCTCTCCCTGTGCACCGGTTCGTGGATGTTGTGCCTGCAAATCGGATTCCATGATACGCATCCCGAGGAAGCGGCCTTTCTCATCCGCCTGTGCACGGTCTTCGGCACGCTGTTTCCGGTGGGTTATAATCAATTGCGACTGGCTATCGTCCATCCCGAGCTGCCGCTGGGTCCGATTGTCTGGCGCAACCGGTTCTGGCTACTCGCGGCGGGAGTGGCCTCGGCGCTGGCGTTCACGCCGTGGTATCTGAAGGACGTGATCCTGCCGCAAGATCAGGCAGTGTTCTCGATTCCGGAGCCGATCTATGGGCCGGGATTTCCCCTCTGGTCGGCGTACTTCATCATCGCCACGATTCTGGTGACGGGGCTCTATTTCCGCAATATCCCGCAGGTGCGCGGCCGGTCGCGCACGGATCTGCAATTCGTGCTGGGAGGCTTGCTCTGCACGTTCATCATCGGCGCGCTCTTTACGATTGTACTGCCGATGATTCGCGGTGATTCCAAGTCGACGCGGCTGGTGCCGTTCTGCTCGGTGGGATTGCAGGCGCTGGTCGCCTATGGAATTGCCACGCGGCAGATGCTCGACGTGGGAGCGTTTCTGCGTCGCGGCATCGCCTATGCGCTGCTGTGCGTTTTTCTCGCGTCGCTTTACATCGCCGTCTGGACCGGAGCGGACATGGCCCTGCATCAGGTGAACTGGCATCATCCCTTGCTGCCGAATGTGGCCGCCACGCTCGCGATCGCGCTGGCGATGAGTCCCTCCCGCAACGTGCTGCAGCGCTTCGTGGCCCAACTGGTGGGCAACTGGCATGGCATCGATCCCACGCATATTTTTCCGGAGACCGATGCGGCGTTGCGCTCGGTGACGACAACTCCCGTCGTGCTGCGCAAATTCGGACGCCTCTGCCAACGCATCACCGGCACGGACCGCGTATCGATTTATCTGCGTCATGAAACGGAGTATCAGTCACACTGGCGTTCCCAACCGGAAACGCCCGCTCCCCTGCCCCTGACGAGCGCCCTGGCCGAGTACCTCACGCGCCAATGTCACCCGTGCTACGTGGATAGCATTCCCTATTACCAGCCACCGCAGGAAATCGCCTCAGTCCATGAGGAAATGAAATCGCGCGGCGGCAATCTGGCCATCGGGATTTATGACCAGGAGAAACTCATGGGGCTGGTGTTGTTGGGAGAAAAACTCTCGGGCCGCATCTACGATGAGGATCAACAGGCGACGCTGCAAGTGATGGTGAACCGTCTGGCGATCGCGCTGGAGAATGCCTCGCTCTACACGCGCATTCAGGAGAGCAAGCTGAACATCGAGACGTTGGTCGACCAATTGCTCAGCGGTGTAATCGTGGTGGATGAGCAGCAGCACATCACCGTCTGCAACCGTGAGGCCATGCGCATTCTGCAGTTCGAACGCACTCCGCTGGGCCGCGACATTCACTGCCTGCCGCCGAGCTTGCGCCAGGCCATTCTCATCACCCAGAAAACCGGTCAACCCCAGCGCGACCAATCCATCACTCTCGAGGGTTTCCATACGCGCCCGGTGCCAATCCGCTTTGGCTGCCGCACGTTTGGCCGCGAGGGCGTGCTCTCTCGCGGCACGTTCCTCATCATCGACGATCTGACCCAGCGCAACAAGATCGAGGCGCAGTTGCGCCGCTCGGATCGCCTGACCAGTCTCGGCACCCTCTCCGCCAGCGTGGCGCACGAGATCAAGAATCCGCTGGTGGCCATCAAGACCTTCGTCCAGCTCCTGCCGGAGCGGCAACACGACATCGCCTTCCTGAATCACTTCACGGAACTGATCGGCGGCGAGGTAAACCGCATCGACAACATCGTGAACCAACTGCTCTCCTTTGCGCGCGTCAGCACGCCGCGCTTCCAGAAGGTGAAGATCCACGACGTGCTGGATAATACCTTACGACTGATGCGTCATGACCTGAATCGAAACCGGATCCAGTGCTCCCGCGAATTTGAAGCGCCCCAGGATCTCGTCTGGGCGGATCAACAAAAAATCGAGCAGGTCATCCTCAACCTCGTGCTCAACGCGCAGGATGCGATGCCGCAGGGCGGAACGCTCATGTTGAAAACCCTCGCGACGCCGCACGAGCTGATCTTTGAGGTGCACGACAATGGCTCGGGCCTTTCGCCCGAAACCTTGCAAAAAGCCTTTGATCCCTTTTTCACAACGAAAGAAACCGGAACAGGGCTTGGATTATCGATTGTTTATGGCATTATTACGGAACATGGTGGCAGTATTGAACTGAAGCCTCGTCCCGACCGGGGCACCTGTGTACAAATCAAACTCCCCCTTTATCACGAATCTATTCCGGCATGAAACGGCTGCTTGTTATTGACGATGAACTTGGCGCCCGCGAATCCATTCGGGCCATTTTTTCCGGTCTTTATGAAGTCCTCGTCGCCGAGAGCGCGCCGCGGGCTCTCGAGCTGATTTCGCGCACCCACATCGATCTGATCCTGCTCGACGTCATCATGCCGGGCATGGACGGCATGGTCTTTCTGCGCACGGCACGCGATATCTTCCCGGATATCCCGGTGATCATGATCAGCGCGTCGTTCAACAACCAATCCATCGAAGAGGCGCGCCAGTTGCATGCCGTGGGGTTCATTTGCAAGCCGTTCGATATCCACGAAATTCGCAATCTGACCGCGCAGACCTTGCAGGCCGCCGATTCCACGCGGCAGCAACGGCTCCTGCAGCAGGAAATTTCCCGCAAGTTCCCCGTCAATGTGATCGGCGAATCGGCCTCGATCCGTCAAGTGATGGATGCGGCGAAGGCCGCCTCGCACACCGACGCGAGCGTGTTGATCATCGCCGAGGCCGGGGTGGGCCGCGAACATCTCGCGCGGCAAATTCACTCGTGGAGCCGGCGCCACGCGGAGCCCTTTGTGAAACTGGACCGGGGCGGGCGCGATACCGATGCGCTCAACGCGGAACTCTTCGGCAGTGTCACCGACATCACCGGATCGAAAATCAACGCGGGCATGATTGACCTGATCGGTCAGGGGTCGATCTATCTCAACGACGTGCAGAATTTCCCCGCCGATACGCAGAAACGGATCGCCACCGCCATCCGTCAACGGGAGTTCACCCGGCCCGGCTCTCCCCTCACCGGAGTACCGCAGGCGATTCCGCATGTGGCCCGCTTTTTTCTGGCCTGCGCACCCGATCACGAAGGGCTGCTGCCGGAATTGGCCGCCTGTTGCTCCGATCATCTGATCCCGATCCCCCCGCTGCGCGAGCGGATTGAAGACATCCCCATTTTGACGATGCACTACATCGGTCAATTGCGCACCAGCCTGAATGCGCGGATCAGCAGTGTGGAGCCCGAGGCGATGCAAAAGCTGCAGGCGTACCCATGGCCCGGCAATGTCCGCGAATTGCGCAACGTGATCGAGCGCATTCTTTTCCTGCACGGAGACGACGATGTACTGCGCACCGCTTTCCTGCCGAAGGAAATCAGCGGCGACTTGCTCCCGACGATCGATCCGATGGCAATCTCGTTCCATCAGGCAACCGACCAGCTGCACCGGCAGATGATTTTGAGCGCGTTGCAGCAAAGCAATGGCGTGATCAAGAACGCCGCGCGATTGCTGAATGTCACGCCGCGCATTTTGCAGCACCGCATCGACAAGTTGAAAATCGACGTGCGGCAGTTTTAGAATTACAGCGACCTTCGCTAGCAAAGGTTTTCTGTAGGGCGTCTCGGTGAGACGCCATGGCGCTTCACCGAAGCGCCCTACAGCAAGACGCCGGTGACCACAGTGTTACTTAATACGCTCCAGGAATTTTGATTCCACAAACGGCACCACTTCGATCCCGCTTGATTTCATCCGCACGGTGACCGCCCCGCATTCCTCCTGCCGCCAGACGCGGGGACGTTGCTCCGTGGGCAGGAGTTCCATCGAGTCCATGCGTTCGGGTGCGTACGCCGTCAGCGCGGACAGAATCACCTGCTGCGGCCGCACCGCCTCGAGCCACGCGAGATCCAGATTCGGCTGCGATCCGTGGCGTCCCTGAATCAACACCTCCGCCATCGGCGCTCCCGACTGCGCGAGAATTTCCGCTTCCGTCTGGCGACCGATGCGTCCCGCGTAAAGCAGCGTGCGTTCCGTTCCTTGGGACGGACGATAGCGGAACAGCAAAACAAGTCCGCGATCTTCCATGCGCGAGGCGCGATTGTCCTCGGCGGGCGAGAGAACGCTGACGGTGAATCCCGGCGCGAGGGTTTCCTCCTGACCGCGCGACCAGATGCGGGGAGTCGCGCCCTGTTGTTGAATCAGGCCCAACCACGGTTGCAGCGTGCGGGTGATTTTCTGTTGCGGCGGCGTCACCCAATCCGACGTGATCGCTTCGCTGGCCAACAGGAGCGCTCCGCCTGCGTGCAAGGCACCGAGTTCGCTCAGGACGACTTCCTCGAATCGATTCACGCCGTAGAATTTCCGCAGGGGATTGGTCACATACCGAAACTGACTTTCCGTGCCGGTATTTACCAACCACGCTTTGTCGCCGTAACGAATCAAGAGCGCACTCGTGCCGCCCGATGCGGTGCAGACAAATTCCGGTTCTGCGGGACGCCACGCCACCGAAAGATCCGGCACGTAAAAACACCCGCCCGGAATTTGCGCAAAGGCGGTCACCATCCAGACCAGTCCTTTCGCGAGCAGCCAGTTCGCATTATTGATCACCGTCGTCAACGCCGCGCTCAGCGGTGCCACGGCGAGAGCAAGGGCTCCAACGACGACAATCAGACCCGCGAGGGGTACAACGACGAGATTCGCCGCCAGGCCGACGAGAGTCACCTGATGAAAATACCACGCCATGAGCGGAAGCGATCCAATCCACGCCGCCAACGACGACGCCACGAGCAACACCAGCGCGCGACCCCACTGGCGCACCCGCTGCACCCACGGCCCGCGCCGCACGGGTGGCAAGGCATTCACCTCGTCGTCGGATTCCTCTTCCTCCAGCAAACCGCACCCATGCGCGAGACGATTATAGAACGGCGGCGTGAGCACGATCAACGCACCGACCACGGCGAACGAAAGTTGAAAGCTTAAATTCAACACCAGCTTCGCGTCGTACGCGAGCACCAGCAAGAGCGCGAGCGACCAGAGATTCAGCACGGAGACGGGGCGTTCCAGTGACCACGCGATCAGAACGAGCACGGCCATCAACAGCGCGCGCACGGCACTCGGTTGACCTCCCGTGATGAGACAATAAAAGACCAGCAACGGCACGAGCACCCAACCCCAGCGCCAACGGACGAGTCCCAGCATCTGGAGCGCAACCAAACCCACGCCGCAAATGACCGCGACGTTTTGCCCGCTGACGGCAAAAATATGATACGTGCCCGTGTTGCGAAAAGCGGTCTCGATTTCCGGTGGGACCTGATCCACATAGCCGATCAACATGCCCGCCAGCAAACTGCTGATGGCGGGGTCTTCCTCCAAGCCCAAGCGCAATTGCGCGAGCGACCAATCGCGGGCGCGCCACGCCAGCCGGGTGATCACATCGCCACCGTCGCGGGAGAGCAGCGTCACGGCGTTGGCCGGAGCCGAAGTCTGATAGTAGATGTCTCGCTGCCAGAGATAAGTCGCCACATCGAACTGGCCGGGATTCGCAGGCGGCTCCGGCGTTTCCAATCCGCCAATGACCTGCAGCGTGTCGCCATAGCGATAGAGTTCGGGGGCGGTCAGATCCACGCGCACTTGCAGGAGACCGCTGGCCGGTTGCCACGGGGCATCTTCCCCGGAGCCCGCGCGACGCCAACCGGTCACGCGCAACACGAGCGTCGTGCGGCCGCTGTTTTCCTGATCCTTGCGCGGGCGAAAGCGCGGATCGCCGGTGACCTCGCCGCGCCATTGGGTGCGGGGATTGGCTTTCTCGTCGGGCAGCGCGCGGAGATCGTCCGCCGCTGAAATATCCTCGCGCCAGGAACCGTGATAACCGCCCACCGTGACGGTGAGGAGGAGCAGGAGTCCATAGGCCACGCGCAACCAGACGGTGGTGCGAGCCAGCGAGATCGCCACCAGCCATAACACCGCGACGAGTCCACATGCCATCAACCACGCAAAGGAATCGAACCCTCGGGTCAGACCCAGATACGATCCCAACCCGAAGGCGAGCGCGACCAGCAAGAGCGGAGCCGGTCGCAATCTATGCATGAATCACTCGCCGGCTTATTTCGACAGCGTGCCCTTGAACACCGTCACCTCGCGAGGGAGTCGACCGGCGAATTTCGGCAAATCGAGGCTGTAACCAATCGGCATGACGAGCGCGATGGCGATATCGGGATTGTCCTTCGCGCCGATGATTTCCTTCACGCCGCTCTCATCCCAGCCGTTCATGAAGCAGGAGCTGAGGCCGAGACTCTCCGCCGCGAGCGCGGTATGCGTGGCGGCGATGAGGGCGTCCTTCACCGCGTACTCGCGCTCTTTCGCGCCGAGGGCGTTCTGGAAACCGGGAACCGCGCCACGCGCCATGGTGACGAATTTTTCCGGCCAGGCACCGAGTTCGCTGGCGATCTTGATGACGCTTTCAAACGTCTGCTCCCAACCGCGCAAGCTGACGGCGAACACGAGCACGACGGGAGCGGTGGTGATTTGCGGCTGATTCCACGCGACTTTAGCCAACGCTTCTTTTTGGGCCGCATCATCAATGACGATCAAACGCCACGGCTGCATATTGAAACTACTGGGAGCGTGCAGTGTCAGCTCGATCACGCGCTCGAGTACCTCCGCCGGAATCGCGTCGGGTTTGAAGCGCTTGCAGGAGCGGCGTTGAAGGATGGATTGGGCGACGGTGAGTTCGGGGGTGGTGCTCATGAGTAATGCTCCTTGGTAGTGTCTCTAGGTTTGTAAGGGAGAGTTTTTTTCCAGATCGAGAAGTTCAACCAGCGCTTTGAAACGACGGTCGCGAGATTTAGCCAATATAATCAGGGAAAGAAAGAGGGGGATGAATGCGAGCGGAGCCGCAAATGAGTAAAGCCATCCCAGAGTCGTGCACGGAATAATCACAATCAAAATATCGCAGACTGTTTGGTAAGCGTCGCCCTTGATGATGGATAATAGTCTCTCGCGATGCTTCATCCGTTCGAGCGCGAGGGTTCCGTTGATTTCCTCCACCGTCACTTTTTCTGCCATGATTCTCCCCTTTTGGTTTGGTTCAAAATCACACGACACACACCGATCCAGACTCCTGTCCGTGTCATCCCCTGTAGGGCGGCTCGGTGAGCCGCCACGGCGGGACACCGTCCCGCCCTACAGACCGAAGTCCGCCGCAAAGCCGTGACATCCTCCGTGATGTTCCGATACGGCTTTTAGCTCAGACGTTATTCAGTCGTTCGAGATGGCCTTCATCGAGGTCGATCAGATCAAAGTAGGTTTCAGGACGGCGGCGCGTGGGCGAGAACTTGGACACGGTCTCGTCGAACTTCGCCTGCTTCTCGGCGTTGTCGGGACGGCGGCGGCTGATGCGGTTGTTGAAATCGGTGATGGCGTGGTCCCCGGGGAAGGCGGGGCCGAGCTTGCCCTTGAGCCAGTCGAGCACAGCCTGATCGTCGGGCGCGTTCTGCACGGCCTTCTCGAACGCGGAGGGTTCCACGCAAAGAAATTCGAGCAGGAATTTGTCGAAGCCGACGTTGAGGTAATTGTAACCGGGAAGCTTGCCCTGCGGGAACAGGCGCACCTTGTCAATGAGGCGCGGCAAGTGGCAGATGCCGCCGAGTTTGTCGTGCGGGCTGCGGGGAACGACTTCGGGCCGGGTGGTGGTGGGGTAACGACCGGAGACCCATGCCTTGTAGCCGCCGGTGATGGAGATCACGTTGCGGTAGCCCATCTTCTGGAGATTGTCGGCCACGAGGGCGGAGCGATACCCGCCGCCGCAATAGCAGAGGAGCGTGGCGTCGCGGTCGGGGATGCGCGTTTCGATGTCGCGCTCGATGATGCCCTTGCCGAGGTGAATGGCGCCATCGACATGACCGGCGTTCCATTCGCTCTCTTCACGGACGTCGATCAGGAAAGTGTTGGGTTGCCGCATGCGGAAGGCGGCGTCATCCACGCTCATTTCGCGAACGCGGGTCTGGGTGTCTTGAACAAGTTTGAGAAAACCGGGGCTATGCTGCATCCCATCACAAGTAGCAGCGGTTTACCGTTCGGTCAATCAGCCAGCATGAGGCCAGCATCAGCGTGGCGAGGGAGTGAATCCCTCGCTCGCTTACCCGCAATACCGCGTTACTTTTTGATCGCGGCCGGAGGCGTGGCCGGTTCCGCCGGGGCACCGTCGATTTTCTTATCGAGACCACGACCGGCCGGCAGCGGGCCTTCGCCCCGTTGCGGTCCGAATTGCGGCCCCTTTTCACCGAAGGCACCGCCGGGGTGATGGCCCATTTGCGGGCCGCATTGTCCGGGCGCACCGCCGCCCAGCATGGCCATGGCCGGAGGCGGCATCATCATGTGGGGGCGCGCGCCACAACGACCGGCGGCAAAACCGGCCAGAAAAACGACGACGGCACCGGCCAGACTCACCGCCACGATGGCCACAATTCCCGGCCATTTGGGATAGGTAGTAGATAGATCACTCATATACCAAGCCAGACTCGAAATCGCGGCGAAAGTTGCGATCTCTCTGAATTACTATTCTAACTGCGTTGCCCCGTAAGAGATGGGACGACTCGCCGGAAGACGCTCAATAATGTCATTGGAATTGTTGTATCCCTTGTCGAAGAATCGGTGGGGGAAGCTTATCGTGCATTTTAAAGCACGCTGCACATTCCGCTGTAGGACGGCTCGGTGAGCCGCCGCGGCGCTTCACCGAAGCGCCCTACAGAAAACCGCCAAGGCATCGGCATTCGATACTGCTCACGATACAGTAAACGACTCCAAGGTACTCACCATCCAAACCAAAAAACGTTTTAATCATCCCCTCGACTTTTCCTCCACCGCCGACCGCGAGGCGCAGTCCTGCAAGCGCCGCGCCAGAAACGCGCGCTCGGATTTGATTTCCGCCAGCTCGAGCGACTTGCGGTAATGATCCGCCGCCACGCCGAAATGGTGCAGGCGCGATTCGAGTTCCCCGAGCACGGCGTGCAGCAGGTAGTACGACTCCAGCTTGTCGAGATCGCGAATGGCCGCCACCGCGTCGAGTCCGGCTTGCGGTCCCTGCACATGCGAAATCACAATGGCACGGTTCAACGCCACGACGGGCGACAGGTCCGATTCCACCAGCCGGTCGTACAGCGACAGGATGCGGGGCCAGTCGGTCGATTCGTAATCCGGCGCCATGGTGTGACAGGCGGCGATGCCGGACTGGAGATGGTAAGTCGTCATCTCCGCCCCGGCCGCCGACTTGGCGAGATGAAACAGGCCGCGTGCAATGCGAGCGCGATCCCATTGCGTGCGGTCCTGCTCCTGCAAGCGCAACAGATTGCCGTCGTCATCCACGCGGCTGGGAAAACGCGCCGCATTCAGGAGCATCAGGGCAAGCAGCGCGTGCGTCTTGGGTTGATTACCCGCGGCGTGCTCGGCCAGCAGTGAAGTCAACCGGATTGCCTCGAAACAAATTTCTTCCCGCACCAACCGTTCGCCGCTCGAGGCTTTGTAGCCCTCGTTGAAAAGCAGGTAGAGCGCCTGCAACACGACCTCCAACCGTCGTGACAATTCCGCGCCGGTGGGAATCTCGAAGGGAATCCCCGCGTCGCGGATTTTCTGCTTCGCGCGGGTCAGACGCTTCGCGATGCTGGCCTCGGTGGTGAGAAACGCGCGGCTGATTTCCGTCACATTAAAACCGCAAAGCGTTTTCAGCGCGAGCGCCACTTGCGACTCCGCCGGGATCAGGGGATGACAGCAAACGAACATCAAGCGCAAGCGGTCGTCGCTAATCTCCTGCTCGAGCGAGACGGCCGCATCGGGCGTCGTGCCGGGCTGCTCCATCAACCGGATGATTTCCGGTTCCTTGTCGCGGAAATTCTTCTCGCGGCGCACCACGTCGAGCGCGAGATTGCGCGACGCGCGCAAAATCCACGCGGAAGGATTATCCGGAATGCCATAGAACGGCCACGTCTTCAACGCGCGAATCAGCGCCTCCTGCACCACATCCTCGACCAGCGTGAGATGTTCGATACCGAAGATGCGCGTGAGAATGGCGATCATCTTTCCCGATTCGTGCCGGAAAAGATGCTCGACCGCCCGGGAGACTTCCCCCGGCGGTGCGACGGGCGTTTTGGCTTCCGGCAGGCTCACGCGCTGGCGAGTTGTTCTTCCCGCGCGGCCTCGCGGACCAAGTTCGCCATCGGACATTCCTCCGCGAGAGGGCGCACTTCAATCGTCACGCCATAGCGCAGATTCGGACTGGTGCGCGCGATCTGGATCGCCTCTTCGAGGCTGCCCGCCTTGAGGATCATGAAGCCGCCAATGAGTTCCTTCGACTCCGTGAATGGGCCATCCATCATGACGGTTTCCGGCTGGCTCGTAACCACCGCTCCCGAACGCGCCAGCGGGCGTCCACTGACGACCCTCTCCTGCGCGGCAAGCCGATCGTACCACGCGTTGCATTGGTTCCAGACGGCTTGAAGTTCCGACGCGGACAAGCGGTTGTACCATTCGTCGCTGCGGAAGATCATCAGATACTCATTTTGTGTGGGGGTGCTCATTTCGTTTCCTTTCTGGTTTCGATTAGATTTCGACGATGACCTTGAACCCGCCATAGAGCATGCGTTTGCAGTCGAAGGGCATCGACTTGCCGCACATCGCGGCGAGTCGCGGGTCCTTCATGATCTTCGCGTTGGCGCGATCCCGATGGGCACGCGATTTGTAGGTGATCCACGAAAAGACCACCGTCTCGCCCGCCTTGAGCTTGATCCCGCGCGGGAAGGGCAATCCCACTTTCACATCGAGATCATCCGCCACACATTCGCGGTAGTCCAAGGCCCCGTATTCGCGCCAGATCTTGCTCGCCTTTTTCGCCATGCGCCGATACGCATCGATATTGCGTTTCGGCACGGGCACGACAAAGCCATCGACATAGTGCGCCATGATCGCCTCCTTACGCCTGGGCGGCGAGTTGCGCTTCCGCCGCCTTGGCCATGGGACACATCTCGGCCACCTGCCGCACTTCCACCTTCGCGCCATATTTCAATCCCGGACATTCCTTCGCGATGGCGACGGCCTCGTCGAAATTCTTCACCGACAGCAGGAAGTAACCGCCGATGGCTTCCTTTGATTCCGCGAACGGTCCATCCGCCACCACACCGTCCCGCTTGCCTGTGACCATGCGGCCTTCGGGTTCGAGGGGATTTCCCGCAAGCGCCTTGCCCTGCTCGGAGAGGCGATTGAACCAGGCCATCCATTGATTCGCCACGGTCTGCATTTCCTCCGGGGAAAGTTCCTTGCACCAGTCGTTGCCACGAAAGATGAGCATGTATTCGGATTTGTTGTTTTGTGCCGTCATGGTTTTTCCTTTTTTTGGTTCAGGTTGATGTCGTCGTTCTGAAGTAAGACGAATGACCGCTGTTTCTCAGGACAAGTCTTTCGGTTATTTTCGCGCTGCCGCGGCAGAGACGATTTTCAAATTGGCGAAACCTTGCTCGAACTGATCCCCGCACATCTTCTCGCAGCTCATGACGAGACCCATGGCCTTGCTCATGAAATTGTTTTTCCCGTACATGGTCCACGAGACCACGGTTTGATCTCCCTCGGGCTTGAAAGTGAATTCCACCGTGTTGGTCCCTTGGAATGGCTTGAGGAATTCGAGCTTGAACACCACGAGTTCGCTCGGCCGGCTTTCCGTGATCGTCATTGCCCCCTCGCCGACCTGATTATTTCCAGCCCAGCGCAAAATTGCGCCCACGCCGGAAATCGGCCCCTCGAAAGCGTACTTCGCGTTCGGGTCCAGCTTCGCCCACGGCGACCACGAATTCCAATTCGCCAGATTATTCACCTGCTCAAAAACAATCGGCGCGGCGGCGGGAATTGTCGCCGTGCGGGTGACGCGGAATTCATCCGGCCGCGAGACAATCACGATCACAAGAATGACGAGGAGGACAACAAGACCGATGAGGATTTTAATGAGCATGAGATTCTTCCTTGGTATGAGGTTCGTATTTTTGAGCACGGAATGAACCGGATCGTCCGGCCCATAGTAAGACGAACGGACAAGTCAATCCGGGACACATTCGCCCTCTTTTTTGGCGAAGTCCAGTGGCCGAGACCGGAATGGAGGCGTTATGAAAATCTTTAAAAATACGGGGACTTTTTCGCTGGAATTCTTATCAAATCTCGCTCCTGAACTCGGCACAAACCGGATCGCGCACAATGCCTTCCATTTATACCCACACGGCGATCTTACTCCTCAACACAGTGCGTATAAAGGAATGGCCTGCAGCCCGGTGAGTTTTTAGGCTCTGGAAGAATCTCCGTTTTCCCCTTGACTCTGGCACGGAATTAGAGAAACTCGCACCTCTCGATTGACACCGACCCTGCGCTGCAGGACGCGTCGCCAATCACTGAAAAGGGCCCTTAGCTCAGCGGATTAGAGCGCCTGACTACGGATCAGGAGGCCAAAGGTTCGAATCCTTTAGGGCCCACTTTCACTGGATCGGTTTTTCTTACGACCGATTTTGTTTCCTCCACCTTCCCGCGGAATTCCCCTTCAGCCATCGGCATTTCTTGCCGATCTCCTTTCGCATGGATTGGTTGGCCCAGGCGATGGGACATCATCAGCGCGGCGAGCTGACCCAAGCGGAACTTTTTTATCGGGAGGGATTGCGGAGTGATCCGCAGCATCCCGACGCCCTCCATTTGCTCGGTGTGTTGACGGCCCAGCGCGGTGATTGTGCCGCCGGAGCGGTCTTGATCCGGCAGGCTTTGACCGTGCAACCGGGTACGGCGGTCTTCGCGCAAAATCTGGCCGGAATTTTAGTCAATTTGTCGACCCAGCAGCGTCAGCAAGCGGATTACTCAGGAGCGGCCCAATCGCTGCGGGAAGCCATTCAGCTTGTACCCGAACATTGGCAGGCGCGGGTGAACCTCGGCAATTTGCTGGCGGAATGTGGACGGTCCGAGGAAGCGGAAACGCATTTACGCGCCGCACGCCAGTTGGAACCGGCGCGGGCCGACGTGGCGTATTCGCTGGGATCGCTTTTGCTGCGGCGCGGTTTGGTGACGGAGAGCGAGGCGCTCCTGCGGCAGGCGTTATCCGATCCCACGCTCATCAATGCCACGCTGTGCAATCTCGCGCAATGTCTCAAGGATCAAGGCCGCGTGGAGGAAGCGCTCGCTTGCTACGAGGAAGCGTTGCAGCGACAACCGGAGTGGCCGGAAGTGGAAAGCAATCGCCTGAACCTGATGACCTATTCCGCCACGCTCACAGCTGAGGCCGTCGTAGAAGCGCATCGTGCATGGGGAGCGAAGATTAGCCGGCGCGCGGCCAATGAACGCGCGCCCTTTTCCTTTTCGCCATGGGATGGCCACCGTAAATTGCGCATTGGGTATGGCTCGCCGGATTTCCGGCGGCACGCGGTCTCCTATCTTTTTGAACCGCTGCTGGAAGCTCACGACCGCACACGCTTCGATTTTTTTTGCTACGCGTATACGCGACAATCCGATGAAGTGACGGGGCGGATGCAATCACACGGCGATACGTGGCGCTGTCTCGATGGGCTTCAAGATCGCGAGGCGGCAGCGTTGATTCGTCGCGATGAGCTCGACGTGTTTATCGATCTGGCCGGTCACACCGCTGGCAATCGGCTGCGCCTGCTGGCGCTCAAACCCGCCCCGGTGCTGGCCACGTATCTTGGTTATTCGCACTCGACAGGATTGCCGGAGATCGATTACCGGATCACCGACGCAGCGGCGGAACCTCCGGGCACGGAATCATTCCACAGCGAGACACTCCTCCGCTTGCCGCGCAGCCTGCTCTGCTATCAACCGCCCGAAGCCGCTCCAGAGGTCAGCCCCCTGCCAGCCAAGCACCAGGGACACGTGACATTCGGCAGCTTGAACCGTCTCGACAAAGTGAATGAGCCGACGCTGGCGCTCTGGGGCGCCGTCTTGCGACGATGCGCCGGTTCGCATCTGCTGCTCAAGGCGACTCCGTTCGCGGACCCGGCTTTCCGCGCACAGTTTCTCGCGCGCCTGATGCCACACGGGATTGCAGCGCATCGGGTCGAGTTTGCGGAAAATAATCAACCGGTCGCGGTTCACTTGCGCCAATTTCATCGGGTCGATATTTCGCTCGATACGCATCCGTTCAGTGGCAGCACGACGACGATGGAATCGCTCTGGATGGGAGTGCCCGTGGTGACCTTGACCGGCCCCAATTCCATGTCGCGCATGAGCGCTTCCTTTCTTCACGCCATTGATCTGGCTCACCCATGCATCGCCTCGTCCGAAGCTGAGTTCGTGGAAAAAGCGTGCACGCTCGCCGCGGATTTGGACGCGCTGGAAAGCTTGCGTGTTTCGCTGCGCGCCCGCATCGAGGCATCCGACCTGCGCCATCCCGCGAGTTTTGCGCACGCGATGGAATCCGCCTACGAAACGATGGTCAGGGAGAAGGGCTCGGCCCCCGGAATCACGCCTTCGGTCGCGTCGTGCGGTTGAGGATGCCCCAGTAGAAAATGGCCCAGAGCGCGTGGACGCCATCGCGCCACGTGATTTTCTTGCCTTCGTTATAATCGCGGCCCGTGTAGGTGATGGGAATTTCACAGACGCGATGGCGGCGATGAAAAAGCTTCATCGTCACCTCCACCTCGAAATCGAATTTGAACGACTGGATATCGAGCTGGCGCAGCACGTCGGTGCGGATCATTTTGAAACCGGTCTCCATGTCCGTGAGAATCGAGTCGGTCAGCACATTCACGAGAAAAGTGAGCAGCTTGTTGGCGAGGTAATGCCAGTAGAGAAACACCCGGTGCGGGCCGAGAAAACGCGAGCCGTAGACCGCATCGGTCCAGCCGTTTTCCAGGAGACGCAAGGCCACGGGATAATCCTCCGGGTGATATTCGAGATCCGCGTCCTGAATGATGACAAACTCCCCCGTCACCGCCGCCAACGCGGTGCGAATGCCCGCGCCCTTGCCCTGATTGGTCTCGTGGCGCAGCACGCGCACGATGCCGGGATGTTGCGCGGCGAGATCGCGCAGCACGTTGGGGGTGAGATCGGTGGAGCAATCATCGACGATAACGATTTCCAGCGGACTGGGCGTGCGCAGGACACGCTCGACAATCAGACGGATGGTTTTTTCCTCGTTATAAACGGGAATGATGACCGACAGTCGGGCGGTGGATGGGGGTGGGTTCATGGAACAAAAACGCGCACTAGGTTGTCATACACGTGGTCGATGGAAAAGTGTCTAGCGAAACATTCGCGCGCCCGCAAGCGTATCACGTCGCGCTCCGCCGCCGGGGTCTTAAACCATTGCCGCAACAAGGCCAACGTCCCCGCGACGGAATCCGGTTGCACGAAGCCCGCGCCGTCCTCCACGATCTCGCGCCAGATATTCACCTTGTCCGAGACCAAGGCGGGCGTCCCGCACGCGAGCGCTTCCGCCGCCGCGAGACAAAAATTCTCCTGATGCGAAGGGATGATAAACACCTCCGCGGCTCGAAGCGCCCCCCATTTCACCTCTCCCTCGAGCATGCCGGTGAAGTGCACCCGCGTCTGCAAGTCGTCGGGCATCAGATCGCGCAGCCGGGGTTCGAGTTGATCCGTATCGGGACCAGCAAAAACGAGAGAAACGCCCTCCACCTCCGCACCGAATTGCGCAAAAGCCTGCGCCAGCAGATCGCATCCTTTCTTCAAGTGAACCCGACCGAAATAGAGAATGAAGGGTTGCCCCATCAACTGCGGAAAGCGATCCTGAAACGCCGCGAGCTGCGCGGCCGCCCGGTCCGGTGGCGGTTCGATTCCCGCGCCCACTACCACCTCGCGGACGTTGTAGGGGCGAAACGTCTGATGACTATTGCGACGTTCTTCCTCGGCCGTAAAGCAGACGGCCGCCGCACTCTGGCAAACGAGATGTTCCAGCGGCCAATAGGCGGCCTTCTTCAGATACTTCACCGGCTCCTGATCCTTGAACCAGGCATCGAGCATCCCGTGGGGAAAAATCGCGTGCGGCGTCGATCCATAAGCCAACCCCCGCCACGCGCCCCAACTGCTGTATTGCCAAAGACCGTGCATCACCACCGCGTCATAAAATTCGGAATGCACCCGCAACCACGGTTTCAAACGCGGGGTAAACCCGTACGTGCCGCGTGCCGGACCGAGCGCCTGCACCGGCCCCGGCCATTCGCGCAACCACGGAGCCTCCGGCGCATCGAGCGTACACACGACGGCCTCGTGACCACGCCGTTGTCCCGCGCGGACGAGATGACGCACCATGCCGACGATGCCGCCCTCGCGCGGGTCCAGGGAACGAATGGTGTGCAGGAGTTTCATGCCAGCCGGGGTTTGCCCGATGGTGGCGAGAAAAGGGGCGGCGTGTAAAGCGCAACCTGACTGGGATCGCAAACAGGTGCTACCCTCTTGATAGGGCATTACTAACGAGTAATGCTCTCGAATGCCTGTGCCTTGTTGTAGGACGGGACTGTGTCCCGTCGCGGCGGTTCACAGAACCGCCCTACAGGATGAGTTCTGGAATGAAATCAATATATGGTAGCAATGCCCTATCAAGAGGGAATGGGAACGTGCGGTAGCACCGCGCAGCGCCGGGGGGGTGTGAAAAGGAATTCGATGATCTCAATCGAATCTGCCCTAAAAAAGCGAGGCGCGCCAGGAGGCGCGCCGTCGGAAAGTCGATTCAATCGCTTGTGTGATTCGGTTGCTTATTTTATTTGCTCGATAGTCGACTTTCTACAAAGGTCATCGGTAGAAAAAGAGATTCAATAAAGGTTTTTTTTAGCGCAAAATTTTTCCCGTTCCGGCACGATAGTATAAGTCTGCGTGAGGTGACTTCCCCTAGATGAAGCCATTCCCGCGCGCGGTTAATTTTGCCGGTCGGGAAATCAAGGAGACGACGCCATGGAAACGAAAACGCTGGGGCCGAACGAACTCATCTTCAAAGAGGGCGACCTCTCCAACGAAGCCTACCGGCTGCTCTCCGGCAGCGTCGAAATCAGCATCGCCGTGGACGGCCGCAAGGTCGTGCTGGCCCAGCTCGCCCCCGGCGACATCTTCGGCGAAATGGCCATGATCGACGAGCATCCCCGCTCCGCCACGGCCATGGCCTTGGTCGACTCGGAAGTGGAAGTGATGACCCCCGAGGACTTCAACGCCTGCATCATTCAAGACCCGGCCACCCTGACCCCTTACCTCGCCTCGTTCTTCGAACGCTTGCGGACGGCCAATAACCGCCTCCGCGTCGAGTTGCGCCGCAACGACACGGCCCGGCAAGGATCTTCTCTCCTCGAGCGCATCCGCATGCCCGCTCCTGCCGGGGCCACGTCCTCCGTCGCGCGGCCACGCCGCGATCAACCGACGCCCACCGTTGCGCCGGTCGCCCCAACGCGTCGCGTTCTGCTGAAGCTCAACAATCCGCAGGTCCCCACCCGGCAGGGAGAACCGGCAGCCATCGAGGTCACGAAATTTCCCTTTCGCATTGGACGCGAAGAGCATCGCAGTGTGCCGAGCGTTTTCTCGACGAATGATTACGTCCTGAAGGACGAGCAACCCTATCAGGTCTCGCGCAATCACTGCTCCATCGAGTGCGAAGGCGATCACCTCTTCGTCCGTGATCGCGGCAGCATGGTCGGCACGATCGTGAATGGCACGTCCCTCGGCGCGGGCCAGAATTGCCTCACCGCCGATCTGGCTCCGGGCGAAAACACGCTCATTCTCGGCGTCGATACCAGCCCGTTCCGCTTTATCATCGAAGTCCAGTAACGCGGCATTGCAGTAACCCGACCATGTCGGTGGATTTAATTTCACGATTTCTCCGAAATGAGTTCGGATTTTGAGGTTAGAGTAACTTCTAGATTCCCTTGGAAAGGGAGCCTCCCGCAGGAAAATGAATTTAGGTTAGCTAATACCTAAATAAGACTTGTTTTATCCTCGATTGACAACTCGTTGATAGCGAATAGGCTATTTCTCTAGCTCAGATAACCTCATCAATTCTTAGAAAGGAAACGATCATGGCTTACAAGTACGCGAACAATCAGGAAGCTCTCTTGGCAAAGGTCAAAGGCAAGACGGGCAAAATTTCAGACAAAACCCACGAAGAGCACCTCAAGCTCTACACCGGGTACGTCAACAAATCGAACGCGATCCTCGAACTCATCGAGAAGCTCGGCACTCCCGATCCGGCGGACGCCGCCGTGGCCAACCAGATCTACTCCACCGTCCGCAATTACAAGGTCGACCTGACCTTCGCTCTGGGCGGCTTGAAGAATCACGAACTCTATTTCTCCATCCTCGGCGGCGACGGCAAGGTCTCCGGCAAGGTGGCGGAATTGATCGACCGGGATTTCGGTTCGTTCGAGAACTACAAGAAGGATCTGAAAGCCACCGGTATCGCCGCCCGCGGTTGGGCCTGGACCGGCATCGACGCGCAGACCGGCAAGTTGTTTAACTACATTGGCGATGCGCAGAACACGTATCCGATCTGGGGCGTCACCCCGATCCTCGGCCTCGATGTGTACGAACACGCGTACTACGCCGACTTCTACACCGCCCGCGCCGGCTACATCGACGAGTTTCTGAACCACGTCGACTGGACCGCCGTCAACGCGCTGTTGCCGAAGGCCTGATCGGTTTTGATTTTTGGGGAGCCACGCTCCTCGAACGGACTGGAGAGTGGAGGACTGGCTCCTTCACTCTCTCCCGCTTTTTAGAGCCTTTTTCACTGAATTATCGCAACGCTACAACTCTTGGAACAAGCTAGCTGATCCTTCGACAAGCTCAGGATGACGTGGAATGAAAATAAACTCAGAGAGTAAGCTTCTACTCTCACGAGAATTCCTCACGATCACTTAAGATTACTGCCCCAACCCGTCATCCTGAGCTTGTCGAAGGATCGCGTGGGATGGTTTATGATGCGACATTGAGCTTGAAATCCGCTCTAGCGAAAACGCCAGTTGACCCAGCGTTCGTAGAGATTGTTCCATACCGTGGGAATAAAGTAGACGCTGAGATAAAAGACCCAGGCCACGGTGGACAAGACCGCCACCACGCTCGCTCCCACCATGTGTCGCGGAATTTCCGTGAGATCCTGAATCGGCGGCCATTGTCTCAAGATCGGCACCGACCAGTAAAAACCGTAAAGCGCCGCCGCGAGCGCGAGGAAGCACACCGTCCGCAGCAGGGAAAAGACGTTTTGCGATTGAGCGTAAATCTCGGGATCGTTGATGTCGGTCTCCGCGGTGGTGCCGTGCGCAGAGTAGATGAAGTCAATCAACGCCGTGGCGGTGAAACGCGAGAGAACGGGCGCGAGCGCAATCGACATCACGATCACACAGAGCGCGAAGAGCAGGAAGGCGAGGAGTTCCGAGAGTCGCGGCACCCCGACTACAATCAACCCCATGGCACCCAGCACCACCAGCGTGCGACCTTTCCAGCTCATAAGAATAATCTAAAACGTTTTTCGAATTAGCCAAGACCGGGCTCTGCTCGAAAAAATTACTTCGCCCGCGCTTCCTCTTGAAGCAACGATTTCCACGCTTCTTCCCACAGCCCGAGCCGGGCGGCGACCTCGGCCTGAAGGTGGAAAAAATAAGCGGGACATCCCTTTTGTGGCGTGACGCGGCGAATGGTCTCCAATGCGGCCGTGTAATTGGACGCCGCGAGGTAGGTGCGGGTCAGGACATAGGCATTGGCAAAATCATCCGGGCGTTGAAGCGCGCGGGCCTGCAAGGCTTCCAATGAGCCACCTGTGTTGAGCTGCGGATACACCGGATCAGGCCGTGTGGCATGCAGCAGGGTATACGCCTGCGCATAGTCGCCCTGCTCGGCGTGACGGCGCGCGAGATAAGGCGTGGCGGCATTTTTCCACGTGGGCATGGATTGCGCCGTTTCCACGAACGAAGCGAGCCCTTCTTTCTCGCTCCAAAACCGGAAGAACTCTTGTTGCTGGATCGCGCTGAATGTGGCGAGCTTGGGATCGCGGGCCAACAGCCGCAGCCGCATTTCGCGGAATTCCTCCAGTGTGAGGCCGTACACGAAAATGAGGAAAAGATCGGGCCGGTTCAGGGCGGTATTTTTCAGTCCCTCCCGGACCAATGGCACGCGTCCGCCCTGTTGCAGCAACTCCGAGTAGAGTTCCGCCACATTGTGGCGGTCCCGACGCAACGCTTCGTTCCAGGCGGTCAGCGTCGCGATCGGAGAAAGATTCAACCACAACAAGCCTTCCTGTTTGGGCAGGAGCGAGGAGTTGGGTTCGAGCGTGCGGGCGCGCAGAAAATCGAGTCGCGCTCCGGTGGGATAGGTGACCAATTGCGCCGTCGCCCGCCGGTAGTACAACTCCCAATCCAGCGGCGACCAACCGAGCGCCTGGTTGAGCACAACCATCGCGGTGACGGAATCCCCCTTGGCCAAGGCCGCATCGGCCGTTTGCTTCGCGCGGATCACTCCGGCGCTGGCAGGCAGCAATCGCGGCGAATACCACGACCAGATGAAAAAAGCGCCGACGAGACACCAGACCAACCCCAGCCACCGAAAGCCCAGGCGCAATCCGTTTGAAGCCGGTTCGAGATAACGTGGATGAATCAAAAGCAGGGCGAAGAGACAGACCGGCAGGAAGGAGCCGAGACGATGCGCCGACACGTCGACCAAACCATGCACCGCAAAACCCAGCACCGCAATCGCCGCGGCCAGCCGCAACGTGCGGGCCGTGCCGCGTTCCACGGGAAAATGCAGCCCCATCACGATCGCGTAACCGATCAGCGCCACGACCAATGCCCCCCAGCCCACTTCGGCAATCAGCCACACCCAGTCGCTTTCCGGGTGAAGGATGCGCGCCTCGCTGCGGCTGGCATCGCGGGCGAAGGGAAAGACCGCGTTGAAATTGCCGAGCCCAACACCGGTCCACGGTGAACTGTGCTTCAACGCGAGCGCATCTTTTTGAATCTCCAGGCGGCTATAACGCGGCTCGTCCGAAGGCTGCGCCATGCGCTGCAACCGGTCGCGGGTTTCGCCCCCAAACAGCAGGAACAAGGTGACCATCGAGATCGCGATGGCCATGCCGATCATGAGGCGTCCCGTCCAGCGGCGCATGAGGGAGATCCAGAGAAGAAAGAGCGTGCTGCCCGCAAAGAAAATCAGGACGCCCGCGCGGGAATAATTCATCACCAGTGCCGCGCCGATCACGCCCAGCACGAGAAGCCACCACACCGTGAGCAACCGGTGGCGGCCCCAATCCTCATAAAGCAAGGCGGGAATCAACAATGCCGCCAGCGCCAGCCAATCGCCCATCTGGTTGCGGTTCGGAAAAAAACCGAAATGCTGCGCCGCGTGCCAGAACGGCAACGGTTGTTTGGCCAGCGCACAAAGGATCGCCAACCCGGCGAGCAGACCCGCGCCGGTGACGTAAAACCGCGCGAGATTCCACCGCGTGCGACTCACCATCAGGAGCGACGTGGCGTAGACGAGCCAGCTGAGCCCAAGCGCGAGCAACAGCCAGCTCTCGAGCGTGAGCCACGGTTGCGGCGTGATCGTGCCCGGCAATGAAAGCCCCAGATCGCGCGTGAGGTTCAACCGCCAACCCGGCGTCGCGAACCACGAAGCCGGCAGAAACGCGGTCAGCGGCCAGAGCGCCAGCAACGCGGCCGGCAGATACACAAACGCAGGCAGTTGATGCCGCGGCGGCAGGAGGAGAAAGCAGAGGCCGATGATCACGCTCATCACGCCCCACGCCCACGGTTCCGTGCTGCCGCCGAGAAAAGGCGCGAGCCAACTGACGCCGAGGAGCGCGGCGACAACCTTCAGCCGCGCGGGAGTTGAGGTGCGATCAGACCACACGGCAGTTCTCGGAAGGGGAAATTAAATGTGAGGATTCGGTGGCCATTTTTCATCCGCCTTATGGCAGGATTGTTCCAGGCAATCCGACAAGAGCCGCCAGTAATTCTCATCATGCTCGCTGAGCCGGGCGTAGAGAAGATGTTGCATGCCGTTGGGGTGGTGAATCGGGACTTCGAGCAAGCGGCCGGGTCCTTCCGGGGGCTGGCGCATCAGGCCCATCTTGGCGGCAGTTTGAAAAAAGAGCGACCAGAATTCCTCCGCGCTCTGGCAACGATCCACTTCAAAGAGCAGCACGCGGCCCTGCAGAATTCCGTACTGCACATCACGACGCCGCATCAGCATGCGCTGCACCAACAACTTCAGCTCCCACCACGTGCGGAAGTAGCCCAGCGAGTAGACCGCGTACAGCGCGAGCAGGAACAACATGCCCGCCGCGATCGGCATGGTGCGGCCCTGGCTCCAGAGAATGCTGAGGCCGATCAAGCTCAACACCACGCAGACCGCGTAAAGACTGAGCACGATGCGCCGCTTGGAAAATCCGAGTTCCTCCAGCCGGTGATGCAGATGCCCGCGGTCCGCGCGGAAAAGCGGGAAACCCTGCATGCCGCGGCGAAAGATGGTGAGCGTGGTATCGAGAATCGGCACGCCGAGCGCCACCACGGTGACGATCAATGCGGCGGCCACGGAACCCTTGTTCGAACTCTGCAGCGAGAGCGCCGCGATGAGAAATCCGATCATGTACGCACCGCCGTCACCGAGATAAATCTTGGCCGGGGGAAAGTTGTATCCCAGAAACGCGAGCAACGCGCCGCTGAGGGCGAAGCACAAACAGGCCACCGCCTGCTGTTGCGCAATGAGCGCCACGACGCCAAGCGTCAGGCTGAGAAAAACGCCGATGCCGGTGGCGAGGCCGTCGAAACCGTCTATCAGGTTGATGATGTTCGGAATCGCGATGAGCCAGAAAACCGTGGCGGGGAAACCCCAGAAACCGAGAGTGAGAATGAAATTGCCGCCCGGATAGGTCAGCGTGTCGATGCGGATCTCCATGAAGTAAGCCAGCACCGCAATGAGAATCTGTCCCGCCAGCTTCACCTTCGCCCCGAGTGGCCGCAGGTCATCCCACAACCCCAGTCCAAACATCAGCGTCGTGCAGACACCGAGCGCACCCCACGCCGTGCCGAGTTTGCTGCCCAAGACGTGCAGCGCCAGATAGGTGATCAGGAACGCAACGAAAAGCGTGACGCCGCCCAGTCGCGAGATTTTGCCGTCGTGTTTCTTGCGAAACTCGTCCTTGATGTCCAGCCCCAGACCGAGCCGTATAATCGACGGCGTCAGCACCAATACCACCCCCCAGCCCACTATGAGAAAGAGTACAGAGGCTAGCATTTAAGCGATACTAACTAGTGGCGCCGCTTATTACAACCAAGAGGTGAGCTCTGGGTAGAATATTATCTTTTCTCTGGTCGCAATGATCGTCACTTATTGCAATTAGACACTAGCTTCCGCCACGCCGCAAGCGGGACGGCTTGGTCTGGTTGGAAAAAGAGCTGACCGTTTTCGGGATGATGCCGCGGCTCGGCCGCCACGGCGTTCAAAAGCCACGCACTCGCCGCTTCCGAGGAACCGGGGGGAAAGACCGCCGAGTCGGCCGTCGCGGCCACCGAGCGGGCGGCGGCACTGTCGGTCGGACCGATCCACAAAATGGGTCGCGGCAGTTGCAGCAGCAAGGCGAGTTTGCTGGGCCACAGCAGTCCCCGCGTCTCGGGCCGCTGCGTCGCCACGAGCACCCGCGCCTTCAGCAAATCCGCGAGCAATGTTTCCTCGCGGGAATAGTCGCGCCAGCGGCACCGTTGCAATCCACGCTGCGCGGCCCACGCCTGCGCCTCGCGCCACGCCGCGCCGCCCCCCTGAATGACGAGTTCAAGTGTGGGATGCTGCGCTTCGACGCGCTGCTGGATTTCCAGCAACGTCTCCCACTCGTGCGCCCGGCCGAGATTGCCGGAGTAAAGCCAAAACGGCGTCGCGGCGGGTGTGGCATCGACCGTGACCGGCTCCGCAATCGGCGTCCAGGGCGCGATGATTTCCGACTCGACACCCTTTTGCCGCAACCGCGCCTGCATGTCGGCATCGAGCGTGACCACCCGGTCGGTGCGGCGGTACGCCCACCGCATCGCGTGCGCGACGCTCCGCGCGAGGGGACCGGGGGAAAGTTCGCCGAGGGTCAACGCGAGATCGGGATAAAGATCGAGCGCCCAATGAATCGATCGGGCACCGTGCCGCGCCGCCACGAGGGCACCCAGCACGACCAGCCCCGGCGGCGAGCTGAAGGAAATGACCACCTCGGGACGCGGTGAAGTGAAAGTCGCGCGGCGAAGAATGCGCAGCAGTCCGAGGAACTCGCGGCCCCAGCGACGCCAGCCGCGCGCGGGCCGTTGACGGTAATCGGTGGACGCGCTGGCGACTGCCACGTGATGCCCTTGCGCCGTGAGATCGGCCTCCAGATCGCGCAACAAGCGGGCGGTGGGCGAGGGATCGCCGGGACCGTATTGATTGAGAAAGAGGAGATTCATGAGCTCGCGCCGGGTCGCGCTATTCTTGGCCGTTCGGGCGTCGACTGGCAACCGAGAAAGTGGGGAGAAGGCATGGAGAGTTCGACACACTTACGACGAAAAGATTACCGACTCAAACTCCCTTATAAAGTAGTTATCAATTTCATTTTAAGATTAAGATACAATCCCATTCCTCTGAGCTCAATCTAAGTCATTTCAGCTCGCGAAAGAGGGTTTCGCCGGCTCCATTCCGTATCACAAAATGACCTCCGATTTCACTATAACACCTTATTATTACATTATTTGCTCAAAATTCTGTAATGAAACCCAAGAAGATTGACTGTCGCTTAAATTTAGAATAGATAAATTGCAATTTAAATAACCAAATCGTCGGAAATGGTCGTTCATATAGTTCATCAACCAGAATAATTCATGAAAAAATCAGCCTTCTTGATGTTCCTTCTGTCGGGCTTCACTCTGTTTGCGATGCTGTTGACCTCCCCGGTCCAAGCTGCCTCGGATGTCTTCTTCACGGAAACCTTCGACGTGGCCGCTTCGCTGGCGGGACGTTGGACCGGCACGACCATTGTCACCGAAACCCACGGGTCGGGTCTCGCGCTGAAAATCGACAACGGCAGCGTGGTGAAAAACACGGTCCTGCAGGCATCGCTCACAGCCTCCGAAGTGGCGGGACGCCGCGTCATGGTGCGCGGTCAGGTCAAAGCCGCGAACGTTTCCACCCGGCCCCTGCCCTACAACGGCGTGAAGGTGACACTCATTTTCACTCTCAGCGATGGCAGCACGGTTTATGGCGATCAGGCCACCTTGAGCGACGGCACGTTCGACTGGACCAGTTTCTGTTTCCCGATCACGGTGCCGACGAACGCCACGGCGGTCAAAATCTCCATCGGCCTCGAGCAGGTTTCCGGCACGGCGTGGTTCGACGAATTGCGCGTGGAAGCCGATCCCGCGATGTTCAAGGAAACCTTCACCGACACCGCGACCATCGGCACGCGTTGGGGCGGCGCGAGCTTCACCACCGTGGCCCATGATTCCGGCAGTGCGCTGCAGCTCACCAGCACCAACGGGGCCGGGTCGACCGTGGTGGCGACCACCCTTCCCGCTGCGCAATACAACGGACGCCGGCTCCTGCTCACCGGTCAGGTCAAGGCGACCGGTGTGTCAACCAAACCGAATTCGTGGAACGGCATCAAGATGATGATCACTTACACCACGGCGGACGGGCAAACAATCTATCCGCAGGCGGACATCGGTGTCGGCACGTTCGACTGGACCAACGTCTATGCCGTGATCGTCCTGCCGACGAACGTCACCTCGATCACCCTCACGCTCGGCTTGGAAAAAGTCACGGGCACCGTCGCGTTCGACAACATCAAGATCGAGACCAACCCCGTTCTCGCGAGTGAAGCCTTCGACGACGGCAGCGTCGGCTCGCGCTGGAGCGGCGGCACCTACTCTCTCATCACGCACGGGACGGGTCAGGCGATGGAAGTCACCAATGCCGTTGCGGGCAGCAGCAATCGCCTCGTCATGACGCTGCCCTATGCGGCACTGCGCGGACGGCAGGTCACGTTGCAGGGATTGGTCAAAGCCACGGGCGTCTCGGACAAGCCGAATTCGTGGAACGGGATCAAGATGCTCCTCACCTACCGCACCGCCAGCGGCACCTATTCCTATCCTCAGGTGACCATCGGCACCGGGACGTTTGACTGGACGCGGTTCAAGCAGATCATCACGATCCCGGACAACATCACCTCGCTCACGCTCACCCTCGGCCTCGAACTGGTAACCGGCACAGTCGACTTCGACGATATCGTGATCAAGACCGATTCGTTCTCGCCGTACTGGGTCAACCCGACTCCCAACTACAAGGGCCACACGGCACCGCGACTGCGCGGCACGATGGTCGCCCCCGGCATGACCGCTACGGATCTCAGCGTCCTCGCCTCGTGGAGAGCGAACGTCGTGCGGTGGCAATTGGGCGCCACGACCTACACGAACGGATTGAGCACCGCGACCCACAGCACGGTGCTGGCCAATGAACTGGCCAAGCTCGATGCGCTGCTGCCGAATTTCTCCTCGCGCGGCATGGCGGTCACTCTCGACCTGCATTCGCTCAGCACCCATCAGTTCGACAACGCGACGAACCAGAAAAAGCTGATCGATGTCTGGCGTCAGCTCGCGGCCCGTTACAAGAACGGCGGCACCAATTCCTACAGCGCGGCGATCTGGGGTTACGACATCAACAACGAACCACATGACGACGCGTGGACGGAAACTCTGCTGACGCTCAATGAACTCTCCGAGCAGGTCGCGCTCGCCATTCGCGAAATCGATCCGACCAAGGCGATCATCATTGAACCCTACAACGCCGAGCCCGGCCGCATGGCCGATCTGCGCCCGGTCCGCACAACGAACGTGGTCTACTCCATCCACTATTATAATCCGTGGAGCTACGTCGCGCAGGGTGTCGACACGGCGCAACCGTACACGCCGATCACCTACCCCGGCACCATCGAAGGCACCACCTGGGACAGCGCGAAGATGCGGGCCAATGTGCAGGCGACGGTCGACTTCCAGACGAAGTACCAGACGTCGATCTATGTCGGTGAATTCAGCGTGCTGCGCTGGGCACCGGGCGGCGGCACGTTCCTCGGCGACTGCGTGAATCTCTGGGAAAGCCTCGGCTGGGACTGGACCTACCACGCCTTCCGCGAATGGCAGGGATGGAGCGTGGAAATCGATGCGACGACCGCGCGCACGTCCTCCACCCCGAGCGCCACGCCCACAGACCGGCAGCAGGTCCTCACCAACGCCTTTTCAACCAACGTGCTGCCCGCGCCGTAGCGGGAGCCTCTGGAATTAACTGTTCGCTCTCGGCCGTGGTTTCACCACCACGGCCGGGTTGCCGCGAACAATCACCCCGGCGGGGATATCGTGAGTGACCACGCTTCCAGCCGTGACCACTGTTCCGTCGCCAATCAACACGCCCTCGCCCACGAACGCCTGCGCCGCGATCCACGCTTGCTGGCCGATACGAATCGGGCGTTGCAGCAATTTGAAATCAGTCGACCGGTAATCGTGACTGCCGCAACACAGGAACGCGCGTTGCGAAATGACCGAGTGCGCGCCGATGCTCACCTCACCCAGACTGAGAATAAACACTTCCTCGCCGATCCAGACATGATCACCGAGCGTGAGCCGCCACGGCATCGTGATCGTCACCTTCGCGCGAATCACCACGTGATCTCCCACGCGCGCGCCGAACACCCGCAGCCAGAACACACGCCATGCCGACGGCAATGGCATCCGGCCTTCGAACCATAAATAGCTCACCATGCGCCAAAGGATTTCCTTCCAGCACGGCGCACCGCGATCGTACCAGGCATTGGAAAAACGATCCAAAGAGTGAAATGTGCCCAGAGTTATGCTAGGTTGATCCTCAGGAGACGCCATAGATGACTTCTTATAACGAGAAACAGGACGAACCGAAAGCAATTGATGTGGAGATTGTCTCCGAAAGTCCGGCCCCGGCCAAATCCGAACCGGCGCCCAAGGTGGTCACCTTCTTCCATCCGCTGAGCGGATTGACCATTCTGCTGATCGACTGGCTCTCCTTCGGGCTCGATGTGCCGACCGGTTTTCTGCTCACCGCGCTATTCTCTGTCGGAGCCTTTATCACCACCTTTGCGGGCGTCTATTGGATTCAGCGCCGCGAATCGAACGACTCGCAACAGCGCGCGTTGTTCAAGGCCCTCTTCGGCGGTCTCGCCGCTGGGGTCCCCTTCCCCATCACCGGCACCATCGTCGGCACCGGCATTCTGATCCTGTCCGGTCTTCCGTTCCTGACGAAAAAGTAATCTCCGCAAGGTTCCACGTTATCCTAATGACGCCAGAATACCCCGGCGCGTGAGCGTCGGGATGTGTGAAGACGCGACCGAGAGCAGCCAAGACCAACAACCCTTCGGTCCAGAACGATCGGAGTAAGCGCAGACTTCGTTGTTCGCAGCGACACACGACAGGTTACGCAAAAAAGAAAAGCCCGGTGGTTCACCACCGGGCTTTTCAGGCAACTACTTATCGAGAACGATTACAGGCGCGAGATGAGCAACTCACGTTGGAAGATGAGTTCCTTCGGCAACGTATCGTTGAGCTTCAGGAAGATCTCGCTCTGCAGCATGATTTCCTGCTTCCACTCTTCGCTGTTGATTTCCTGCACCTTGTCGAACTGCGCGGGCGTGAAATCCTTCATGTCGGTCAGGTCGAAGTCTTCCGACTTCGGCACCCAGCCGAGGCAGGTTTCGAGAGCGCCCTTGCGGCCGCGGCAACGGTCCACGATCCACGTCAGCACGCGGGTGTTTTCGCCAAAGCCGGGCCACATGAAGTTGCCGTCTTTGTCTTTGCGGAACCAGTTCACGCTGAAAATTTTCGGCAGCACCTTGATGGAGCGGCGCATGTTCAGCCAATGGTGGAAATATTCGCCCATGTCGTAACCGCAGAACGGCAGCATGGCCATCGGATCGCGACGGACCTGGCCCATACCACCCACGGCGGCAGCGGTCATTTCCGAACCCATCGTGGCACCGACGTACACGCCGTGAATCCAGTTGAAGGACTGGTAAACGAGCGGCAGCGTCGAGGCGCGGCGACCACCGAAGATGATGGCGCTGATCGGCACACCATTCGGGTCGTTCGCTTCGGGAGCGAGCGCGGGATTGTTCGCCATCGGGGCCGCGAAACGGCTGTTCGGGTGAGCGGCCTTTTCCTTGGAATCCGGCGTCCACTTGTTGCCCTTCCAGTCGAGGCATTCCTTGGGCACTTCGCCGTCCTTGCCTTCCCACCACACATCGCCATCGGGCGTCAGGGCCACGTTGGTGTAGATGGTGTCGCGTGTGATGGTCTTCATCGCGTTCGGATTGGACTTGTTGTTCGTGCCGGGGACAACGCCGAAGTAACCGGCTTCCGGGTTGATCGCGTACAAGCGCCCATCGGGGCCGGGCTTCATCCAGGCGATATCGTCGCCGATGGTCCAGATCTTCCAGCCCTTGAAGTGGGCCGGGGGAATGAGCATCGCGAAGTTCGTCTTGCCGCAAGCGCTGGGGAACGCCGCCGCGACATAGGTCTTTTCACCCGTGGGGGATTCGACGCCGAGGATGAGCATGTGCTCTGCCATCCAGCCTTCGTTGCGACCGAGGTAAGAACCGAGGCGCAGGGCCAGGCACTTCTTGCCGAGGAGAACGTTGCCGCCGTAGTTGGAACCGACGGAGATGATGTTGTTGTCCTGCGGGAAGTGGCAGATGAAACGACGGTCGGGATTGACGTCGAGCATGCTGTGCGTGCCGCGGGTGAAATCGTCGCTCTCGCCGAGGTGCTCGTAGGCCACATCGCCGATGCGGGCCATGACGCGCATGCTGAGCACGACGTAAATGGAATCCGTGATCTCAACGCCGACCTTGGTCAGCGGCGAGCCCTTCGGGCCCATCAGGTAAGGAACCACGTACATCGTGCGGCCCTTCATGGAACCGGCGAGGAGCGCGTTCATCTTCTTGTACATGTCCGCCGGGGCCATCCAATTGTTGGTCGGGCCGGCTTCGGCCTTGCTCGGCGTGCAAATGAAGGTGCACTGCTCGACGCGGGCCACGTCGTTGGGATTGGAACGGTGGTAGTAGCAACCGGGAAGCTTGTCCTGGTTCAGCTTGATGAGAATGCCTTCTTTGACGGCTTGCGCGGTCAACGCGTCTTTTTCGGCGTCGGAACCGTTGATCCAATAGATCTTGTCCGGTTGACAAAGTTTCGCTTGTTCTTGAACCCAGGACAGAACGGCCTGGTTCTTGGTATTGGGAGTAAAGGGATCGGTTTTGTGCATGGGCGCGATTTTATCGAAACCGGACCACTTAAGTAAATCTTAAAATAGTGTATAAGCAAAATTATTATAAGTAATAGTAATCAAGGCCATTAGATGGGAGGAGAAAAGTCGTTATTGTGCTATTTTCACGGCGATTTTGTGAAGGCTGAGCGGGAGGAGGACGCGGCGCGGGCCGCTCGTCAGCGCGGTTCCGGCAAGCTACCACGCATGGCCAAGTATCCTGCACAGATTATCGAATGCCGATGCCTTGTGGTTTTCTGTAGGGCGGGACGGTGTCCCGCCATGGCGCTTCACCGAAGCGCCCTACAGTAGCCAGTGCCGCATGCTTAAAATGCTTCGGACTGATACTCTTTCTGGTTTTCTGCCGGATAGCTCATCCGCAAAACAAAAAAGGCGACCTCTTCAGGTCGCCTTTTTTTGTGCTACCGCTTCACTCGAAGCGAAGCGTCGCGGGGTGCAGCGCGCGCTGCTTAGAAGCTGCCGCTGAGGGCCACTTCGCCGTAGGGGGCTGCCCCGTCGGACTTCATGCTGGTGTCCGCACGGCTGAAATTGAATTCGCGCATGACCACGGCACCGGTCTGGGCCTCGAAGGTCAGGAAGGGAATCGGTTTCCAGGCGACGCCGCCACCGATGCGCACTTCACTATATTCCACCACGGTCTGGTTCAGGTTGCCACGGCCATGATTCTTGCCGAAGTCGCCATTGACCATATACGTGCCGCCCTTCATGTCGCCGCCGACGAAGAGGGTGACCGCTTTTTCCAGCTCATACTCGATGCGGGGCTTGGGGAGGATGAAATTCAAGACCCATTGGTCGGCGAACTTCCAGCGGACGCCAGCGCCGGGCAGAACCGGATATTCGCGCCACATGTCGATGCTCAGACCGAAGACCCACTGGAGGTCCTTGTTCACGAGGTAGGAACCGCCGATGATGACGGGGACATTGATGTCGCGGCTGGAGAGATCCACGAAGTCGCTGTAGAAACCGGGAGCCGCTTCCACGCGCATCAGCCATTGGTCGGCAATCTGAATATCGAAACCGATGATCAGGTTCGTCGACTGCAGGGTGTTCGGCAGAGGAGCCGCATCGGGAAGCCCGAAGGAGTAGCGTTCCCATTCCACGCCACCGCGGAAGAGGAGACCGTCTTTGATTTCGGGAGAGATGACGTACTTGAGATCCGTCGTCTGCGAAGAGATGTCGCCGAGCTTGGCATCACCCTGCTTGATGTCGGCCGCGCCGACATAGGAGTAACTGAGATTGGTTTCCTGAGCAATGCGGACATCCGATTTCTGGATGTTCAGATCGCTATCCATTTTGTTATCCGTGGCCTGGGCGAGAAGGGAAAGAGCGGAGACGCTCAGCACACCCAAGGTCATACAGAAGAGATTAGTTTTTTTCATAGCACACGTGATTAATGGTTTAGGGAAAGTAAGTCGGCTCTGGCAAGACTATTTTAGCCCTATCCCCAAGCAACCGGCTAGCCTTACCAAAGACGCTGACTTGCCTCGCGAACTGCGTCAGCCGAGAGGCCATTGATGATTTCGGCCAGATCATAATCGGCTTGAGTCACTTTTCCCTCGGAATGGGTCATCAAAGTGAGCACGACTTTATTCCAGCGGATATCCATGTCGGGATGATGATGCGCCGACTCCGCCACGCGTCCGACGGCGACGACAAACGCCAACGCCTCGGCAAAGTCTTTCCAGGTGGTGGTTTTCTGGAGGCCGTTTGCGGTCAAGGTCCAGCTAAAGGGAGTCTCGGGTGTGGTAGGCATGGGGGAACGTAAGCCACCTTTCCCTTTCCGCAAGCGGGACGGAGCCCGCCCCCCCCACACATCCCACACTTGTATCTCCCCTAGATCGCTTCTAGATTGATGCTGATGAAAATCGTCTCCACGGCGGAACTGGTTGAACGGGAAAAAGACGTCATCGCGGCAGGCACCTCCGCCGCCGATCTCATGGAACGCGCCGGTCGCGGCATGGCCGAGATCATCCAAAACGAATTTCCTCAAGGTCCCGAGACCCTCATCGTCGTGGGCAAAGGCAACAACGGCGGCGACGGCCTCGTCGTGGCGCGTTACCTCGCCGCCGCCGGATGGCCCGTGCGCGTCGTCCTGGCCGAGGGCGACAAACAACTCCGCGACCTCCCCCGCGAGCAATGGCAACGACTCACCACGGAACATCCCGACGTCCTCGCCCATGCGCAATTGCATGACACCCTGTTCCCCGACGCGAGCGGACTCGTCATCGACGCCCTGCTCGGTGTCGGCAGCAACGGCCCGCTGCGTCCGCCCATCGCCGCGCTCGTGGACCGCCTCAACCGCGCCCGCGCGCAACGCTTCTTCCGCACCGTGGCGCTCGATGTGCCGACCGGACTCCCCGGCGATCCCGAGCACGCCATCATCGCCGACCTCACGATCACGGTCGGCGCGGTGAAGGATTTCCTCGTGCGGGAAGAATACTCCGGCCGCGTGGGGCGAATCGAAACCGTTTCGCTTTTTGAAGACACCTTCCCCGTCCGGGATCGACTCCTCATCGCCCGCACGCTTGCGCCGCTCCTCCCCCGCCGCTCCGCCTACTCGCATAAGAACACCTACGGCCGCGCTCTCCTCGTCGGCGGTTCCGCCGGATTTATCGGAGCTCCCATTCTCGCGGCCCGCGCAGCTTTGCGCACGGGCGCAGGACTCACTAACGTCGCCGTCCCCAAGGAAATCTACCCCCTCGTCGCCGCCCAGATGCCGCCGGAAATCATGGTCTCCCTGCGCGCGCCCAACGACGATTTCCTCGATCTCATCGAGTCCGCGAAAACGATCGCCGTCGGCCCCGGCCTCGGACTGGAAACCGAAGCCAAGCGCATTCTCGAATTCATCCTGAAAAAGGCGACCGCGCCGCTCGTGCTCGATGCCGATGCCCTGACCCTCCTCGCCGCAAAACCGGCCCTCTTCAAAACCGCGAAAGCACCGCTCGTCCTCACACCGCACCCCGGCGAAATGAAACGTCTGCTCGGTCGCGAATTCGCCGTCGCGGAACGTCCCGCCGTCGCGCGCGAACTCAGCGAAAAACTCAAGGCGGTTGTCGTCCTCAAAGGCACGCGCACGATCATCGCCGCGCCCGATGAACCGCTCGCCTACAACTCCACCGGCAACCCCGGCCTCGCCGTCGGCGGCTCCGGCGACACGCTCACCGGCATCCTCACCGCGCTCCTCTCGCAAGGACTCAAACCCTACGACGCCGCCCGCGTCGGCGTCTGGCTCCATGGCTGCGCCGCCGACTTCGCCCTGCGCGTCCGGGGCTGCGAGGAAGGCCTCCTCCCCACCGACGTCAGCGAAAATCTCGGCCGCGCGATTACCGCGCTGCGGGGGTAGTCCGCCTCAGCGCTTGATCCGAATTCCGGTCACGGAATGCGGAGGCAGTTCCAGCGCGAGGCCATCCTTCTCCACCTGCACCGCGAGAGGTTGCAGCGTCACATTGTTTGGATTCGATTCGTTCGTGGCCTCGAGGGACGGACCGGAAAGCACCTGCGCCGTGGCGGATTGAACCGCCCCCACCTTCTTGATCTGCAAGGGAGTCGTGCCCGCGAGTCGGCGGTTCACGATGATCAGGTAAATCTCGCCTGTCTTCGAGTCGCGACTGACGAGGGTGGCGAGCGCGGGGGTTGGGCCCAAGTCCACCGGCTCGTATTCCTGCACCGTCACGTTGCGAATCTCGAACTTCATCGGCCCGCGCACGCCGCGAAAGCGTCGAGCGAGAATGACGAGGGAATCGCTATCGGCCAGCGTCGTGTACCACGCGTCCACCCGGGTCCAGTGCGACGACTGCGCACCGTTCGATTCCTCGGCGGACTGCGTTTGATTCCAGCCGCGACCGTCACCGACCTGGATTTGCGCCAGACTGTTCTCGCCGTTCTCCGTGCGGATGTCGGCGGAGACACGATAGACCGTGCGCGGTGAGGCTGGAATTTTGATCGAGGCGTGATAGTAATCCAGCCCGCTATTCGTGATCTCCACCGAGAGCGCGTGATCTTTCTCCGCAACCGCTTTCACCCCGTCGACCGGCGTGATTTCCCACGGTTGCGTGACGGGTATCGCCGGTCCGACGGAGCGGCCCCGGAATGGAGTGGATTTCGGGTAAGGCGTTTTATACGGAGCCTCACCATCGTATCGGCTGCACTCCGTTTGCGCCGCGAGCAGCGTATCGCCAAGGTAGGTGTGATAGAGATGCATCAGGTACCACGCGGGACGCTTCCCATACGGCTCGTCTTCGCCGCGGATCATCCCCCAATACTCGTTGGCGAATTGCCAGTAGTGCGCCTGCGAGATATTCAGCGAGGGTTGCAGCAGCACCTGAATGAAATCCGCCACCTGCACCGCCGTGCCGAGGGCAAAACGATACGGCACCGGCTTGTCCTGCGCGTAGCCACCGTTGTACTCCGTCACCGCCAGCGGAATCTCCCGCCCCGCGATTTCCCGGATGCGGCGATTCGCCAGGGCGAGCGCGGCTTGAAATTCCCGCGCAGTCGTGAAGCCCCGGCGATAAACCTTGTCGGGCGCGTCGGAGCCCTCCTTCCCCGCGTCGCCGCCATAGGCGTGGTATATGAAAAAGTCCGCCGCCTTCGCGGTTTGACGCAGCACCGTCTCGCTCCAGCCTCCCACCCAGTTTGGAGAAAGATCATAGCCCAGCACCGCGCCGACTTTCACCGAAGGGTCCACCGCTTTCATGGCCGCACTGATCTGCAGAAAGCGCGCTGCATACGAATCCGCAGACAGAATCGCCGGTAGCGGTCCCTCGCGAAATTGATCCGCATGCGGCCCGTGAAAACTTTCGTTGCCCGCCTCGAACCACTTCACTCCATACGGCGCCGGATGCCCGTCCTGCGCGCGAACCTTCGCCCACGCGATGCCGCCATTCGGATTTTCATTCGCGGGTGCGTTCAGGTATTCCACCAAATCCGCGAAATCCTCCGGCGCGCCCCAGTAATCGGCCATCGTGAGGATAGGCTCCGCCTTCAACGCCTCGCAGAGTTTCAGAAATTCCGGCAGACCGAACGCCTGACGCGGACGATTCTTCAGCGGACCAACGGTTTTCTTCCAGTTGAACTCATGCGCCTCGCAACCACCGGGCCAGCGTAGCGTCGTCGCTCCCGCCTCGCGCGCCAGATCCAGCATCGCCGCGACCGGAGTTCGCTTCTCCGGATTCCAAAAGCCGCCGCCCTTCATCGAAAAAAACAGAATGTCGCGATTGTCCGGGGCCTGATTCGCCGCCGGATACCCCAAGATATTCGCCCCCAACACCGCCCGGTTGACCCACCCGATGACCTGATCGGAAAGCGTGATTTCCGCGGTCCCCTCTCCCTTGAGAAAAGACCACGGAACCAGCAGAAACCCGACGACAACCAACATCCGCACGGCAGGAAGAGGGAGGATCATAGATAGCCTGCGATCAAACAGGATACCCGCTTCTGACAGAGAGCGGAGGAAGTGTCAATTCCTATTTGTCAGACAAATAGAAAAACCGCAGAATTCATCTCGCTACGGAAAAGGAAAACGCCGTCTCCCCTCACAGGAAGACGGCGAAATTCGTGCGCTTCTAGATGGATAATCAATCCAATTAACGCTGGTCGATCGGAATGACTTTCTTGCCGGGCGTATGGCCGACGTATTCGCTCGACGGGCGGAACAGGCGGTTGTCCGAGAGCTGTTCCAGCACGTGACCGACCCAACCGGCTGTGCGCGCGATCGCGAAGATCGGCGTGAACAAATCGGTCGGAATGCCGAGGCTGTAGTAAACCGTGGCGGAATAGAAATCGACGTTCGCGTTCAGGCCCTTTTCCTTGAACATGATCTCCGCGATCCGCTCGCTCATCTGAATCCACTTCGACTCGCCGAGTTCCTCGGTGAGCTTGATCGCCATCGCCTTCAAGTGCGGCGCGCGGGGATCGAGTACCTTGTACACGCGGTGACCGATACCCATTATCTTCTGCTTCTGGCGCAGCTTCTCATGAATCCATGCATCCACGTTCTCGATGGACCCGATTTCCTGCAGCATGTGAATGACTTCCTCATTCGCGCCGCCATGGAGCGGGCCTTTGAGCGTGCCCACGGCCGACGTCACGGCCGAGTACATGTCCGTGAGCGTCGAGACCGTCACGCGGGCCGAGAAAGTCGAGGCGTTGAAACCGTGATCGGCGTGCAACACATAGGCCGTGTCGAGCGTCTTCACCGCTTCCGGTCCGGGCTCTTCGCCGGTGATCAAATAAAGGAAATGCGCTGCTTCGCCGAGATCCGTGCGGATCGGGGGCAAGCTCTTGCCCTGGCGCATGCGATGGAAGTACGCGACGACCACTCCCACCTTGGCCGTGATCGACTTGGCGCGCGCGCGGTTCAGATCGAGCGGATCTTCCCCGATCAAATCCTGATCGTAGAGACCCAGCATCGACACGGCGGTACGCAGCACATCGATCGGCAGCGCATCCTTCGGCGCGTGCTGGATGAACTCGATCACACCCTCCGGCAATTCACGCGAGGTGCGCAATTGCGTTTCCATGAAATCCAGTTCCGCGCGATTCGGCAGGCGGTCGTGCCAGAGCAGGTGGATGACCTCCTCAAACGAAACCTTGCTGGCCAACTCATTGATATCGTACCCGGCATAAATCAGCTGACCGATATCCCCCCGCACATCGCTGAGACGTGTGGTGGACGCTACGATACCTTCCAAACCGCGAGAAGTGACTGCCATATTGCTTGCCTTGCTCCTGAGTTAAATTCCAGCCGAAGTTCCAAAATCAACGGCGATTTGTCGCCAAATGCCATGAGTTGCTTCATTTTCTTTAGCACACGACACGCCAACGACAACCCTCTTTAACGCAGTCAGTGTTAATTATTAGCGTATTTTGAACAGCGGCGCGCGCTGACCCCGGTCCAGCTAATGATTGGGGAACTTTCTACCCCTCAAGCAGACCGAAAAGGAGCACGACATAGGATCTGGAGTGACGAGACCTTAAGTGAAGATTGCCCCCCTGGGCCGTCGGGCTTGTGGTGAGCGGCGTTGTCGTGCTCTCGGGAATCTTCGTTGCCGAGAGCCCCTGTCCGATAGCTTGCGCCCGCCGCTCTCACCGCGAGCGGCTACAACGGAGGTCCATGAAAATCTCGACGCGTGACGGGGCGCAGGGTGCAGCCCTGCCGGGAACAAAAGCAGCGCCGCCCCTGGATCACAGGGATCGGCGCTGATCAGGGGTTCGGGTCCGACATCAAATCGAACCGCGAACTCGGATAAGCAAACAGCAGGTCGAGCTTAGGCTTTCGCGGGGACCTTGGCGGCTTTGGCTGCCTTGGAGGCGGCTTTGGCCACGAGATCTTCCTTCACGTTCGTGGCTTCCTTGCCCTTGCGACCGCGCAGGTAGTAGAGCTTGGAACGGCGGACCTTGCCGGAACGTTCGACTTCGATCTTCTCGATGCGGGGGGAATGCAGGGGGAACACGCGTTCGACGCCTTCACCGTAGCTGATGCGGCGGACGGTGAACTTTTCGTTCACGCCACGGCTCGCGCGGGAAATGACGACGCCGGCGAAGATCTGCACGCGATCCTTGTCGCCTTCACGGACGCGGGTGTGGACCTTGACGGTGTCGCCCACATTGAAATTGGCGCGATCGGCTTTGATCTGTTCGCCTTCGATTTTCTGTATGATTTTCATATCTCTTCTCTTTGCTGTTGGTTCAGTAAATCCGGCCTGGTCCTTGCGGTTTTCAGGCGGCTTTGCTCCTGGCGCCAGGCCGCGATTTCGGCGTGGTTCCCTGATAACAAAACGGGTGGGACGGTCCAACCCCGGAACTCTTCGGGCCGGGTGTATTGGGGACCTTCAACCAAATTGCCAGCGGCGAACGATTCTTCCGCGGTGCTGGATTCGTTGCCGACAACGCCCGGCAGGAGGCGGACGACGGCGTCAATGACCACGAGCGCGGGCAGCGCGCCGTTGGTGAGGACGAAGTCGCCAATGGAAAGTTCATCGTGCGCGAGGTGCTCGCGAACGCGTTCATCGAAGCCCTCGTAGTGGCCGCAGAGGAGGATGATCCGGTCGAGCCGGGAGTACTCCATCGCGCGGGGTTGGCGAAAGACCTGGCCGCCGGGGGAAAAGAGAATGACGCGGCCCGGTTTTTCGTCGAGCGCCTGGACGGCCTCGATGCAGCGAAAGATGGGCTCGCACTTGAGGAGCATGCCGGGACCGCCGCCGTAGGGTTTTTCATCGACGGTGCGGTGCTTGTCGAGGGCGTAGTCGCGGAGTTGGTGGAGGACGATGTGCACGAGGCCGCGTTCCTGGGCGCGGCCCAGAATGCTGTGCTCCAGGACTCCCTGGAGTATCTCGGGGAATAGAGTGATGACATCAATCCTCACAACGGCGTGACGCGGCACCCAGCCAAACTGGGAGCTGCATCCGTTTGAATCAGCCAGCGCGTCGTCGTCATGCGGCAGACGGGCTGGTTTCCAGAATTTCCACCACCACGCGCGTATCGGCCTTCGAGGCGGCGGCATTCAGCAGCGTCCGGATGGCGCTGATGGTGCGACCGTTCTTGCCAATCACCTTGCCAATGTCAGCCGGGTTCAGGCTGACTTTGAAGGTGATGATTTTGTCCCCGGGCACCTCACACACATCCACGTCGTCTGGGTATTCCACCAGACGTCGCAGGACGAGATCGAGAAAGTGCTTCATGGAACTTCACGCGGGGTGACCGGGATCGGTTGTTAGGCGGCGGGAGCGGACTTGCGCACCTTTTTCACGAGCGAAGCCACGGTGGCGGAAGCCTTGGCGCCTTTGGAGAGCCAATGATCCACGCGTTCGAGTTTCACGGTGAAGTTGTTGCCGGTCTTTTTCGGGTCGTAGGTGCCGACCAGTTCCAGGAACTTGCCATCACGGGGGCTTTGCTTGTCGGCCACCACAATGCGGTAATAGGGGCGGTTCTTGCCGCCGTCGCGTCGTAAACGAATTGCCACTGACATAGTATAGTTTTTCCTTGTATTGCCCGCCGGGTTTAGCGACGGCCGCCGAGCATTTGCTTGAGCATCTTCTCGGGATTGCCGCCGCGCGCCAGGCGCTGCATCATCTTCTTCATTTCCTCAAAACGTCGCAGTAATGTGTTGAGCTCGCTGACACTCGTTCCGCTGCCATTGGCGATTCTCAGCCGACGGCGCGCGTTCAGAATCTCGGGGCGCTTGCGCTCCTCGAGAGTCATCGACAAAATCATTGCTTCGACGCGACCCAGAGATTTTTCGTCACCGGGTAAGGTTTTGACATTAGCCATGCCGGGCAGCATGCCAAGCAGATTTTCGAGGGGACCCAGTTTCTTCATCTGCCGCATCTGGGCGAGGAAGTCGGTAAAGTCGAAGGAATTCTTCTTTAATTTCTCCTCCATTTTCTCCATGGAGGCGAGGTCGAAATCGGCCTGGGCTTTTTCGACCAATCCGATGATGTCGCCCATGCCGAGCATGCGACTAACAAGTCGTTGCGGTACAAATTCTTCCAACGCGTTCGTCGCCTCTCCCGTACCAAGGAATCGGATGGGGCATTTCGTGACGGATTGGAGCGATAAAGCAGCCCCGCCGCGGACGTCGGCATCGAACTTGGAAAGGACCAGTCCGGTAAGGGGGACGCGGGCGGCAAAAGCCTGGGCCACTTTTACAGCGGTTTGACCCGTCGCGGCGTCGGCCACGAGCAAACTTTCCTGCGGTTCCCAGACTTTGCTGACGGCTTCGAGCTCGTCCAAAAGGGCGTCATCGACGTCCAAGCGACCGGCGGAGTCGAAAATCACCACGTCAGCCGCAAGGCGCGTGGCTTCGGCGCGGGCGGCTTTGGCCACGGTGGCAACATTCTTTTCGTTGGGCCACGTGAGGACGGGGACGTCGATCTGTTTGCCGAGCGTCTCGAGCTGGGCGATGGCCGCGGGTCGCGCCAAGTCACCGGCGACGAGGACGACGTGCTGTTTCTGTTTCTTGAAAAAGAGGGCGAGCTTCGCGGCGGTGGTGGTCTTACCGGCACCGTTCAAGCCGCACAATAAAAGGCGCAGGGGGCGGTTGGGCGTGAGAGTCGTTTCGTTCGCGCTGAACTTCGCGATGAGTTCGTCGTGCACGATCTTGACGAACTGGTCGCCGGGGCGGATCGAGTCGAGCACTTCCTGGCCCATGCACTTGGTTTTGACGTCGTCGCAGAATTCTTTCGCGACCTGGTAATTCACGTCCGCCGCGAGCAGGGCGAGGCGCACTTCGCGCACGGCGTCGGCCACGTTGCTCTCGGACAATTTGCCAAAGCCGCGCATCTTCTTGAAGAGCGAGGTCAGTTTTTCGGTGAGTTGGCTGGTCATGGGGAACGGAGAGTATGGCAGATGCGGGGGACGCTGTCAGCCAGAAGTATTGAGGTGACCGGTGAACTGGCATTATCGGACTTGACCGTGGGAATGGCAGATAGCATACAGGGAAATGCGTATGATTTGGTGTGGAACAAAAGGCGGGAGAGATAGTGTCTCATGGTTGTTGGGAACAAGCCTGATCAGCGGGGCCTTGGCATTTTGGTATGCGACATCGTTCACACAGTCCGTATTCTCTACCAAAGGAAATATCTCTGGCGGTAAGACAATGCAGGACATCCATCAAATAATGTTGGATAACGCCTTATTTCTAGGCATGTCCGCTTTCTTTTTAATCGTAGCCATCGCAGTCGCTGTGGCGGTGTATTGGCACGCAAAAAAAGGAGAAGTCGAGGCATTTTTGAACTCTCGTTCAGGAACGAGAGCGTTGCTACTGGCGGCACTGATCTGTCAACTTCCTATTTTTTTTACGCGAGGAATGATCGACCAGGGCGATGCGCTTTGTCACATCAATGCCTTAAATGAAGCGGCGAGCAATTATGCTCAAGGTGAATGGCCTTTTTTCACGTTTCATTTTCTCAATGGAATCACCTTGGGATTGCAGTATCCAATGGGCCGTACCTTGCTGGGGGGAATGCTGCTCTGCCTGTTCCCAGGGAACTCGGATTTGTATTTTCAAATCATCTCGGCAATCGCACATGCTCTCACGATGCTTGGGATTTATCGATTCTTAAGAGCATTCCAATTTGACCGCGTCGCCTGCGCCCTACCTGCGATTGTCCTCGGAGGATGTCATCAAATGCTGGTGAACTTTCTTTCTGCCGCCTTACCGACGCAGATGGCGAGTGCTCTGTGTTGCTGGATTTTTTATGCGGTACTCATGTGGCTGCAAAGATTGGAATTCCGCAAAGCAGTCCTGCTGGGGTTTTTGATGGGACTGACCTTCCTGGCTCATCCTGTTACCGCGCTTTTCACCTGTTATTTTCTCCTTCCGATAATCATCTATGCGTTGTGGAAATCCAATAATTCGCAGCGGCGGCTCTACGTCAGGCAGGGCTTTTTTTCCATACTCTGTTTTTTATGCATAGCCTTGCCCTACTTTTCTTCGATTGTACTCATGAATCGGTACAACACTTTCAAACCAACGACCGTTTCCGCCTTTCAAGATGTTGTGCAGCCTTTGGCGAGTAATTTTCAGTGGCTTTTAAAATATACAAAATATGCCATCTCTTATTCCAAGACCGGCGAATATATCAGCGTGCTTTTGGCGTTGGTGTCGATCGCTGGATTGGTCCTGATCTTTCAAGCGCGGCGGACTATGCTTCGGGAAGTGAAGACTTTCCAGTACTTGGGCATCTATCTCGTGTCGCTTTTGTTTTTCGGGGCAGTGTTGTTTTATGGACGAGATCTTTCCGTGGTGGGATTAGTGCCAGGCGTGGCCTTACTCAAGGTGTATAACCGCAGTTTTATTTTCTTTGCCCTCGGCATGAGCCTGCCAGCCGCATGGGCTCTTCACCATCTGATCCGCCGGGGTTATGGCAAATGGGTCGTACTGCTCGGCGTTTTGCTCTTATTCGAGCAAGCGCCGTTTTGGATACGCCCGACTTACTTCTCACAACCGGAGTCCCAGCGGTTTCATCTTTCGGATTTCGCCCAAGCCGATAAAAAAACATCCTCCTTCTTCGTCGTGATCAACGTGAACGCCGGAGGCTGTGCCAATCAGGAGGACGTATTCTTTCACCGCAATGGTTTTTCTGGAATAAGTGCTATTGAGAGCGAGGAGCAGTCCATCATCGGCCTTATGTCACAGCAGTTTCATCGCGAGATGAGCCAACTCAAATCGATCGAGGAAGCGCGTCCTTACCTGGAACGTCTCAAGTGGCATCGCGTCACAGATGTGATTTGGCGCCAAGACGCCCTGCCACCCTATAGCCTCGACGGACTAGGCAAAACGAGTCAAATCACCAATGGACTGAGATTGCAATTGGACTCCCCGCGCATGGAACGTTCTTTGCGGACAGTGAGCTTGTCTGTCGCGCCCGAAGATCTGCAAGCAGATGGCACAGTGACATTGCCCATCGGGTACAATCCTTTTCTGCACGCCAAAATTGGTAATCGCAATTTGGATTTGACCAACCGCTATGGCTATGTATCGATCCGCGAAGCCCTGCCTATCGGCACCATCGTGAACTTACAGGCGGTTACTCCAACCTGGCTTTCCTTGACGGCCTGGATTTCGCTCTTTTCTACAGCAAGTCTGGGTGGATACCTCCTCCTGGGACAGCGCCACATTATACTCCATGGACCAAGCCTCTAAAGAAACCAGCCTACGGACAGCCGAAATCCTGACTCTTTTCTGAGTTTCTTCGAACCGTCGAGCGAGACTTTCCCACCAGAAGAGGGGAAAAATATTAACGCGATTTTTTTAAGAACCTATTCACGATCTTTTGAGCAGCAAGGTGAGGAAGGCGAGGTGGACAAACTGAAGACTGGAGTTGAGCTTGCGCTCACAGTTTTTCCAGAGGCGACGGCACTTTTCAAGCCAGGCGAAGGAACGTTCGACCACCCACCGCTTGGGCATGACGGCGAAGGTGTGAAGGTCACTGCGTTTGGCAATTTGCACGGTGGCTCCGAGAGTGTCGGCGAGAGCCTGTGCAAACGGTTCCCCCATATAGCTGCCATCGGCCAGCACGCTGCAAACCCTGTTGAGAGTGGAGCGGCAGCGGTTGAGGGCTTCTATGGCCCCTTTTCGGTCGGTGACCTCAGCGCTGGTTACGTCCACCGCATGGGGTAAGCCTTGGGTATCGACGGCGATGTGGCGCTTGATGCCCGATACTTTCTTGCCGGCATCATAACCCTTTTCTTCGGCGCTATCGGTGTTCTTCACGCTCTGCGCGTCCACGATCAAGAACGTCGTGGAGACGTTGCGCCCCTGTCTCATACGGGCCTCGCCAATCTGATTTTTTAAGGGCCCGCTCCAACAGGCTTACCCCTTGCTGGTCGGGTTCACTCCACTTGGAAAAGTATTAATGCACCGTCCGCCATTTCGGAAATTCCCCGGGCAACATGCGCCATTGGCATCCACTCTTGAGCAGGTAGAGCACCGCGCAGAAGACCTCGTAGAGATCCACGCTCACTGGCTTGGTTCGCCTGCGAGCACTCTCCAATAGCGGCCTGACCTTCTCAAACTGTTCCCGACTGATGTCGCTTGGGTACTTCTTCTTCCTCACCGCACCATTCTACATCAATCAAAAGATCGTGAACAGGCTAAGTGGCGAACCAGAAAAGCAGGGCGATGAGAAACCAGATGAGGTAGCTGTTGGGATCTTTCAAGGTAAAGACAATCGGATCGTCGTCCAGTTGATTGCGACCGGCGAGAAACCACAGGCGCGTCACCCAGAAGAGAACGAAGACGCTGATGAACCAGAGAATATTGGGGTGGCGATAGAGCTGGGCAACCGTTTCGCCATTGATGTAGATAGTGAAAATCAAAACTGAAAGATATCCGCAACTCGTCCCCATCGACTGGATCATGCTCAAATCGTCCACATGGTAACCACGTCGATCCACGGATTGACCGCCACGCAGGGCAAGCTTCTTGACTTCCACAAACCTTTTGATGAAAGCCAGGTTCAGGAAAAAAAACATCGAGAAGCCAGCCAGCCAGGTCGACACCGGCACGTCGGCCACGATGCCGCCGAGATAGATGCGAAACGTGTAGAATCCCCCGAGAAGAATGACGTCGAGAGTATAGAGCTTCTTGAAGTGAAAGCTATAGGCCATGACGGCTATGGCATAAAACAGCGTGGCGAGGCAGAAATCCGCCCCGAGACGACCGTACCCCACCCCCAGCGCCACGCCCGCCAACGCGAGGGCGGCGAGCAAGCCGACTGGGATGGAAATCAATCCGGCAGCAAAAGCCCGGTGGCGTTTGCGGGGATGCTGTCGGTCGGCCTCGAGGTCGAGCAGGTCGTTGATGAGATAGACCGAGGAGGTCATCAGACTGAAAAGCAAAAAGCCGATCACGACATTTTCCAGTCGCGGCGCTTCCTGAATTTTATGCGCCAACAGCAGGGGCAAAAACAAGAGAACGTTTTTGATCCATTGATGAATTCGCAACGCCTTGAGCCAGGAGCGCACACCCGCGCACGGTGGGGGCAGCACCTGTTCGACCGTGGTGACTTTCCGCGCTTGGTGAATCAGCGTCGAGACGCCGCTAATGATCCATGCCGCGCGGGCCTTGCGCCAGACGGAAATGTCGACCCAAGCATCACCGACGTAGCAAAAGCCTTCCGCGCCGTACCGTTGTTCGAGACAGTCCGCCTTGTAGCGGCCCTTGAGATTCACGGTGTCGGAGGTAGCCACCACTTCGTGAAAGAGCCCGAGGTGATCGGCAATTTTCCGCGCCCATACTTCGGGTGACGCCGTGGCGAGAACAATTTTTTTCTCGTGCCGCACCGCTTGCAAACGGCGAATCAGCTCCTCGTTATACGGCAGGGCGGTGACATCGAGCGCGACGTGCTTCACCAACTGCTCTTTCAAATAGGGACGGCCCTTGAGCATCCACAGAGGCAGTCGCCAAGCCAGACCGGGCTTGCGGCGGATCAAGGCGAGAATGGCTTCCTGCGTTAGATCCGTACGCAAAAGCGTATGGTCCAGATCTACGCAAATCACCTGATACGCCGCAGCCTCCATAATTTTTCTCTCAAAAGGACCCACCCGTTTGAGGAAAGGGAGTCCGCCTTCGTCTCGTTTTGAGACCCCCTTATCCTTGCAACAACGGGAAAATAGACAATCTCAATTTGCCCAATCTTTCCCCATCTCCCACGAGGAGAAAAGTCCGGTCCGTTGACAAAGCGCGGAGACGAGGGAAGGTAATTTTCATGCCACGATTCCTCCTTGCCCTGATCGGATTTTCACTCGTCGGCGCCGTCGCGGAAGAACCGTTGCAAACCGGTTCGGCCGCCATGAGTGATTGGAGCGCGGACCGACCGGGAGTGCGGCGACAGATCACGGTGCAGGATCTGCCCGCGCCGTATGCCACGGAGTCGAGTTCCAATCCTCCGAAAAAAGTGGCGCGACCGGACAAGGCGTGGCCGCAAGTGCCTCCGGGCTTCGAAGTGACGCTCTACGCGGAGGGCTTCCAGCAGCCGCGCAAGATGGTGACGGCCCCGAATGGCGATATTTTCGTGGTGGATAGTCAGGCGAATACGGTGCGCGTGCTCCGCGATGAAAACGGCGACGGGAAACCGGACAAGAATGAACTTTATCTCGAGGGACTCGATCAGCCATTCGGTATGGCATTTTATCCTCCGGGCGATGACCCCCAGTTTTTCTACGTCGCGAACACGGGCAATGTGGTGCGGGTGCCGTATCGGCGGGGGGATCTGAAAGCGGCGGGCAAGCCAGAACTGATTGTGCGCGAGCTTTCGGCCGGGGGACATCTCACGGGGGGCGGTCACTGGACGCGCGATCTGGCGTTTTCGCCCGATGGCAAACAGCTCTTTGTCTCGATCGGCTCGAAGACCAACGTGGAAGATTCGCCGGTGGAAAAGAACCGGGCGCGCATTTTCGTCTTTGACCCCGACGGCGGGAACGGACGGACGTACGCGCACGGGATTCGCAATCCGGTGGGGCTGGCGATCGATCCGGCGACGGGCGCGTTATGGACCTCGGTGAATGAACGCGACGGACTGGGCGACAATCTGCCGTGCGATTACATCACGAAGGTGCGCGAAAACGGTTTCTATGGCTGGCCGTGGTTCTACCTGGGCAATCATGAAGATCCGCGCCACAAGGGAAAATATCCCGAGCTGGCCAACAGCGTGATCGTGCCGGATGTGTTGCTGCAGTCGCATTCGGCGTCGCTGTGTCTGACGTTTTACGAGGGCACGACCTTTCCCGCGCGGTATCGTGGACAGATCTTCGCGGGACTGCATGGCTCGTGGAACCGGTCGCGGCGGACCGGATACAAGGTCGTGATGGTGTCGGTGAAAAACGGTTCCGCAGCGGGCGAGTACGAAGATTTCCTGACGGGATTCGTCACCACCGACGGCAATGTGTGGGGTCGACCGGTGGGCGTGACGACGGCCAAGGATGGCGCGCTGCTCGTGTCGGACGACGGGGGAAAGGTGATCTGGCGGGTGCAGGCGAAGGCAGAAAAGAAGAACTGAGAGGCTGTCGAACTATAAACCAGACAGTATGTCTTGGGACAATCCCACCTGATTTCTCGACAAGCTCGAAATGACGAGGGTGAAGTGGGTATTCGGCAAAAATGAGTGCCTCTCAGAGCTTTCGTTTGAGAGAGCGAGTCTCCCCAATCCGTCATTTCGAGCTTGTCGAGAAATCAGGTGAGATGCCGGGAGAATCACTTTCTGGTTTTCCGGACAGACTGCAACTATCCCAAACCCCACCCTGCGCTGAGATCTTCCCAATGCGGGTTAGAGGTCCGGATCAATTCCAGTTTCTTTTCGCGACGCCATTTTTTGATCTGCTTCTCCCGCTCAATGGCTTGGCGCATATCGGGCAATAGCTCAACATGCACGAGGATCGTAACGTCATACTTGGAGGAAAAACCGGAGTAGGTTTTGTTTTTGTGCTGCCAAAGCCGGGCTTCCAAGTCGCTCGTGACTCCAATATAGAGAACCTTTGAGACGCTGGAGAGGATGTAAACGCAGGGCGTTTTCACGGGCTGAGTGGGATGGGGGAATTGGAACGTCGATCATTAAACCAGAGTGTACGTCCTGGGACGATCTCACCTGATTTCTCGACAAGCTCGAAATGACGGGGGTGAAGTGAGTTTCGATAGAAACGATCGCCTCTGCGAGCTTTCGCTCTACAAAGGCGAGTTACGCCAAAGCTATCCCTACTTCGTCTTCGCGATGGCCTCGGTGATGGGCTTTTCGATGACCTTGCGCTGGTGCAGCATCACGCGGTTTTTGTCGGGATCGTCGATGATGATGAGACGACAGACGGGACTTTCGAAGAGGTCGTTGACGATGGTGATCTTGGAGGCTTTCACCTTGGCGACCCACTCGTCGAGGTTGTCGACTTCGAACGCGACCACGCCGCCCTTGGCGCCGGGGGTGAAGATGGGCACGCCCGCGCCGATGGCGAAGGTGGTGTCGCCCAGATCGTACTCGATGAACTGGTTGTTGAAGTTGTGGCTCAGTTTCAAGCCGAGAAATCCCTCGTAAAAGTCGCGGGCCTTGGCGACATCACTCACGGGATAGGAAAAAAAGGCGATCGAGTTGATCTTCATGGGCGGAAAGCATGGCGAAACGAACGGGGCGTGGCAAGCCGCGGTGCGTGTCACGCCTCTTCTAAATTCCTAATGTCCGGTAACACTTGGGAGAGGTTTCGCATCGACAAGGGGCCGGAAACGGGCGAGATTGAGCCCATGGGCGAGGAAGTCATTCGCTGGGCACTGGCTTTGTGGGAGCAGCATCCGATTTTGGGTCTGGTGCTGATCGCGCTCGTGGTCTTTGTGCTGCTGCAAGCGTTCCTGATGGCGTTTGATCGCTGCCGGATTATCGCCTACTTGGAAAAGCAGGGTGATCGCGTGGAATGGATTCGCTGGGCTCCGTTCGGCACGGGCTGGATGGGCTCGCTCGGCACCCGCATTTACAAGGTGGGTTATCTGGACGGACTCGGCGTTCTCCACGTGGAATATTGCCGCACGGGTCCCTATGCGGGTGTCTATTTTACGGATTTGCAATGACGATCCGTGGCCCGCGTTGAAATTCGGAAATTGGCAATTGGAAATAGTTCCGCGCTTTGCCAAGCTGGCGGGATGTTTCAAAACCTTAACAAAACCAATTTATGGCAGGGCATCGGCTTCGTGCTGATCTCGGGCGTGGCGTTGGTTTTGGCCTATCCGCCGTTTAATCAGGGATGGGTGAGTTGGGTGGCGCTGATTCCGGTGCTGTGCGCGCTGCGGGTGGCGCCGGAACTGGGACGTCGTCCCTTTGCCTGCGGATATCTGGTGGGCCTCCTTTATTTCGGTGGAACGTTCTGGTGGATCGGGCATGTGACCGCCCCCGGCATCATCGCGTTGGTGCTGTATATTTCGCTCTACCCGGCGATCTGGTTGTGGGCAATGGAGCGGTGGTATGCGCCGCGCTGCGGTGATGGCATTCTGGGCAATGTGCTTTTCGCGTTCGTCGGGGCGTGCCTGTGGGTGGCGCTGGAGTGGATGCGCGGGTGGTTCCTGACCGGGTTCGGCTGGAATAATCTCGGCGTGGCATTGCATGCGAATATTCCCTTCGTGCAACTGGCGAGTCTCGGCGGGGTGTACATGCTGTCGTGGTTGATCGTCTTTGTGAACCTGTGCGCGTTCCGCACGTTCCAGCGGGTCTATGGCGAAATCTCCGCCGGCCGGCCGCGCGGACCGCTCTATGAACTTTCCCTCGCGCTGGTGTTGGCCGCGCTGGGTTTCGCGTGGGGCTGGCGTCAGACCCTGATCAAACCGGAAGGCTCGCTGCGGTCGTTGCGCTACGCCGCAGTGCAGGCGAATATTCCGCAGAGCGGTTCGTCGAGCGGTTACGAAAACGGGGTCTCCATTGAGGAGAACCTGCGCCGTCACGAGGAGCTGAGTTTGAAAGCGCTGGAGTCGAAGCCCGACCTGCTCCTCTGGCCGGAAGCAACGACGGGGCTGGAGATTTTTCTGGATGACCGGTTGGGTTCGCTGGTCACGCGCCTGAGCCGCAAGAACGAGGGCTATTTCCTGCTCGGGGCGGAGGATTCCGCGCCGGGGAAGATGTTCAACGCGGCCTTCCTGTTCTCTCCCGGCTACACGGGCTTCAGCGTTTATCATAAGAACAAGCTGGTGATCTTCGGCGAATACGTGCCGCTGGCGAAATGGTTGCCGGTCTTGCGCAAGCTCGTGCCGTTCGGGGTCGATTTCAGTGCCGGGGAAAAGCCGGAGTTGCTCAAAATGCCCAACCTCAGCGTCAGCCTCGCGCCGCTCATCTGCTTTGAAGACACGCAACCGGATTTCGTCCGCGCGGCGGCGGCGCTGAAGCCGGACATTCTCGTGAACATCACCAACGATAGCTGGTTCAAGGATTCCCCCGGCGCGGAGCAACACCTCGCAAACGCGATTTTCCGCACCGTGGAGAACGACCGCCCGCTCCTGCGCGCGGCGAACACGGGGATCACCTGCGAGGTGAACCAGTACGGCGTGGTGAAGGCCCGGCTGACCGATACGGACCTGCCGAATGGCCGCAGTCTCGGAGCGTCCGGGGTGCTGAACCGAGAATTACGCTGGCATTCCCCCCGGCAGACGCTCTATCAAAGATGGGGTGACTGGCTGCCGCTGGTATCGGCGCTGATTTGCCTGGGCGTATCCCTGCCCCGTAAGAAGACCAAAGAGAGAGCATGAGCACAGAGATCCTTTTTTCCGTGGTGATCCCTTTCTATAATGAAAGCGAGAATCTGCCGAACCTGATTCGCGAACTCGACGCGATGCTGGGCAATCTGCCCGACACGAGCGCCGAGAATGCCGAGATCATTCTCGTGAACGACGGCAGCACCGATTCCTTCGAGCGGCCTTCCATCAGCCCGAGCTTTCCGATTCGCTGGCTGGATCTGACGTGCAACAGCGGGCAGAGCGCGGCGATGTACTACGGCATGCAGGCCGCGCGGGGCGAGTTCGTCATCCTGCTGGATGCGGATCTGCAGAACGACCCGGCCGATGTGCCGAAGCTTTTCGAGAAATTGCAAAACGAGAAACTCGATCTCGTGACCGGAGTGCGCAGCAAGCGGCAGGACAACTGGTGGCGCAATTTCAGCTCCCGCCTCGCCAACAAGGTGCGCTCGACCCTGCTGAATGACCGCACGTCGGACACGGGCTGCACGCTCAAGGTCCTGCGCCGCGATCTCGCCAAGCAACTCGGCCCGTGGAACGGCATGCATCGCTTTATCCCCGCCCTCGCCTGCGCGGCCGGATACCAGATCGGCGAAATGCCGGTGAACCACCGCGCGCGCCACGCCGGGGTGAGCAAGGTGAACAGCGCGAAGCGCGCCATCCGGGCCACGACTGACCTGATCGGCATGTTGTGGCTGGCCAGTCGTCAGTTCAAGGGGCGGGTGAAGAAGGCGTAAGATTTTAGACGAAATTAACGGAATTTACGAAATTGGAGACAAAGGCAAATGGGATCACTCTTTGTTCCTCATCAATTTCGTAAATTCCGTTAATTTCGTCTAAAAAGGGCTTTCGTAAATTTGGTTCCTAAATTCCGTTAATTTCGTCTAAAATCGCCCTTCACCCATGACCACCCCCGCCTCCACTGCCGACCTCGGTCTCATCGCCGGGAACGGACGCTATCCCTTCCTTCTGGCGGAAGCGGCGCGCGCGGCAGGCGTGAAGCGAATCGTAGCAGTCGGCTTCACCGACGAGACCAACCCGGATCTCGCCAAGCTGGTGGACGAAATGACCTGGCTGCGTGTCGGGCAATTGGGCAAGCTGTGCGATTTCTTCGCGAAGCAAAAGGTGCACGGCGCCATCATGGCGGGGCAGATCGCCCCTTCGAATCTCTTTAACCTGCGCCCGGACCTGAAGGCGCTGTTGCTCCTCGCCAAGCTGAAGGAGCGCAATGCGGAATCGATCTTTGGCGCGATCGCGGACGAATTGGCCAAGGTGGATGTAACCCTGCTGCCAGCCACCACTTACCTCGAGGACTCCCTGCCCGAGGCAGGTCATATCGCCGGGCCGAAGCTTGGCCGCCACGCCAGTCTGGATGTGGAGTTCGGTTTTAAGATCGCCAAGGAGACCAGCCGCCTCGATATTGGGCAATCGGTCGTGGTGAAGAAGGGGACGGTGCTCGCGGTGGAGGCTTTTGAGGGGACGGACGTGACGATGCGTCGCGGGGGGCAATTGGGCCGGGGTGGCGCCGTGCTTGTCAAAGTGAGCAAACCGAACCAAGATTTCCGTTTCGATGTGCCGGTGATCGGCCTTCGAACCCTCGATACCGCCGCCGAGGCCGGTATCGCCGTGATCGCCTGCGAAGCAAAGAAGACTTTGCTCCTGGACAAGGAACAGGTAATGGAGAGTGCCCGGCAGAAGAAGATCACCCTCGTGGCGGTCTCGGAGTAAGATAGATTTTATGAGCAAATTGAAAGTTGGAGTGGTGGGTGTGGGCCATATCGGCCGTGAGCACGCCCGCATTTATTCGCAGGTGCCGAACGCGGAATTCGTCGGTGTCTTCGATCAGGACCCGGAACAGTGCCGCCGCATCGCGACGCAGTACAATATCAAGCCCTTCACCTCGATCGATGAAGTGGCCAACGAATGCGAAGCCGTGACCATCGCCACGCCGACGAACACGCATCACACTCTCGGCCTGCATCTGCTGGACAAGGGCCGTCATCTCCTGATCGAAAAGCCGATCGCGGACGACACCGCCAAGGCGCGCGATCTCGTGCAAAAGGCGAAGGACAAGGGTCTCGTCCTGCAGGTCGGCCATATCGAACGTTTCAATCCCGCCCTGCGCGCCCTCGAAGGCATGCTGACGCGGCCCAAGTTCATCGAGGCGCACCGCCTCTCGCCCTACCCCGGCCGCAGCACCGACATCGGTGTCGTGCTCGACCTGATGATCCACGATCTGGAAATCGTTTTGCACCTCGTCAAGTCGCCCATCGTGAGCGTCGATTCGGTCGGCGTCGCGGTCCTGAGCAAGGGCGAGGACATCGCCAATGCCCGCTTGCGTTTCGAGAACGGTTGCGTGGCCAATCTGACCACGAGCCGCATCAGCCCGGAGAAGCTCCGCAAGATCCGCGTCTTTCAGGATGACACCTATCTCTCCCTTGATTATCAGGGCCAGAGCGGCGAAATTTATCGCAAGGTGCAAACCCAGATCACGCGCGAGAAGATCAAGGTGGAGAAGGACGAACCGCTCAAACTGGAAGTGGCTTCCTTCGTGGATTGCATCCTGACCAAGAACTCACCCGTCGTGAGCGGAGCGCAAGCCGCCGCCGCTCTCGAGGTGGCCATGAAGATCACCGACCAGATCTGGGCCAATAACGCGGCGAAATAATGGCAAATACAACCCTCAATCCCGATGCGCTGACCATCATGCTGGTGGCCGGCGAAGCGAGCGGTGACGCGCATGGCGCGGAGCTGATCAATGCCTTGCGCCGTCGCAAGGCGGATCTGCGCTTCATCGGTTGCGGGGGTCCGCGCATGGCCGCAGCGGGTCAGGAACAGTTGTTCGACCTGACGCGGCATGCCGTGGTGGGATTGACGGAGGCGATCAGCCATTACTTCACGTTCCGCCAGTTGTTTTTCAAGCTGGTCACTCTCGCGCAAATGCAGAAGCCGGATGCGGTGATCTTCATCGATAACTCCGGTTTCAATCTGCGCCTCGCGCAGGCGTTGCGCCCGAAACTGCCGGACAGCCGCCTGATCTATTACATCAGCCCGCAGGTGTGGGCCTCTCGCGCTGGGCGGGTGAAGGTGATGAAACGCACGCTCGACCTGGTGCTTTCGATCTTCCCGTTTGAAACCGAGTGGTACGAAAAGAATGCGCCCGGCCTGCCGGTCCATTACGTCGGTCACCCGAAACTCGATTTATTACTGCCCGACGCGCTCGGCCAGACCGAGGAGGGCCGCATCGCCCTGATGCCCGGCAGCCGCACGGTCGAGATCAAGCGCCACCTGCCCGTCCTCTGGGAAGCGGCGCGCCTCATGGCGGAGCGCAAACCGAATCTGAAGTTCATGCTCATCTCGCCCAACGCGGAGCGAGAGCGCGAAGCCGTGGAGTGGATCGAGCGTTATGGACGCACGGGGTTCCATTACGAGACGTGCCACAATTACCAGCTCACCCACCTGAACCGCTGCCAACTCGCGCTAGTAAAGTCCGGCACGGGTTCGCTCGACTGCGCCTTTGCCCGCGTGCCGCAGATCGTGCTCTATAAAGTGAATCCCCTCACCTTTGCCGTGGCGCGCCGTCTGGTGAAGGTGAAGTACCTGAGCATGGTGAATGTGCTTTCGAAAAATCCGCCGATCGTGCCGGAATTCATCCAGCAGGATTGCACGGGACCGAAGATCGCGGCCTTTGCGCTGGAACTGCTGGATCATCCGAAGATGCGCAAGCATATGATCGACCAGATGACCGAGGTGATCGCTTCCCTCGGCGGTGAAGGGGCGAGCGACCGCGCCGCGCGCGAGGTGTGCCTCGAGCTGACCAAGGTGGCTCGGGGCCAGTCGCATTCGGCGCATCTGAAGCCCGCGTAACGTTGCGTAAAACGGATTGTATCAGGAACTCAGGAAATCAAGAAAATCAGTTTGGGGGTTCTGGACTCGAATAGCTTCCGAATTTTTTCAAACTATGACCCATTTTCTTGATTTCCTGAGTTCCTGATATTATCTGTCTTTTTGGATCGCATTTTCGGCTTCCGCTCGTTTAATGATCCCTCATGCCCAAACGCGCCGCCGCTCCCGAACCCGGTCTGTTTCCGGACGAAGTGTCGGCTCCGAGCGACCAGTTCGAACAGGAAGCGCGGGCCAAGGGGTACCAGTTTATTGCGGGCCTGGATGAAGTGGGGCGTGGTCCGCTGGCGGGACCGGTCATCGCCGCCGCCGTGATTCTGCCCGAGGGATACACCCACCCCGACCTCAATGATTCCAAAAAGCTCACCGCCGCAAAACGGCGCGCGGTGCGGGATCATCTCCTCGCCACCCCCGGCGTGCTGTGGGCCGTGGGCGAGGCGAGCGTGGAGGAAATCGATACGATCAATATCCTGCAAGCCAGCCTGCTGGCCATGCGCCGCGCGTACGAAAAGCTTTCCCGCTCGCCGGATTTTCTCCTCATCGACGGCAATTGCGGCCTGCGAGGAGCCCTGCCCGAGCGCACGCTGGTCAAGGGCGATGCGCGGTGCCGGTCCATCGCCGCGGCCTCAATCATTGCGAAGGAGCATCGCGATGATTTGATGGACGCGCTGGCCAAAATTTATCCGCAGTACGGACTCGACAAACACAAGGGCTACGCGACGGCGGTGCATCGCGCGGCGATCAAAACTCATGGGCTTACTCCGATTCATCGCCGCTCGTTTTGCTGCGATTGATCGCCGCCCCGCGCCGGTCATTGACTCCCACAACGAGCTGGGTCACTACGGCGAACGGGTCGCCCTCGCCTCCTTGCGCCGGTGCGGATACAAACTGGTCGACCGCAATTACCGCACCAAGGCGGGTGAGATCGACCTGATCTGCCGCGATGGTAAGACGCTCTGTTTCGTCGAGGTGAAGACGCGCCACAACGGACAGAACATGCACCCGGCCGATGCGGTTCACCTGAGCAAGCAGCGGCGCACGGTCCGCGCCGCGCAACACTACCTGCAGACGCAGGGCCATCGGCACATCGTGGCGCGATTTGACGTGGTGGAGGTCTTCATCACGACCGGGCAGATTCCGGAGTGCCGCCTGATTGCCGACGCCTACTCGTCGTGACCAGCGTGACGCTGGAACGGAATATCCCATTCATGAGCCGGTGACTCACTCACCATTCCAATTGGTAGATACATCTGATCTTTTTCGTTGAGGCAACCAAAGCGTTTGGTTCTCTAAGACACATACCGATTGAAATTCTCGCGAGGTAGCCGATACTGTAGCTATGAACTTCAAGGGACTGCTCGGCACGATCCTGATTGTTTTTGGTGGCTTCCTGTTGTTCGGCGATCCAAGCAAGGTGGAATGGCCAGCACGGCTTGGTCCGCCCGCTGTGAAGTTCATGAAGTTCTGCGTCGATTATCTCCCGTACTCAGGCGTCGTCTCAATCGTCCTGGGTCTCGCGACGTGGATGATGGTGAAGAAGGATTCCTGATTCAGAACCGTCAGGCCGCCGACTTGTCCTTGAAAAGAAGCCGCAGGCTGTTGAGCACGACGATGACGGTGCTGCCTTCGTGACCGAGGACGCCGAGGGTGAGCGGAATTTTCGCCCCGAGCGCACTGATGACGAGAATCACGACCACGCCGAGCGCGATGACGAGATTCTGATAAATGATAGCGCGGGCGCGGTGGCTGAGTCGGTAGGCGTAGTAGAAATTCTCCAACCGGTCCTGCATCAAAACCACGTCGGCTTGTTCGAGCGCGGCGTCGGAACCGCGAATGCCCATGCCGACTCCAACATAGGCCGCCGCGAGACTGGGCGCATCGTTCACGCCATCGCCGATCATGGCGACCTTCTCGCCGTTCTTGGTCCACTCTTCGATGGCGGCGACTTTTTGCTCGGGCTTGAGTCCAGCGCGGAATTCCTTGAGGCCGACTTGATCCGCGACCGATTGCGCGGCTTCGACGCGGTCGCCGGTGAGCATGGTGACGTGGACGTGATCCTGCGCGAGTTTTTGCAGGAGCGGGGCACTTGTCGTGCGAATGCTGTCGCGCAGGAGAATGCGGCCGCGAACGGGACCGGCTTCGAGAATGGTTTCGGTGACGCCGATTTCCGGTTCGGGTACGGCGCTGAGCCAGCCGTCAAACGCGGAGCGGCGGGCGAGCTTGATTTCCGTTCCAGCTTCGCAGCCGTTGAAGGCATCCTTCAATTTGGCGGCCACACCCTGACCGGTGATGGAATGGAATCCGTCAATCGCGAGTCCCTCGAGATTGCGGCCCTTCGCCGCGCCGGTGACGGCCCGGGAGACGGGGTGGCTGGAATTCTGAGAGAGAGACAACGCGAGGCGTAGCACGTCCTCTTCGCGACCGGGCGGGAAGGATTCGATTTTCTCGAGAGCGAGTTCGCCCGTGGTCAAGGTCCCGGTTTTGTCGAGCGCGACGCGGGTGATCTCGGCGAGTTTTTCAATCGCCGCGCCACCGCGGAAGAGCACGCCGCGCCGCGCTCCCGCCGCGATCCCGGCGAGAATGGCCGAGGGAATCGAGAGGACGAGCGCGCAGGGGGAACCGACCACGAGGAGGGTCATGGTATTGTAGAAGGCCGATTTTTGGCCCTCGGGAGCTTCGAACGCGGGCAGGCCAAAGCCGAGCCACCAGACGAAGAACATGAAGGTGCTGAGGCCGAGAATGCCGTAGGTGTACTTGGTGCCGAACTTGTCGGTGAAGCGTTGCGCGGGCGCTTTCGTCGCCTGGGCTTCCTTGATGAGGGTGATGATCTTGTTGAGCGCGCTTTCCGAGGCGGGCCGTGTGACGCGGCAATCGATGCGGCCCCACGTGTTGAGCGTACCGCTGAGGACGGCGTCGCCGGGTTTCTTGTCGACCGGAACGGCTTCACCCGTGAGGTTGGATTCGTCCGCCGCGGTGGTGCCGTTGGTGATGATTGCATCGACGGGGAATTGTTCGCCGGGGCGGATGCGGAGAATCATGCCGGGCGTGATGCGATCGACCGCGACGGATTCTTCCTCGTTGTTGCGACGCACGACGGTGGCCTCTTTCGGCGCTTCGTGGAAGAGGCTGGAGATCTCGCGCTTGGTGCGGTTCATGGCGTAGCCTTCGAGGGCGCCGCTAAACGAAAAGAGGAAGAGCAGGATCGCGCCTTCGCTCCAGTGGCCAATCACGGCCGCGCCGACGGCAACCGCCAGCATGAGAAAGTGGACGTCGAGCACGCGCTTGCTCAGGAGTTCCCAGACTTCCTCGGCGGGATGCCACGCGCCACTGAGGTAAGCGACGATGAAGGAGGCGATGGCCCAGCCGGGAAATCCCTGCCCTTGCAGGATGAACCCGGCGATGGTGGCGACGAGGCAGACGCCCGACAAGGCGAGGCCGAAACGCCAGTCGTCGTGATCCTCTTCGTCCATGTCGACGGTGCGGACCTGGAATTTCACCCACGGAATTTGCGCCCATTTCCAAAAGCGGGGGGCGGTGGCGCAAGTTTCCTTCTGCAATAAAATCGCGCCGGGCATGGGCAGGAGACGGATGCCGGGGGGGAGCTTGAGCGTGTGGGTGCGCTCGCAGACGTTGCACTGGGGATGGCCCTGATTTTCGACGCAACCGGGGACTTTGTCGGCAGAGTATTCGTTCATGAGGCGCTGCAATTCATGCAGGGTCTCGTCCTCATCGGCGGTCTTGTAGACGCGGCCGCCAACCTGAATGGCGTAGGAGACGCGCTTGCGTTCGGAGTCGAGCGTGACGGCCTTGAGGTCGGGATTTTCGACCATGACGCGGACGACTTCTTCAATGAGGCATTCGTTGTGTTTCATGCAAGTGCGGGGTTCTCTCCCTTAAAATAACCGCAGACCCAAAAACTGGCGAGGGATATTGCTGCGATTGAAACTCAGTCGCAGTAATTTTTGAGATATCGTCGACAAGGCGCTACGAGTTTCAGCCGTCTCTGTTGGGTGGAGAGGGCGGTGTAGACGAGAAATTGCAAATTTCAGATTTGAGATTTCAAAGGAGCACAGGGCGGGCATGCCCCTATTCAAGCAGAAATAGAGCAAAGGCGTTTGCGTTAGGTGAGCTACGTTGGCTAGGTGTGCAATATTTTTGCGTTTGCGATCCAAATCAGGTTAGATACCCCTCCCCTTTTCAACCGCCATGATCATTCGCCGGATATTCCTTTCGCTGCTCGGCCTGGGCAGTTTTGCGTTCGTTCACGCCGCCGATCTACTGCCCATCGCGGCGGAGTTGGCGAATACTGCCATGCCCTATGTCTACGGCTCGGGCGATGTGGCGCGGGGCGGACTGGATTGCTCCGGATTTGTGCAGGTGGTCTTTCGCCGGGCGTACGGTCTGGAACTCCCCGATGAGGCGGGCAAGCAATACCTCTATCTACGCGAACATGGCCGGGTGTGGGACGCGACGACGGGGTGGAAGCTGGAGGAGTTGCAACCGGGCGATCTGATTTTCTGGTCGGGGACGCATCCGACGAATCGTCCTTCGCCGATCACGCATGTGATGATTTACATGGGGAAAAATACGATGGCGGGTTCGCAAAATGCGGGCAAGCGCTTGAACGGTACGGGCAATGGCGTGGGCTTTTTCCGGTGTCATCCCACGCCTCCGACGGGCAATCCGTTGATCGATCAGGAGCCGTTCCGGCAGAAGCTGCACCTGTATGCGTATGGCCGCGTGACGCCGCCGGTGGCCACCCAGCCGTGAGGGGTATCTCCATCCGATCGGAGGGACGGCAGAATGGCTTTGGCTGACCTGCAAAAAGCAAGAGACCGGTCATTCCGGTTTCTGAACTGATTTCTCGACAAGCTCGAAATGACGGAGGGAGTAGAGAAAATCGCATGAGAACTGAACTTATTCTGTAGCCAGTCGTTTCAGTGAAAGGCTCACCAGACCAAACCGTCATTTCGAGCTTGTCGAGAAATCAGCCGGAAAGCGAATCGATCCCTCTCTGGTTTTATGGCAGACAGCTAACGATTCGCTTCGAGTCGTTTCTTACAATTTGATCTCGGTGGAGATCTTGACCTTTTGCTCCCCGGCGAGGCTCTTCTTGATCATCTCGAAGAAGCTGGTCTGCGAGGCGCTGGGGGCGGTGATGACGGCCTCCATGCGGGGCGGGACGAAGGCGGGAGTGATGTTGTTCTCGCTGATGCGGCGGTTGGCCTCGTGCAACCGGGTGCTAAGAATCTGGGCCATGCCCATGAGGAAGACGCCGCCGCCGCCGGGGTGATCGGAAATATAACTGCGCAGCGAATCGCCATCCATGGACCACAGCACGGAGTCGGCAATGGCGCGAACGGTGGCGCTGGCGGGACCGGGAACGAGCACGGCGAGTTCGCCAATGCATTCGCCAGGTTCGACCTTGGCGAGGCTCATTTCCTGACCGCTGACGGAGGCGAAGATTTGTAGTTCGCCCTCGACGAGAATGTAGAGGCGGTCCTGTTCGTGACCTTCGTCAATCACTTCGGTGCCATCCTTGTAGCTGGCGTAAACGCCGTACGAGGCGAGATTGGCGAGCGATTCGGTGCTGAGCCCGGCGAGAATACCAACGGCGGGCAGGCTCGGGGGCAATTGCTCCCAACCGGAATCGGAGGTGGGTTCGCCGGGAATGGGGTTGCTCATGGGGTGGGAGCCGCGGCGGCGCGGCGGGAGCGAACGCTGAGGAAGCCGGGCACGATCTGGCTGGTTTTGATGAGTTTATTGGCCTGCTGCAAACGCTGGCTGAGGATGGTGTTGACGCCGAGGATCAGACCGCAACCGGCATGGGGATATTCCTGCAGAAACGCCTGGAGATGATCCACGTCGAGATACCAGAGCTGGCTGTCCTCCACGGCGCGGACGGTGGCGCTGGCGGTGCCGGGTTCGAAGATGGCGACCTCGCCAAAACAATCGCCCTCGCCCAGGGTGGCGAGCCGGACTTCGCGATGGTTGACGTGGGTGATGACTTCGAGCGTGCCGGAAAGGGTGATGTAGAGGTTGATCTGGCGTTCGTCCTCGCGAATGATGACGGTCCCTTTGGGGAAAACATGGCAGACGCCGAAACCGCTCAGCACGGAGAGCGCTTCTTCGTCGAGATAAACGAGAGGCCCCAGTCGGGGCAGGGCTATTTCGGCCATAAGGTTTGGAACCGGGTACTACCATAATTTAATGGTGCCACGGGGCAAGTCCTATCTCCGGCCAGGGCAAACGCATTCAAATAATCTGGGGTAGCAAAGGGGTGGTTTTAGAGAATTTTAAAAGCAGTCTCCACGTGCAGCTGTAGGGCGCTTCGATGAAGCGCCATGGCGGGACACCGTCCCGCCCTACAGACCGAGTTCCTCCTTGCAACCTGCAACTACCACGACGCGCGTTAAGAGCGAGCCAGCCCAGCCCTGCCTTGCGGGTGGGGCCGGGCGCTGGTAGCGTGTGGGGCGTGAACCTCTCCCGGCGCATTTCGTTTTATGAACAACTGGCGACGATGACGAGCGCGGGCATCCCGCTGCGGCAGGCGTTGGAGCGGGCCGGGCAGCGCTGGGCCGATCCGCAAATCGCGGTGGTGATCCGCACGCTGAACCAAGGACAGGGCGCGGCGGACGCTTTTCTGGCGGGAAAATTCACCTCGTTCGAGACAAAGCTGGTGGCAGCAGGCGAACGCAGTGGCCGGTTGGACGATAGTTTCAAGCAGCTGGCCATTTATTGGAAAACCGAGAATGAACTCGTCGGCGCGATGTGGAAACACCTCGCCTATCCGATCCTGCTGCTGCACCTCGTGGCGATCATCGGTCCCCTGCCCAAACTGGCGACGTGCAGTGTGCCGTTCTATGTTTTTTCCGTGGTCACGCAACTGGCGTTTCTCTACGGCGCGGCCTTCGTGATTTATTGGGGCGCGCGCGAGTCGTGGCGCAGCGAGGCGGGTCAAGCCTTCTGGCTGCGGGTGCCGCTGGTGGGCCGTTTTTTGCGCGCGACTTATGCCTACCGCTGGGTGGTGGCGTTGCGGATGGAGTTGAACTCGGGCATTTCCTTCGCGCAGGCGGCCGCCGATGCGTGGGAGGCGACCGGCTACAGTTCGCGCGAGCAGCGGGCGGCGGCGGCGCGGGAGGGGTTGTTGAGCGGCGAACCGCTTTCCACTCTGGTGGCAGGCTGGCGGGAACTGCCGGTGGATTGGGTGGATTATTTCACGACGGCGGAAGTGTCGGGCAAGATTTACGAAACGCTCGGCCACGTGGAAGCGAATGCGTTGACGGAGTGGAAGCGGGCGCAGGAGCGACTGGCGGACTGGCTGCCGAAGTTGTTGTATCTGGTGTTGATCCTGTATGCGGCGTTCCAGATTTTCAGCATGGCGCTGGGCGTTTTCGGCAAAGTGAACGAGGTGCTCGACAGCGTGGGCCAGTGACGACAATCCCGCCTGATAAGTTTAAGCGTGAGCTTTTGGTAAATCACCGCTAAAGAACTCAGCACCATGGCAGACTACTGGATCAAAGGCGAAGACGGCGACGAATACGGACCGGTCCCCCTCGAGGAACTCGCAGAGTGGGTGGAGGAGAACCGCGCCGGCATCGATACGCCCGTGCGCACCGCGCCGGAAGGCGTGTGGACGCCGTGGCAGTCGCACCCGGAATTGATGTCGCTGCTGGCGAGCGCCCGCGCGGGCGTGCTCTTTCCGGGACAACCGCACCTCGTGCTCGGTTCGCTGCTGGCGCGGATCGCGGCGTACGTTTTCGATATCATGAGCGTGGGCTTGATCATGATGGTGCTGGTCATTCTCTTTGTGCCCGTGCCGATACAAAAGGAATCGGAACAGGTGTGGAGACAAATGCTGGAGGGACATCATCCCAGCGCGAATCAGGCCTGGCTCATGTTGATGGCGCTGGTGGTGTACGTGGCCTATTTCACCTACTTTCACGGCAGCACCGGCCAGACGCCGGGCAAACGGATCTTCCGCCTGCGGGTGGTGGATGCGCACGGGTTGACGATCAGTTATTGGCAGTCGTTCCTGCGGACGATCGGCGCGTTTCTGTCGCAACAATTTTTGTGCATCGGCCATTTCTTCGCGTTCCTCACGGTGCACCGACAGGCGTTCCATGATCTGGCAGCCCGCACGTACGTGGTGCGCGCGCCGGGACCGGATGCGCGGACGAAAGAGTAACTGCCACGCCCAAAACCTTCCCAACCGATCCTTCGACAAGCTCAGGATGACGTGGAATGAAAGTAAGGTTTTAGGTAACTTTTTACTCTTACAAGAACTCCTCGCTACCGTTTGAGGTTACCGTCCCAATCCGTCATCCTGAGCTTGTCGAAGGATCGGCTTGCATTGCGGCCGGATGCCACTCCACCGTTTTTCATCTTGGCGGCAGCGCCCGATAGACGGGGCGTTGGGGCAGGGTGTTCTGCAGGAGGGGATTCTGCAACTGGGCGAGGTCGATCACTTCCATCACCGAGCGTGAGGGATTGACGAGGCTGAGGAAAACAAACTGTTCCTTGGCCCATTTCACGAGGCGCAACAACAGTCCGACCCCGAGGCTGTCGATAAAAGTGACCTGGCTGAGATCGAGTTGGAAGCGCATGTCGCGCGGGGCGGAGCTGAGCTTTTTGACGTCGTCCATCACCTGCAACGTGTCGCGCCAGAATTTTTCCCAATTCACGGAATGGACGCGGCCCCGCCAATAGATCCGCGCGCCGTTCAACTCGGGCCCGCGCTCGAAGCGGATGTGGCCGTTGCGGGCCATGAGATCGCCCTTGATGCGGGCCGCTTCCGCATCGGTGGCCGTGTCGAACATCTGGTCAAGCTGCACGAGACGGAGGGCGTCGGTCACCACTTTGGTGGGACGGATGAGGACGACTTGCCGTTCGAAATGCTCGGCGGTTTTCAGGAGAGTGATGAGCAGTCCGAGCGCGGAGCTGTCGATGAATTGCACACGGGAAAGATCGAGCAGCAGGGAAGCGCCGTTCGTCATGAGCGCGACCAGCGGCTTGCCCAGGGTCTCGACCTGCGCGGCGTCGAAACGGCTTTCGACCGCCATCTCGGTCCAGCGGGAATTCAGGTTGTCGCGCAGAGGCGCGACGGCCACGCGCGGCTCGAGCCGGGGATGCACGGCGAGTCGCTGGGTCTGGTCGGTGATGCGCTTGAGCAACTGGCTCTTGGAGTGACGGAGCCGGTCCTGTGTGCGACCGGGAATGACCGCAGCCGGGGCCATTTCCTCGCTGGGTCCGAGACCAAGGATGAGCGGCACCGTGAGGTAACGGCGATAGCTGCTGATCCATTTTTCCTGAAGCGGCGTGGGAAGAAAAAGCGCCAGCATATCGGGCCGGGTGGCGATGATGGCTTCGAGAAACGACGGGCCCTGATTGCCTATCCAGATGTCGGTGGGAACGCCCAGAATATCCGGGGAGCGGGCGCGGGGAAATTGTTGCGCCCACCATTGGGCCATGCGTTGAACGGAGTCGTTCTGCGGAATAAGCAGGGTGGAGCGAAAGCCGGGAGGACCTTCCGCAACCGCCGCCGCCAGTAGCACCGGCGCGGAGTAGAGAGTGAGCGGCGAGTGAAAAAGCTGGCGGCAGGCGGAGACGAGAAGCCAGCTTTCGGGAATGAGAACGTCGGCGGCGATGAGGGCGTGACGCAGTTCGACATCGTTCTCAATGGCTTGCAGGTGCTCCTGCGAGACAAGATTGAGCCACAGCCCGGTCCGCTCGACAAAGGCGCAGCGCGCGAGCTGGTGGAGTTTGTCCTCGCCAATCTCGTGGAAGGGCAGCCCGAGCAGGGCCATGGGAGAACCGATTGGAACGGGCATAAGATGACACGGTTGGCGGTTCGGGCTCGTTGCTTGTGAGCGGTGAATCCGATTCGTCCTGCGCCCTCCATCGGCCGGGATGAAAAAATCTTTAGATTCTTTTTGAGAAAATGCGCAAAGGCGGGAGGCAGTTTTTGCCCATGCCGATTTCAGACTCATACAGAAAGACGCACCCCTTCCACCCGATTCTTCGTTTCACTCAGAATGACAGAGTGTGAAAGCGAATGTCTTGAGCGATTTGCAGAGCCGATCAGCTACAGGGTCCAGCGTCACACGGGTCATCCTGAGCAAAACGCACACTCGTGTGTCAGGATCGGGTGGAAGGGGCGGTGTTATCCGTTTGTTCTCAGAGACTGTTCGCAGAGCACGCCAAAAATGACTTGAGCTCACCGGCCCCCGCCGGTGAGCTCGTCATGGCATCCGTGGCTTTCCCCCAAAGCCTCGGAAAGTGTTTTTCTACATGTCCTTGAAGTCGTCTTCCATCGGGATGGCCGATTTGCCGCGCACGGCAATCGATTCATCGGGAATCGGTTCGCTGTGGCGCGAGCCTCCGGTGGAAGTCCCGGCATTTCGAGAAGTAGTCACCGACTTCTCGCGCTTCGCGGCATGGGCAGGCGCCGTGGCCGTGGGCATGGAGGCCTTGGCGCTGGCGACTTTGGTCTGGATCAATTTCCGGACCGGCATCAGATGACTGGCGATACTCGACTCCCCGGCTCCACCGACCATGAACTGCAACTCCTTGACGGCGCTGCGCAGTTCTTCCGATTGGGCGTTCAATTCTTCCGCAGCGGCGGCGGTCTCCTCCGCACTGGCGGCATTGTTCTGGGTGACCTTGTCCATCTGCGAGACGGCGACGTTGACCTGGGTGATGCCGGTGCTCTGCTCTTTCGAGGCGCTGGCAATTTCGGCGACGAGTTCGTCCACCTTGTGGGCCTTGTCGACGACCTCCTTGAGTTTCTCGGAGACCAGGGCGCTGATTTCCACGCCCTGCCCGCTCTTGGCAATGGCATCCTGAATCTTGTCGGCCGTCTCCTTCGCCGCGATGGCGCTGCGGTGGGCGAGATTGCGCACTTCGTCGGCCACCACCGCGAAGCCCATGCCGGCTTCGCCCGCGCGGGCGGCTTCGACAGCGGCGTTGAGCGCGAGGATGTTCGTTTGAAAGGCAATTTCGTCGATGGTCTTGATGATCTTGGAAATGTCGTCACTGGATTTCTTGATGGCCTCCATGGCGGTGTTCATCTTGACCATTTCACCCGTGCCGGCGTCGGCGGCCATGCGAGCCTCGGAGGCGAGCGTCTTGGCGTTACTGGCGTTCTCGGCGTTGTGCTCGGTCATGCTGGCCATTTCCTCAAGCGAGGAGCTGGTTTCCTCGAGCGAAGCGGCCTGTTCGCTGGCGCCTTCGGCAAGGGATTGGCTGGCGGCGGAAACTTGTCCGGCGGCGGAGGAAGTTTGTTCAGAGCCAGCCGTGAGCCGTTCGATGAGACGGTGCACCGGCACGGTAATGCTGCGGGTGATCACCACGGCAAGCGCGACGCCAACGCCGATGGCGATCAGCAGGCCGACGATCATGGTGCCCTTGGCGATAGAGAGTGAAGTGGTCGAGAGGTTGGCCGTGCCGACAGTAGACTTGAGAGCGGCCTCATAGATTTTGTCCGTACCTTCGCGCATGGCCTTGGCGTACACATTACGCTCGGCCAGCACCTTGGTGTTGGTCTCCATGAGTTCGCCCAGTTTCGTCATGGCCGCCTTGTAGTTTTCGACACTTTCCTTGACCTTGTTGAGTTGCTCGATATTGGAGGGTTGATGCACCAGCGGGGCGATCTCGGCCAAGGTCCGGTCGATCTCATCAAAGCGAGGCAATGACTTGGCAATCTGGGCCGGGTCGCGATCAATCAAGCCGCGTGCGGCCGCCAGTCGCGCCTGATTGCCTTCGTTGCGAACCTTGGCGGCCAGGGCCACTTTGAGGGAGCGTTCTTTCAGGGCTTCCACTGCCGCCTTGTTGGCCATTTCTTCCTGCAACTTGACGAATTGGGTGTCGAAGAAGAGATTGATATTGGAGGCGAACTGCGCACCGTTGGCGTAGACTTGGGTGATGTTGGACTTGATCTCGCGTTGGATTTTGACGGTCTCCTCAAACTTGGTGGCGTACTTGCTGAGAGCCTCCGCGTAGGGTCCCACTTCCGCTTTCAACTTGGGGAGATGCGGCGACACTTCCGCCAATTTTTTGGCATCCTCGACATTGACTTTGGCTTGCTGGAGACCTTTGGTGGCGATCTCGTACTGGGCCTCATCGCCGGTCAGTCCATAGGTGCGGACGGCGAGTTGGGCGGTGGCCACATTCGTCTGGAGGTCGCTGACGACCTCGAGTTCCGCCGCGTATTCCTTGGCGAGAATCTGGGCCGAACTCGACGACATCTGCATCACGACTACCGCGATGCCACCGAGGATCAGCGAGATGAGAATCAACGCCCCAAATCCGTAGGCGATCTTTTTTCCAAGAGTGAGGTTATTCATAGGTTATCCGATCTGGAGAATTGCTTTAACGCAATTCTTTATGTCATGCAGTTCTATGTTAGCGGTGATTACATCTTCCTTATTTTGGAGTCATCGGCGACATACCCCAAAATCTTGAACGATTTGCCTCATTAACACCTCTCACCGAAACCCGAAATCACCCTCGGGGAAACGATAACGCCTGCAGGAGAACACGTTTGGGGAACAAAAAAACAGGACGAAAAACATCCTTCACGACATAAATGAACGCGCTGATCCGGAGGGGGGGGGGGGGCGGGCTCAGCCCTGCAAAAAAAGAACCCACTCCGGCCTGCACAGGAGCCGGAGTGGGTTCAGCCCGCAAGTCAGACTTGCGGGGTGGGAACGAACAGAATTATTTGAGCTGCTTGATGAGCGTATCGCCCATTTCACCCGGAGTCCGGGCGATCGCGATACCCGCATCTTCCAGCGCGGCGATCTTGCCCGCCGCGGTACCTTTACCGCCCGAGACAATCGCGCCTGCGTGGCCCATGCGACGTCCGGGAGGCGCCGTCGCGCCCGCGATGAAGGCCGCCACCGGCTTCTTCACGTGATCCTTGATGTACGCGGCGGCTTCTTCTTCCGCCGTGCCACCGATTTCACCGATCATGATGATCGCTTCGGTCTCGACATCGCCATTAAAGAACTGAATCGCTTCGAGCTGCGACGTGCCGTTGATCGGGTCGCCCCCGATACCGATCACGGTGCTCTGCCCGTAACCGCGCTGCGTCAACTGCCAGACCGCTTCATACGTCAGCGTGCCGGAACGGGAAACCACGCCGACCTTGCCGGGCTTGTGGATGTAACCGGGCATGATGCCGATCTTGCACTGGCCGGGCGTGATGATGCCGGGACAGTTCGGACCGATCAGGCGGCTGTTCTTGCCCTTCATGCCTTCCTTCACGCGCATCATGTCGAGAACGGGGATCCCCTCCGTAATACAAACCACGAGCTCGATTCCGGCGTCCACCGCTTCCATGATCGAATCCGCGGCGAACTCCGCCGGGACGAAAATCATCGTCGCATTGGCACCGGTCTGAACGCGGGCTTCGCTCACCGTGTCGAACACGGGAACCTTGCCCTCGAACAATTCACCGCCACGGGCGGGCGTGACACCGGCCACCACGTTGGTGCCGTAGTCCATGCAATTTTTGGCGTGGAATCCACCTGCCTTGCCGGTGATACCCTGGACAAGGAGGCGAGTGTTTTTATCAACGAGAACGGACATTTCTTATTTCCTCTTCGGTTAAAGTTTAAAGGGATTAGTGCTTGCCATTTTTGGCCGCGGCGACTGCTTTCTGCGCGGCGTCTTCCAGATTGTCAGCGGCGATCAGCGGCAGGTTCGACTCCTTCAGGAGCTTCTTGCCCGCATCCACGTTCGTGCCTTCCAGGCGCACGACGAGGGGAACCATGCGTTCCTCGCGCGCTTCGCGTTGGCGCAAGGCATTGATCACGCCCTGCGCGATCACGTCGCACTTCATGATGCCACCGAAAATGTTCACCAGAATGGCCTGCACGTTCTTGTCCGCCATCAGGATCTTGAACGCTTCCGTCACCTGCTGCTCGCTCGCCCCACCCCCGACGTCCAGGAAGTTCGCCGGCTTGCCGCCGAAATGCTGGATGATGTCCATCGTCGCCATGGCCAGACCCGCGCCATTGACCAGACACGCGATGTTGCCATCCAGACCGATGTAATTCAGGTTGAACTTCGACGCCTGCACCTCGCGCGGATCTTCTTCCTCCAGATCGCGATACGCTACGATTTCCGGATGACGGCCCAGCGCGTTGTCATCGAAATTGAACTTCGCATCCAGCGCCATCACTTCGCCACCCTTGGTGACGACCAGCGGATTGATCTCCACCATCGAGCAATCGCACTTGATGAACAAATTATAGAGCGAATGGAACAGCTTGCCCGCCGGGCGCATCAGGTTCGACGACAACCCGAGCAACTTCGCCAGCTTGCGCGTTTGATACGCCTGCAAACCCAGCGTCGGATGAATCGGCTCGCGGATGATCGAGTCCGGGTCCGTCTCCGCGACCTCCTCGATATTCATGCCGCCCTTCGTGCTCGCCACGATCACCGGTGCCGACGTGGCACGGTCGATCAGGATGGCAAAATACAACTCGCGCTCGATTTCCTTCGACTCCGCCACCATCACCTTGCGCACCACGCGACCCGCCGCGCCCGTCTGCTTCGTCACAAGCGTCTGGCCCAGCATCGACGCCGCCACATCGCGCACCTGGCTCGACGTCTTGCACAACTGCACGCCGCCCTTGTACCCGCTGGTGAAAGTCCCCTTGCCGCGACCACCGGCGTGAATCTGGGCCTTGACCACGAGATTATTCGTACCAAAGGAACGGGCCGCGGCCTCCGCTTCCTCCGGGGTATTGGCGACGCGCCCACGCGGGGTGGCGACGCCAAATTTTTCCATGAGTTCTGCTGCTTGATATTCGTGAATGTTCATGCTGCTAAATTGACGATGGGTTGAAGGTTACGAAAAATCCAAGCTGTCAGATCAAATCGACGCCGTCAAGGCCGACAAAGGCCATCAGTTAAAATTATAGTGAGGCCTAAAGTCGACTTTATTGATAAAGCTTAATTAAGCCATTCGCCACATAAGCCGACAAGTCCTGCTTGCCTGTTGGGTGGCGTTCTTGTAAGAGTTTTGAGCACAAAAAGTAAGGTCGAATGCTGTTAGCTCGCAAAAGAGTTTGCAACTTCAACACCGACCATCCGATATAAGTAAATCTGCTGCGAAATTCTATTCCATTAATGAACCCCATAAATAGACTTGCGCTTTGAAATAGAATCTCTATTGCCTACGATTATGTCTTATCCTCTTGGTTTGCAGCTATATAGTCTCCGCCGCGAGTTCGATAAAGATGCCGAAAGCGCATTACGCGGTATCACCGCCCTCGGCTTCCACGCCATCGAAACAGCCGGTAGATACAAGTGGTCGACCGACCAGTGGGTAGCCCTCCTCCACGAGACCAAGCTCACCGTCCACGGCGCCCATGTCGGACTCGACTCCCTTGAGAAAGATCTCGCTGGCGAAATCGCCTTCCAAAAGGCCCTCGGCAACCACCGCATCATCGTCCCCTGGCTCGCCGAATCGCACCGCACCAAAAAAGGCTACGCCCTCATCGCCCAACAACTCAACGACCTCGCCCGCGCCCTCAAACCCGAAGGCATGGAACTCTACTACCACAACCACAATTTCGAATTTGAAAAACTGCCCGAAGGCGGCAGCGGCTTCGACATCCTCCTCATGGAAACCGACCCCGCCCTCGTCCGCTTCGAAGTCGACACCTACTGGGTCGAACGCGGCGGCCTCAACAGCCGCGACTTCATCACCGCCAACGCCTCCCGCATCGGCATGATCCACGCCAAGGAACTCCGCAAACGCGACACCGCCGACGTCCCCGCCGGCCAGGGCGATGTGGACTTTCGTGCGATCCTCCCCCTCGCCAAAAAACACAAATGGCCCGTCATCGTGGAGTTCGAAGGCGAAGGCGCCCCCGAAGCCGTCGCCGCCAGCGCCCGCTACCTCACCCCGCTCCTGCAGGGCTGAGCCCTGCACCCAGCGAGGCTTCGCCGGATGGTATGACAGATGCACGTGCCTTGCTGTAGGGCGGTTCGGTGAACCGCCGCGACGGGACACAGTCCCGTCCTACAATAAAGCAACCGGCCGAATAGCCGCTTTACCGCGCAAATCGCTTCAAAACATTCACGCTTCACGCTCTGTCATCCCGAGCGCAGTCGAGGGATCGGGCAAGGGGGAGGTCCATCCACACCAGGACTAGAGCCTATTAAGTATTCTATCGCCGCTAGAGCTCGACTGGGTATTGACACACCCCGGCGCTCACGCGCCACCCCTCTTCATAGAGGGGATTTCGGCAACTGGGAGTCTCGCTTGCATGAATCCACTCTATCAAAGCCTGGCCTGATGCGTAGTCGAATGGCAGGGGTGGCGCGTGAGCGCCGGGGTGTGTGATTCCCTTCTTAAAATAATCGGCGTCAATCTGCGTAATCTGCGGACCTCCCCCCCCTCTGCGCCGTGGCGAACTCTGCGAGAAACTCTTCCCTCTCCCTACTTCTTCGACCGGGGCCACACCCAATCGCCCTGCTTCAGATCAACCAAGGAGAAAGACTCATTCCTCATCACGATCTTGCCCCCGTCATCCACACTGTTGAATCCCACCGAATAGAGCGCGTAATTTCCATCCGACTCCACCCGGTAATGCAACGGCTCGCCCGTGCATAAATCGTGCGGCACCCGCTCGATGAACTTCGGCTCCAGCTCCGCCAACGTCGCTGGATATTTCCCGTTCGCCAGTCGGTAGCGTTCCAGTCCGCAGGCCAACTGAGCGAGATCGAGATAATTTTGAGTCATGACGATCTTTTCAATGCAACCGCTGGTGCCCTCTGTCATGAACGCCAAGAGCAGTGTTGTGGGGAGATACGAGTTAAATGGATTAGACTCATTCTGAAGGAGGCGTTTTCTCAAGGAGTAATCGACTTGACGAGTTTCGATGTTAATCGTCGGCAGAATGGTGTCCAAATAGACACGTGCCGCTTGCGACTTGGTCATATCATACCACCCCGATGGCCCGATGATGAAAAGAATGCGGGAAAGTCGAGAGTTATAAAACTGCCCATCACCAATTCCCAGGTGTCTGGCAATGCCGCTGGCAGGTAGTCGATGAGCTTTCATCCAGTCCGCTGTTTTGATGAAATAGAAAACGAAACTTCCTTGGTACGCGAGATGGTAGGATTTCAATAGATCGATTTGGGCAAGTTGTCTCTGAAACCCAGCTAGTTGCTGGTCTTTCCATTTGTGCGTTTCAATCCCAAGCCAGATGGGGGCGAGAGCCATCCGAGTAGTCGAGCAGGAAACCAGGCTATAAATCAGAATGGGATTGTCACTACATCCCTCCGCGAGCTTCAAGCAGAGGGAGATGTCTTGAATAGCCATCCCGGGTTTTGCGCTCATAGCGGATAGCGCGTGGGCCTGCAGGACCTGAGCCAGATAATGCACCGTATTCAGTTCTGGCATGCGTGCAGAAAAAGGTTTCTCATCCCCCCAGTCGGTCGGAAATTGACACCAGAGACGGTCAGAGGTGCCGTAGAGTTGCTTCAGCTCATTTTGAGCGCTGTCAAAAAAGGAAAGAGCGGGTGCTGTGAAAATTTGTCCGATCTCCCAATGAGGAAAGGCCTTATTCTTAAATTGCCATTCTTGGACCTCCTTTTTCGCCTCAAATAAAGTACTCTTGGGACGGTCCTTGCCTTTCGACTCGTCTTTTGCGGCGAGCAAATGCAGCCAAATCTCACTCTTCGCAAAATTCTGCTCATCCGGCACGGGCGGAGGAATGAGCGACTTCGGATCGAAGTTGAAACCCTTCGCTTCGTACTGGGCCTTGGTCTCGGCCCACAGGCGTGCGCCGCGCCAGTTCTCCTCCAGATAAAACGCCACGATCAGCAGAGTGAGCACCCCGAACGCCATCCCCGCCCGCTTCAGCCACCGTTTCATGCGCCCAGCCTGTCAAAAACACCCCGCCACCACCACTTTTTTCGCACACCTAGCTCACGTAGCCAACCTAACGCAAACGCCCGGCGCGTTTCCATGCTATAACTCATGGCATGCGCGACCTCCGTCCTTTTGAAATCTCAAATCTGAAATTTGAAATTTCCCTCCGCGCCAACGCCGCGCACGCACCGGCAGCCTGCGCGACACGGGATCAGGCACTTAGGGAAAGTGGAGATGTTGGGAGCGGTTCGGAGCGCACGCGCACACTTTTTTACCGCGAGGTCGGAGGGGGCGAAATTTGTCAGTTTACGGGACGCAAACCTGCGCTAGCGTGAGACCTATGTCGGTGATCAAAAACGTCATTTTGGATTGGTCGGGAACGATTGTGGACGATTTCAACCCGGTCCTCGCGGCGACCAACGAGATTTTCCAGCACTACGGCAAACCGCCCTTGAGCGCGGACGACTTTCGCGACAAGTTCTGCTTGCCGTTCACGGAGTTCTACAAGAAGCATCTGCCGGAGGCGACGATGGCGGAACTCGACGCCCACTATCATCGCGCGTTCAAGTTACTCCAAACCGACATCGAGATGTTGCCGCATGCCCGCGACTTCCTCGAGTTCTGTCACGCGCAGGGCATCCCGATGTTCCTGCTCAGCTCGATTCACGGCGAGCATTACAAGGTGCAGAGCGAACGGCTCGGCATAGCGAAGTATTTCAAACAGGCGTACGTGCAGGTGATCGACAAGCGCAAGACGATCCACGAGCTCCTCGCTGTGCATGAACTCGAACCCGCCGAAACGATTTTCGTGGGCGACATGATGCACGACATCGAGACGGCCCATCACGGCGGCGTGGTCGGTTGCGCGGTGCTCACGGGCTATGATTCGTTTGCGAAGTTGCAGAGCGTGAATCCCGATCTCCTTTTCCGCAACATCGCGGGCGTACAAGATTACCTCGCGCGCCATCGCGCCGAGCCGAACGATCACCCGCCCATCGGCACGGTCGGCGCGCTCATCTACAATGCCCGCGGCGAAGTGCTGATGATTCACACGCACAAGTGGAGCAATCTCTGGGGCATCCCCGGCGGCAAGATCAAACCGAACGAAGCGTCCGATGCCGCCCTGCGCCGCGAGGTCTTGGAAGAGACCGGGCTCACGCTCGATTCCATCCAGTTCGAGATGGTGCAGGATTGCATCCAGCCGCCGGAGTTTTACAAGAAGGCCCACTTTCTCCTGCTCAACTACACGGCGAAGACGAGTCAGGAACAGGTCGTCCTCAACGAAGAGGCCGAGGAGTACCGCTGGGTCTCCATCGACGAGGCGCTCACCATGCCGCTCAACACCCCCACCCGCATTCTCATCAATCATGTCCGATCGCATTAACATTCTCGGCCTCGAAGTCTACGCCCACATCGGCGTACCCGACGAGGAACGCGCGCGCCGCCAGAAGCTGCTGGTCAATCTCGGGCTCAAGCTCCGCTCCATCGGCGAGGCTGCCGTGGCCGACAACGTGGCGCTCACGGTCGACTACGCGCAAGTCGCCAACGAGGTGAAGGACGTCGCAACATCGCGTCCGCGCAAGCTGATTGAAACGCTCGCGGAAGACATCGCCACCGCCGTGCTCGCGCACGAACTCGTGCGGGAAGTCAGCGTCGAGATCGAAAAATTCATCCTGCCCGATACACGCCTCGTTTCGGTCGAAATCAAGCGCAAGGCTCCGAAGAAGAAAAAGGAAAAAGCGCCCGCGCCCGTCGCCGCGAAGGAAGTGCACCATACCCAGCGCCTGACCAAGTTGCGTCGGAGTGTGTAACCTTCCCTCAATTGGATCATGACTTCCGTCATCCAACAACAAGCCGCGCTCTACACCCGGATTTTCAGTCTCGGGATGCAGAACAGCCTTGTCTACCGCTGGAACTTTCTCGTCCGCGCCATTGCCGGATTCGTCCCGCTCCTCGGCTCGGTCTTCCTCTGGAAGGCGGTCTTCGCCGATGCCAATAACCAGGGATTCGCCGGGTACGATTACCATGTGATGATGGCTTATTTCCTCAGCCTCATCGTGCTCGACGCGCTCACCTCACCGGTCGAGGACGACTTCGCCATTGCCAGCGACATTCGCGATGGCCGCATCAGCCAGGTCCTGCTCAAGCCGATCAATTACTTCACCTATCGCGTCTCGCTCTTCCTGTCTTCGCGACTCGTCTATGCGGCGGTCGTGTGCGTGCCAGTCGGGGCGATGCTGATTTTCTTCCGCGATTATTTCAACTCGATTCCGATGGCGCACACCTTGCCGTACGCGCTGCTCGCCATGATCGGCTCGGCTTTTTTGCAATTCACCATCACCTACGCGGTCGCGATGCTCGCGTTCTGGCTGCTCGAAATCGGCAGCGTGGTTTTCATCATCTTCTCCATCGAATTCCTCGCCGGTGGCCACGTCTTCCCGCTCGATGTCTTGCCCGGCCCGCTCTACGCCATCTGTCGCTGGCTGCCTTTCGCGTATGAATATTATTTCCCCGTCGGCCTCTTCCTCGGTCGCATCCAGGGCGACGCGATCTGGCAGGGCTTCCTCGTGCAATGGGCGTGGATCGCGTTCTTTTATCTGGTCGGTCAAGCGCTCTGGCGGCGCGGACTCAAGCGCTATACTTCAGTGGGGAACTAAGGGGAAAGTACGAAGTTCTAAGTACTAGGTATTAAGTATGACGAGAGAACTCCACTACACCATTTGAACTTCAACGAACCACTTCCTATTCACGCTTTCAATACTTAGAACCTAGAACTTCGTACTTAGAACTTCCCCCCTCCCTCCATGTCCCGCTACCTCCACATCTGGCTCGCGCAAATGCGTTACTCGCTCGCGCGGGAAATGCAGTTCAAGGGGAATTTTATCCTCTGGATTCTCGTGGAGTTTCTCTGGTTCGCGCTGCAACTCGCCTTCATCGGCGTGCTCTACTTCAACGTCAACGAAATCGCCGGGTGGTCGCGCTGGGAAATGGTCCTGCTCATTTCCACAAGCCATCTCGTGCAGCAACTCTTTCAGGCGTTCGTCATGATCAACTGCATGAACCTGCCCGAGCTGATCCGCACCGGAAAACTCGACTTCTTTCTCGCGCAACCGGTCTCGACGCGGTTCCTCGTCAGCACGCGCTCGTTCGAACCGGGTTCAATCGTGAATTGCTTCATGGCCCTGATCGTCAGCGCGTATGCCGCAGCCAAAATCCCGGTCGCGTTTTCCGTGTTCAACATCACCACGTACCTGCTCCTCATCGTCCTCGGCGTGCTGGTCCATTGCTCGTTCATGATGATGCTCATGACGCTGAGTTTTTGGATGACCCGCGCGCAGGGTTTCGTGAATGCCTACTACAATTTGTTCCAGCTCGCGCGACTCCCCCGCGAAGCGTTCAAGGGCGTCGCGGGCGTTATCTTCACGTGGTTCATTCCCATGCTGCTTGTCGCCAACGTGCCCGCACGCACGCTCATCGATGGCATCGGCTGGAAGGAAACCGGCTATCTGATTGTGATTACCGCCGTCATGTTCACCGCCAGCGGCCGCTTTTTTAACTTTGGCCTTCGCCACTACACCAGCGCGTCGTCGTAGCAGACAAAAGAAAACCCGCCCTCGGATGAGAGCGGGTTTTTGTGTAAGCGGAAGATCGGTTAGAGCTTCGACAGGAAGTTAAAAATCTTGTCGTTGCCACCGGGCAAACCTTCGTGACCGAAGTCGGGATAGAGAAGGTACTGCTTCTTCGACTGGATCGCATTGTACGCCGCGAACTGTGTGGACGGCGGACAGATGTTATCCATCTGCGAAATGAGCATCAGCACTTCGCCCTTGATGCGCGGCGCGAGATGATGCACGTCGATGTAACCGAGCTTCGTGAAAATTTCCTCTTCGCGCTCATGATGCGGATCGTACATGCGGAAAAATTTCTTCAATTCGTCGTACGCGTCCTTCGCGAGATCCATTTCCCACACACGACGATAATCACTCAGAAAAGGAAAAACCGGCGCGACGAGTTTGATGCGCGGCTCAAGCGCGGCGCACGCCAGCGTCAACCCGCCCCCCTGCGAACCGCCCATCGCGCCGACGCGCGTGGCATCCACTTCGTCAAAGCTCATCACGATGCGCGCGAGTTGCGCCGTATCGAGGAACATCTGGCGGAACAAAAGCTTCTTCGGATCGGGGTCATTCAGGCCGCGAACAAAATGGCCCTGCAGCGTGTTGCCCTTGACCTGGCTGTTGTCCTCGCTCAATCCGGCCTGGCCGCGGCAATCGAGTGAAGCGATGGAAAAACCTTGCGAAATGTAGTTAAGCTTATCGGACCAATCGCCGCTATGGCCGGAATAGCCGTGAAATTGCACGACCGCCGGATGCGGCTTGGTGGCGTGGCGCGGGCGGAGGTATTTCGCATGGATTCGGGCTCCACCGACGCCGGTAAAGAATAAGTTAAACGCCTCGGCCCCAAACGATTGCAATTCCTTAGAGGGAATGAGGTCAATGTTGGGGTTAACGGCATCCAGTTCCTTTAGAGCGGCGTCCCAGTAGGCGTCGAAGTCGGCGGGACGGGGGTTGATACCCTGATATTTTATGAGTTCAGAAAGAGGTTTATCGAGTACAGGCATATAGGCTGCTTAGTAAATTACAGGGAATTGTCCAGACTGATTTGAGCAGACTCTGGACAGGTAAAAAATTCCGTCGTATTCTTTCTATGAAAGCTGAGCAACCAAATACCGATAAATAAAGGCAATGCTGTTCTCCAACTCATCCGCCGATTATCGCCCGCTGTTCTGGGTGGGACGCTACCCAGTGAGCGCCAGCGTGTTATTGATTGTCGTCCACTCCCTCGCGATGATCGCGTACTCACTTTGCCTCGCTTTTGAGGTGGGGGGTGTATTCGCCACGCTGATTTTTTCCAGCGCGGACGTCCTGCATCGCGGTTATGTCTGGCAGTTGGTCACCTATCCCTTTGTGGAAGCGGCGAGTCTGATGTTCGTCTTTCAGATGTTTATGCTCTATTGGTTTGGCCCCGATGTGGAGCGGTTCATTGGTCGTAATTACTTCCTCGCCCTTTACGCGGCGTTGATCGTGGTGCCGGTGCTAGTGCTGACAGCCTTGAGCGCTTTCCTCGGTCCGATCCAGTACGCGGGTGCCAGTTCTATTTTGTTCGGTGTATTCATTGCCTTCGTGGCGATCTATCCCGACGCGGAACTCGCGTTCTTCCGCATCCGGCTGAAGTGGGCGGCGGCGATCCTGCTGGGCATTTACACGCTCGCTTTTCTGGCAAGCCGCGACATGCTCGGATTGCTGATGCTGTGGCTCTCGGCCGGTGTGGCAGCAGTGGGTATTCGCTCGCTGGGCGTGGCGACGGGGTTCGGATTCTTCGACCGGATTCACGAGTGGTTTGAGAGCCGCCGGATGGAACGGTTGGCAAAGCAGAATAATATTCGCGCGATTCAGGAGCAGGAGAAGGTCGAGTCGATCGACAACATCCTCGACAAGATTTCCAAGCATGGCATGGGGAGCCTCACTCCCATCGAGAAGAAAATCCTCGAACGCGCCAGCGCGGACCTGATCAAGCGCGACAAACATCCGTAGCCCCTTCCCGCTCTCCTTACAGGTGTGTTTCCTGTTTGGAACTGCGCAGGCGGATCGTTTTTTCCGAAAGGTTGTGGTGCGTGGTGATGTAGCGCACCGTCTTTTGTTTGGCGCGCATGAGGATCGAATGCGTGATCGCCTTGTTGCCGTAATGCTTCACGCCGGGCAGGAGCGGGCTGTCGCTGATGCCGGTGGCGCAGAAAATAATGTTCTTTCCGCGCGCGAGATCGTCCGCCATGTAGACTTTCGAGAGCTGATCTCCATATCCGGCGGCGATGAGTTGCGCGCGGTCGGCTTCGTCGCGGGGCCACATCTGCGCCTGAATATCACCGCCGAGACATTTCACGGCCGCCGCAGTCAGGACCGCTTCCGGCGCGCCACCGACCCCGATGTAGGCGTCGATGCCGCTGTCCGGAAGGGACGGCGCAATCGCAGCCGTGATGTCCCCTTCGGAGATCATGCGTAGCGAACAACCCGCACTACGAATTTCCTGAATCAGTCGCGCGTGACGCGGGCGGTCCATCACGCAAATCGTGAGATCCTGAATGCGCTTGTGCAGCGCGCGCGCGATGACAGCGAGCGATTCGTCGATGGACTGGTTCAGCTTCAAGCAATCGATGCCCATCTTTTGCGCGTGGATTTTCACGGCCGGCCCGTAGGCGAATTTCATCATGTAGAACGACGGGATATCCTGCAGCGCGAAGTCCACGCCCGGTTCGGGCGAGGCGGCGGCGATGACGGAAATGGAATTAGGGAGTCCCTTGGAAATGTTGGTCGTGCCATCGATGGGATCAAGCGCGATGTCAAACTTGGGCGCGCCGGGGTACCATTGCCCGAGGTGTTCGCCCTTGAAAATACCGGGGGCATTGTCCTTGATGCCTTCACCGATGACCACCTCGCCGCAGACATTGATCAGGTCGAACATGCCGCGAATCGCGTCGCACGCGGCGGCATCGGCTTTCTCTTTTTCCCCGCGGCCGAGCCACGCGTAGGAGTTCAGCGCGGCGGCTTCCGTGGCACGAATGAAATCGATTTCCACGATGCGTTCGAAGTCATAGTAGTTCTGCAGATCACTCGACGATTTGATCATAGAGGTGCGGGGGATAATGGGTTATGGGAACGATGGAAGTGAAATACGATCGTGCTCACCAGACTGAAACCCGGCGTTGACCGAGTGTTCCAAGGATGTCCTCAAAACGCCCGGTCCGCAACTGGAATGTTGCCGGGGAAGCGGTGCGGCGCGAAAAAATCATTATCGTCTCCAAGCCACTCCGTGATTCGGCCCTCTCTGTTGAGTGGAGCGGTCGGTGTAGACCAAAAAGAGCGCATTTCAAATTTCAGATTTGAGATTTCAAAAGGACGGAGGTCGCGCATGCCATGAGTTATAGCATGGAAACGCACCGGGCGTTTGCGTTAGGTTGGCTACGTGAGCTGCGTGTGCGAAAAAAGTGGTGGGGGCGGGGTGTTTTTGACAGGCTGGGGCGCATGAAACGGTGGCTGAAGCGGGCGGGGATGGCGTTCGGGGTGCTCACCCTGCTGATCGTAGCGTTGTATCTGGAGGAGAACTGGCGCGGCGCACGTCTGTGGGCCCAGACCAAGGCCCAGTACGAAGCGAAAGGTTTTAGCTTCGATCCGAAGTCGCTGATTCCTCCGCCCGTGCCGGATGAACAGAATTTTGCGAAGAGTGAGATTTGGCTAAAAATCCTGGCGGCCGACGATAAAAAACATAAAGACAGGCCGAAAGTGGCATTTTTTGAAGCGCAAAAGAACGTCAGAGAGTGGCGTTATAAGAACAAAGACGGCAACTGGCTTTTAGGTGAGAAATTACTAGCTCCTCCCGCCTCTCTCTTTCATGACACTGACGATGAACTGCAAGCCCTCTATCTTGCGGGCAAGCGGCCTCATTGCTACTTCACGACTGATTTACAGAATACCGAAATCCCTTGCTCGGCAGCACTACCTTTCGCATCAAATGATTTGTTCAGTGGGCTCCGCGAGCATGCTTTGGTCGCCCTTAATGCAGACAATTCAGATGCGGCTCTCAACGATATTTTACTACTGCATAAACTCTCCTTTGCGGCATGCGATCTTCCAACTTTAGTTCCTCACATTTTCGCCTGCGGGACGTTCAGTTACGCAAGCTTACCTGTACTTTGGCAGGGACTGGAATCGCATTCGTGGACGGATTCCCAATTACACGAACTGGAAAATAGCCTGTCATCGAGGGATCTAGTAAAAACATTGAACAAAACACTTTTCAGCGATCTTTCCTTTGTAGCTTTGCCGATGATTGATCTATTGCAAAAAAAGAAACGTTACGCGCCGGTTCTTTCCTTTGTGATTGACGGAAATACCACCTCATCCATGTTCCTGTGGTTCCTTCCTCATGGTTCTTTTGCTGCGGCCAAATCAAAAGCCACCGAATTTTACATCCTCAATATCTTGCCGATTGTAGATTCAAAATCGCACCGAATACATTTTGAAAAATTACCATCCCTCGAATCGGCTCGCAGTACTCTTCAGAGTCCCTTTTCGTTCTTGGACAAACTACTTTCGATGACGGTTACTGCCGTGGCTCCTTCAATTGAAACCACGGGTCGAATACAGTCTCTTATCGACATGGCTCGCGTGGCGTGCGGGTTGGAGCGGTACCGGCTGGCGAACGGGAAATATCCGGCGGCGTTGGCGGAGCTGGAGCCGAAGTTCATCGAGCGGGTGCCGCACGATTTATGCACGGGCGAGCCGTTGCATTACCGGGTGGAGGTGGATGGAAATTACGCGCTCTATTCAGTGGGGTTCAATGGCGTGGATGATGGCGGAAAAGTCGTGATGAAGAATGAGCCTTTATCCTTGATTGATCCGAAGCAGGGCGATTGGGTGTGGCCCCGGTCGAAGAAGTAGGGAGCGGGAATCGTTTCTCGCAGAGTTCGCCACGGCGCAGAGGGGGGGCCACACACCCCGGCGCTCACGCGCCACCCCTGCCATTCGACTACGCATCAGGCTAGGCTTTGATAGAGGGGATTTCGGCAACTGGGAGTCTGGCTAGTGGAGTATGTCAGATGAAATAAGGGTTGCGAGTGTCTTCCTGTAGGGCGCTTCGGTGAAGCGCCGCGGCGCGATGCAATCGCGTCCTACAAAAAGACATTCTGCCCGCACAATCCATCACATCACGCGACACTAGTACGCCGAGCGGGTGAACCCGTCGAGATACTGCGCCCGGCGCTTCGCCAACTCCGCGTTCAGCGCCGCCGACTCCTGATCATCCAGCACGCCGTCGTTATTCTTGTCAAAGCTCCGCACGAACAGCACCTTCCGCTTGGCGAAATCGGCTTCCATCGCGGCGATCTCCGTGTCACTAAAACGGCCATTCTTGTCCTTGTCGTACTTCTTGAAAAGCGACTGGCGCCGCACATACAAATCCTGCCGCATCCGCGATTCCTCCGTCGCGTCGAGCTTGCCGTCTCCATTCTTGTCATACTGCTTCAGCATGTTCGCATGGAACCGCTCGCGCCGCTGATCGGAGGTCTCTGTCATCGCCAACGGCAGCGCCGAGCTCTCCTTCGTTCCCGCCGTTGCCGCCGCCGTCTCGGGAGCGGCCACGGGCGCGGTTTTCGTTGTCGTGGTGGAACTGCTGGTGGCCGTTGCCGGGGCGGACGTGGCGCTCTTCTTCTTCACCGTTTTCTTCTTCGCCGGTTGCCCCACCAGATCGGAGTTCGACGACGTCGTCTCCGCCGCCCCAACGGGAGCGATCAGGGTGAAGGCCGTAACAAGCACCGCAAGGGATCGGACGAAACGTGCGCAGGACATGCCCACTGTTTTGACAGAAGCCGCGCCGGGAGCAAGCCGAACTTTCCAGTAGACGCGGCGCAACGAATCCGAAATACTGGCCCGCCGTGAACAAGATCCTCTGCATCACCCTCAGTTGCTTGGTCCTCGCCGCCTGCGCCACCCCGAAATCCGGGTCCGTCAGCACCATCCCATGGGAGGAACGCAGCGAAATGGACGGACTGTCCCAGGAATACGGCTGGGGTGAGGACGACTATATTTACGACGGCATGCCCACCCCCGAGCAGCCGCTCTAGCAACTGTCGGCGCTCAAAAGAGCGTGGCGCCAGGGCCTAGCAGGCTGGTGAAAAAGTCCCGTGGCGGCGACGCGGGGAGTTGCGGCCTGTTCGGCACGGAGAGCACGACAAAGCCGCAGGCCGCAAGAACCTGCGTCCCGAAGGGTTGCGAGTGTCTTCCTGTAGGGTGCTTCGGTGAAGCGCCGCGGCGCGATGCAAGCGCCCCTACAAAAAGACATTCCGCTCGCACAACTCATCACATCACGAGACATGAGCCACTCGTATTACTTTGTTTATTCTAATTAGACTTAACAAAGTAATACGAGCAGGACTACATCACGCGATCCATGAGCGGTTCCTGGCGGACGAATCGCTCGAGGTTGCGGAGGAAATGGCGCACGAGCGTCTTGGTCTCGTCGGCATGTCCACCGGCCACATGGGGCGTGATATGGCAATTGGGCTCGGACCAGAGGGGATGATTTTCCGGCAGCGGTTCGGGATCAGTAACATCAAGCCACGCCGACTGGAGCCGCTTCGAGCGCAGGACTTCCTGCAGGGCGTTTTGATCCACCGTCGTGCCGCGGCCAATGTTATAGAAAACCGCGCCGGGTTTGAGCATGGCGAATCGTTCCAGGTTAAAGAATCCGCGCGTGTTCACACTATCCGGGAGAATGTTGACCACATGATTGGCTTCGCCGAGGGCTTGCGTCAACTGCGACTCAGCGATGACCGGCACGCCTTCGTCGCCGCGCGGCTTGCGGCGGTACGCCACCACCTTCACTCCCAGTGGAGCCAGCATGTCGGCGAGCCGTTTGCCGATCGCGCCGTAGCCGAGTATCAGAACCGTTTGATCCTGCAAGGTCGTGCTCGCCTGCCGCAGCGCGTTCCAGGTATCCGTGCCGTTGGCGGTGCGGGTGCGAAGGGCGAGCGGTAGCTGCCGGACTTGCGCGAGAATGAAGCTGAGTGTGTGCACGGCACAGGCTTCGTTGTAGACGCTGGCACTGTTGCTCACCGGAATTTTCTTTTCCGCAACGAGTGCGCGGAATTCCGGATTATCGTAACGAGTGATGCCGGAAGTGCTGATATGCACCCATTTCAAAATCGAGGAGCTGGCAATCGCACCAATGTCGGGTTGGCCGAAAGCGACATCGACTGTATCGAATTGCGGGTCTGGCTCCCCCTTGGCAAGCACCGAGGTAATCGGCTTGAGCGGGAAAACCAGCTCGTGCCCGCGCGTCCCGTCGCGCAACAACTCCAGCACTTCCGGTGACAGCGCGAAATCCACAAAGATACGAAGCTTGCTCATAAGTTCGCATCTACCATTCCCCGGGACGCAGGAAGGGTCAAGTTTTACTCGCCAGCTCCCCGCTTCCTCTTGAAATACCCCATCCGAATTCAGGGCTGTTTCTTGCGCAGCAGAAGGAGCGCCGGCACGAGCATGGCTCCCGTGGAAATCAGCGCATGGGCCGATGGTTCCGGAACGCTCTGGATATAGAACAGGAGATCGTTTCCACCGCTATTGGTAAACGTGGTGGCACCGGCGACACTTGTTTCGATTTGTTGGCCACCCGCGTAGTAACCGCCGCCTTTGACCCAGAAATTCATCGTTTCGGAGGCTGTCAGCGAGGTGTAACTGAGCACAAAACCATAGGTCACACCGCTGCTCAATGCGACATCCGGAATGTCGAAAGTAAGGAACGGCCCCACCGTCCCACTGCTGAAATTATAGGCACCGGGAACCAACGTGGCGGCATCCGGCAAAGCACCCTCCCAGGTTCCGAGCGTCGAGGCGCTCGTCAAGCTACTGGAGGAAGCAAACTGGTAGAGGCTCAGACTGTAACTGGCCCCCGGCGCGGCGCTTCCGACGAATTGAACCTGCAGGGTAATCTTGTCGAGCGTGAATGCGGAAGTCGTCGTGAACGTCTGCCCAATATCCCGGCGCGTATCCCCTTTCCAGCCGTAGCCAATGGTATTGCTCACGTTCGGCGTATAATTGAGCGTCGATAAACTCAGGGTGACATTTGACGCGGGCGCGGTGGTGCCCACCGTGGTGGAAATATCGATGGCGGCCATCGCCGTGGCAGACATCAGTACAACGGCCATCAGGGAGCATCCAAGGGCAAGAGTTTTCATAGGTGTACATTATTGCGTTGGACACCTCTGCCGCAATCGGGCATATGGTTAAGCGTTCACCATGCCCCCTGCATCCAACCGCCGCGTCACGCTCCGTGCCATTGCGCAAAAGGCCGAGCTGTCCCTCGCCGCCACCTCCATGGCGTTGCGCAATCATCCCCGCATCTCCACCAAAGTACGCGAACAAGTACAGTCTCTCGCTCGAAAAATGGGGTATCATCCCGATCCGAAACTCGCCACGCTCATGCATCATTTGCGCGCTCAGGGCGACGTGAATTACCGGGAGACGCTGGCTTATGTCAGCAGTTACGATTCCTATGAACGATGGAAAGCCTTTCCCCACCACGACTATTATCTCGGGGCCGCGGAGCGCGCCTTGGAACTGGGTTACCGGCTGGATGTCGTCCATTTGGGCGAGCCGGGTATGACCCCGGCGCGGATGAGTCATCTCCTCTCTACGCGGGCGATTCGCGGGTTGCTGATCGGAGGATTTGACCAGCTGGATGCGTCGCTGCCCCTGCAATGGGATCGGTTCGCCGCCGTGGCCTTCGATTATTCGCTGAACACGCCGCAACTGCACCGGGCCACGACCGATTACTACCGGGAAATGCTCTCGGTCCTCGCCCGGCTGGAGCGCGAAGGCTGTCAACGCATCGGACTCAATGCGAATAGCATCGACGACGCCAAGGTCCTCGGCCTTTGGTATTCGGCCTTCCTGCGTTATCAACACGGACTGCCTCGCGTCCGGCGCATTCCCGTCAATGCGTCGCCCAAGGCGCAGGAAGGATTGGATACGTGGCTGGCGAAACACGAACCGGACGCGATCATCAGTGCGGGCTGGGGCGATTTCCCGCAGAATTTCGAGATGATTCATCACCGGAAAGCGCCCACGTCCATTCGTTATGTGAACATGAATCTGTCCTATGCGGACGCGCGTTCCCAGGGCATCAACAAGCTTTCCGGAGTTGTCGGCCGACTCGCCTGCGAACACCTCGTGGCGCAACTGCAACGCAACGAAATCGGACTTCCCCGTTATCCCCAGGTCATGGCCATTGAAGGCGAATGGGTGGACGATTATGAGTCGTGGCATGCGCAACGTGAGAAGTGGCGTGCGGCCACGATCCGCAAGATTTCGAAGCCGGATTGATGAACGCTTCAGCAGACGGCCACTGGCGAAAAGCCGGAAGAGCGGCAATAGTTGTGAACCATGCTTATTCCCGACACACTGCCTGCGGTCCGGACGGCCCCACTACGCTCGCGCACGACTTCGACTCACGCTCTAGAAACCTCGCCGCTTTTCACCCACTGGAAAGATCCCCAAAGCGGCGTGGAAAGCTTTCTTCTCAGCAAACGCGTGGCCCCGTTCCAGCAAACATTTTATTTCGTCAACACCAGCTTCTCTCACGATGGACGCTACTACTGGTTCTACTGCGCCTTCCCCCCCGCCGGGAACGCGAACCAAGGCCGTTCGCTGGCGGTGATCGATTTTGCAGAAAACCGGGTGCACCATTTCCCCGAGACGGTGTTCACCGATGCTTCACCCGCAGTCGATACCGCCACCGGGGAGGTCTACTGGTGCGTCGGATTGGAAATCTGGAAGCGCCGCCCGGAACCGGATGCGACTCCGGTGTTGGTGAATCGTTTCCCAAGCGAGCTGGCCCGCAATCGCCGCCCGTGGCGCTTGGCGACGCATATGACTTTCTCCGCCGATCACAAAGCCTTGAACCTCGATGTGGAAATCGGCAAGGAATGGTATATCGGCCATGCGCCGCTCGATGGGAGCGACTTCGTTCTGTGGCAAAAATTCGACCATTGCTACAACCACGCCCAATTCAGCCCGGTCGATCCCGATCTGCAATTGATCGCGGAGGATCATTCGGTGAATCCCTTAACAGGCGAGATCACGCACTACGAAAACCGGCTGTGGGTGATCCGCCACGGTCAACAGGCGCAACCGCTTTTCCCCAAGCCACTCATTGCAGCGGCTCATGTGCGCGGCGGCAATCCCCATTACGTGGGCGATACCGCGCACGCCGTGACCGATGAACGCTCGATGCACGGACATGAATGGTGGGGCCGCGACGGACGTCACATCTGGTATGTGCATTATCATCGTGGCATCGAGCGTCTCCGTCTGGGTGAATTGGAACCGGAACTCATGTGGCCCCATGCCTCGCTCTCTCATGCCCATGCGGACGCGACAGAGCGATACCTCGTCGCTGATCGGATCCCGGACGAAGATCCCTCGATGCGCCAGATCATCTTCCGCAATCTGATGACCGGCCGCGAAGTGAACATTGTCTCGCGTTTGCCCTCGCTCCCACCGGGACTGACGCGTTATCATGTGCACCCGCACCCCCAATTTTGTCTGCAGGACCGCATGATTGCCTACACCACTCTCGTACGCGGCATGGTGGATGTGGCCTTCGTTCCGGTGGAAGCGTTGATCGCCCAAACCGCTTAATTGTTTTCCTTATTTCCCATGAATCGATTTCTTGTCCTCGCTTATTGCCTCGGTGTGACGCTGGCGTGCGCCGATACCACGCCTGCTCCCAATCTGGTCTCCAACCCCGGATTTGAGGAGGGCACTGCGCCGTGGGCAGAAAATAACTGGCTGCACAATGAGGTGCGCTTCCTGCGAGATAAGGTCAATCCGCACTCGGGCACATTTTCGTACATGATGCAGTTCACGAAATCGATTCATGATCCGATCACGCAGTTCCTTTATCCCGCATTGGCCGTTCGGTCGAATCAAACCCTGCGTGTCAGCTACTGGGCTCGCGGCATCAGCAATGGTCCCGCGTTGCACCTGCTGCTCCGCAAGGGACAGGAACCGTACACCGTTTATTTTCGAGCGGAATCGATTCCCACGGAGCAATGGCAGGAATTTGTCTATACGATTTCCCTGCCGCCCAAACTGGATTCGGAGACGGTTCAACTGGCTTTCCAGTTGCGAGGGGTAGGCACAATCTGGGTGGACGATGTCTCGGTAACAGAAATGCCCGCCGTGGAGGAAGGTGAAGCACCGCGCGAAAATCCGATTCGCAACGCCTCGTTCGAAGCCGGTCGCGATGGCTGGACCGGCACTTTCCGCACACGCGAATTCGGCACGGCGTGGGAAGAGAGTGGATCGAATTCACCCTCACCGGAAGGAGCGCGACTGTCCACGACTGAAGCACCCGGAGCGCCTCACGGCCGACGCTACCTCTCCTTTGATATTCCCGCTCAAGGTCGCGCCGTGGTGACCAGCGCCTACTTTCCGGCCCGTTATGGACGTCCGATGACTCTGAAGTTCTCTCTGCGGGCGTCAACTCCGGTGTCGTTCCATGCCTCCCTGGCTTCCGGCAAAAATGCCAACGTGCGGCTCGATGGGGGCTCGACCCTTCAGGCCTCGAGCGAATGGAAAACCTTCTCCGTTCCGGCAACCTTGAATCCCGCTCCAAGCGGCGTGTATTGCGTGTTCTTCGAATTTCCACAACCCGCGCATTACGATATCGACGCAGTGACGCTCACTGAAAATGAAAATCCCGGAGTCGCTCTCTTTCCTCCTGCCTTTTCCATCTCACCCACCACGCAAACGCCGACAGCACACCTCTATTCGCTCAATCAAGACGGTAAGTTCCAGCTTCAGATAGCCGGAGCGAAGGGATCTCCTAATTGGCCGGGTGTGGTGACGGTGAGGGATTATCTCGACCAGACGGTGGCGCAAGTGGAAGTCAACGTCCCGCTGGATGCGGAAGGCTACGGACAAGCTTCCTTCTCCGTGCCGACGAATCGTTACGGCGCGTTCCGCATGGAGGCGCGGCGACTGGATGGCGTGGCAACTGAGCAATCTCCCTCGTGGTGGCAGAAATGGCTCGGGCCAAAAAAAGCCGAGACGCCGAAGATCGCGACAGGCCCGTTGTTGGCAGAACAAATCTATAGCGTGCTGCCCGATCTTCCCGCCCCGGCGGAACGCCCGGATTCGTACTTCGGCTCACACGTCGATTTGAATTCTTACAATCTGGAGATCGCCCGCCGCGCCGGTTTTCGCTGGCTGCGATTGTACCCGCCGCTGATGACTCAGTGGATGGCGATGGAGCACACGCCGGGTAATTGGAATTTCCAAACCGAGAACGTGGTGAAAGCCAAGGCGCAGGGATTTCGCATCCTCGCCAATTTGGGAACCGCTCCCGACTTCGCCGCCGATGTAGATCCGAAGGCCGAAAAAGCTCGCTGGACACGCAGCTATCCGCCCGCCGATCTGAATCGGTGGAAGGATTATGTCGTGCGCAGCTTCAATGCGTTCTCCTCCTGCGTGGATGCGTGGGAAATCTGGAATGAACCCGACGGCGGCTATCTCAAGGTCCGTCCCGGTCTCGATAAAACCGAGGTCTATTTCTCCCTGCTGAAAGCGGCGCGCGAAGCGCTGGATTCCACGGGGAAACCCGCCTTCGTCACAGGACCGGCCATCGCCAACATCAATGCGCCACTCGGCTGGGGCATCCTGGACAAAGGCGCGGCAGAATACCTCGACGCGTTCTCGTTCCATTTCTATAGCCTGGCGGCTGGCGGCAGTAATCCGGATATAGATTTTCTCAATGCGGTGATGGCACACTACGCCACCTATCGCGGTAAGAATCAGACTCCGCTCGCATTGTGGCATACCGAAGGCGGCATCTATCTCGCCGGAAGCCAAAGCTGGTTGCAAACGTATCGCATTCCTCCGTCATCAGTCGTAACGCCATCTCAGAGCGCGGCCTCGATGGTACGCTCCGCGATTTATTTCAAAGCGAACGGGGTGAAGCGTCACTTCGCGTATCAATCCGGCACCAGCGAAGCGGGCCGGCGCACGCCTGAGGACATCACTTGCGGATTCATCGATGTCACGGGTATTCCCGGACCCGGCATCGCCGCGCACGCCGCGATGGTGTCGCAGGTGGAAGATGCCAATGGCACGGGCTTTGAAACTCGTGTCATCGAAAACATCCGGGTTCGTGTCGCCCATTTCGCCGGAGCGAAGGAGAAAGTGGATGTGTACTGGGCAGAAAATTCCCTTGCTCTGGCCAAGGTGCTGGGACCGTCGTTCGAGGGGAAGGTATTCGATGTGATGGGAAATCCGCTATCCGTCCCAAACGCCGTGATAGGCGAGTATCCCGTTTATGTCCGCTCCGCGCTGAACCGATAACCCAATACAAGCTAGGTGATTTCTCTCATGATCGCACTTCCCCAAAAAGATCGCAGAGCCTGCCGGGCTGGCTTCACCCTGGGGGAAATGCTTGTCACCGTGGCACTGATTGGAATCCTCGCGTCGCTACTGGTGCCCGGACTACAATCATCGCGGCGCACGGCCATGGCACTGAAGGGCGCTTCAAATCTCCGGCAACTGGCTGCCGCGGAATTGCTCTACGCCGGGGATAACAACGGCAGTTTCACCCTCACATGGTATTACGATAATCTCAACAATGCTCCCAACGGTGCCACGTGGCGGCAACGTCTGGGCTCCTACCTCAATATCGATACGTCCAAACACCCATCCTGGGATTCGAAATTCTGGTCATCCATTCAAATGGATCCCCAGTCGATCTATAACGTGCCCGACAGCGCGCCCGCTTCCAAGCGCCCCGCTGGTGGGGCCTCTGTCTTTATCAATGGCTGGATGCAGCCATCCTATCCGGGTGGCGCCAATTGGAATTTCCGCATGCTGGCTGTTCCCAAACCCGCCGAGACCATCCTTCTCGGAGAATGGACCCCCGAAACGAATGGCGATACCATGAGAGAGCCCCCTGTCACTTTCAATCGCGGAGGACGGACGAAGATGTTGATGGCGTTCTGCGATGGTCACGTCGAAGAGCTGACGCTTCGAGAACTTTCTCACGCGCCAGCCGATCGTCCCGGCCAGCCAAACCGGTGGAACTGGTGGAATCCCTAGCAAGCGCTGAGAAGCTGTCTAAAAATACCGGCCGATTCGTTTCTCCACATCCTGCTGGAAACGCTGAATCAGTTGCGCCGTGTAGGCCGACACGGAGAGCGTGTCGTCGAGCATCAGCGGCGTTAAATCCATCGCCCATGTGAGCGCGTCCGATTTGTCCGTGGCGTGGGATTCAAAAAAAGTCGCGTTGGCAAGGCGTCGTCCGATGGTCGCGAGGTCGTAGCGTTTGCCGCCGCAAATTTGGGAATCAAACACATTCACGAGCGCTGACGCCAGATTGGGCCGTGCACTGGTGTCGAGCACTTGCTTGTCCTCGTCAAGCAGCCAGTCGAGACTGCGCCATACTTCGCCGCCATAGACTTTCTTGGGCCGCAATTCCCGGGGCAAGGCGCGAAGCGCTGCGAGACTGCGGGCGAGCACGGCCACGTGGGTATCATGCTTGTCGGCAGGGTTGTGCAAGTAGACGACCTCGGGCCGCGCCTTCTCCAGAATCTTCCGCAAATCGTCGACCACACCTTTCTGCGCGTTGTCCTTCACCAAGGCGCTGCTGTAGCCCAGTTGCACTTGCAGCGAATAACCGCCGACGCAAGCCGCTGTTCGCTGTTCTTCGCAACGAACGGATTTCATTTCCTCATCCGTATAGGAGGCATAGATGCCCGTTCGCGAACTGCCCGCTCCATCGGTGACAACCACGCCAGTAAACCAACGCTCGGGGTGGTGATAGCAGGCAGCGATGCCGTTGTAGGCGAAAATTTCAATGTCGTCCTGATGCGCGGCAATGCAGAGATGCGTAGTACGGGAGAGGGCTTCGTCAAGCGAAGCCTGATCGGGGACATAACAGTCCGCTTTGGGTTGAGTGAATTTCATAAAGTTAGGGTAGTGCCGGGAGACTCGCGGCGGTTACCGCCTGCCCATGCCGTTTTTGTTTTTCATCCGGAATGACGAAAGCGACCTTCTGGTCAATCTCGGGGAATTCATCCTGCAGCACATGCCGTGCTTGCGACATGATCCATTTTCCACCCGCCCCACTGGTCACGCGACCGAGTAGCAAGAGATGCCGAAAATCATAGAAGTCCGCGTAATGTGCGATCGTGTAGCCGAGGTAAGTTCCGATCGTTTCATAGATCGCTTGCGCTGCGAAATCGCCCGCCTGCATCCGCTCCTGCACCGCGATCAACCGGTCCGCAAAAGGCATTTCCTCCGGAAAATCGATTCCCGCTCGCGGAGCCAGTCGTGCCACCGCTTGCTGGGAAAAATATTGCACGCCACAACCGATATCGCCGGACCATTCATCGCGGGGCGCGTTGGCGGCATAGTCCACCGGTGCGAAGGCCAGCTCATTCAACCATGTGGTGATATTTCCCTGGGGATTGACAAACCCCACAGCCTGACTCGTACCGAGCGAGATACCCAGCACGGCATTCTCCTGCAACGCAATGGCCCCCGCCAGCGCGGTCACTTCGCCATCATTGATCACCTCGAATGGAACATCGCCCCACGCGGAGCGCAGGCGTTTGAATAGCGGACGGATCTGTCGCGCAAACTCGTCCTCATTCACTCCGCGAAAAAGTGAACCGACGCGAGGTTCATTATCGACATAAATACCCGCCGCGCTCCCGCCAATCGCATCGATTCGTGGGAGTTTTTCAGCTGCACGACGAAGTGAATCCTGAATGCCTTCGAAGTGGTAGTTGGGGTCTTTTTGGAAGTAGGGATCCCAGGGAATTTCCTCGGAAAAGACCACTTCGCCATCAATGACCGCTGCACATTTGCGATCACTACCGCCGAGATCGAAGCCAATCCGGCATCCTTTCCAATTCCGACCCAAAGCGGCCTGACTCTCCGCCTCGGCTGGGATCAAATCACGCGAAACGGTCGCAATGGAGAGAGGCGCTCCATACACTTTCTCTCCGATAAATTTGGAATCGAACTGACGAGCCCCCTCGGCGGAATAAATCTGCTGTAATGCCTGCGCGAGAAATTCGGGACCGGCAAAATAAATCCGATGCCCACCCTTCTGCCACAGGAGAAATTTCAAGGCTCGCTCCAAGTACCGGATCGTAAACGCATCATTTTCTGGGCTGGAGGATAATACTCGCGTCGACCAATGCGAGATATCTCCGCTGCGACGCTCAAGTGCGAGGGTGATCGGAACCGACCTTCGATCCGAGCTTACTTTTTTCTCATAGGCACGACGCCACAAAACGGCGGGCACAAAATCGGAGTGAAGCCTCGGGAGATGCCGAGGTTGTATGGAAAGGGCTGTCATGGTTTGACGGATTGAGACCACTGCTTGAAGGACTCCATGGCTTCGTATTCGGCCAGTCCGAGCCGATTGTACATTTTCGCCGTGGCCTGATTAATCGCCTCCGCATGTTGCCATGTTTCACGATGACGATCCGTGCGAATCGGACTCTGGCTGCGCTGCGATTGGTGCTGATAAATTCCCTGGATCTTGTTCGCGAGTTCATCCGGGCTCAGCGGTACCGCCATCTCAATTTCGTGCACGGCCCATTCCGCGCCCGCTCCGCGATAGAGCCACACGCGACAGTCGTTCACCCAGAATTGGGAGGCCACCTGAGTCCATGCTTCGCGCAGCAATTCAAAGCAAACGCCCTGCACCGAGCCCGGTTCGGAAAGACTGCCCGTAGCGAAAATCTGATGGGGCTTGATCTCTTCCAGCAATGCCACCAGAACAGCCACATCCTGTGCCTTTGGCGTAAACTGCCGGTAACGGCCCGTCTCGTAAAAAGGCAGATCGAGAAAACGAATCCGACCCGTGGGTAATCCGCAAATCTGACAGGCTTCGCGGGCCTCACCCCGTCGGAGCAATCCCTTGATGTGGCGAATCTCCGCGGAATCAAAATCAAATTCGCCCTTTTGCCGCAATTGCTCGCGGGCGGTACGTAGAAGATTTCGCTCTTTTCCGGCATCGCCTATCTCCGGCTCCAGCTCGAGGAAAAGTTCGATCACCCGCGAGACTTCATTGTCGGGGACCGCGAGATTTCCCGACGTCGCGTAAGCCACCGTAACCTCATGCTTCTGCCGCACCAACCGGCTCAGCGTGCCGCCGAGGCACAAGACGTCGTCCTGCGGCTCCGGACTGAGTATCAGCGAACGCTTGGGAAAAGGGAGCGACCGTTCTGGTCGTGAAGAATCGTCCGCGTTGGGTTTCCCCCCCGGCCAACCAGTGATGGTGTGCTGCAGTTGACTGAAAACCTGAATATTGAGGTCATAGGCAGGCCCCCGCGTGGTCAAGAGATCGGCCATGCCACGCTCGCTGTATTCCTCATCCGTCAATTTGAGGATTGGTTTTTGCAACGTGTCGGCCAGCCAGATCACCGCCTGGCGGGTCAGCTCGTCGTCCCACTTCACCAACCCCACACGCCAGGGATGCTTGATGCGGGTGAGATCGGCCGCCGCCGCGTGATCGATGAGAAAGCGCGCTTTGGGATGCGATTGCAAAAAGCTGGCAGGCAGACTGTCCGTTTGCTCACCTTCTACCGCTCGGGCGAGGACTTCCGATTTGGAATCGCCCCAAGCCAGCAACACCACTTGTCGCGCCTCAAGAATGGTGCCAACTCCCATCGTGATGGCGTAGCGCGGCACGTTCGCTTCGCCCAGAAAGTCGCGCGCCGCATCGCGCCGGGTCATGCCGTCGAGCGTGACCAACCGCGTGCGTGATTCGCGCGAGGAGCCCGGTTCGTTGAAGCCAATGTGACCTGTGCGACCGATGCCCAGAATCTGCAGATCGATGCCGCCCAATTCGCGGATACGGTTCTCATATTCCGCGCAGTGCTGAAAGACTTGCTGGCGCGTCACCGTTCCGCTGGGAATATGGATGTGATCCGCCGGGATGTCGATATGCGCGAAGAGCTGTTCGTGCATGAAGCGGAAGTAGCTTTGCGGATGCTCGCGGGAGAGTCCGAAATACTCGTCGAGATTGAAGGTGTAGACATGACGAAAGCTCACGCCTTCCTCGCGATGCAACCGGATCAATTCCCGGTAGAGCCGCACCGGAGTCGAACCCGTCGCGAGACCCAATACCGTTTTCTGCCCCGCCGCTTCGCGCGAGCGCATGAGTTCAACGATCTCTCGCGCCAGTTCCGCGCAAGCCACATCGGCCTTGGGATATAGGGAGGTGCGAATCCGTTCCAGTTGCTCCGACTCGTTTGGGATGGGCGTGGTCATTATTGGCTCCTTCACCCAAGATAAGCTAATTAGCTGTTCTTCATAATGAAAAATATTTGCATAATTAGCCTTTTATTTTGCATTTCCGATTGCGAAAATGGTCTCCTCAACGGTTCCTTATGATCCCCCAACTCCTTCCCTTGGCCGATGAACTACCCGAACCGGAGGATTATTTTCAAGGCGTCACCCCGCCATGGTCGTGCCGCGCGGATAATGTCCTGATCTTTTTACGCCGTGCTCGAACCGAGTTGCAGCGCCGGACCTTCGCCAGCCATCCCCACCATCGATTTGTATTGCTCCTGAATCTTGAGACACCGGGCATTATCAGTCTGGATCGACGTTATCATTTCCTCGAACCGGGTCGCGCCGTCCTGATTTTCCCTTATCAGTTTCACCATTATCTCAGCATCCCATCAGAGTCCTTGCGCTGGTTGTTCATCACGTTCGAAACCGACTCCGCACAAGCGCTGGAAGAATTTCGTCATCACATCATCCCGCTCAAGGAAGACTCGCTGGAGCGGGTCCAGTTGCTTCTGGAACTCTGGCAGCGACGAAAATCCCCGCTACGCAGCAACCTGATCGTCAGTGAACTCGCGGCACTGCTCGCCATTCTCCGGGCCGCATTGCCGAAAGAGCAATTGTCCGCACGCGTGAGTGAAAGTGCCGCCCGATCCAGCGGCGTCACCATTCTGCCACGAATTAACCGCTGCCTCGCCGAGCGCGATCGGGCCGCTCACACCATTCCCGCGATCGCGCAGAAGATCGGTCTTTCGGAAAGTCGATTGCGTGCAGTCTTCAGTCAAAACTTCGGTATCAGTCTGGGCTCCTACATTCGCAATTATCAGACCCATCAAGCGCTTGCCCTCATGCAAGATCGCGCTACAGCGCTGTACGAAGTGGCCCAAGCCTGCGGCTACTCCTCACTGGCCACGTTTAGCCGCGCCTTCAAGGAACAGACCGGATTATCACCGCTGGCTTATCGCAAAAAACATTTCGCCTGATCAACCGATGGGAGGAAGAGTCATCCAGCGATTATCCGTTCGCAGACTTTCCGCCGCTAGACAACCAACAGCGACGCTTTGACGCCCCGCGATCGGATTTTCGCCATCGAAAGTTCCGTCGCGAATCGACTGCAGCCAATCACGAATCATGCGGAGATCAGCACCGCCATGGCCCGCGCCCGAGAGGTCAAAGTGAATCGTTTCCCGCTCCGTTCCCTGTCGGTATAACACTTCAATGCGGTTCTCTTTTTGCCACCCTTCCACGCGACGCATCGATTCGAAACTTTCCATGCGCCCTTTCGTACCGATGAAAACGTAACTCCGATGATAATCGGGTGAGAAATGACACTGCCCATAGGTCGCTATGGCACCGCTTTCGAGCTCCATCAAGACTGATTCATTATCTTCAACATCAATTTCCTGCCGAAACGCACATTGGTTACGCGGCACCTCCGGATTGAAATTCGCCTCCGGGCAAGTGTGTTTCTCGTCGCACTCCGGACACGTCAAGGCGTTACTACGGTCGCCGCCATAATAAGAACGTTGACCAAGGGCGACCAATCGTCGCGTGTAGGAACCCGTGACAAAATGCATGACGTCGAAGTCATGCGTGGCCTTTTGCAGCAACAAGCTGGTACTGAGCTCGCGCCGGGAATGCCAATCTTGGAAATAAAACGTGCCGCCGAATCCAACGAAATGGCGAATCCACACGGTCGTGATTCGACCCAGTTTTCCCGAGGCGGCAATCTCCCGCATCTTTTGGTAGAGCGGATGAAATCGGAGATTAAAACCAATGCGCAAGGACTGACCGGTTTCCTTTTGCACACGCAACATTTCGTCGCAGTCGGAGATCGAAATGCTCATGGGCTTCTCGCACAGGACCGACTTTCCTGCCCGCAACGCATCGATTGCATCCCGGCAATGACAATGATCAGGAGAACCGATAATTACTCCGTCAATCTCCGGATCGCGCAGCAAGGATTCCCGCTCCACCAGGGGAATCTGACATTTCCCTGTCTGCATCCGTTCCTTGGCATAGGAAGGATTGACGTCATAGGCGGCCACCACTTCGCCCCATCCCGATTCTTTCACATTTCTGGCCAGCGACACACCCCGGCCACCGGCTCCGATTAAACCAATTTTGAATGTCTTCATGATATCTTTTCTTACAGAGCCAATATGGCCTGCATGGCCCGATGGGTATTGGGAATCAACACCTCGGGGCAATGTTTGTAAAATGGCACGGGTGGAATCATCTCGGCCGTCACCCATCCCGTATAGGATGCCGTGCGCAACGCCTTCACCACCGCTGGCCAATTCACATCACCCGATAGCAGTTCACAGAATCCATCTGCGGAGCCCACCGCACGACGGTAATCCTTAAAGTGAACTCGCACGATTCGTGAGCCGAGGATCTCAATCCAATGCTCTGGGTAGCCAGTTGCCAGTACATTCCCCACATCGAAATAGACCCCAACGTATTCGGATTGGAATTGATCCACAAAGCTCCGCATTTCCAATGGACTGGTCAAAAATTTATTCCAAACATTCTCAATACCGATCCGCACTTTGAGTCTTTCCGCTTCGGGTAGAGCTTCGCGTATTAATTCCGTCGCCCGCTCATAAGCCGCCGCATAGGGCACCACTTCACAGCCGGGAATAAAGTCCACGCCCACTGCTCCCGGCACAACCAAGACGGCGTCGATACCCAGTTCATGCGCGCACCAAAGTTGCTTGCGCAGAATCGCGGCAGCCTGGGCCCGTGTAGTCTTTTCAGCACTCGCCCCATTCGCTCCCCAGTACAGGCCTGTCCCCAAGCCACTCAAAGTCAAACCCGCGTCATCGACCATCCGCCGCACGGCATGCAGATCTTCTTTCGTACTGGAAAGATTCACTGGACCGGATTCGCTCAGATCGATTTCAAAACCTTCGAAACCCGCCTCCTTCGCCAAGCGCAATTTATCGTTGAGCGTTCCGCCGGTAAAGAATGACCAGATGCTGATGGATGGTTTCATGGATTTTTCCATGCCCCATCCTGCGACGAAACGGTTGTCCATTCCATAGCCAGAGCGATTTTGATTTTAACACATTCGATTCAGCCCTTCGCGAATCGCTCACGGTAATTCGTCGCCCGCATTCCGGAAAAGCGATGAAAAGAACGGCTGAACGCAAAGATCGAATCGAACCCGCAACGCTCTGCGATTTGTGAAATAGATAACTCCGATTGCAAGAGTAACGACATCGATTTCTGCAGTCGCAGGCGCCGCAAGTGTTGGCCCAGACTCATGCCAGTCTCCTGACGAAAGCGCGCCCGCAGATAACTCTCCGAGATGGCCATACGTCCGGCCAATTCCTTCAGCCCAATGGCCTGATCCAGACGTGGCATGCATTGTTGATTAATACGCATCAAGAGCGACGAGGGCTTTACCCGGCTTTTCTCACGTGTCCGCCCTACTGGTCGAGCCGCCAACATCCGGGTCAAAAATAAACCCAGCCATTCGGACAATTCATTATTCCGTTTGGATTCCCATGCCTCGACGAGCCCCTCCATTAACTCGTAGTCGCGTTCTTTCATCTGTCTCGCGGGATGCAAGCGCAAGCCTTCCAGCGTCGCGGCATCCTTGGTTTCGAACGTGATGATCTGCCACACGACTGACTCCTGATTGAAGTCAAACCCATGATGAAACTGAAACGGAAATATCAGCAGCGAGTGCATTGGGCCGAGCGCAAATCGGCGGTCATCCGCGTAAACCGCCCCGGTTCCCTGCCACGGCACCACCAGCACATAACGATGGTGATGATGCCTCGCCAGCACATCGCGAGCGGTCTCCGCCCGGCTTCGACGCGCGAAGCAAAGAATCTTTTCCGGCCACAGCTCTAGTCCACTCCGGGTCTCGGCAAAATAGTCCTGCGGGGAACGCAAGCCTCGAACGCGTTCGAGAGCTGTCGGCGCAAACTGTGTCGTGGGCATGAACCAGCTTACGATTCAATCGAATATGTTAAAACTAAAATCGATCCAACCATGGTTTTTGTCGCTTAATCCGGTCATTCTGGTTCCATGAAAATTCGTGTTGCCATTGTGGGTTTTGGGTTCATGGGACAAATGCATGCCAAGGTTTACCAAGCCTTGGAGAACGTCGAGATCGTGGGCATTGTAGATCCCTTTCCTGCTGCCGTGGAAGCCGCTGCCCAATATGGTTTCCATGCGACATTCTCTTCTTCCATTGAGTCGCTCCTCAATCAAACTGCTGTCGATATCATTGACATTTGCCTGCCCACCGACCTGCATGCCAATGCCATTGTGACCGCAGCCCAAGCGGGCAAACATATCTTCTGTGAAAAACCTTTCGCGCTCACCATTGCTGAAGCGGAGAGATCCCTCGCAGCTGTGGAAACGGCCGGGGTTCACTTTCAAGTAGGCCAATGCATTCGTTTCTGGCCGGAATATCAGGCGCTCGAAGCCTATTTAAAATCCGGCCAAGGCGGACGACTCACGAGTCTCTGGCTGCAACGCCGTGCCAGCAAGCCCGGCTATAGTCAGGAGAACTGGCTGCATACGCCTCATCGCTCCAAGGGCGCCGCGCTCGATCTCCATATTCACGACACCGATTTCATCCTTCATCTCCTCGGCAAACCCCACGCGGTTCATTCCATCGGCCACAAAGTCGATGGTGCGTACGCTCACCTGTTCACGCAATATCACTATGACCAGATAGCAGTCACCGCCCAAGGGGGATGGGATTATCCAGCGAAGTGGGGGTTTCAAATGGCGTTTCAAGCCGTGTTTGAGCACGCCGTCATTGAGATGGATTCACTGACGTCCCCGTCGCTTCATATCACGCAGAATGATCAGGAGCGCGTGGCCATGCCGTTCGCCAAACTGAATATCAAATCACACGGCCCCACCAGTGGAAACATCTCGGATCTCGGAGGCTACTACAATGAGCTCGCCTCATTTGTGGAAGGAATTCGCAAGGGGATAAAACCCTCCATTGCCACGGGACCGCAGGCCCTCGAAAGCCTCCGCACGGTGCTGGCGGAAATTCAATCCGCCGACGAGAACCGTAGTATTATACTTTAACTCAGAAGCAGCCACCGCCATCGGACGGTGGCATCCGTACCACCAATCGATACCCTAAAGGCTCTTGATGCGCGGGCTGTACTTGGCCAAATAGGTTTGATTGCGCGCATCTCCTTCCGGCGTATTTGCACTACACCAGATGGGCGGAGTGACACCCCGCTCGACACAGGCCTTGACCGTTTCGATTTCCAAGCGATGCGCGATGAAGAAATCGGCCATATTGGAAACAGGTGCGATCGGTTCAGCAAATCCTGTCACTTTCAATGTGGCATCGCCCACCGGGTTGTAATCATCAATGCGCACTTCCGCGTAGTCGAAGAGATTCTTCCCATTGGGATGGCGAATCGGGTGATCCGGCGGGCATTCCTTCTGCCAATACGAGGACGCCACACCAATAATGCGCGCTCCCACTTTCTTGAATTCCTCACAGGCATCAATCGTGGCCGCGTTGAACCCGATGTTGTGGAAGACCACCACCACATCATCCTTCTGCAATTTATAGTAACGGACCAGCGCGCTCCCGAAATTCAGCGTCCGCTCAAATTCGAGATACTTGATCGCCTGCGTGAAGGGCGAGAGTGCCGTGTCGATGAGAGGGTTGATATTGGACAAACCGCCCGCTCGAAAAAACATCTCCGCCACCGGCAAACAGGTGTGCCCGCCTCCGCCATAAACGTGAATGAGCCGATCGTTCGCAATAGCCTCGGCCATCATCTGCCCGGCGCGACGCAGGTTGTCCGCCTGCTCCTTTTCGATCCGATTCAAATTGGCCGTGACGAGCTCCAAATAGGTCGCGCTCATTTTTTATTTCCCTCCACTTTCATCGTCAGAAACTGATGATTCGCCCGCCCCACCGCTTCCCAAACACCGTCCGCATCCGGCGCGGCAAGAACGGTCCCCTTGCCGCCGCGATAGGTCCAGGTGAAGAGCGAGTCCACGCCCATCGAGCGATACAGTTTTGCCGTGCGCACAATTTCCTCCAGATCATCCGGTTGCTTGTAGTACCCCATCAGCCACCGCTGACTGCGCTTGCCATACTTCTTGGCCACTTCCACCGTACGACGGGTGATGTCATCAAAAAACGATTTCGGCAAATTCCATGCAATGATTGTCGTACTGAACACATCAAACTCTGGACTCGAGGCCACCTTCTCCCAGTTATCATAACCACGCCGCTCCGTGACGTAATAAGTATTGAGCGTCGCATGCACACAGCACGTGATCTCACTCTCCGGTCGAATCGCCTTGATCCGACGAGAGGCCTCTCGGAGCACGTCCAACGCCTCGTCCTCGCGGAAGTTCACAACCTCGGGAGTCAGGAGCTTCGGCATTTCCATGCCGTAACGGGCCTTGAACTTTTCCTGGCAGCAGGAGCAACGGCACGCCCAGTCTTCGCCCGCCCCTCCCGTGATCGATGCCATGTTCTTCGGCAACGCGTAGTGAGGCTCGTCCCAGAAAAAACCATCCGCTTCAACATAGCGGGCCAATTTTTCACAAACGCCATTGAAGTACTCGCGAAAGGCCGTGGAGACAAAGCACGCCGCCGGAAGCGATTCCCCGGTGAAGGCACTGACCTGACGGCATTGTGCGTGATCGGTGAGGAATTTGCTCGGCGGTTCGCCACCAAACCACTTGCCAATACCCCACGTGTCGAGATAGACCCGCAGGCCGAGTTTTTTCGCCACCCGCGTGACTTCGATGATATTCGGAAACCAGAAATCGATATCGAACTCGCTCAACGCGAGAATGACCGCATTGCAGTGATGGCTTTTCATTTCGAGAAAGTCACGCTCAGCATGTTCCGGATAGCTGATTCCGTAATAACTAACGCCCGCTTCGCAGAAGGGAGCCGGCGTTCCAGTGGATGATTTTATGCTCATGAATTAGTTTTAAACCGATTATATATATAGCATATCTACCACCCCTTAAACAAGACGTGAGCCCGGGCAAAACAGCGTCTTTAGCAGATTTAGACCCGCTGAATCAGATCTTTAAAACTGGCCGTTCGCTCTCTCAAAATCGCCTGATTCTGAATCAGAATTTTCGCCTATAAACCGAGCTAATTGTGTTTTTATTGAATCATTTCAACCGAGGGAAATAACGTCTTAATCACCATTCACATTGGAAACATTGCATTGTTTTTAGATCCATTTGGTATATATAGATATTTAGCAAATATCACTCATGCTCCATCCCTGTTTTACATCGATGGTCATAGATTGTCTTTCATGAAGAATCTCCAACCCCTGCTCTGAACTTGAGCCATTTCATCTGATATGCACCTCACCACCACCCCTCACCCTCCACAGATTTCCAACGCAAACGACGCCTTGCGTCATTTACTGGAAAAGTACAACGCGTCCGCGTCTTTCGGCTGGACCCTTGCCTTGAACGCCCATGAGCTTGCCACCGGCTCTGTCACCTTCATTTCAGGTGGGCACTTGATTCAGCAAACACTCACGCCTTCCTTATACCCCTTGCGTCCCTGGCGCGAGGAGCGGCGATTCGTCGAATTGCGGTCCATCGTGGAAAAGCAAACCGTCGAGAATGTCTCGCTACTGCGCTTCCGCTGCTTTTCACCGGCACAATCCGAGTCTTTGAAGGAGCTTCTCTATCGCGAATTTGACCTGTGCGAATGGATCGGTGGTGGGGCAATTACCAGCCTCTACAGCACGATTACTCGGGATTCGGTGGCGAATATTATTCTCAGTCTTTCCAATGGCGTCGTCGCCTCCATTGAGGCTTCCATTCTGCAGCCCGCAGGCAGCACGCGGCAGGATCGGCACGAAGTCATCGCCAGCCGCGGGGTCACGTGTGATCGCGTGGTCGACACCCAAGTGGCCCAGGAATCGATCTACCTATACCAATCCCAAAATCCCACATCTTACACCGACACCGATGCGGAGTTGTTTGGATTCCCAACAGAAACCGTCACGTTGATTCGCGCCGCACTCCGACAATGTCAAAGTCCGGTTCCGATCGAAACCTTGCACGCCCAGCATGAGCATCTCACCACGATGATCGATACCGCTTTCCGCTCTTCCGCCACCAACCGCCGCATCACCCTTTAATTTCTTTACCCATGAAACCCGTCGCCATTGCCATGCTGTCCCTGACTCATGGCCACACCCGCAAGTACTATCAAACGCTCAAGGAAAATTCCAAACTACGCTGGGTCGCCGTCTGCGCGGAATCCGCCGAGATCAAAAAACATTTCGATTCTCTCGGCCACGGCGTGCCGTGTTATCTCGATGAACTCGAGATGTTCCGCAAACACCCGGACATCGAAGCGGTTGTCATCGCTTCCGCCAATCAGCGACACCTCGCTCAAATGAAGCTTTGTGCCGAGCGCGGCATTCACATGCTCTCGATGAAGATTCCGTCCTTTGATATGACCGAGTACGACGAGATGATTCAGCTCGTCGAGCGCCAGGGCGTTGTCTGCCAGATTGAACTCGAGTTGCACTACAATCCCGTCGTCCACCGCATCAAGCAGCTCATCCAAAAAGATGCCATCGGTCCCATCCTCGGCTTTCAGGCCACCAATATCACCCTCTCCCCCGTCTGGGCGTTCCCTTGGCAAGGCGTTCCCGAGGTGAGCTATGGCCGTCGTCAAAAGCTGAAAGCGAACGATTCGCGTTTTCGTGGAGGCGCATTATGCGATCACCCCCATATTTTCGACATGATTCGGTGGATGACAAAGAGCGACTTCGAATCCATCTATGCAGAAGTGGGCAAGAATCTGCGCCCTGATATCGAAGTGGAAGACGTCCTCATGGTCGCCGGGAAAATGCGAAATGGTGTTTCCTTTCTCCTCGATCCCTCCTGGTCGCGACTTGAGGAGCGACTGAAAGTTCCCGGACCGGGTTGGGAGGTGTATCCCAAGCGCATGGAAGTGAATATTTCCGTGATCGGTGAAAAGGGCACGCTCATGGCCGACTGCTTTGGCCCGAATGTCTATCACAATGGCGCGCCCAACGACCGCTATACCGTTCAGTATACCTACTTCGACGAATGGATCGGCATGATGGATGAATTCGTCTCTTGCATTCGAGAGGAGAAGACACCCATGATCAACCTGCCATGGCATCGCCGTACCATTGAAGCGATGAACGCCTGCTATGACAGCATTGAATGTGGTCAGCCGGTTACCTTCTGAAACTCTCGAGTCCATCCATTCGTTATGAAAAGCCATTCCGCGGTTTCATTTGAAAATCTGATTCCGCTCCCACGCCGTATCCAGCAACATGCCGGTTTCTTCACCAGCCCGCGGAAATGGCGAATTTCAGGAGAAAGCCACGATCCACGTTTGCGGCGCTTATTGAACCGTCGCCTTCCTAAGGGGTGGAGCGAGCTGGAGTCGAGCAATGACGCCACCCTGGTCTTACAGATCGTCAAGTCTTTGCGGTTACCGAAAGAAGTCACAAGCGTTCTCCGCAAGCAGGCCTATCGCCTTGAAATCGTACGGCAACAGATCTCGATTCAGGCAGAGACCGTCACAGGCCTTTTCTATGCCTTGCAAACCCTCGGACAATTATTAGTCCAATCCAATCGCTTGCCTTGCGGTGTTTTGCTCGATTGGCCCGAACTCGAAATGCGCGGGGTACACCTCACCCTTGGTAGCGGTCACATGCCGCCCTATGAAAAGTTGAAGGAAATTCTGGAGAAACTCGCTTCCTTCAAATTCAATTATTTCCTCATCGAGTACGACGGCAGCTTCTCCTGGGAAAAATATCCGTTTATCGCCATTCCCTCGGCGCTGAGCAAGGATCAATGCCGTGGACTCATCGCCACCGCCGGGGAAAATTTCATTGAGCTGGTGCCCACGATAGATTCTCTCGGCCATCAAGAGCATTATCTCAGCCATCCCTCGCTCAAGCATCTGCGCGAAGTTCCCACTTCAAGCATGGAGCTTTGTGCCAGCAACCCGAAATCGAAAGCCTTCATCAAGGATTTGTGGAGCGAAGTGCTCGAGGTCCATGCCGATGCAAGCTACGTCAATATCACCGGTGACGAAGTTTTTCGCTTCAACAAACTCTGCCCGCGCTGCCAGAAATTTTCCGATCGCGGCCAGCTCGCGGATCTCTTTTTCAATTACTACAACGAGCTTGCCCTCTGGATGTTGAAACAGGGTCGACGCCCGATGATGTGGCACGACATGCTGGCCAGCCATCCGGAACGCCTCGCGGATTATCCCCGTGAGATCCTCATCATGTACTGGAACTATTGGGGTACAGAGGCCAAAAAATGGGAGATCGGTCACGGCCTGCCAACGGAACTACTCCGGGAAGATTTGCCTTCCGTCCCACGCCATCTGCGCAAGCTCTACCAGTCTTACTGGTTTCAGCGTTCTACAAAACCGGACTTCACCCCATGGCCCTATTTGCGATTCTTTCAGGATCAAGGATTCGACACGCTCGGCGCTTCTGCGGGGAGCCCCGTTGTTGAAGAGTTTCCCTTCGCTGGATTTCACAGCCGCATCCGCAATGCCAAGTCAATGGCGCAAGGCGTCAAGTCCGCCGGCGGACGCGGTCTCATCCATACCTACTGGAGCACCTTCGCCTCCCTCCTCACCGCATGGGCTGATCTCGCTGCGGCAGGAGATTACTCCTGGCATCCACGCGACGAATCGATCGAGTCCTACCTCAAACGTTTCGATGCCCTCTATCTCAGCTCCGGCGGCTACTTCCCGAAGGCAGTGGACCTCTACGATGCTCAAAATTATCCCGAGCGCGCGCCGGAATTCCGCATCGCCGACACGCTTCCCACTCCCTCGCTGGAGAAATCCTTGCGCACGTTCTGGAAGACCACAAAGCAGCATTGCCAGCGCCATCGGGAACTCCTCGACGTTATCGAACCCTCTCTGGATATGGCCGCTCTGCGCTCTGCCGCTCGAAGACAAGCCACTGCGAGACTTTTGCCCCAACTTGGTCAGGGAAAGGATTTCCCGATTGATCTCAGCCGCATCTGCAATGGACGCACGCAGCGCGTCATTCCAGCCCTCACCGGCAGTAATCTCGCCCTGAAACCCGGTCGTCATCGTACGCATGGCGTCGCGGTGCAAATCGGGGAGCTTACCCCTGGCCAACGCAATGCCATTCTACTCCAAGGCGAATACAATCCCGATGGGGCAGATGTCGTCGCCATTCCGTTGAAGGGGAAAAAATTCGGTCGTCTCTTCTTTTTTCACACCGCCGCTTACGCGGTACCGGGTACTGAGATTGCCCGCTATGAAATTCACTACAACGACGGAAGCCAGAACGTAATGCCAGTCGTGGCCGATACTCATGTGGGCGACTGGAACATGGGTAAGGAAGCTCCAGCTGGAGCTCTCGTCGCGTGGCAGGGTTTCAGTAATGCCTACGATCTGGGGAGACGCATGCTCTATCTCGCTCCATGGCTTAATCCTCATCCGGAGCGCCCGATCGACCACATCGTACTCCACTCCACCCGTACCGCCGGATATATAATCCTTGTGGCAATCACCGGGCGCAGAGATACAAGAGCGGTCAAAAAAGTCGCCCCCCTTCGCGGTCCGTCTCTGGAGACTCTACTCGATCAGTTTGAGGCAAACTATCGTAAAATCTATACAGGACGTTGCGTCCCCGAGCATATCGATCGGGCTCTTAACCGCCTGAATCCCGCGCGCTATTTGCGCTGTGACCGCAAGGTGTAACCGTCGCCCCATTGGGGATAAATCAAAATTTCGCGAGGCACAATCGGGAAAGCTCTCTCGCTGCAGGCCAGCATGGCATGCAGTTGCTTGACAGCGCATTCACCGAGAATATCCATGTGCTGCAAAATGCCGGCGGCCTTCGACTTCGCAATAGTGTCTTTACCAAGAAAGGCGACACCAATTTTTTCCGGCACCTTGAATCCACCCGATTCCAGCCATTCCGGGATATCTTCATTTCCCGTCACGACACACTCCGGCTTTTCTTTGCGAACCCAATCCAGAAAACCCGTTCGCGTCAATTCCATGGGCAGATGCGGCGTCACCACTTTCAAGCCGCCCGGCAGATATTGTTCCTTCGTCATGGCACCCAGCCATTCAAAACGCAGACGACGCTCCAACGGCATCCAATTGACCAAGCCCACCCGGCGATAGCCCAGTTCCTTGAGTTTCGCGCATACGAGGCTCATCGCGGCAAAGGCGTCCGTGGCGATGCGGTGAAAGGGCTGGCTAGTCGTGGTATTTCCGATCGTAACGACAGCGTACCGGCTCCAATCAATTTCGAAATCCAGCGCGCCATCGGGAGTGGGTAACAGGATCAATCCTTGAATACCACGCGCCCGGAAAATCCGATCCGCATCCTTGCCACCACCCAGGTCACGCAAGACGCAGACATTTTCCAAATGATAACCAAGTTGGCCGCAGGCGCGTTGCATGCCGACATTCAACAATTCCGCCCATTCCTGCCGCTTTTCTTTCAACCAGCGATCATCCATCACCGTCGCCAGATTGGCGTAGACCCGTTTTGTTTGCCGCCGGCGCGTCACTAACGCCGCAAGCAACGGGTCAGGCTCATAACCAATTGTCTTGGCCGCCTCCTTGACTCGCTTGCGCGTAGCCGCCGAAATGCGCGGGTCATCCCGCAATGCCATGGAACAGGTGGCAATCGCCACGCCCACCATCTTCGCCACGTCTGCCAAAATCGGAGTTCGGTTTTCGTTCATAGGAAAGGCGCAGTCTGTGATTCAAGCATAACAGATGAACGGAAAGGGCGAACCTTTTTCTGCGCTTTCTATTAAAGCCAGGTTCATGCGACGGGTGATTTCGAAACAAATTTAGGGAGCCCATCGCGGATCCGTAGACGGCACCTGATCTTTGATATTTTCCACGTGACCGTCGACGAACAAATAGTTTGCCGAGGAGAAGGGATGACGTCGCGCCACCTCCCCATCGCGGTTTGGGGAATAGAGGTCCGAGTTCATTGCCACTTCTACAATCAAAAAGAGATTCGCTCCGGAAACGCTCAAAGGACGGTAATTCCATGATTTGTAAATTTGAGTCGGGTCGATCGAATAATTCAGGGCATACGCCACTTCGCGACCCGAAGGTCGATATTCCGGACAAAGAAAAATGCCCATCGCGCGCTTGAGTGGCGGCGGTCCCATTTGATTCTCTGGAATCCCCGCATACGGAGCCAGTTTCTGCATCCAGGTGGTAGCGCCAGTTGCAGCGTTGTACGCGCGCGGATATTCCTGATTATTATCGCCCAGATAGCTCGCCATGGCCACGCCGATCTGTCGCAGATTCGACTGACATTGCAGGGATTTTCCCCTCGCCCGCGCGGCATTGAAAGCGGGCAATGCAAGCATGACCAGAATCCCAATGATCGACACGGCAACCAATAACTCGATCAACGTAAAAGCCGTTTGGCGGCAAGCCATCTCCAGATTTTTCCGTCTCCACCCGTATCGATCTTTTTTTGAACCCGTGGTGGTCATGTCATTTTGAATCCGCTTAGGGCGTCGCCTTGAGTTGCGGCAGCAATTCCACGTCGTCCACGTCCACCACACCCGCTCCCTCCTGAACGCCCACAATGATCGTCCCTCGAATTCCCGATTGAGCGAGTTTCTGCTTCACCACCAGCTGTTGCCAATCGCCCGTTCCCTCCACCGTCAGCACATTCCCTGCGGTTGAGGTGAGCTGAGCGGCAGCCTGCAGAGAAAATATCATGCGGACTGGCGCCCCCTTGGGGATTCGCACCCACGCCGACAAAATCCATTCTCCAGCGGAGTCGAGGGTAACGGATTGACTCACCCATACCCCTTTCGGATTGGAACCGTTTGCAAAGCGAATCGCACATTCCCCGGTGTGACCACCCTTGATGTAACCAAAGTTTTTGCGCTCGGGATCTTCTGCACTCAATTTCCAATAGACCGGTCGCGCCGCGGTGGGATCCATCAGATAATCGCCCTCACGCATTTCAAATCCCGGATTGGCCACCGCGTTGCCGACCAATCGCTCCACTTTGGCAATTTTCAATGGCACGGGACTCACGAGGTAGATCAAACCCGAAAAATTAAACGGCTTGGACAAATCCAATTTTCCCGTGGACACGAACTCCCCGTAGAGATCTGTGACCGTCACCGCGGCCCCCTCTTTGTCTGCGCCCAGTGAAAGCCGGACCACACCACTGTTCGCCGCGAACACATAGAGCCATCCTCCATCCGTACGCTTGAGCTTCCATCCCGTGCAAACTCCGTCCAGCCCCTCGATCTTGCCAACGTACTCGTCGCACACACGAAGCTGTCGCGCCAGCTCGGCCGTCACCGCATAATAGGGGGTGGGTTTGAGATTTCCGTAAAAGCGATCCATATCGGCTTCGTGAAAAAAGAACTTGGAAAATCCATTATCAAGGCACCAAAAGGCAGTCGATATGGCCTCGTATTCGTCCTGAAATCCCCCCATATATTGCCGCTCGGTCTGCCAAAGCGGCACATTGGGCTTGGCCGCACGCGCTGCTGTCAACGCGGCAGCGATGGTGTCATTGCGACCGGCGTAACCATGCACGTTGAAAATGTCGAAGGACTTCGCTGCTCCCAGCTTCATTAGCGCCGCAGGCATACCGGTATCCGTAGCGCCTTGCGAAAGGCTGAAACCGGACGTCAAGACCTGGGCCGCTGGATCAATCTCCTTGATGATTCGATGCGCCGATTCGAGGAGTTGATAGTAGTCCTCGGTTGATCCGCTAAAACTCGCAAAGACAAACGGCGGATGAAAATCAACCTCGTTATAGATTTCCCAATGTTTGACCTGTCCGTGATAACGCCGTACAACCGCACGAACGTACTTTTCCCAATCTGCCAAATTCTTCGGTTTGAACCTTTCGGGACGACGCAGGAAGTCAGGGGCAGCTTTTCCTTTAAGCCGATTCACCTCAGCCTCGGAACGGGAGCTGGCCCATGTAGGCGGATAGCCCAAAACCCCCAGCACCTGAATCCCCGCTTTCTTCGCTGCCGCCATGTCCTCGTCAGCTTGGGCCCACTGAAATTCTCCCGGCGACGGTTCCACATTGCACCAAAGAAAACTGCGTTCGTTGCCCCACGCCCGATGCCAGCGAATCCCGATTTGCGTATAAGCGTCCGGCTTGTTGAAATGGTGGTGGTGCCCGAGATAATCCGCCAACTTGCCCGCAGCAGCCTTCTCTTCCGGCTGGACGACGTAAGAACAATCGTATATCGCCTCGCGGCCCTGCGGGGATTTGACCGCAATCTTGACGTTATAGTAACCCGGTTGACTCATCACAGGCAGCGACAATGCGCCCGGTATATAGAAAGCTCCCGACTTGATCGGAATTTTATACAGCTGCGTTCCAGTCGCTTTTCCAAGACGGGTGAAAAGATCGCATTTGATTTCTACGACCGAGTCATTTGACGTGAAATTCACCAATCGCAGTGGTACTGGCAGCGATTGTCCTACCGGCACAACGAGCATAGCTGGAGTGCGCTCAGGAAAAGCCCACACACCAAACGTTTTTTCCTGCCATATTGATTTCCCAAGCACGGGCTGCTGGAGCGACCGGTCATCCCACAAAGTGGTATGGCCATCGACTTTCAGCTCCTCTCTTTTCTGAAGCTCCACACCCGATCGCACTAAATCAGAAACCCTCAATCTCTCCACCTCAAACGCGCCCAATTTTCCTGCGCGAAATCGATCCGGCAACAGGGCCAGCGGCCCTTTCAAAGCACCCCGGCCCAAAAGCTTTCCATTCAACCAGAAACTGTGTTGGCCCTCACCCCAGGTGAATGCCAGACGATAGATTTTATTCGCCTCAAAATCCAATGCTTCCGGAGAGATAGCGCTGGCCCCTGCATTGCTGCGCGCAAGTGCCAGAAAATCCCGGTTATCGCCGGGCGGACAGAAAACGAGCCCCAGAACTGTGGTCATTTCCAACGAAGAGTTTCCCGTGGCCCGAAACACGAAAAAATAATCACTCAACATTTCCTCGCGCGACCGCAGGAATTTCAAATCCATTTCCACGGTCCCAGCCTCCTGATTGAGAATGCCGGGAGCCCAGTAGTCGGTCACTCCCTGTTCCACTGCGTGAGATGAAACGGCTCCTATCAGGAATAACCCTGCCACGCCGATAGAGAACAAAATTACTTTGATTTTCATATGGATAATCGAACGGGAACGAAACAAGTCACCGCCGCATTCCAGTGCGATTATTTTTCACTGAGACGATAGTAAAAACGGATGGTGATCGGCGTTTTGGCCTCTACAAAAAAAGACTGCGAGACCCGGGAGTTGTGCCAGGCCCGCATAAAATGAGATCCGGCCTTGGCACTGCCGCCTTCCACCTTCGCCCGATTGGAGTCATCCACGGGTGGATTTCCTGTCTGCAAATCCGATACGCTCCAGGAGGCCGGGCGGTTCTCGTTCTCCTTTTTTTCAAATCCGCCATTCTTGATCACAACACTATCCGCCTGCACCTCATCAAAATCGATTTGTATGCAGCGGATCTTTTTCGCAGCGGCATCCTCCAGCAAATAAACTCCCATCAGCGTGATCGAAACATTCCCGCTTTTCGAGGGCGTAAGGGTTACGAATCCCTCCTGCCACTCTGTCGTCGCAGGAAAGTGAGCGGTGACAAATCGCGTCCTTTGCTCCGGACTAAGCCAGTCGGCATGCGTTACCCGGGCCAGCGGCGAACAGGTGCCAATTTCCAGATTAATTTCATCCTTCGGACTGCTGCTGATATCAACACGAGCGAGATTTGCCGCAGACCAGGCCGAATTCGATCCCTGCCCCAGTAACAGGATGGCTCCAATCACCAAATATCGGGAAAAGTCTTTTACTTTTTTCATAGCCAGTTTTTCTCTTGCAGCGATTCCTACCTGCGGGAGTTTCACATTACTCTCTATTCAGGCCGTCTCATTGCGTCAGGGACTATCGCAGCCTTCCACACCAGAAAGGTATGATGCACCGTCGGAACCCACAAGCAGCGTGGATATGAAACTATTCAAATAGAGGGCTTATTGCCGATCAAGGCACAGCGCCTTGCTATTCTTGCGGCGCATTCCAGTTATAGAAAAAACCAAGATCTTCTTTGGCAATGGGAAATGTCGCCATCAATCCAAGCGCTTCGGCCTCAGCGATTAATTTCTGAAACGAATATTCATTCTTAGAAATATGGCTCTCTAATAAGGGCAACAGCTCCTTCGGATAAAAAGCGGTCAATGGTTCGTACGCTTCATCAAAGCCCGCGACACCACGGCCCGGAAGGCATTTTGACCAAAGACATTTCATGTATCCGCTGGTCATATGGGGAAGATCGACTGCCAGCAGTAACACATGTCCATGTGCGGCTTTCGCGAGCGTCGAGTACAGCCCCCCGATTGGTCCGCAATTCACTGACGCATCGGAAATAATCGTGTATCCAGAATCCGCATAAACCCCATGTGGCGGACCCGAAATCAGAATTTCTGCGGCACCAGATTCTCGCAGGGTCTCGATTTGATGCTCCCAGAGCATGCGCCCCTGATAAGGCAGTGAAGCCTTATCGCGCCCCATTCGCGTCGATTTCCCACCAGCCAATAAGACAGCGCTAAAATTCATGCCGCGCCTTGCCCGTCATCCACCCGCAGGATACCACTGGTCAAAATTCGCGCCCGCAAGCCCCCCCGTCCCGCAAGCCATTTTTCCGCTCCGGGAGCGATGGCCTGATCCATCCAGTAGCAGGGTGTGCATTCGGCAGTGCCTTCAAACTGGATATCCTGAATCGTAAATACGCAACCGATCAATGTCCTCAAATCCACTCCAACCGTAATGGCATTGCGGCGTGCCGCTCCGGGCGAGACGCTCTTTACGTTCAACTCGCTGCAAAGCTCCTCGAATACTTCATTGGAAAAAAAGGTGATCTGTCCCTTGTAGTTTTCCTTGTACCCAAAAAAACGGTCGTGCCGGATTCCTTCTCCTGCCACGCATTCGATTTCTGTTCGCTCGATCAAGGGATGATCTCCAGCGGGTTGCTCGTGATGGCCAAAAAAGTTATGGCCCGGCGAAATGTAGAGGTGGCGAATACGGATCATCATGGAGGCAATTTGCCTCGCGTCATTCTCGCTGAATGACTTTCTTTGTTCAATGCAAAGTGAGTTTTTCCCTTTCAAAAAACATTCGTCCGAAAAGCTCATTTCAAGCGAGACTCTCCTTTGACAAGAGCCAGTATTGCTCCAAGGTATAACTATATCATGGATCCCTTTGGACGAACGATCGACTATCTCCGCATTTCAGTGACAGACCGCTGCAACGAGCGCTGCCTGTATTGTATGCCGGAAGGGTACAAGGGCTGGGCTCAGCGCGCGGACCACATGACCGCGGACGAAATCGTCCAGATCGCCCAAAGCGCCACGACCCTTGGTTTTCGCAAGTTCCGATTGACTGGCGGAGAACCGCTATTGCGGCCAGATATCGTCGAAATCGCCCGTCGGTTGTGGGAATTGCCCGGTGTCCAAACCTTGGGATTATCGACCAACGCCACACGGCTGGCACCCCTCGCTCTTTCACTGAAAGAGGCCGGGGTCCGATCGGTCAATGTCAGCCTCGATACGCTCGACGCCGCCACGTACCGCTCCATAACTGGTTCTGATATCACCCCCGTACTAAAAGGAATCGAGAGCGCCCTCGCCGCAGGATTCGAGGTGGTGAAGCTCAATTGCGTCCTGATGCGTGGCGTCAACGAATCCAGCTTTCAGCCGCTGATTGAATTCGCCGCCCGCCATAACACCCCGCTTCGCTTCATCGAACTCATGCCACTCTCCCGAACCGACGTGCTTAATGAGTCCAATTTCATCTCCGTCGGCGAGGTTATGCAACGTCTCCAAACTGACGGAAATCTGGAGCCGCTGGTTGATTATCGTCCGGGGCACGGTCCCGCCCGCTACTACCTCCATCGATCGACCGGAGCGAAAATCGGTTTTATCGGTGCGCTCACCACGCCACATTTTTGCGAAAGCTGCAATAAACTGCGACTCACTGCCGATGGCAAATTGCGCCCTTGCCTCGGACGCCATGGTGAGATCGATCTACTCGCTCCGCTTCGCTCTGGAACGAGTGATGCCGAATCCCTTCTCCGCGCGGCGATCGCGAATAAACCGGAAAATCACGAATTCTCCGATTGCTACGAGCCGGGTCGCCCGATGACGGCCATTGGTGGTTAAGCCTTTTCCACCCGTACGGCGCCGTTTTTGTAGGAAGGCTGACGCGAATACGGATCGACCTCCGAATAGGTTAACCGATTGGTCATGGCGTGGTGCATCGGAATAAAAATCTGTCCGGGCGCAATTGTCGACGTGACATGCGCCACCCCACATAGCTCTCCCCGTCTGGAAGCCACGCTCACAGGCTGGCCCGATTGAATACCCAGACGCCTCGCATCCGCAGGACTGATCTCGATCAAGAGTTCAGACGGACGCAGCTTATTCAAGATATCCGATTTTCGCGTCCGGCTTTCCGTATGCCATTGGGCCGAACTCCCCCGCCCCGTCAAAAGTAGAAAAGGATACTCACCGCATGTCACTTCACCGGGCTCGCGCGGCGTCTCGTAGATAAACCGCGCCTTACCGTCCGGATGATAGTAGCGACCGTCCTCGAAGAGTCGCCTGTGGGTCGCAGGCGTTTCGCTCCCACTTGGGAACGGCCACTGCACGCCGCCGCAGTCGTCGAGCATTTGGTAATCGGCAATTCCCGAGATGTCGCACGGCTGACCAATCGAAAGCCTCTTGATAATCTGAAATACGGCCTCCGGCGAATCCCATTCCCGGAACATTTCCCCCTCGCCCCAATACTCTGCAATGAGTTTGAAGATGTGAAAATCGCTCAGAGCTTGACCGGGAGCTCGTGCCACTTTCTTGGTCAAACCAATCCTCCTCTCGGAGTTGATGAAGGTCCCCTCTTTCTCACCCCAACCGGCGGCTGGCAAAAACAGATCGGCGCGAGAAGCAGTTTCCGTGGAGTGATACATGTCCTGCACTACGAGAAACTCGAGCTTATCCAAAATCCGGCTCAGTCGATTTTGATCGATCCAGGAATGCGCCGTATTGGTGGCGATGATCCAAAGTCCTTTGATTTTTCCTTGATCGATTCCTTCGATAATCTGATCGTAGGCCCAACTGTTCCGATCCGGGATACGGTCCACTCCGATACCCAAACGTTGCGCTACGACTTCCCGGTGCTCCGGATTACGAAAATCGCGTCCACCAAACAAATTGGTCGTATTACTAAAAAGGCGCGATCCCATCGCATTGCATTGGCCCGTGATCGAGTTGGCGCCCGTCCCCGGTCGCCCCATATTACCCGTCATCAGCGCCAGATTGATAATCGCTTGCGCCACGCGCGTCCCCTCGTGACTTTGGTTTACTCCCATCGTCCACCAAAAGGAAACGCGCCGTCCTTCATGAATCGTTCGCGCCAACCTTTCCACCTCGTCAGTCGAAATGCCGCACTCGCGCGCGATCCGTTCCGACTCGAAGCTTCTCACATGCTCTGCAAAGTCTTCGTAACCTTTTGTATGAGCTGCGATATAGTTCCGATCGATCCATTCATTCGTCATTAATCGATTTGCCAATCCATAGAGCAAAACCAGATCGCTCTTGGGTCGAATGGCATAATGCTGTGTCGCCGCCATCGCTGTTTCGGTCTTGCGCGGATCAATCACGATGATTTCAGGGTGGTGCGGATTACGGCTTACCCGTTGCCACATGATCGGATGCGCGATGCAGGGATTCGCTCCAATAAAAACCAGAACGTCCGACTCCTCGAAATCCTGATACGTAAACGGGGGCGCATCGTATCCGAACGACTCCTTGTACGCGGTCGCAGCCGTCGCCATGCACTGCCTCGTGTTGCCGTCACCGTGAATCATCCCCATTCCAAGTTTCGTGAGCGCTCCAAGAAAGGCCATTTCCTCCGTCACAATTTGTCCCGTACTCAGGAATGCCACTGATTCCAGACCATGCTTGGCTTGAATCGCCTTGAACTTGGACGTGAAAGTCCGCAGGGCGGCGTCCCAACTGAGCGGACGACGCACGCCTTCAACATCTCTCCCCAGTGGCACCGTCGCTCGATCCGAAGCCGCCAGGGGTGTGAGCGCTTCCCAGCCCTTCGGACAAGCCATGCCAAGATTGACCGGATAATGTGTACTGGGAGTGAGATTAATCGCCTGCCCATTTTTTAAATGAACAGTGAGGCCGCAACCTGTTGAGCAAAAACCGCACGTCGTCGTTGTGGTGGCATCCGGCTGAGATTTTCCGGGCAGATGACCCAGTCCAAATTTTCCCGGCTCCAGAACTAATTCCTGAGTTAATGGACCATCGAACTGGCGAAGTGTCTTTTCAATTTGAAGCTTCATCTTGCTTAGCTTCCTGCCATTCCAGGCATGCGTGGTGCCTTGACGGCGCGAAAGAAATAAGTCCGCTCCAGCAGTTCTCCCGTCAGCAGACAAACCAAGGCGAGGCCTCGCAAAAAGAATGAATCACCGCTGAATATTTCCACTACAAGCAAGCCCATGCCCAGTACGGCCACGCCAAATCGCATCGCAACCAATCTGCCGAGCTTCTTCTTCAATATTCTCGCCGTGCAACCCAGTGGCGTCATTCCGCCGTCTTGCAAATGACGAAAAACACCGGACTCCAACGCCAACTTGAGCGGCAGCAGCGCCATTACCATTCCGATCCAAAGGAAAGATGCGGTGAACAGTGCCGCAGCAGCACCGCCAAGAATCAATGTCGTCCCGAAAAATTTCCAAGCCGTAGTCGATATCTTCCAGAATTCGCGTTGCGTATCGGCGTAAATCATGACCGAAGAAAATACCCCCGAAAATCCAAACACGAGCACCCCGACAATCAGGATCGATGTCGCGACTGAGCGCATCGGCATGGGAAACTCCGGCAGACACTGCAGCGCAGTATATATCATCGCCGCTGGCACAAAGGCTCCAAAGATCAAAATCTCCCGGCTAAGCCACGACCGTCGCAATCCCAGAAAAGCCCGCCACGCTCCGAGTGGCCGCCCGAGATGCAACGTACTCGAGATCACACCAAGTATGGCTGCCGCCAGCGCAAGCAGAGTCATCCCGGCCCCATTCCCGGATAAATTCCAAAAGCCATTCACGATCTGTGCGGCAAACAAACCCACCGAGAGCTGGGTCAACACAAGCATAAAGACCAGCGGGTAATGAGCGGGCTCCAGCCGCAGGTCATACGCGTTCGCTGAACGAACATGTTCGGGCGACGACGTCTTCGAATGATAGCGTGTCGTCGGTTGCGTATAACTCGAATCAAATGCTCCCGCGATCATCCGTTGATCCGGCCCAGAAACGGACCTCACCTCATCTAGCCGGATAATCGTGATCTGAATGGCCTGCGTCGGGCAGGCCTGCACGCATGCGGGCGCCTCTCCAACCTTCAGTCGGCTTTGGCACATATCGCATTTGCGCACGATACCTTTTTTCGCATGGTACTTCGGAACGTCATACGGACATTTCAAGACACAATATTGGCATCCGATGCATTGATCATCGAGGTGTCGCACAATTCCCGTAATGGAATCCTTGTCATAGGCCGCCACCGGGCAACCATGCATACAGGCGGGTTCGACGCAGTGATGACAGGCCGCAGTTACTGTCTGTTGGTAAGACTCCGTCTCCTCGTCACCCACCAGCAAACCCACCTGCCTCCAGCTTTCGCCTTCGTCCAGTCCATTCAAACTATGGCAACCGCTCACGCAGGATTTGCAACCTGTGCAGGCGTCCAAATTAACCCGGAAGGCATACTGCTCCCCCGGTCCGGGAGATGAGAGCGGGATAAGCTCGCGATAATATTTTTGCTGAGCCGGAATCGCGTCCCCCGCATGCCGTTGGGAGAAACGTTCCACGGCTGATAGCGATTGCTGCGCTTCCAGCAACTCATCAATGAGGGTACGAAGCGGAGCCTGCTCCGTCTCCGAAAAGCGCTCTGGATCGAGTGTCTCCATCAGACATCCTGACAAAAAAGAGTCTGCAAGGCATTCAGATCATGACGAGCCGTGAACTGCTGAAAGGTCTCCCCACTCGTGCGATGCCGCAAATACGCTTTCAGCATCTTCTCCAAAAGATCAATAACTTCATCAAAAGGGATACCCTGAAAGACCTGCCGTCCAATTGACCTGCTGGCAGCGAATCCACCACCAACAAAAACATGATAGCCCTCGATCGATTCGCCTGCGCGATTCACCTTTGCTCCCAATAATCCAATATCGCCCATGTAATGTTGCGCGCAGGAATGCGGGCATCCGGTCACATGAATATTAATCGGCTGGTCCAGTGTAATCCGTTTCTCCAACTTCTTGATAATCTCCAAGGCATGCGCCTTCGTATTCGTCGCGGCATATTTGCAATAGGCATTGCCGGTACACGCCACGACGCCGCTGCTGAGATTCGATTGTTTCCAGTGAAAACCCATTTTCACGAGCGCCTTCTTCACCGTCTCCACATAGGCTTCCGGAATATGCGGCAGGACCAGGTTTTGCCACACCGTAAGCCGCACCTCTCCCGAGCCGTAGTTGTCGGCCAAGTCCGCCAAACGTAGCAACTGATCCGGTGAAATTTGACCAACCGGCATCGCCACACCGATATAGTGGTAACCCGTCTGCTTTTGCGGAAACGCTCCAATATGAGAATGCGCTACCGTGGACGCCATTTCCGATTCATGCAGAAACGACTTACCGTCCGCATCCAAAGGAGCCCTTATCAGAGAAGCGGCCAATAGCTTCTCCATCTCGACGAGATATTGATCGAGAGTCCACGTATCGAGCAGATGCTTGAGCCGTGCTTTTTTCCGATCCGTTCGATTCCCATTCGCAATAAAAACCCGTACCGCCGCCAGGATCACCTTCACCACCTGATCCGGGGAGATCAAAACACCGAGATCGCGGGCAAAAGCTTTGTGCCCCGTCGCGCCGCCGAGTTTCATGCGAAAATAAATACCGGGTGCAATACCCATGCTGTTCTCATTCACACGAACTGCGCGCACACCAATGTCATTCGTGTCTTCGATGGAACCAATCAGACCACCGCCATCGAGCGCGATGTTAAATTTGCGGGGCAAATCGTAGAACTCGCGATGAGCCAGAATGAACTGGGCGAGATCATTACAATAGGGCGTCACATCCACCAACTCATGTGGATCTACGCCTGCCGTGGGGTTCGCCGTGATGTTGCGAATATTATCCGCTCCGGCACCGCGCGTGTGCAGCCCCACACTTTGAATGCGTCGCAAGACTTCAGGGGCATCTTTGGGCTGAATAAGGCGAATTTGAAAATTGGCTCGTGTTGTAATCTGCACGTAGCCCGTCGTCAACTGCTTGGCAACCTGGGCGATTTCCCGCAATTGAAATGTCCGCAGTTGCCCACCCGGTATCCGTAGCCGCGCCATGAAGGCATCTTTCACGGGGGTCAGATAGAATAGTCCATTCCATTTGAAACGGAACGTTTCTTCCTTATCGGGCGCTTTATTAAAAGCGGCGTTATCCGTCAGCCGGTAATACGAATCGAGCGGATGCTCTTCCCGCTTCACTCGCTCCTCGAAAATCAACGGTGCCGAGTCTTCGACCGAAGCTGTGGTTACCGCCCCTGCAAAGGAAATCCCCTGCGCCTGCATACCGGCGAAAAAGCCTTCCAGATATTTTTTCTGCTCCGGATTCAAAGCGCGATCAGGCCATTGCGCTGCGATCATTTGTTTGTGCGGCTCGGGTATTTGCAATTCATTGGTCATGGCGAATCCTTTTCGGTGTTAGTAAACATCCCGGAGATACCGTTTTTCGGTCCGCAACTTCTTGATGTAATCCGCAGCCGCTTCCGCCGTAAGCCCGCCACCCGCTTCCGCCACGCGATGCAGGGCCTGATCCACATCCTTCGCCATGCGTGAGGCATCGCCGCAGACATAAAAGCAAGCCCCCTCCTGCAACCAGGACCACAACTCAGCCACCTCTTCCTCCATGCGGTGCTGTACGTAAATTTTCTTTTCCTGGTCGCGCGAAAAGGCCGTACTCAGTCGGGTGAGATGCCCCTCCTTCTTCCACTCCTCCAGCGCATCGCGATAAAGGTAGTCGCTCGACTCACGCTGATCTCCAAAGAAAAGCCAGTTACGTCCTTTCGCGCCCCGCGCCTGCCGCTCCTCCAAAAAGGCACGAAAAGGCGCTATGCCTGTTCCGGGTCCCACCATGATTACCGGCACCTGATCATCCACAGGCAAACGAAATCCATGAGACGCTTGCACATAGACCGGCACCGTTCCACCAACACCAATACGATCCGCCAAAAAGGTCGAACAGACCCCGCCCTTTGAACGCCCTTTGATTTCGTAACGAACAACGCCCACAGTCAGATGTACCTGGCCAGGATGAGCCAGAGGACTCGATGAGATCGAATAGAGACGCGGCGCGAGCTTTTTCAATAAAGCGCACAGCTCTGCGGCGGTGTGTCGAACCTGGGGAAACTCCACCAACATATCGATCACATCACGACTGTATAGATACTTTTTAAATTCTTCCTCATGCGCAGGCGACAACAATTGCTTGTAGGATACTTCACCAGATCGATCGAAAAAATCTCGAGCCAATTCATTCGACACTTTCGTAATGTCATAGTGATTCTGCAACGCCGCCCGGAGCGATGTTTCACCTCCACTGGGTAAAGGCACCGCCTCCTCCCCATCGCAATGTAAGGCTCGAATCAGTTCATCAACCAACGCCGGGCAATTGCTCGGCATCACGCCCAACGCATCACCCACCTGATAGCTCAGCCCGGAACCTTCCAACGATATCTCGACATGCCGGGTTTCCTTGCTTGATCCCGCTCCATTGAGTACTCGGCTCGTCAATAGTTTTGCCGGAAAGGGATTGGTCTTGGAATAATCCGTTGCAACGGCGACGTCCAGCTCACTATTCGCGACTGACACAGTGGTCGTATGGGAGCCAAGACCAGCCATCACCGATTCGAACCATTCGAGTGCGGCTTTCTCATAATCCACATCGCAATCCACCCGGGGCGTCACCCGCTGAGCGCCTAATTCCTCCAGCCGCGCATCAAACTTTTTTCCCGCCTGACAAAAGGCGCTGTAGTTGGTATCCCCCAGTGCGAGCACTGAAAAGCGCGTCTGCGCCAACATAGGCGCTTGATCGGAAGCGAGAAATTCCCAGCCCGATTGTGCGTTGTCCGGCATATCGCCATCGCCGTAAGTGCTGGTAATCACCAAAAGATTTTTCACCGCACTCCAATCCAGCGCCGCCCCTTCTCCCAGTGGTTTCACTTGCGCACCAAATCCCTTGCTCTTGGCGAGTTTCGACAGCCGATGGGCCAGCCCTTCCGCCGTTCCCGTCTGACTGCCAAACAGAATGTGCAACGGTTCCCGGGGAGCTTCGGGCAGTTGGGCGGAATTTATCGTACTGTTCCGAGAGCAGGCATAGAGTCCGGCCAAATAGCCGTTTATCCACGCTTTCTGCTCCGTCGTAAAAGGAGCATTTTCCGGAATGGTGGGAGGAGCCGTAAGCATAGGTTAAAATTTGACCGTGGATTGCAAGTAGAAGAAATCCGCATCGTCGGGACCATTCGTTCCCGCCTGCGTATCCTTCACATAATCTCCGGAAAAGAAGTGACTGTAACCAACCAGAATCCCCAGATTCTTGACCGGGGAATAGGTCGCCGTTATATCCACTTCATTGCCCACATAATTATTCGCACTCATCGCGGCCGCATTCAGTGGGCGAACCTGCGCCACACCATTCGCGCGATACCAGGCATCCTGAGTGGTATAGAGCCAAAAGAATTGGTGCGCAAAAGTCAGCGTCAGATCCCTCATCGGCTTGATGCTGAAATTGTAGGAAGGATTATGAATATTCTTCCACGCGAAGAGATCCATATAGCCGTAAAACTTGTGATTGGTCGGATACAAATTCATAAACGTCTGCGATGAACCATCGCTCGGATTATCGTCTCCGGAAGCCACGTCATATTGAATCCCCACCCGTGGTTTCCACTCGCAACTCGTCCAGGTGTAACCCGCCGCGCCATGTGCAGCGAAAGCGCTCAAGTTAAGCGCACTGCCGGTGGGAAAAGTAAAAGATCCACCGGAAACCGTTCCGTTGCGTCCATCCGTTGAGCCGAATTGGTAAGCGCCCTCCGCTTCGTAATCGAAGCCATGCAGTTTTTTCGGATCACTCGACTTCACGCGTCCCCCGACCGTGAAGACCTCCTGCTGGACGTCATATGGCAGTGAGGCCGCGCTCGCCGTGTTGGCGACGAAAGGCGGATCACTATAGATGGGACCGTTACGGGTTTTATCGCGGTAGAGGAAGTAAGCTTCCGTGGTCTGAAAATCGAGATAGTCCGACTTGGCATAAATTCCCGTGAAGAGATCGTACGGATCGGAGCCGTTGAACGCATACTCATCATTATTCGTCTGATTATTCGGACGAATGGTCACCACGTTGGCCACAAAGGCATCAATGGTTGTCTTGGCAGCCGGAATGTCATAAGTCACCTTCACCGCATCAAAAGTCCGTCCGAAATTATTCCAGTCAAAGGCCCCTACCAACCGCTCATCGCCGTAAATCAGAGTCTGGCGGCCGATTTTCGTTGATACCGGAAATTCCTTGGGATTGCCGAGTTGTATCCAGGCTTGGCGCAGGTTGAAGTCATTATCCCCTTCCGACCCCATGACGAAAGGGACATCCGGACGGTCGGAATCAATTTCGCGTGAATCTTGTCCCTGCACATAGAGCGTCATCCAATCCAGTGGCTTGGCCATGACACCGACGCGAAAGCGTTGAAGCAGGTAGCTATCATCGGTGACATTATTCACGCTGTCATTGAAATCGAAATTGTTATTTCGCAATTCGAAGCGCATCCGCTCCTCTCCATCGATGATCACCATGCCGTCGGCCAGCGTGATGGGATCGCCCCACTTCCATCCATCACTCTTCTCAACGGCCACCGGTTTATCCGGAAGGCCTGAATTGAGGATCGGCGTTGTAATGTCTTTCCCGTCCACACCTGCAAGAACTGTCGACTGGAGCAAACCCAGTACGGCCCACAGGCAGATGATTTGTGTTGTTCGATGCATTCTATTTCCTTGTTTTATGACTTGAGTTCAAACGGCTGTGTTTGGTTTTTATCCATACTCCCCAGATTGGTTTTCGGCACGTCAGCGACAGAGACGGAAGGCGACGCCGGCTGTTTCTTTTCCGGTCGAATATGAGCGCGCTCTTCCAGAAATCCGATCAGATGCTCGCGCAGCTTGTAGTACTCCGGATGTTCCAACACGGTCTTGCGATCGCGCGGCCGCGGGAACGGCACTTCCAGAATCTCACCCACCTCGGCCTCAGGCCCATTCGTCATCATGACGATACGATCCGAAAGGAAGAGCGCTTCATCCACATCATGCGTCACCATCAATGCGGTTTTCTTGTCCTTGCGCCACAATTCGAGCAGCACCTGCTGCAATTCAAATCGCGTTAGCGAGTCGAGCATTCCGAAAGGTTCATCCAACAGCAGCATCTTCGGAGAGAGCGAAAAAGCCCGGGCAATACCCACCCGCTGCCGCATGCCTTGCGAAAGTTCAGCGGGTTTCTTATCGAGCGATTCTCCTAATCCAACCAGTGAAAGATAGTACTCCGCAATCTGTCGACGCTCTAATTTCCCGGCAGTGTAAAATACTTGATCCACACCAAGCATGACGTTCTCCATCGCCGTCAGCCAAGGCAAGAGACAGGGCGACTGAAATACAATACCCCGATCCGGGCCAGCACCGTTGATCTCTTTACCGCCAATGATGATGCCTCCGGACGTGACCTCGCTCAGACCCGCCACCATCGAAAGCACCGTCGATTTGCCGCACCCTGAATGACCGATCAGCGAAACGAACTCCCCTTTTTTGATCGAGAGATCAAAGTCCCGCACAATCACCGCCGGACCTTTCGGCGTCTCATAGATCTTGGTGAGCTTGGAGAGAAGGACATACTCGCTCATGACGACACCTCCACCGATTCACTTTTGATTTCATTCCGGCGCACGGGCCGACGACCGAAATGCCATCCCCGGACACTCGTCGACAGATCTTCAGGCTCGATATCCGGCAGGATCAGTTTGCGATTAATCACCGTCTTCTGCCGCGCTCCGGTCGTCAGCAAATAATCCAGCACATGATTTCGAATCGCCTTGTAACGCGAGTCGTGATTGACCGTCTTGCGGTCACGAGGCCGCGGCAAATCAATCGTAATGGCAGGCCCCAGCGTAGCACCCGGCCCCGCACTCAGAGGGATGATCCGGTCCGCCAGCAGGATTCCCTCGTCGGCATCATTCGTGATCAGGACAACTGTTTTCTTATTTTCGCTCCAGATACGCTCAATCTCATCCTGCAACGTCGCCCGCGTGAGCGCATCCAAGGCGCTGAGTGGTTCATCCAGAAGCAGCACCTGCGGATCAATCGCCAAGGCCCGCGCCACCGAAACACGTTGCCTCATGCCGCCGGAAAGCTCGCCGGGTTTCTTGTCACGGGCAGGCGTCAGCTTGACCATGGCGATGTATTTCTCCGTTTCCTGCTTCTTACGTTCAGCGGGCCAATTCGGAAAAACCTGATCCACCGCGAGGTGAATGTTTTCGTAGACAGTCATCCACGGTAGTAATGAATAGTTTTGAAAGACGATGCTACGATCCGGCCCCGGATCGGTGATCTCCAGATCGTTCATCTTCACGGTTCCCGTATCGGGGGTCACCAAGCCCGCCAGCATGGAGATGAGCGTCGTCTTGCCCGCGCCGGAGTAGCCGACGATGGCCACGAATTCTCCGCGTTCAATGGTGAGATTGATATCCCGCAATACGGTGTTGCCGCCGTAACTCTTCCCCGCCCCTTTGATTTCGATGAATGCCATGGTAAATTTTCCGGCTTAATTTTGCCTAAGCGGTTTTGAAGCGTTGCTCCACCATGCTCATCAACCGGTCGAGCACGAACCCAATGACCCCGATTGTGAGAATACAGAGGATGATGTGCTCATAGATGAGGCTGTTGTATTCCTGCCACAGGAAGCCCCCCACGCCGGGCGCACCCGTCAACATCTCCGCCGCCACGATCACCAACCATGCAATCCCGAGGCTCAAGCGAAATCCGGTGAACATGTAGGGAAGCGCCGCCGGAATGAGAATTTTGAACAACGTGCGACTCCGGGAAAGTTTGAGTACACGGGCGACGTTGAGGTAGTCCTGCGGAATCGCGCGCACCCCCATTGCGGTATTAAGCACGGTCGGCCACATGGCGCAAATGGCGATGGTGAAGATCGCCGCCGGTTCCGATTTCTGAAAAAGGATCAGGCCGAGAGGCAACCAAGCCAGCGGCGATACCGGACGAAGAACCTGAATCAACGGATCGAGACTTTTCGTGAAGAGCTTGGAAACACCGAGAAGAAATCCCAACGGCGTGCCTACAATCAAGGCGAGCGCATAGCCCTTGACCACCAGCACCAGCGAGTACCAGGTGAATCGCAGAATCCCCTGATCCAACTCTCCACGCTTGGCAAAGGGCTCGAGAATATAGAGCTTGCTCGCTTCCCATGTTTTCAAAGGCGAGGGCAAGGCCACTCCATGTATACTGCTGACGATCGCCCAGAGAACGATCACTGCCACGGCTGCAAAAAGAGGAAGGATCATCCAGTCAAATTTGAATTGGTTTTCTTTATTCATAATCGGATTTTCCTAGGCACTAGCCCTTCAGATTGTTGACTGAAAAAGCCTTGGCGTAGGCTTCTGGTTGGGCCGGATCAAACGTGACGCCATCGAACAAGGTTTCCGGTTTGTGATCGGCGCCCCCATGCGTGTATCCGACCTCCTTCATGGCCTCTTCATAGAGATCGGGCCGCATTACCTGCTTGCTCACGCCCATGTAATCGGGCGCGCCTTCCACCATTCCCCAGCGGCGGAATTGCGAGAGCCACCACACACCATATTTCAACTGCGGATAATTGCAGTTCCGCTTGCTGAAGGTCATGTAATAGGTGTCCTCCGTTTTTTTACGACCGTCTCCGTAATCAATCGCTCCCTGCATCCGACCAAGAATAAGTTCCTTGGGACAATTGATGTAAGTCGGCTGACTCACAATGCTGCAAGCCTCTGGCCGATTCGCCATCTCATCGAGCCACACACTGGCCTCATTCAACGCCTTGAGGACCGCCTTCACCGTCTTCGGATTCTTATCCGCAAACTCCGCAAGGAAGGCGCACACTTTTTCCGGGTGATCCTTCCACATATCCTGCGTAGTCATCGCCGTGAATCCGATGCCATCGGCGATACTGCGCGCGTTCCACGGCTCTCCCACGCAGAAACCATCCATCTTGCCGATCTTCATATTGGCCACCATCTGCGGCGGCGGCACGGTGATCAGCGCGACATCTTTGTCCGGGTTAATCCCACCCGCGCCGAGATAGTAACGCATCCACATCGCATGAGTGCCGGGCGGGAAGGTCATGGCAAACGTCATCGGCGTCCCCTTGGACTTCGCTTCATCGACGAGAGGTTTCAATGCCTTGGGATCAGCCCCGACCTTACCCTTCAGATCTTGCTTCAAGGTGATGGCCTGGCCATTGCGATTAAGCAACCACGGCACAATCATGGGTTTCTTTGGCGAACCCAGCAGTCCCATTGTCGAGGCAATCGGCATGCCCAGCAGCATGTGCGTCGCCTGCAGGTCGCCGTTGGAAAGCGAATCGCGAATCGCTGCCCAACTCGCCCCTTTGCTGATCACCGAATTGATACCGTACTTCTTGAACAAGCCCCGCTCATGAGCGATCGCCAAGGGTGCGCAATCCGTCAGCGCGATCATGCCAAATTTCAGCGTATCCACTTCCGGCGCGTCACTCGCGTAAACCGAACCGATCCAGCCTTTCGGCATGCCGCCGAGCAAAGCGGCAGCGCCCAAACCTTTCAGTGAGCAATTCAGAAAGGACCGGCGGGAGATCAGGGTACTAGTAGGAATGGAGGATTTGTTTTTCATGATCGACAGGTTCCAGGATTCGTTTTTTGCTAAATAGTCTCCAAGCGGCGTCATAGATATCGCACCGGAATAAATTGGTTTCCTGCGGAGCCGTACTCCACGCCAGGGGCTCCAGCAACTTGCTCACACGCATTTGATGCAGAATCCAAGCCGCCTTGTCTGCCGTGGGTGCATTCAATTCGCCTCCGAAGAAAAGATGAAAGGCGCCCTCGTCCGAATACTGACCATGTCCACAATCGAACCGAGCTTCGAAGCTCCCCTCAATCGCCCGGACAGGCGCATTTACATAAGCGGGGCGAGCCAGAACCCGGATCATCTCCCGTCGGTTCTCGGCCTTCTGACACCAGGCGCATGCCTCCAACAAGGCACTCACCAGCGCCACATGCTCGTCATGCCGCGTCGCAGCAAAGTCCGCGCGCACCATCAACACCTTTTCCGGATGCAACGGCGCAAGCCCGCTGCTCGTGACAGGACACCAACCCACCCGCGCCTGCACCGCCACCGTGTTCCAGGGCTCACCCACACAGTAGCCATCCAGATTTCCGGCTTTCAGATTACTGAACATTTGCGGGGGCGGCACGACCACGATCTGCACGTCGCGATCCGGATCGATCCCACCCGACTTCAACCACTGCCGCAGCAAGAAATGATGAGACGAATAGGGAAAGACCACCCCAAAAACCAATGGCTTCTCTTCCCGTCGATGCTGGATCAGCGCACGGAGCGAGGCCACATCGCGAACTCCGAGAGTCCACAACCGATTCGACAGCGTGATCGCGTTTCCCTGTGAATTCAATACGAGCGCCGTCAGACACTCGCACGGAATAGAGCCCAATCCCCAGGCCGCGGCGAAAACCATGCCCGCAACCGCCTGCGCGGCGTCCAACTCTCCGTAGATCACCCTGTCCCGGATCGAAGCCCAACCCAGTTCCCGACTCAACTCCACGCTCAGTCCGTATTTGGCGAAAAACCCCAATTCATGCGCCATGACCAAGGGCGCGCAGTCCACCAACGGCACAAACCCCACTTTTAGGGTTTTCGCTTGCAGCCGGTTTACGGTCTGGAGTTTTTTAATCACATCGACCAAAGAGGCAGTCACCATGCCATCAACCCTCTTTTCATAAATTAATAGGTTGCATATTTTTCATGTTTATCATGAAATTCATTCATATATGAGCGTAACGCTTGATAGCCGTCAGCTTAGAGCCTTCGTCGCCGTCGCCGATCTCGGGAGCTTCACGCTGGCCGGGAGGCACCTGAACCTGACCCAATCCGCAATCAGTCATGCCATGCAAGCGCTTGAAGAGGACGTGGGCTGTAGACTTTTAGACAGGGTGGGTAAATCGGTCATGATTACGCAGGCCGGAGAACAGTTCCTCGTCCGCGCCCGGACGATCCTCGACGAGATGGCTGGTGCTCGCCTCGAATTGGGACAACTCAGCCAGTGGGGCACGGGACGTCTGCGCTTGAGCGCCAGCAGCACTGCCTGCGAATACATTCTTCCCGCCGTCCTGCGGGAGTTTAAGGAAAGCTTCCCCCGCTGCCATATTAGTATCGACCCCGGAGATTCTCCCGCCGCCATCGAGCTGCTACGCCAGAATCGTGTCGATATTGCACTCACCCTCGAAGCCTCGCATGAGCCCCGGTTAAAATTTCGACCGCTCTTCACGGACGAACTCACCTTTATCACCAGTCCACTGCATCCGTGGGCGCAAAAAGGTCGGGCTACCCATGACGAAATTGGCGCACAAAATTACATCCTCTATAATAAGACAAGTTCCACCTTCAAATTAATCGGGGATTTTTTCGACAAAGAAGAAATCGCGCTCAAGTCTTTCATTGAACTCGGAAGCATGGTTGCCATCAAGGAGCTCGTGAAGCTCGGTCTCGGCGTCGGCATCCTGGCCCCCTGGATCGCCCGCAAGGAGATCGAACAAGGCGCTCTCGTCTCCATTCCCTTACCGGGAAAAAAGCTCAAACGCCGCTGGGGCATTCTTCATTGGCAAGGACGGAGACTGAGCCTGCCCGAGGAGACCTTCATCGGACTCTGCCAATCCGTCACGACGGATCTTAAAATATAAAGAGGGATTGTATTGAATCGGAAAAAATCTCTTTTTCAAAAAAGTGATCTCTCAGCAAACCGAGCAGACCCAGGCTGGCCATATTTTGCGTAATCTGTGAGGCCAAGCGTGCCGTCCCCAAGGCGGAAAAACCAAACGCCGTCAGGATGGAGATAATCGCTATCGTGAGGAGCAATTCACGCCCGGGTTCTAACCGTTTTACCGGGCATCCAGGTTCCTTCCACCAGCATACAGATCGGTATCGGCGGGATGCCGCATTCCCCGCGATGAATCATATCAATGAGAAACTCGACCGCCTTGGCACCAATCATCTGCGGGTTCTCCCAAATGCCGGAAAACTTCCGTCCCTCGTCCGGGACAGAAAGCAGCGACAGACCGGTCGATTGCGGAATGGATTCTCCAGCCTGTTCCAGCCAATCATAAACTTGTGGCCAGATCGCCAACACCACATCGGGGCGATACTTGCGAAACCATTTGGTGAACGTTGGCTGATCAAGCGGCTTGGAAAGCAGTAAGGGGATGCGATCGCGTTGGGGAAGGCGGCGCTGCTCACTCCAAAAGGCCGCCGACCAATTACGATCCGCCCGCTGATCACTGTCATCTGCCAGTGCGAGTCCGGGACGTTTATAACCCAATGTCTGCAGCTTGCGCAGTGCCGTTTCCATCGATCGGAATTGATGGAGCGCGACCAGATTCAACTGCGGCTTGGCCAGTGTATAGCCGAAGGTCACCGCGGAAAAATGATCGAAGCAAAAATCGATGCCAAGGTTTGGCTTTGGCTGCGGAGCCAGGAGCAAGCCGGACATATTCCGCGCCTTCAAAATACGCTCCATGCGCATACTGGTCATCCCTTCCGAGTGCAGCCAGTGCTCTTCAATTTGATAGCCCAACTCGGCCGCACGCTTCACCGCTCCATTGAAATAACCGACGAACGTGGAGGAATAACGCCATCCTTCGCGGTCTGGATAATTTGAAAGCCACGCGAGATTTCCTTGAAAGTGCGCCGGTCGTATGCGCTTGCGATACGCGGATAAACCGGACAGGAAAGGATCGGGAACGTATCCCAGCTTGCGTGCGACACTTTGAATCCGCTGACGTGTTTTACTCGGAATGCTGGTGTGATTAGCCAATGCGAGCGAAACGGCTGCCTGAGTGAGCCCGAGACGACGGGCGATCTCTTTTTGGGTGATACGTGGATTGGCCACCATCGACAGAATTAACATAATGACATTTTCAATCCCAGCGAAAATGCGACGGGCGATTCAAAATCGACGCTTAAATAGAAAGCTCCTGCCTGTGGAAAAGATCACTTATTTGTATGAGTCCTGAAGTATTGGGATCATCATCTTCCTGGTGGTTTGCTTGGGGTTGATGAATACCCCACTCCCCACCCTCACCGCGACGCCGATCACACGCGGACCGCGTCATCATTTTTTTGGTTACTATGATAAATCGTGCTGGGACGCCAGCGGCCGTTGGATTCTCGGTCTCGAAACGATGTTCATGGATCACCCGCCGAAGCCCTCGGATGTGGCCACCATTGGCATGATCGATACGGCATCCGATTGTGCGTGGACTCCCCTTGCGGAAACCACCGCGTGGAATTGGCAGCAGAGCTGCATGCTCCAGTGGCTCGGAAAAACCCGGAAGATTATCTTCAATGATCGTCGCGACGGACAATTCATTTCACGCATTCTGGATACTGCCACTGGCACCGAACAGGTGATCAACCGTCCTGTCTATGGAGTCGATCCGACAGGCACACGCGCTGTCTCCGCCAACTTCTCTCGCTTGCATCATCAGCGTCCCGGCTATGGCTATGCCGGCATTCCCGATCCATGGGAATACGTGAACGTTCCTGAGGATGACGGCATCTATGCCATCGATCTTGTCACCGGGAAAAACCGTCTTGTCTTGACGATCGCGGAAGCCGCCGCATTTCAGCCGTTGCCTGAATTTGGTGGAAAGATACACCGCTTCAATCATCTCCAATTCAATACGAGCGGAAAACGCTTCGCTTTCCTACATCGCTACAAAACTCCCGACGAAGAAGTGGGCTGCACCCGATTGATGACGCTGAATTTCGACGGCAGCGATCTCCACTGCCTCTCGGATCACGGATTCGTATCGCACTATGACTGGTGCGGCACGAATTCAATCCTCGCCTGGGCGAGACGTCATGAGATTGGCAATCATTATTATTTGTTTCAGGATCGGACCTCGCAGTTTAAAATTCTCGGCAAAGAATCGTTCGACTGCGATGGGCATTGTTCTTTTTCTCCGGACCAAGGCTGGGTATTGACCGATACATATCCAGATGCCGAACACTATCGCACCCTCGTCCTCTTCGACCGACAGGAAGGTGAACGGATCGATATCGGCCGCTTTTATTCGCCTCCCATGGAATGGCAGATCCGCTGCGACCTGCATCCCCGCTGGAGCCGGGATGGACGCAAAGTCTGTATCGATTCCATCCATGAAGGAATGCGACAAATGTACGTCCTGGATGTAAGCGATGTCGTACAGCGAGGGTAAGTCATTTCATTTTATGAGTCATAAGTCCGAAACGGCCTTTTGAGATGCAGAATGCCTTCCGTTCATACGGCAAAAATCCTCTGTGAACGCATTTACTTATCTTTTTAGTCAAAAGCCTACCCGGCTGCTTTTCTCGTTGGGATTGTCGTTTGGACTCCCGATATCGGCCTCGGATCGTGTGGTTGAAATCAATTCCTGAAGGTAAAATTCCAATCCGTGGCTACGCACATTGCAGGCAAAAATAACCGCTTCCGGGCTCCCGGATAACTGGCGGAGAGAGGACGTTCGCAGATCACAAAGCCTTTGATAGCGCTTAGGGACTACTGCGCATTGTATGGAGCATCGATTCGAGCGGGTGCTCCGGCCACGCAAACGCTCTCGAGACGCAACTCCTGCCCCGGCGCGAGATCGGGAATGATTTCCACGCGATGCGGAATCTTTTCATCTAGATTTTGCGCGATCATTTCCACATAGCGCCAGGTGCCATGCGGGGACATCTTGCCCAAATCTTGGGCTTTGACTTCTTTCCCATCGATCCGCACGCGGTATTTACCCGATTGCATGGTGGCTTCACCAAAGAATAGAATATTTTTACCCCACACCAGCAGAACGAGCGGTGCAGGTGCTGGCTCGTCGGTGTTGGACCGGCTCGCGACGACAATGGAGTTCATCCAGCGCGACGGCGTGAAATCAAAAGCGATCGCTGAACGCGATGGCTTTCCCATCTGCCAGCCGCGAGGCAATTGAGGCAGGGTGGCCAACTGGAAGCGATTGACTGACATGTAGGTGTCAGCATTCAACATGGCTTGGGGAACACGACAGACCTGCTTTTGCGCGATCCCTTGCTGCAGTGCTGCCCATGCAGCCTCGGCATAAAGAGCGTACCCGGCATCTCCCGGATGCGTCACATCCAGTGCGACATCCCAGAGTTGATCAGGTGTGGCCTTACCTTCGGACACTCGTGCTTTTACGAGCGCAACCGCATCCGCAATGGCAAGTCCATAGGCTTTTCCAATTTCTTTGTGCTTCGCATCCAGCGGACGCTCGGGCGGGTTCGGCAGCACATCTTTCTTTGCAGGAAGAATGACCTGTATGACGGGTACGCCCGCCTGCACCATACGCCGGATGAGCGATTCATAGGAAGCGAGACGATCGGCATCCGGCTTGGAATAGGGGTCATCGTTGATGGTGAAATCGAGAAAAACCAAATCGGGCTTATGTGAGAGCACGTCACGTTCCAGACGAAACGCTCCGAGTTGGGAGCCCGTACCGCCGATGGCAGCATCCCGGAATTCGAAGTGGGCTTTTGGATAAGCTTGTTTAAGCCGCCGGGAAACGAGCGCCCGATAGGAGGTACGCAGTGGATCAGTCGCTTGCGCGCCCCACGTCAAACTTCCCCCAAAAAAGGCAACATTAAGTGACTCGCCCTTATGGGCCCGCTGATCAAATCCTGCGTAGGTATTCATCGATTGAGAACTTTCCGATCTGACTCCAGTCAGATTCACTAATAAAAGGCTGAGCGCTATGGTGCAAACTTTGATTTTCATTTCATTCTTCGATCTGGATGTGAAAAGAAACTTGAATAAGCTCCGCTTCACGCGGACCGAACCTGACTTGGTCGCGGACCTTGAGCTTCTACGAATCGAATGTATGCCGCAAGACCTTCCAACGGCAAGCGGATTACTTCGCGAAGAATCCATCGGCACAAAAGCGGCATGGCGCTCCGGCGATACCGCTACAATATTCCGAAAATCTTCTACTGACACGTCGCATAAGCACGAATCTCGTAGATGCTCGCCGAGAGACATCCCCAAGTCGCCTCGATCTTTAGTCTCAAACGACGGACCGTGATCGGCTGGGGGAACTGATGCACTCGCTTTCGCAGATAGTTATCCTCTACGCAAACCAGTTCTTGATCGTCGAGCAGCAAGCGATACTGTTTCGCCGTTTCCGGCTGCGCTCCGCGAATGCTCTTGGATGTCACATGATCGCTCGGACTCAAAATCAATTCACGCTGAAGCCCCGTGCAGAAAGTGAGATGGATTTCCTGAATATTCTGCGGCCGGTCCCAAGACAGTTCCATCCACGCAGGTAGGGATTCCGACTGCCAGGCATTGTCAGCCTCACGCAATTCGCTATTCCATTTTTTGGACGTATCGCGTGCGATTCCATTGACCACGCGCCCGACAGTCAATTCCCCACTACTCGCTGTGACAATGGCTATGCGCGCCAAATCATGCTCATCTTCATTTTTTATTCCGGGCAAGTAGGCATCCTGACGCAAAAGCGATTGCTGAATACGTTTCATCGCAGGTTTGTCTACCAGCTCTCCAATCATTCCCACTTTCTCGCGCAGCATTGCCGCGGCAGCTCCAACGGCCTGTCCCATGACGGCGCACGTCCCCATGACTCGCAAGCTGGAGAAAGCCACATGCGTGGCACTCATATTCCGGCCCGCAAAGAAAAGATTACCCACATTGCGCGAATAGAGCGCCCGCAGGGGAATTCCATAAAGAGGAATACGATGATGCACACAGGGCGATTCATTGATGGCATCCACTCCAGTCGGCGGGTGCAAGTCCAACCACCATCCACCGTAGGCAACGACATCGTCGTATAAGCGCCCCGACTCGAGATCGCCTTGAGTCAGGATTTTCGGCCCAAGGAATCGACGGGACTCGCGCTTGCCGGGAATGGCTCCAACCCAATCAAGAGCCCAATGGGCGGAATCTGGATGGTCGCCTGAATTTTTAACGTAATCCCATATACCCAAAGCAATGCGGAGCAATTCGTGTCGGATTTTTTCGTTATCATGAATTGTATCGAGCTGCCCACCCCACTCCGCCCACCAGTAGCCATATTCGAAACTCTGAACGGCCCGGAATTTAAACTCTTCCTTGCGAAAACGACGCACCCAGTGAGGCCGCCGAAAGGGTTGCGGTTTTTCATACTGGCGCGCGGTAAACAAGATGGAGCTGCCCAATGTCTGATTATCGGCTTTCTCCACGGCCAGTGTCTCGCCGAACTCCTCGCAGCACTCACGGCCCATACGAAAATCGGCCCCCGCCTCCAAGCCAAGCCGGCCATCCCCGGAACAGTCCGCGTAAAATGGAGCGACAATCTCAAACTCCTCTTCCGTTGAATGTCGCTGCACACGAATCGATCGAATCCTCCTTTGCGTGGAAGATCCGTCCACGGCACACCCCACACAGGCGGCATTTAGCAGCAAGGTAATGTTGGGCTCTTGAATGACCTTTTCGTAGAGAAGCAAATCCCATTGAGAATAACTCCGGTGCGGATTGCGCACGGCGTCCTCCAGTCGAAATTCTTCAAGCAACCCCGTTTCGCGCGCCCCCGGTCGATTCCCATGATTGTCGGCACCAACGATGTGCATCTTGATCTCGCTCGATGCGTTGCCACCGAGCACAGGTCTATCTTGAATCAATACTACTTTGGAGCCCAGCCGCGCCGCCGCTATCGCGGCGCATACGCCCGCCATTCCACCGCCTACTACGGCCAAATCACATTGTAACGTTTTCATTTCTATAACGAACCCGGACGCCGGTTTGCGTTTGGATTTCAATCGGAAAGTCGGGGAACCTTGAGAATATAGATAAGGCCTGGCACGAATTCGCCGCTCACGATACCTTGTTTGACGGGCAGGCTCTGGCCCGTAATCACTTCTGTCACCTCGCGAACCACCGGCGCAATTCCCGATACAGTCACCTGTCGCTTTCCCTCCGCATTTAACTCGGCAAAACTGTGATTTAATTCCCGGTCGTTGGGCGACAATACAAAGGGCAGATAATCGGCTTTATCACTACACAATGGCCGCATCATCACCTGTCGTCCTTCCACGCGATAAGTGATCGGGCTACCCACCGTTTCATTGACCGCACGTTGAAGGTAGCGAATGGATTTGCCGAAATGGATCTGGCCGCAGGCTAACAACACCTTTCCTTTTCCGAATGGAATTGACCACAAAAGCGGGCGCCCCTGTCCGTCACTTTTCTCTATCTTGGCACCACTTGCAGAGTCCCATTCCACCCGATCGAGCCGCTTCACTGTCAACTCCCCTGTCGAATCGCTCACATTTCCCCGGGAGAGCTCTTCTGCGACTCGACCTCCCAGCGCCTTGACCAAAGCGTGCGCTTCCTCGGCATTTCCGGTGAGGTAGCGAGCGGTTTCCGTGCTCGCCAAAAAAATCCCTCCGCTGCGTACATAGGCCAACAATGTATCCAGTGATTGCGGTTGCAAAACGTGAGAGCTGGAATCGACAAGCAGACGATACGCTTGCATCGCCGCCAGGCTGCTATCGTCGTCCACCCAACTGCAGAGATTGTGCATTCCCTCGCCCGCGGCCTGCATCAATTCGCTCACTTCCGGATACAGTGCCGTGCGAAACGACCGGGCTTGCAGCATCGATTGAATCCCGTCGAAGTACGCAGCCCAAGGCTGCAAGGCTCGACTACGATTCAGTTCTTCCTGATGCGCCGCCAGCCCTGCGGTCCACTTGGCCATCTCCTGATACTCGGCAACCCCTTCGTGTTTTTGCTTGGCCCAGACCAGACCCCACATGATGTTTTGTCCCTCGAATGTTCCAGCCCACACGCTATTGGCGATGACCATCGCCACCGATCCGATATTGGGCATGACATAATGCCCCTCCGGATTGGCCGCAACGCCATGATTACGCATGATGCAGGTCTGGATGTAGGATGACTGTGTTTCGCCACCCCCATTGCTGTAGCGAAATTGGCTTGCCGCAAAAACCTTGGCGAGTCGTCCCGTCGAGCCAAATCCCTCCTTGCCATAAGCCATCATGGGGCGCTGGGGATCGGCCTTCCGCGCCAACGTGGTCAGCTCCGACATGCGGTCCACTACAAAGTCCGCCTTAAAACGGTGGAAATCCATCCACGCCGCGCTCGTCTCCCATTTACAAGTCCAGTCCGGTTGCGGCGGCTGAACCTCCTGCCAAGATTTGTAGGAAGTCCCCCAACTTGCATTCAATGACTCCAACTTTGCGATATAGATTTTCTGAAGATAAATCCGAAATGCCAGGCGAGCGGCCGGAGAGTAATCACAGATACTAGGCGGCGTATCGGTCAAAAAGCCTTCACTCGGCCCGGCATAAACGAGATAACCTCCCACATCAGGATTACCCCGGTAATGACCAATCAATTCTCGCAAGAGTATTTGATGCGCCTGCGTGAACCGCGGGCCAAAGGGAGTGACATAATGATAACTGGCCTGGATCGTTTTTTGATTCTGGTCCATGAGTTCCTCGAACCACAACCAATCGGGAAGTGTGTCTCCGGCAAACCCAATCCCCAGCCACGCGGATTGGCCGTTCTTTCTCGAGAACGCAAGCAATCCATCGAGAAGGTTCCATTGGTACTGTCCCGGAGTGGGCTCGAATTCATTCCACCCAATGAGAAAACCGGGCGTCATACCAGCGCTCTTCGACCAATCCGCCAATGCTGGAAGCGAGGTGGTAGGCAGACGTTTCTCTTGCGCGGGATCGAAGTGAGTGGTCATCCAGCTCAGCGAATAGACATTGATATCAGGCTTGGCCGAATCAGCCGTTGTTTTTTTGAGAGATGGAATTGCGAGCTTACTCACCGACGCCGCAGAAAGAGGCGCGTTCACGGGGCGCCCCCCCGAGTCATCACGCAAGACTTGGTAGACCAGACGGCACTCGCCGCCGGGAGCGCCTTGGGTATCATGGCCGCTCAATTCCAGGAAGTAGGTTCCTTCCGGCAATCGTGGCAGCTCCAAAGCGACATCGGATTTTTTATCAAAATCGCCACTCTGCCAAATCACATCATTCAACGTGCTGCGAACAACCGCTTTCACCTTTGAAATCGATGACGTATTGAGCAGCCCATTCCAGATCCACGACTTCAGCTGTGCCGGACGATCATAACCATACTCATAGTAGTTCACCGCCGTCCATGTGATGGAGGATGGTTTGGTATAAAGAAAATCTTTGAGCTTCCACACCCATGTCGCTTCTTGCGGCAAGCTGCCAGTCCCCACTCTCGGCCCGAACAGAGTGCGCTCGCCACGCTCCGAACTGCCCGTGACATTAACGCACATCAATTTCAATCCGGAATGTCCACCACGGAGTCGCACCTGGCGCAAACTCCATCCATCAAATACCGCGTCATAATAAGTCCCTTTCGCCAGATAGGGCTGCGAAAGACCTTCGGTTGTTTCCTCTCGGAGAGAAAATGTTCCCGAATCATCTTGAAACAAGAACAGCAGCGAGTCGGTCTTGCGTCCCTTGTACCAGACCGCCACGTTCCGGCTGTCTGCAGGCAGTTCCAGACTCAAAACAAACTTGGGCGCGGCGATCGCTGGAGAAACGAGAACGACACCCGGAGCTACGCCGATTCCATCTGTTACGATTTTGTAGGGCGCTGTCACCTCGATCCCAGAGAGATCAGCATAGCGAAATCCTTTCTCCTCCGCCGCCACCCAGCGCATTTCGCTCTTGGCCCAGGCAGAGGAAGCGACACCGACCAAACCAAAAAGCGCGATCACCAATGTATTGAATTTCATAAAAACTTAATCCGAAGGTCAGTTTCACTTACTGACCGGAGTCACATCGGCATAGCTTTCGCCCAACCGGATTTCATCCACAATGACGGTGGTCTTCGCATCGAGCGTATCGCGCTCGAACCAAACGCCGCTGAACGGTGCAGACAATTTATCCACTATCGCTTGGGGAGGAGTGGGCGGTTCCGACGTACCCAGCCGAGGATCAATCCATACCTGAATGGTATCCGTCCTGTCGCCAGGCATCGCTTTCGGCCCGTATTCAATGCGAGCCACGAACAAATAGGTGTGATCGTCTTGCCCCACTACTTTGGTCGAAGAACTGATCAGGCGAATAAATGGAGCGGCCGCTTTCTCATTATAGGCCAATCCCAAATTGATCGGGCTCGATCCAAGCTTGATAACCATCAACATGCTCGGCGATATCTCCCCCTTCACCCGCATGAGGCAGCTCAACCACAGACTCGTTCCGGGACGACCAAATACTTTTGGGTCCTCAACCGAACGCAACTCAGCAAACGGATCTCCAGGATATGGCGTATAGATCAACAGCATCGGAGAGATGCCGCCAGGCACCTCAATCGCATTTCCCTCAACACTGAGAGCGACTTCCCCGGTTTGGTACGATAGTCCTTGAGAAGTCACGACCAACGGCTGCCGCTTGCCCAGCATCTTGAGCTTTTGAAATCCGCTACCACCTTCTCCCACAGGCTTCCCCGTCGCATTCTCTTGGGAAACATCCGGATTCTCCGTTCCCGCTCCTTCCGTGAAACTCTGGTAGGCAATCAATCTCGCTTCGAGACAACAAGGCAACCACACAATGGCTAAGCCGCAAATCAATAGCGAGACAAGGGTAGTATTGGCTTTCATAGCGAAGTGAACTCCTATTGACCACGAATGAATTGGGAATAGGTGCGCGTTGAGATATCCGTATAAGTTGCGCCTTCGATATGACCATCGAAGAAAAGCAGGTTGGCGTTGCTTTTGCCATGACGACACGAAATGTCCGCAGAGGATTGCAGCCACGATGTATTCTTGGCGTCCGCGATCATGACAGTCTGGCCCGGATTCGCCACGGCAGTGAGTTTATCGTCGGTCGTCGTAACATTATCTCCGATTCGACTATTGAAATCGTAACTTCGCTGTGGCGAAGTATCGCGATAAGCCAGCGGACACAAAAAGATCGTATCGCGACAGGGCGGCGCACCCGCCGTCTCACCGGCGAGTAACGTGACCCCCACGTAGGGCGCAATGCGGGCATGCCAGATTAAGCCCGAGGCCATGGATGTAGGATAGAATCCGTTATTGTCGTTGGCGAAAGTCTGCACGCCTAAAAAAATCTGACGCAGGTTGGACGCGCATTTTACGGTCCGCACTCTATCCTGTGCCAAAGATAAGACGGGAAATAACATTACTCCCAAAATGGAGATAATGGAGCACGCCACAAGGATCTCGAGCAAACTCCAACCCGAGTCCGAGGACTTTCGCTCGAGGAGCGGAATAGCCTTCATAACTTCCTCTCATTGATGACTGACAGGTGCATGGGAAGTATTCGATCGAATGCGTCAAGCCGAGATGTGGGTATAGAACTCCGCTGAATTTACCCCAGTCTCCTGCAATCGCGGAGCCAGATAGCTCAATTGAGGTTTGAGACTGGGTTTGAGCAACTTCTTCAACAGCATCGACACGGACAATCGCGCCAACTCATCCACGTCCAAGGCAAACAGGATCGTCGGCACTGCGAAAGGCATCGGTATCTGCAAATTTGTCTGTGTGGCAACAATCACATCGGTACGACCTTTGCGCGCCAATAACGAAGCGCAGGCCTGCGCTGTGATGTCATCGCGCAGGAGCACTCCATCAATTCTGCGTGAAGCCGGGGATGCCAATACCTGCTGCGCCAGCCGGTATCCATATTCCACGCCAGTCATGCCGGTGGCCCGCACCAGAGAGCGCCCCATTTGCTGCCCAGCCTCCTCTACGGCCTCTTCAAAGAGATGACTAAAGCCATCGTCCATGGGTCGAACCCCCGCAAGAATGTGGCGACATCCCCGCTTGCGAAGTTCTGTGAGTGCCTGCCTGGCAAACGCGCTCTGATCGATTTCCACACCAAAGGTGCTCGCGGAACTGGCCGATCCACAGACGGGAATTTTATCCGTCATCAACCGCGTCGAGGTGAGAATTCCATTGAGCATGCCCGCCTCAATATCCTCCTCCAGCCCGGAGAAGTCGGAGGGGCGACGCACGTGCACCTCACTACTGGGTTGGGCGTTGACTGAGAGCATATAGGTTCTATCGGCCAAACCGTTCAAGCCCAAATGCCGGTGTTGGAAATGGGTCAACACCGGGAAGAAATAACTACTCGTCAACGGCGGCACCACAATTCCCACCTGCCAGATCGAGCGCTTCGGGAAGCGCGGGTAAAGCTCCGATACAATCGTGCCCGCTTTCTGTCGACGCGTGAGCACACCATCCACCACCAACCACTTCATCGCCGTAGCCAACGTACAGTGACAAACCCCAAGTTCGTGAACCAATTCCGCATGAGTCGGCAAACGATCGCCGATATTCAGCTCGCGCTCGTGAATGTATTGCAGCATGAGCCGGTAGGCCGCGAGGGAGGAATACTTTTCGCGAGGAGGCAGAGGGCGGGGAGCGAAGGACATGACAGTAGGAAAGACGGTTTAAGGTGATTTGTAAAATATAAATTCTGATTGACTATAATATATTTTTCATCCATAGTCAAACTCATCCTGAAAAAAGCCTCCGCCGGAGTTATCGGTCGCGCTTCATCATCGCAATCATCAACCCATTGACCTACGCATGAAAACATCCGTCAAAACAATCGCCATCTCCACTCTCTGCCTCGGTACGATGCTGCAACTCGCTCTGGCAACCACCGTCTTTACCGAGGATTTTACCGGCGATACCTCGCTGGGAAGCGCCTTCACCAGCACAGTTAATACAGGAGTGACCACGGCCGTTTCCACAACCGAAGGATATACCGCTCCGAGCGCCGTCTTAAGTGACACGAGCACAGCCAACGCCGGAACGCTCAGCGTGACCGGCAACAATTGGAGCACCTTCAACACCTCCACAGGCGCTGAAAAAACTTTTCAGGTCTCATTTGACTGGAAGGTCGCCTCCTCGTTTTCCTCCGCCGCGTCGACGATGCGTTTTAATATCGTCCTGGGCGGTACCACGCCCACGACAGTCAATATTGGCTTTGGCCACAGCACGATCGGAGGAACCGACACCAACTACTTTTATGCGGCAGGCGGCTCAACAGGCGTTACACCTTCAGCAACCTACGCCATCGGCTACAATGGAACTTCCTTCGAGAATGGCTTCAACTTTGGAACCTACAGCTCTTCAACCGATACGAACAACAGCACAAACGGCAATTACTACCACTTCCTCTTGAGTTATGAAGATCAAGCAACCACGGCACTACTGACCGTGACCAATAACGCGGACCTATCGCAAACCACCACCTACACAATCACCGGATTGACCGCCACAAGCGTGGCCAATACATCAGGCCGCTTGATCGCACTTCTATCCGGCAATGGTGGAACCGGCGTTTCCTATATCGACAACCTCAATGTGTCCGTGGTCCCGGAACCTTCCGCGTTCGCGCTGGTTTCGCTCGGCGGCACTGCCTTACTGGCGTTACACAAGCGCCGTTCCCGTTAAGGCATTATTCCCCCTCATCTCCACATTTATAGAGTCCGACCACTATATATAGAGATTCCTCGCCGCCTCGATTCAGTCCAATCGACTGAATCGACTTGCGCTACATCCAAGCTCCGCCGGAACTCTTCCACAAAGTCACCCAGTTAACGCCCGATCCGTTGCAACTGCGATCCCGCCATATTCGCAAGCTCCTCTTGGAAACCGCATCCGCCACTCTCTTCCTCTCGCTTCAAAATCACTCAGAGCCTGTTTACGATCTGATCGGGCTGACGCTGGGTGCATGCCACGAGACATGATCCACTAGTGGATCATGTCTCGTGATGTGATGGGTTGTGCGAGCAGAATGTCTTTTTGTAGGGCGCGATTGCATCGCGCCGCGGCGCAATACAATTGCGCCCTACAGCAA
>NEUU01000020.1 GCA_002304345.1 Verrucomicrobia bacterium Tous-C9LFEB
GTAGGGCGCTTCGGTGAAGCGCCATGGCGGGACACCGTCCCGCCCTACAGAAAACCGATGACATTCGTAACGGCTACAGTAATTCTTAAAACGCTCTAGTATTCTGCACCGGCAGTTGTAGGCGTCCCCCTACTTCGTACCGAGAACTCAGTACTCAGTATTTTTGCCGCCTCCTAAGCCTGTCTACGATCTTTTCGAGGAGGCGTTGCCAGGAATTTTGACGTGGGGCAAGGCGTCCCAAATGGCCAATATCCGCAGCGATCTTGGCCATTTTGGGACAACGCCGCCCGACGCGCAAAAGACCGGCAACTCCACCCCAAAAAGATCGTGGATAGGTTCTAAGGCAAAAATATCGCACACGCAGCTCACGTAGCAAACCTAACGCAAACGCACGGCGCGTTTCCGTGCTATATCTCATGGCATGCCCGCCTTGCATCCCTATGAACTCTCAAATCGGAAATGGGAGATTTCTCGTCGACACCGATCGCGACACCCAACAGAAGTGGTCGATTCTTGTAGCGCTTTGTCGACGCTCTTTTTTTTCGCTCCGGCTCTTCCGTTCTCAGCGTTTTTCCATCTCAATCACAAGATCAATTTTGTGCAAGAATATCAGAATCTTTGCCGTTCAAGCATTCGGCCGCCACTTGGTACTCTGACACCATGAAAAGAGCTCTCCTTACTCTCGTCGCCGTGATTCTGCCGATGACGCTCACCGCGCAAGCTTCACTCCTGTTGTATGACGGGTTTGATTATGCCAGCGGCACCTTGACTGGAAGTAATGGCGGCGCCGGCTTCTCCTCGACCTGGCTCACGAGCGGTGCGGGCGGAACCACCGTGGCGACGCCAGGCTACACCTATACCGACACGTTGGGTAACGAATTGCAAACTGCCGGCGGCTACGTGAGCATCAGCGGCACTTCCAGCGGTGGAGCTTACCGCAACTTCAGCGCGATTACAGCCGCCGCCGGAACGACCACCAGCTACTGGGTATCAGTGCTGATGGACACCACGGGAGCCCCCTACGGAGCAAGTTCGGATACATCGATCATCCAGTTGCGAACCTCGGGCTTTGCCAATTTGGTATCTGTCGGCGCCTTCGGCACGAACGCCAGTTTCCGCATGCGTGCCGTCTCGGGAGATGCGGCCACCACGATTTATAGCACGACCAGCGGTGTCGCGAACTCCTCCAATTTATCGCTCATCGTGCTCCGCATCGATGTCAATACCCTGAGCAATGGAGCGGATGCGATTTACATGTGGGTCAACCCCGATCTGAATGCCGAGCCCTCCACCGGCAGCGCCGCCGCCGCCATCACCGGGACGAATTTCTGGAACGACGGTGAATTCTCCCTGACCAATATCCGCGCCGGGGTGGAAAATGCGGGCACAGCGGAAGCCAAGGGGCTCAACCTCGACGAATTCCGCATGGGCACCGATTACGCTTCGGTTCTCGTATCCATCCCGGAGCCCGCTCATCTGGCTCTTTGGTCGACATCAGCACTGATTATGGGAATCTATCTCCGTCGCCGGAGATACTCCCTCTGATCGGCCGATAATATACATGGGGTTGAAAACAACCCCGGCTCCCATGGCAACCCCACACTTCCCACGACGAATTCGGAATGGCTTCTCGCTCGTGGAGGTATGCACGGTGATCATGATTGTCACGGTGCTCGGCGCACTCTTGATTCCGGCCCTGACCCAGGCGCGCCATAAAACCCGCCTGGTCCAATGCGCGTCCAACCTGCGTCAACTGGGAGTTCTCTTCGCCCTCTACGCGCAGGATAATGAAAATATGTTACCCGTGCGCCATCAATGGGCCAGCGACGGAACGACCGGACTGTCCTGGGAGGACATGCTCTTGCCCTACGCAGGACAGAAATTGCAACCGGTCGACTACAAAACCGCGCCGGCCAATTACTATTGCCCCGCCTTTATCGCCCGCAACACCCAGAAAAGTCCCCGGGTCAGCAACGGCTTCGCCACGAGCTACGTCTGCAATGGCTACATCCTGCGCGACAGGATCAATTACCCCGCCACCGCCATTCAATATCGGCTCGCGCAATTTCAGGACCCGTCCAACACCTTGCTGCTCACCGATGGAATCCCCTACCCCGGCAGCGCCGGTCCCGCTGTCAGCACCCAGAATGAAACCCGCCCGTCGAGTCGCTATGTGGGCTACGACATGCACGAAGGCCGCGTCAACGTGCTCATGGTCGACGGCAGCGTCAAGACCCTGAGCCCCACCGATAACGGACTCGATGTTTTCCATACCGACACAGGGCGACTCTACTACTGAGAAAGAATGTGATCACCAATTATCCGGGAACATCACACCTCCGAGTTTTTACGGAGATATTCCAACAGTTCATCGGCTCGCGTGTAGGCAAGCGCGGTATAGGTATCCGCAGATCCGTAGTAGATCGCGATCCGATTGGTATCTGGATCTGACAGCGCCGCACAGGGGAAAACCACATTCGGCACATAGCCCACAGTCTCGTAAGGTTTCTCCGGCGTCAGCAGATAATCCCGCGTCCGATAAATCACCTTCTCAGGATGATCCAAATCCAGCAGCGCCGCGCCCATGCTATAAACGAATCCATTACAGGTGTTGGTAACTCCATGATAGAAAAGCAACCACCCTTCCGTCGTTTCAATGGGTACCGGGCCCGCTCCGATTTTGACGCCCTGCCACCACCCGCTGCCCCCGGCCCGCATCACCAGTCGATGTTTACCCCAATAGGTCAGATCTCGACTGTGACTCAGAATAATATCTCCAAAAGCCGTATGCCCACTGTCGCTCGGGCGACTCAACAGGACGTATTCTCCGTTAATCTTCCTCGGAAAAAGGACCCCATTGCGGTTAAAGGGCATCAGCGCATTTTCCATCTTCACGAAGGTTTTAAAATCTTTAGTCCGCGCCAGACCAATCGAGGGTCCGGGAAAATAATCGCACCAGGTGATGTAATAGGTGTTTCCGATTCGGCACAGCCGTGGGTCGTACGCGGATTTATTTACGACGGCTTTTCCAGATTCGTCCTGCCAGACAATCTTGTTGTGCTCCACCCGCCAATCATAGCCATCTCGGCTATGGGCCAAGTGCAGGTGAGGAAGCCCATTGCGATAGTCAACCCGCATAACCCCGATGAAGCCATCCTTGTACGGCAGCACCGCGCTGTTAAAAATCCGCGCGCCACATGGGATTGGATTCCAGTCGGTGACAGGATTGGACGAGTGCCGCCAGACGATATCCGTAGAGTTTTCAGGACGGTCCTGCCACGGGATCTGGGGTAAACGCGATCCGATAATGAGTTTCTTTTTTAGAGATTTTTTTACAGTCATATTGAATTGAGAATTTGAGTTAAAATTACTTCCGCATTGAACTATTTGATATGGAACTCCACCTCTTGCAGCGAATCGAGACAGCCTCCCACGCCCACAACATATTTTCCCGGTTCAACGACAAACCGCTGCTGCGCGTTGTTAACGCCCATTTCATTCATGCCCAAAGAAAAGACAATCCGCCGAGATTCACCCGCTTTCAGAGAGATGCGTTGGAATGTCACGAGCTGACGAAAAGGTCGCGCCACGCTGCCTCCAAAAACCGTCAAATATAATTGCACCACTTCATCCCCAGTCCGTTGACTGGTATTCTTAACATCGACAGATACAGTTACCGTTTCTCCGGGAGCTGCAGATGCTTTATCCAACTGCGGCATCCCATAGGAAAAAGTCGAATAGCTCAGACCAAAACCAAACGAAAGCCTCGCCGCTCCTGTATGATCAATATAGTTATGACGCGGGAGATGCGTATTATAGAAAACAGGAAGCTGCGCTTCACTTCTGGGAAATGACACCGGCAAACGTCCCGCTGGATTAATCTCACCAAAGATCGCCTCCGCAACAGCTCGCCCCCCTTCCATGCCCGGATACCAAGCCAATAGTACCGCATCGGAATAATCCAAGACCTCATCCACAATCAGCGGACGCCCCATGATTAAAACCGTAACAAGACGTTTTCCTTGAGAGCGAAGCTGACGCAACAACTCCAACTGCAGTCCACCCAATCTCAGGTTCGCCCGGTCGTAGCCCTCGCCACTCTCCTTGTCGAATTCAGAATCGAGTTCAACTTCCTTGACGCGAGCGGCCCCGTTCTCCAGAAATCCACTTTCACTATCGGCTGCGCTTGACCCACCCAAAACCAAGACAACCACATCCGCTTCACTCGCTACAGTCAGCGCTTCCTTTAGCCAATCTCCACGCAACGAGCGGATCTTGCAGCCTTTACCATACTGAACCTGAATCCCTCTTTTTGCCCCCAACTCTCGCATGCCTTCCAGCACTGTCACCACGTCACATCTATTCTGCGGTGCCGTGTAATCCCCGAGTTGATTCATCGGAGTATCTGCATTGGGTCCGATGACCGCAATTTTTTTGACACCCTCTAGTGGCAGCGTGGCGGCGGAATTCGAAAGCAATGTGATCGACTGGCGCGCTGCTTCGAGTGCCACCCGGCGATGCTTCGCGCACCCGATCACTTGGGCAACCTCCCCTTGTTTGGGATATGGGTTCTCGAACAATCCCATCCGAAACTTAATCGACAAGACGCGCGCCACCGCTCGATCCAAATCCTCCATCGTAATCAGGCCACGATCAAGCGCCTCACGCAGTCCCCTCGAATAGAAATCGATGCAGCCTTCATCCGTATCAATACCTGCCTTCAGCGCTTTTGCACAAGCCTCGGCATCATCCAAGACAAAGCGATGGTGCTTGAGGTTTGGAATAGCACCGCGATCCGAAACAACAAAGCCATTGAATCCCAATTCGCCGCGCAATATATCCCCCAGCAAATGTTGGTTGGCAGCGCACGGAATTCCATCAACAGAGTGGTAGGCGCACATGACGGATTGCGCGCCGGCTTTGATGGCAGCCGCAAACGGCTTGAGTTGAATATTCCTCAATTCAACAGGCCCCAGATGAACAGGCGCAGAGTTGTGACCACCTTCAGGATCGCCATGCGCCGCAAAGTGTTTGACTGTGGCGAAAGGTCGGTTTGGTTTTGGGAAGATTCCCCCTTGCAATCCCTCCACATAAGCACGGCCCATGTGGGCGGCTAATGTCGGATCTTCCGAAAAATCCTCCTCCACCCGCGACCAGCGCGGATCCCTAGCCAAGTCTAAAATCGGACCGTATACCGTATGAATGCCCGCAGTCCCACCTTCAGCCCCAATCACCTCTCCAATCTTCTTGAGCAAGTCAGGATTCCACGTTGCCCCCAATCCAAGCCCCGTCGGGAAAACAGTACCGCCTAGCGCCATCAAGCCATGCGGTGCTTCCTCAGCCAACAGCAATGGAATACCCCATCGCGAATGCTCAATGACATGCTTCTGAAAAAGACAGACCGCGCGTTCCATCAGCGAGGGAGTAAGCCCCGTACTCCAACTGCGTCCGCTCCACCAATCAGCACGGAGTAGTCCGTACATGGAACCAATCGGTACCCGGGAAAAGCTTTCTACGAATTCCCGCTTAAGGGATATGTCATCACCCCGTCTCTCATAGGAACGAAAGCCATCGAGCTTGCAAAGTTGTCCGATCTTTTCTTCCGCACTCATTCGCCCGAGAAGATCACGCACCCGCTTTTCAACGGACTGCTTGGGATCGCGGTAAATACTCATTCCAGAAAATTTCGCCTTCATACCTCGATTTATTTCCGAATCCAAATTCCCACAATTTCGCCAAAGTATAACTTATGCGCGCCGTCTTCCGGGCGGGAAGTCTCGCCCTTCTTGGGAAACCAACATTCCACACGAGTCCGGTCGGCATAAATTTTTTTACACTGAATAATCATTCTCGCCTCGGCATAGGCCATGCCCGGTTTCAGCGACAGTGGAGTCAGGCCGGATTCCTTGACCTTATCGACCTCGCGACCTGATTTAGTGCCAAAGAGCTTGAGCTGTGGCCGGTATTTTTCCTCGAAGAAGGAGAGCGTAAAATAGCTCTCCTTCTCAAGAAATTCATAAGTATAGCGTGTATTGTAAACGAGGATAAAGGCCACGGGATGTCGCCACATTCCGAATCCACCCCAACTGGCCGTCATCCCATTGAACTTTGTTTCATCGCCCGCACTGATAATCATCCAGTCGTGGCCTATCAACTTGAACGTGTTGTCACGGATCTCTTCTGGAGCAATGCTCTTGAACCGATCCGTCACCTCTTTAGGAGGAAGTGGAACGACAGATGGCTTCTCATCCTCCGCCTCCGCCCGGGTCAAAGTAGGACAGCTCCATAGCACGAGCAGACACAACCAACATAGAATGCGCATGCAAACTCCGCTCGCGAAGGACTTCCGGTTTATAGCCCCTTAAGACAGGCATCGATGATTTCGTCTAGGTCTCCCTCAGCCAGGCCAATACAGGTATCGGCGGCTCCGTAATAGACCCGCAAACGCCGTTTCTCCATGTCGGCAATCGCTCCCGTGGTGAAAACACAGTTGGGTGTGCGGCCTGTCTGCTCGTACGGTTCTTCCGCGGTGAGAAGATAACTTTCCATCCGACCGATTATCTTCTCCGGATCTTCCAAATCGAGTAACACCGCTCCAAGTGAATAGCTCACCGTTGAACAACTGGAAGAAACGCCATGAATGATCTCCAGCCAGCCTTTTTCTGTTTTGATCGGCGGAGTCGGACCTATCTTCTCCCAGTTCCAATTCGTGTATGGCCCCATCAGAAAACGGTACTGTCCCCAATGGATCAGATCTGGAGATTTAGACAACCAGATATTGCCGTCAGCCTGGCCCGCCCCGCCATAGGGACGATCCAGCCGCACGTAATATCCACCCACTTTCTCCGGAAAGAGGCAGGGCACCCGGTTATGAGGCAAAGCTACGATGTCCATGAATTCAAACGTCTTAAAATCCGTAGTCTTGTACATCAGATCAATGCACCCCTTCGGCGAATTTCCAGGACGAATTATATAATAGGTATCGCCAATCTGGGTAATGCGACAATCGATGGGATGATTATCCAAATCGCCAAACCTGCGTTCCGGATCTCGGGTAAAGGCTGGTTCTGGATTGATTGTGAAATCGACACCATTATCGCTCTCCGCCACATGCACCCGGGCATAAGCCTGGTTGCGGAGAAGGATGGACAGCAAGAGAATGGTCTTGCCGTTGTACATGATCTGACCGGGATTGAAGACGACATCAGCAGAACCAAAAGGGAAATCAGCAGGCTTGATGATTGGGTTCGCTGGGTGCCGTTTAAGCAGAGTAGGTTGTCGGAACATAGGTGTGATCAATGGCTGGTTTATTGTTAGAAAGATTCGACGTGCCAATCAAAGAACAGGTAGTTGCGCTTTGTATGCGCCATGGTATCGACGACCGTGTAACTCGCGGATGTCGCATAAGCGGTGTCGTAGTCATGGAAGGCGATGACTCGACTCAATCCACCGACATAATCGACCGTCGTCCCGTTCGATAGCTTCACCACGCTCTTAATACCGGAAGCGTTACTGGCCAGAAAACTCATCTTCATTCCAGATTTATGAGGGCCTCCATAGGTTTCCCCGCTAAGGAACGCAAACACCGTCCCGACTCCAGGGACATACATATCCTTGACCATATAGGAGATAAAGTTTGCCTTCTTTGCCTCGGCTAATGATTTGGATGCTCCAGGACAAATAAGTTCCTTAATGAACATATATTTATGAGGTATAAGCGTATAGCCCATGTACGGCGCAATCTTCGAACCAAGATAGTCCGTGTCAGGCTGTACATAGACAGTCACTCCATTAAGCGCATAGGGAAGCCGGTCATCATTTTCCACGGTGTATAGTTGTATTGCTGCGGCCATGCAGCGCAAATTCTGCACGCATTGCGCAGAGGAGGCATATTTTCGGGCGTAATTCAGACCGGGAATCATCAGCGCCATTAAGACAGCAAGAACCCCAATCACCACCATGAGTTCCACGAGCGTGAATCCGGAAATCTTTCCCAATCTCTTTTGAGTATTCATGATCCTTCCGCGCTATTTTGAAGTAAATGACATATCGTCGAAGTAGATCTTCCCCTTCGCCTCTTTACCCCAACCGAGACAGAGATACATCGTTTTATAAAGAAGGTCTGGATACTTGTCCGTTTCAGTCGGCACCTCTGTCGTCACTTCGTACTCTTTCCAATCCGTATCCACCTTTAATTTTTTGCCTTTATAGAAATGACTACCCGTATGACGTACGGCATAGCCCTGAATGATCGCGGTAATCTGACACTCCTGATCCGCCTTCGCCCAGAATTTGAAGCTGACACTACGCCCCAGTTCAACAGGAAGATACATGCTGGCAATTTCCCCCGCTCCATCCATTTGCACGCAGAGACTTTTCTCTCCGGATGTAAAATCCTTGATCGGCACGATCAGTGGAGGCTGAAACTTTCCCTCACGATTATTAGCCCTCCATGCCGCAGGAACAGCGAGTCCATTTTCGAAATTTCCGTCCGGCAACGTATTCTCTTTGAATTGGTCAACACCGACCTCGGCAATCTCGATGTTCTTGAGGCTCACCGTCAATTCCGTCTCGGGATTGATAAAAAAACCGAGTTTGAACCGATTAGATTCTTTGGTATAGAAATAGGCGGTATAGCTTTCCCACTCCGTACTCAAGGAATAGCCATAAGTGTAGTCCTGCTCTCCATCCGGAGTAAGCGTCAACTGAAATGGAGTTTTCGTGGCTACGCCTCCGACGGTGCTTTTCATTTTCCAAGTCACTCGGTAGTAGCTTCCAGTCTTGGTTTCAATTTCTGCGATCAATTTAGGCCATCCCGTCGTAACCGCCAAGCTATATACGACTCCACCCTCCTCCCGATGCTTTGTCCAAGGGGCCGTCACTTTGATCGGCAAATCCTCAGCGATACTGCCAGCCCCCATCACGATAAGAAGAAAAGCGATCCTCGACATGAAACCTAATCTACATTGATTTAATTGCTTCATCGTATCGCCTCTATTTAAAAGTGATAAATCCAAAGCTGAGCCGGTCTTCATGGGCCTTTCCATCGGAACTCCACCCAATTTGTTCCAGCGCCTTTTGGGCCCCCTCAGCATTATCGACCAAAATTTCAAAACCTATTGTTTTACCGTTAGCCGGAGTAACGATGTTTAGAGCCGCCAAGGGAATGGTTAAGGCTACGTCATAGCCATCCGTCCGCTTCTGTATCCGTGGTTTGATGCCACGATCCACTATTTGACTTACGCCACGCCCTTGAAACTTGACGCCTTGCTCAGCAACCCGGGGTAGGATAAAAATTCGCCCCACCCCCTCGTGATAGGTCGTCGGATGAGCACCACCGAGATAGGTCGGGTCGGTGTCAAAGAAAAGCTCGATGCAATCCTGTTCCCATGGATTGCGTTCGGCGGGGTTCCCTGATGAAACGGCATCTTGTACATTGATCTCCAGATAAAGATTCTGTTCGTCATATGAAACGGAAAATGCCGCACTGAAGCGTCCTCCGGACGGACCACTCACCACCTTGGTCAGTGATGTGGGTGCACCTGCCTTGCTCGCCGCACCATACGTTACCCGAGGCTTGGCGATCTTGAGCGGAAAGTTCCAGAGTTTACGATCCACCACCACCTTGACCATAGCCTCACTCTCGATTCCCTTGAAATCCCGCAAGGTCACTGGAACCTTGACGCTAACCTCTCCTCCTGCTTCCGCAATAAACGCGGTTGTCTTTTGCCCCACTATCCCCTCGCCCTGAACGCCCACTTCACCCTTCACCTCTTTGGAAGATTTGTTACTCAAGCCGACAACCACCACCCATCCCTCCCCCTCCGGCATGAGTCGCACGATCCCAACCTGTATGGGTTTTCCCGCTTCCACCGAAGCTGTTTTGAGTGCCTGCAAGAAAGCGTCATTGTCCAATTTCCCCGCAACAAGGTAGTAGGGAGATTTCTCAAGTCGTAGGGGCTGACTCTTCAGGCTGATCTTGTTGCCAAACAGATCGGAGAGAAAAGCCTCCTCGTCCGTCATTTTAAGCGTCACCTTCAGATCCTTGCTTTCACCGTAATTCCAAAAGGCCGCGCGATACTTCCCGTCTTTTTCATAGACATAGCAAATGACATCGCGCATCCACTTAAACTTGGCCACAGGCTTGGCCCCCTCGAAGTAACGGGCAAACGCATTGTATGCGACAAAGTTAACACCGGGCACCAATCCATTCCATCCCATCATGTCGACATGAGGGGCCAGATTGCGCTTGAAAAGCGTATCGCCAAACGGCCCCATCGACTGTTGTACGCCTTCACCAAGATCCGTCAGTAATCTCCACGATGCGTGGTAAGCATCGTATTGCGTTGTTTGGAAATAATTCTTATCGCTGCCACGGAGATAATAGGTCTCTGTATTCCACAAGGGAATCTCCTGACCAGTCGCATTTTTAATGAGCGAGCGCACTCCTTGAATCTGTCGATCCGCCGCCGTCACCGAACCGAGATGCGGAGCATCATAGGGATGAATACTGATCACATCGAGGTCTTTTGCAATTCCAGCCTTAAAGCAGTCGATGAGATAGCTCTCCACATTTCCCCCAAGATCTCCGGTCGAACAAATTCCCACGAGTTTGGCGGTCGGATCACTCATCTGCGCGACGTCGTGCGCCTGATCCACATACCGCACATAGTCGTCCACCTTCATGTAGAGATTGGGTTCGTTAAAAATCTCATAGTGGGTGATTCGTCCCTTGAAATGCTCCACGACCGCCTGGAAGTGTTTTTTCCACAACGCCTCAGGCGCCTGGTATAGACTGCGCGTACGCAGCCAGTCCGGCAGATCCGTACGTTTGACACTCTTGTCGAGAATCCATTTCGGCTGGTATCCGAGTCCAGATTCCTCCCCCTTCTTCACCAGAAAGGCCCCTTGCAGAACGGGCAAAATCCGGATGCCATGCCGCGAGGCTATTTCGATCAGCTTGTCGCTGTAACTAAAATCAAACTTTCCCTCTTCCGGCTGAAGCAGCTTCCAGATGAATACCGACATCGGATCCATGTCGCGCAACAACCTTGTTCCGCTTTGCGAGAGCATGCCCATGAACTCCTCCCGACTCATGCCACGGCTTTCAATCAAGGATCCATCCCGCACACCGACACATAATCCCCCGCGCGTTAATCCCAACCCCGACCAGTTGATCCCGGCCACAAACGTCGTCGACAAATCCACCAACTTTTTCTCGATACGTCCGACGACGGCATAGTCAGACCATTGCCCAAGCCGTGTGATTCCTCCACTCTCAACACTTGTCTGAACGGTGAAGGCGCCATAGCGGTTCAAAGGCAGCTTTTCCGAAATCACTTTGGTCTCACCCGGCGCCAGAGTAACCTGATATGGCTTCGTCAGGATTTCGTCGTTGGCGTAATCATCCGTCACAACAGTCTTGATTTTCGCCGATGCTTCATTCGCTCCGTAATTAATCACGATCGTCTTGAGCGAAGAACTTTCGCCGAGGCCACCTACGGAAAAATAATTTTTTTCAGGGACACTCAAAGCCTCGACAACCGCCAACGGCTTGTAATCTGTCAAAGCCCCTTCCTCGAGTTGGATGTTGTCGACCCATAGGTCAGCAGCCGGATCACCCGGCTTGCACCAGGCAATGACGAACGTGTGATAATCCCGCGTCGTCCCTGCATTCACTTTGAAGGTGTAATTGTACCGCTTCCACTCCTTGCCCACATGGAACTGAGCTCCGTGATTCTGCCAGTTGTTGTCCGCCTCCACGCAGAGCGATGTCACATGAACCATGAAGTCGTCCACACTCCCCTTCATCCAGATTGAAAAGGTATATTCCGCTCCCCGTTTGAGCTTCACTTCATGCGTGAACAGGTTCACCTGCTCTGCGAAGCGATTGGAAATAAACAGAGATTGCTTCCCACCGACCGCCGTAGCGGCATCGACTCGCGCCGGCTCATAGAGGAGATCCTTGTTAGACTCCAAACGCTGGAATTTGACAGCGACATACCCGGTATCACCTAACTCAAACCCGGAGTTATTGAACAGATTCGCGGCCGCGAGTAGCCCTGGCATGAATGCCATACCCCACAAGACGCCAGCCATGGCCGTGCGGACGAGCCGGGCCAGAAGAGACGCATAGGCACCATCCTGAGGAAGAGAAGAAAGGAACTGCATCCGAAAACTCCGTAAATGTTCACTTAAGAGACCTGTAATCCTCCAAGAACCTCGGCGCTCAATAGTCACCCTGGGACCATCTCCCCCACAGCAGCGATTCAAGTTTTAGCAATTCAAGCCTGAGAGCAATATACTCGCCCTCAAAATAATGTAAATCTTTTTTTAATGATTATCAAATTTCTTGTGAGCGCAGGCATTCACGGTTATATTGAAATCGAATTCGTGAATTCCATTCCCTCAATAAACTCCTAATATACTGACTATAAATAGTTAGCAGATCTACTAAACCGATCTTATTTAAATATGATCATTACATGCAAAAAGCAGATTCCGCTGCGATGGATCTTCTTTTCCATCCTGCCATGGGCTTCGTTTGCGTACACGTGGGCTATGGGCGGGACGACCTTTCTGTTTTCGCTCAAGAAATTTCTAGAGAATCCGGCGGCGGTCACCTTCATTCTTAGTCTGCCCACCCTGATCTCCCTGTTCACTGGCCCGTACTTTTCCTTTCTTTCCGACCGGATTTGGACACGGTATGGACGTCGAAAGCCGCTCCTGATTCTCTCCTTTACCGGTGTCATGCTCTCGCTGGCGGCCATGCCGTGGATGCCCAATTTTTGGACGCTGGTGGCGGTCTACCTGCTCTATTGCTTCTTTGGCGACTTGAACACCATGGAGCTGCTCAAGCAGGAAATTGTCCCTCCGCACGAACGGGGACGCGCCACGGGGGCGATGCTATGGTGCACCAATCTTGCTGGGATCTTCTTCAATTTTGTCGCTCTTGGACGCTTTGACGATGTCTCGTTTTACGCTGGGTTCCCCATCGCCGGGGAGTGCATTCTCTATCTATCCGCCTCACTGCTGATCAGCGTGATGCTGTTATTGGTAATGCTGGGCATCAAGGAAATCGACCAGCACAGCCCTGTGCGTGGCCAACATTTTTCCCTCCGCAATTTCGCCGTCGCCATCACGGACCGGGAACTGTGGCCGGTTTATCTGCTGATCTTTGGCTCAGCCGTGCTCAATGCGGGTCTGGGTCCCTTGGCGAATCTGCTCTACACCGAACAATGGGGCTACAGCAAACAGGAGATGGGCATCAATATCGCCGTGGGCGGCGTCATCAATATTTTCCTCATCGGCGCGCTGACCGTCTTTGCCGACAAGCTCAACCGCATGCGCGCCTACCAGACCCTGATCTGTCTTTCGCTCGGGCTCAACGTGGCCTACTTCTCCTATGTCACTTTTGTCCTGCCCGACCAGCGTCCTTCTCTGGTCGAAATCATCCTCTTTGGCGAACTCAGCTCTGTCGTGGGACTGCTCACGAGCATGATTTATTATCCTCTAGTCTACGACTATATCCGCCGCAACAAAATGGGCACCTATGCTGCAGGGGCAGGGCTTGTCATGCGCCTGACAGGATTGATGACGCTCAACGGGGTGGGTCTCTTTATCTGGGCGTACGCCACCCTTTTCCAACCACCCGCCGGAGAAATGGTCCGGGTCGTTCTCAAAGGCGGCGATGCCAATACGCAGGCCCACGTGCAATCCCTTTTGCATGCGGCGTCCTGGAGCAACCCCACCACCGGCGCGCCCGCCACTTCCACTCTCATCGACGCCCGCGCCTGGCAATCTGACGGCACGGTGAGCTCCTTCGGTCGAGCCTGGGAGATCCGCCTGCGTAATCCGCAGAGCGCGGAGTTGGCGAAGACCAAAGAGGAGCTCAATAAAGAAATCTCCTTACTACAAAGCCAAAGCAAAATCCTTACCGATCGTCTCGCTGTCGCGGAGATCCACACCGATGCCAAGTGCTCGGCAAGTCTGAAACAGGAACTTCTCGAGAAGCAAAAGTGCACCGAAAGCCTCTCGCAGCAAACGACTCAAATTCAGGAGACCTTGAATCAACAGGCTCGAAAATTTGAAGCTCAAGTCCAGCGAGTCCTCTCGGCGCAACTCCTGACCGATGGCGATCAAATTCTTCGCGCTTCCACCCACTCCGCCGCGATTGTGGAGTACGCCCTCACCGCCCCACCGAAGGGCAAGGAACTGGAGAAGATACTCGAGAAGTTGCGCCAGCTCGAACCGGATGTCATTGACTTGCGCCCGCTCAAAAAAGAAACCGATTACGCAGTGGAGCTCAGCCTTCTTTCCACCTCCAATGAGAACGCGTTGGCGGAAAAGCTCAAATCCTCGCTTCAACGCGCCGCTTCGGAGACCGGAACACACCTGAAGCTGAAGACCAACCACCCGTTTCAAATCACCCGCTTGCCCGCCCTACAATTTGACGTCCTCACCGTAGAGCCTGCCGTCACCGACTACATCTCCCCTGTCACTCGCGGCGTCAACGTCATCCTGAATGTCTTCGACGCCGCCCCGCGACCCGATCGAAAACTGACGGCCCTCGCCCGCTCCCTGCGCGCTCCCTCGGACGTCAACCACGTCAAAATCACACCGGGACCGGAGAAGAAATCATTCACCGTACAGGCGGTCCTCCCACCGCACGCTTCCACCGATTTCACGGCATCCACCCTCATCAGCGAACGAATGCGACAACTTCTGGGCTCTACCACATCGCCCCAGATCGTCAGTCAGGCGCTGCACTTCTATGAGCGGGTCGACGCCAACTCTGCCGCACAACGCCTCACGATTGCCAAGCCAGTCCTCGCCACGGCCTATGCTCCGATGCGCTATAACTATATGTGCGGCTACCTTTGGATGTTCATCATGGGGTCGATTGGAATCACCATCACCTTCATCTTTTGTCACTACGAGTCGAAAGGCTACATCCACAAATGCGGAGTCGAGGAGGCTGAAGCCACATGATCCCATCCCCCACCTATACGCCCGGTTTTTCACGCTGCAAAATGCTCTTTATCGCAGGAGGAATCGCGCTCGCCACGCTCGGTTTCATTCACATCCAGGAACCCCTTTATCTCGTGCTCTGCGGCAAGCACATTCAGGCCGAAGCCTGCGCCGTAGTGAAAACCAAGCAGGGACTGCCGGACAAAATCCTGATTCACGAGCGACAAGTTCTTTCCGAATTCGAACCCCGGGATCGTAGTTATCTTTTCTGGAACGAATTCAGATTCCAAACCGACAGCGGTAAAACCATCCAGGTGCGAGCGCCCATCGCTTCACGCCTCAAGCCGCTCTATCCCCTCACCGACGCCGATGGACTGCCGACCACGGATCTGGTTTGCTACAATCCACGCGATCCTCACCGCGTTACCTTCCCGCTGATCGTCAGCACCTGGTTTGCTTCCGGCATTCTCATCGGTATCGGCCTTCTCGCCATGGGAGTTGGTACCACCCTTCTTTATTGGTCGAAGGTCCCGATCGAGCTTCCACCCGTACCGACTGGTTCTTGAAACCAAGATTGCATTCCCCATGCGCGCCTCTTACATTGAATCACACCCGATTATGTCCACTCGCAAACCTAAAAAAGTAGACATTGTTTGTGAAAGCCTGAAAAAGCGCATTATTAATAATGTGTGGAAAGTTGGTAATCATATTCCCACCGAGCTGGAGCTGGCTGAGGAATTTCAATGCAGCCGGGGAACCATCAGCAAAGCCATCGCCCGACTGGAAGGGCTCAACCTTCTCGAGGGGCGTAAACGGGGTGGAACGCGGGTCACCAGCAACACGATCAAACAAAGCGCCAGCGCGGTGGATCTGGAGGCATTCGCTTTCGTTTTTCCCAATGAACGGCACGAGGGCATTCGCCGCATGGTTCGGGGCTTTCAGGAAGCCGCCTATGCTCATGGCCGCAGCGTCATGATGCTGACCACGGGAACAGAATTGCGCAAGGAAACCGAGATCATTTCCAGCCTGCCCGACTATAACGTCCGCGGCTGCGTCACCAGTCCCGTCCTCAGCACCGTCTCCGGGCAATTGCAGTTCTCCCAAATTGTCATGGCCTCGGAGATCCCCATCGTTCTCGCCGGTATGGCCTTGCCGGGCACCGGTTGTCCTTCGGTCACCGCTGACTTCTTCCACGAAGGCTACACCGTCACGAACCATCTCATTAAGCAGGGGCTCAAACGTATCGGATTTCTTGCCAATCACGCCTGGACCCAGATCGCCCGCGAAAAGCATCTCGGCTACCGCAAAGCCCTCGAAGAAGCCGGCATCCCCTACAATTCCTCGCTCGTTCATCTCGCTCCGCAGATGAATCCCTCCCATGAGCATCCCCTGCGCGAACCGGCGCGGATCGCCCAAAACTATTTGAAGCAGGCCACCGACTTGGAAGGTGTGGTGTGTCTTTATGATTTTCTGGCCGTCGCACTGATTGAAACGGCCCGCGCCATGAATATCCGGGTTCCCGAGGATTTAAAAATCATCGGCATCGATGACATCGCCATCGCCAACTCCACTCAAGTCAGTTTGACGACCTACCACGTCCCCTTCGAGGCCATTGGACAACAAGCCTTTACATTGCTTAATAGTCTCGTGAACGGCACTCCCCTCGACAATACGGATGTCCAAATCCGTGGCGAATTGATTATCCGACAGAGCGCCTGACGAGCCGCAGCCTCGGTAACACCGCAGACCGATTCCCTTTTTCCGCCCCCGTCCCTTCTTTGCCCTCTTTTATATTGTATACTTTTATTTGACAAAGTGATCATATTAAATGATGATATGCATGTAATCGCGCGGCAATTAGCCTAGGCCCTTATCTCTGGCTCCTATTCTACTTCAATTTCGCATTAACTCATTTACTTCCAACAAGAAACACACGTTAAAGCATGAAAAATTCTCTTGAAACCGTCCGTCTCGGCTTGATCGGCATGGGAAACATGGGCAACTGGCACATGTCCTGGCTCGGATCAGACAAAATCCCTGGCCTCAAACTGGTCGCGATCTGTGATGTGGTCGAATCCAAGCTGCAAAAATTCCCGGCTTATCGACACTTCCTGGATCATCGCGACCTGCTGAAATCCAATCTGGTGGATGCGATCCTCGTTGCGACCCCTCACTATTCCCACACCACGATCGGCATCGACGCTCTCAATGCGGGGTATCATGTGCTCGTGGAAAAACCGATCTCGGCTCACAAGGCCGATTGCGAACGCCTCATCGCAGCCCATCGCAATCCCAATCAAATCTTCGCCGCCATGTTCAACCAGCGAACGGACTCCATTTACCAAAAAATACGCAGCATGGTTCAAGGAGGCGAGCTGGGCAAAATTCAGCGCATCAACTGGATCATTACCGATTGGTTCCGTACGCATGCCTACTACGCTTCGGGCGGATGGCGCGCCACGTGGGCAGGCGAAGGTGGCGGAGTGCTGCTGAATCAATGCCCGCACAATCTCGATCTGTTCCAATGGATCTTTGGAATGCCGAAGAAGGTTCGCGGCTTCTGTCAGTTTGGCCGCTATCATGACATCGAAGTGGAAGATAGCGTGACCGCCTATATGGAATATGAGAACGGTTGCACAGGCGTTTTCATCACGACTACCGGAGAAGCTCCCGGCACCAACCGTCTCGAAGTGACGGGTGAACAAGGCAAGCTGGTCATGGAAGGGGGCAACCTCACCTATACCCGCAATGAGATTCAGATGAGCCGCTTCAGCCGCGAGACTCCGTTCGGATTTGGCCAGCCGGAAGTGTGGCACGCCACGATTCCAATCGTGCAAAAAGGCGAGCAGCACGCGGGCATTCTCAAAAACTTCACCAATGCGATCCTCAAGGGCGAGATGCTGCTCTCCCCAGCCAAGGAAGGCATCCGCTCGGTGGAATTGGGCAATGCGATCATCCTGTCCGCGCTGCACGACAAAACCGTGGAACTCCCTCTTTCCAGCAGTGAGTACGAAGAGACGCTCATGGGTTTGATCAATCAATCAGATCGCAAAACGAAAACGCCTGTTCTTGAAAAAGTCGCCGAGGATTTCTCCAGCTCCTTTAAATAACGTCTCCCAAGATTATGAAGCCGGAAGTAGTCAGGCTCGGAATTATCGGTTTGGGCAACATGGGCCGACATCATGTCGACACGGTGCTTAACGACCGGGTTCCGGGTTGTGAACTGACCGCCGTCTGTGACTCCAATCCGGTCAAACAATCTGTCGGCAAAGGGCTCCCCTTCTACACTCGCTCTTCCGATCTCATCCGCTCGGGAAAAGTCGATGCCGTCCTCATCGCCACGCCACACTATTCTCATACGCCAATCGGGATTGAGGCGTTGGAGGCAGGCTTGCATGTCCTGGTGGAAAAACCGCTATCGGTCCATAAAGCCGACTGTCTGCGGCTCCTCGCCACGCCCCGGCAGAAATCGCAGGTCTTCGCCGTGATGTTGAACCAGCGAACCGACCCCTATTACCAGACGATTCGTCGCATGGTGCAAGACGGCGAGTTGGGCCGCATCCATCGCATTCACTGGACCATCACCGATTGGTTCCGCTCCCAAGCCTACTATGATTCCAGCTCCTGGCGCGCCACTTGGGAGGGAGAAGGCGGCGGGGTGCTCCTCAATCAAAGCGTACACAACCTCGATCTCTTCCAATGGATCTTCGGCATGCCCCATAAGGTCCATGCAGTGTGCAGCCTGGCTCGCTACCACTACATCGAAGTGGAAGACGAGGTGTCTGCTATCTTCCAATACTACGACGGAACCACCGCCACGTTTATCACCTCCACGGGCGAAGCCCCGGGCGTGAACCGCCTGGAAGTGATTGGCGACATGGGGCGATTGGTGAAGGAGGGAAACCGCTTGAGCTTCCATCGCAATCAAGTCTCGAGCAGTGACTATATCCGCTCCACTCCCGAAGGCTATTTGACGCCGCCTGTTGAGATTCGCAATATTGACATTCCCGATCACGGAGAACAGCACACGGGAATCATCAAGAATTTTGTCGGAGCCATTTTGCGCGACGACAAACTCCTTTCACCTGCCAACGATGGCATACACGCCGTTGAATTGATCAACGCCATGATTCTCTCCTCCATGCATCAATCGATCGTGGAACTTCCCATCCAAGCCGCCGTCTACGAGAAGACACTGCAAAATCTGATTTTCAATTCTCACTTTCACAAAACCGTCTCCCCGTATCAGGGCGGATTCGGGAACTACCTTCAAAAAAGCTCCACATGAAACTCAATCAGATTGCCGTTCAACTCTTCACCTGCCGTGATCTCCTTAAAACACCAGCCGATATCGCCAGCACCCTGCGCAAACTGCGGAAGATCGGTTACACCGCCGTGCAGGTTAGTGGCATGGGAGCCATTGCCGAAGAAGAGCTCGTTACCATTCTCCACGGCGAAGGCATGACTTGTTGCGCCACTCACGAGTCCGGAGCCGAAATCCTGAAAAACCCACACAAGATCGTCGAACGCTTGCAGAAACTGGGTTGCACGATTACCGCTTACCCATGGCCCGCAGATGTGGACTTCTCCAGCATGGAGAGTGTCCAGTCTCTTATTTCAGGACTGGATAAGTCCGGCACCATCCTGGCCAAGGCCGGACAAACCCTGTGCTATCACAATCACAACGTCGAGTTCCGCAAGCTGCAGGGAAAAGCGGTTTTGGAACTCATCTATACAGGCACAAATCCTCGCCATCTCCAGGGGGAACTCGACACCTATTGGGTTCAACATGGCGGCGGCGACATCGTCTGGTGGTGCGAACAACTGTCGAATCGACTGCCGATTCTCCATATCAAGGATTACCTGACCACTGACCAAAATCAACCGATGCATTGTGAGATCGGAGCTGGCAACTTGAACTTCAAACGCATCATCGCTGCCGCGGAAAAATCCGGTTGCAAGTGGTTCGCCGTAGAACAAGACACGTGCCCCGGAAATCCTCTCGATTCCCTCGAGAAAAGCTTTCGCTACATCTCCGAGCACCTGGTTGAATAATCTCGTAGCGCCGCAGGATTCCCCATCGAGCGGCGTCACTCTCGATCTACGCTTCGAGAATTATTTATACACCTCGATCGCTGTCATCGAATGCGGAGGAAAGGTATACGCCGCCGAAGCGCCGCCGGTCAGGGCGAAAGCCGATCCGGAAACGGTCCATACCGCCGTATCCAGATCCGCCTTCCATGTGGTCGGCGTATTGACCTGCCAATATTTTGCCGAGCTACCCGTGAATCCGCTGAATGATAATGTCGTCGGAACGGCATAGTTACTTTTGTTGGCCACGATGACATAGTACGTATTCCCATCACTGGAAAGGCTAGCTGTACTGGAGATGATCGAATGAGCCGGCAATGACTCCTGCCGGTAGAGATCCATCACCATATTGCGGACCTGCAGTGTCCCCGAAAACGTCACACTCGTGGTCGCCGTCGATCCGCTCAAAATATTGAGCGTAACCGTTGCCTGATTGGAACTCACCTCCGAGCGGTACCATCCGTAGAAAGGTTGATAACTCGAATTAACGATCGGATCCATCGTGAGATTGGATGTCGTATCCCCTTCGCTTGCCGCCGTGATCCACAACGGTCGGGAAGGCGATGTCGCGCCGGCCACATACCGGGCTTCGTAGGAGAGAACATAATCGTAGCGCCCGGGTGAAGAATAGGTGTGGGTGGCGATCTGCGGCCAATTTCCCAGGGAGCCACCGCGATTCGAATCATATCCATTAAAGACTATCTGCAAGGCGTCACCATTCATGGTCGCGGTGGCTGTCCCGGCTCCGGCGAGATCTGTATTAATGGAAGCTATCTGACTCGATATAGTTGCTGTCAGGTCCATCGAACCCAAGTACGCTTCCGGCTGATAAGTGCTCCCCATGGCGGGCGCAATCCCCCGGTAACCGGGATAGCTCGACTGAGGTCCACTGACCGTAGTCGTAAGCAGCGTCGATCCTTTGAAATGTTGACCCCACAATTTGAAGACAGGATAGGCTGGATACTCCCGGAAGGTCGTAGATGCCGTCGCCGTGGCATATAAATTGTAACTCAACGGCCCATAGGAGTTGCTAAACATCTGCCAGTAGTTTGCCGTAATCACTCCATATTCAGGCTTCAGAAAAACGCGCAGCATGTCGGACATTTGCATGCCCAAGGCATACGATAGCCGATAGGTGGGAACACCCACCGTCTTATTCACCAACTGGGCGTTAAATTCCGTAATTGCCAACGGCAAACGCTTTCCTGCCAGCACGTCAATTGTGTCGTGAGTCGCCTTAAGCTGATATTCGAGATAATCGCCCATCGCCATGGCTGTTTTCTCCACTTTGATGGGGTCCGAATACACCTTGTCTCCGGTGGAAGAGAAGGGCTGATAGATATGGAGAATCACAAAATCAACAACACTCCCTGTATTCTCCAACACCGTCGCATCCCAATCATTCTGCAACTCACGACCGCTCTCTTTGGCCACTACACCGATCTGCACCGAGGGGTCGACGGCCCGCATCGCCCAACCGCCATCCCTTACATAGGCAGAATAGGTCAGCGCGTTCATCTCGCTTTCCAGATAATACGTTTCGTTACCCATCTCGAAATATCTGACCCCATATCCCGAGGCATTGGCCCCGGTGTAGGTCTGTCGCTTTACGGCCCAGGGATTTCCCGCTGTTGCAGGAGCGTTGAGATATTCCACCAGATTGGCCACATGCTCGGGCATCTGCGCCGCTGGCAAAAGCACGTCCGGCGCCGTGTACATTGGCTCCGCTCCGAAAGTCTTGCACAATGACATGAACTCATCCAAACCGAACGACCATTTGCCTTTGACCGTCACATTGCCGCTGCCGTCAGTATCCGTTGCATCCACGCGATCGCTCACTGGTCCAATGGTCTTGCGAAAATCGAAACGACAGGCCATTCCCCCTCCCGGATACCGCAACGAAGTCACGGTGCCCAGCTCGCTCTTGGCCTTGTTCACCAGGATCGACGAGTAAGTCATCGTGGCGGGATTCCAAAAGCCGTTTCCGTACATGGAATAATAATACTTTTCCTCACCAGCCAGGATGTTCTGACCAAAGACGCCCCGGTTCACCGCTCGCGATGCCTGAAGCTGACTCAATAAAGCTCCGGGCGTATACGAATACAAATTCACTCGCTTCAATGCGAATGAGGCCCCCGAACCTGTTGTCGACACGCCACGGACAAACGGGCGAACCGCAGTACCCTGACTCGCCCCGCTGGCTTGAGGATGAATCCCATCATTGGCCGTGAAGGTCAGCGTTGCCAACAGGACCCCATTCGAATAGGCACGCACCACCGGGCTTACTGTACTCGCTATATAATCCACCTGAAGCGCATAGTTGTGCGTCCCAATCAACTGGGATTGCATCACCGTGGTCGTCACGGTCGAAACGACCGCACCCGAACTTCCTGTGGCGTAAAGCGTCACATTATTGGACGTCGCCCCGGGAACAACACTCAGCGCAATGGAATTCGCCCCGACGGCATAGGCCGGCGAACTGGAATCAAACAAACCGAGCGTATAGACCACCGCTGAATTGGTGATCGTAAGCTCCATATTCAACTGCAGCACTTTATCGGCAGTGGCATAGAAATTAGAACCCGAGATGGAATGAACCACTACAGGACTTCCTGAAGAATAGGGCGCGGCATCCGACACCACCAATAGAGCGCTGCTTGTGTTGATGGAAAAGGAGTCTCCCGTGGCAAGGGCCGAGGCAATCGACCCGGTTCCATATCGCCACGCCGACGCATTCGATGTGACACCTTCGAACGAATCTGAAAACAAGGTGGTAAGACCGAAGGCCGGTTTACCCATCAGTAGAAGAGAAACTGCTGCAACGAAGATCCATCGAATCAGATTCATCAAGCCTCCACGGTTAAACAGACTCAGCGACGTTGGACACTCTTGCGACGATAGACGAGAGATCCGGTCAACCCGATCAGTAGTAACCCGGCAGAAGTCGGCTCGGGTATGGCCGTGACTTGCAGACCAATCTTGTTCATGGCAATCACCAACCCATTCGAATCGTAAAGGGCGTTCTTGGCCGCCTCGGCGGAAAAAGTCAGCTCACCCACAACTCCCGCAGTCAGTGAGATGTCCGCCGTCAGCGAGTAATTCAACAGCACCGAATCCGAGTAAAAATCATAACCTGTGGCGCTCGCATACCCCATGCTCGAGTTATCTCCGACGTTGGAACTGACAAACCAGCCGCTCGATGAAAGTGGTGACGTGATGGCATTGAGCGTCAGCCCCACGGGCAATGCGGCCAGTTGGAGGTCAAACGAATCAACAGGACTGGCCGAGGTCAAACCTGTGACTAGAACACTTACCGTGAAGGTGCTGCCCGGAGTAATGGTGATTGTGGATTGGCCCGGATTGATCGCATCCGCCACCGTCAATGTCGCGGCGGATATCGGTTGCAACATCCATCCAGCGGCCAACGTCAGGACTAAAATAAGAATGACTTTGTGTATTGTGTTCATGAGGAAATTTTCGCGTTCTTTTAGGGCAATTGCTTACCCGTATTGTTTCGCACCTGCACCGCATCGGGAGAGGTGATGTATCCGTCCGCATTGATATCGGCCCGCAAATTATACCCGGCTTGCCCGGCCTGTAATCCCGTCCCATTGCGCACTTGCACCGCATCCGGAGACGTCACATATCCATCTCCCGTCACATCTCCGATCAGATAACCAAACGCCAGGTAGACGCTGGGCAGAGTCCCACCATCGGCGGACTGAATATTCGTCAACCGAAACTGAACTTTCTGCGCGTTGGTCACACCCGTGACGGGAATCGTCACCGTTTTTGCAGCCGCATTGTACGACAGCGTTCCAATCGTCGCAGTGCCCGATATGAGTGTTGCGGAGGCCGCAGTGATGGCCTTGTCGAATGTGACCACCATGTTTGCCTGTCCACCCGAGCGACACTCTACAGCCGTGATCGGTGGGGCCGAACTTCCCGAAAGGAAGTTAATCGGAATATCATAGTCTCCCAAGCTGCCGTGCGCACGTCTCGACACTGCAGATTGCACCACCGGTGCCGCCGCTGAAGGTGCCGCAATGACAATGGCCGCCGCATCGAAGGCAGACAGGGTGACGTTATCCAGCCAGATGTTTCCCCCGCTCGTAGCCGTGGAAGTCGCCTCGACGAGAAGCCGCACCGCTGATCCCCGCGATGTCCCGGAGCCCCCCAGCTTGACTCCCTCCGAGCCATTGAGCGTGGCCTGCCCAATAAAGGTTCCATCGCAATACGCGCTGACAACCGGAGTCGTCGTACTCTGTCGATAATCGACTTGCAACCCGTAAGTATGCAATCCCAGCAAGGCCGACGCCGTTCGGGAGAATGTCGCCACGTTCCGCAATGCGCCGCTGGAACTCGAGGCCACAATCGCAATGTTGTTGGTCGACGAATTCGCATCGACACTCAGAGAAATGCTATTTCCGGTGGAAAGATAGCCGGAGGTCGTCGCATCAAATATCCCCATCCGGGTGACCGCGTAGCCACTCGTCGTGGTTGTCGTCGTGACCGTATCAGACGAGCCGTAAACCTCAAACTCATAGAGAGAAAATCCCCAGCCTCCCGCATGGCTATTGTGGGATGTACCGTACATGCGCACATAGCGGGCACTCGCGGCAGAAAAGGTGTACGTCAGTGGCGCATCGGTACCCACAGTTGAATTACCCGTGACCGCCGCTTGCGTGGTCCAATTCGAAGCATCCGTACTGGTTTGAATCTCGTAATTGATTCCGTACGCATAGGGCTCCCAATAAAGAATGACCTTGTTCACATTGTAAAGGTCTCCCAGGTCGACCATGAACCACGACGGGTCCGTATTCGAACCTGTCCATTTGCTCGAGTCGGCTCGCACTCCGTCTACGGCATTGGCCGCGTAATTACTGCTGTAGGCCTCGACTGATGAGGCCGATGCCGTTTTGCTCCTTGCCAAATTGGCATTCGGATTCAGTGAGGTAATCGCGCTATCGATGTAGAGATCGACATTGAGCTGCACAATCTTGCTCGCTGTCGCCAGAACGTTGTATGCATTCTGTGAATGAAAGCGAATAGGACTGCTCGACGTGGCGTAAGGGCTGTAGTCCTGCATCTGCAGAGCCTTTGTCACCACGGAAGTCCCGCTATATGTCATCGAACCGACCGCAAACACATCGCCATTGCCGAGAGTAACCGAGTTCGAACCTGTTCCCAAAATCCAGCCACTCACCACTCCGGATGAAAAATCTTCCGCCACAAATTCATTCACCAGTGCGCCTGTGGAATCCCCGGCTCCCACTTGGATGAAAAAGAGCGTGGCCAACAGGAGCGGACATGAGAAAAAACTGCGGATTGTATTCGTCACTCGATGATTCTTTCGCAAGAGGTTTACGAACTTGAGACAAAGGCGCTTCAGGATTTGTCCGTGGGTGGCGATGAAGTGGTCGCGCTTCGGCCGCAACCGCTCCCGTAATAATTTCGAGAATAAACCGGCCAGGACGGGAGTCGCTCTTCACGCGTTCAAAGAGCGACTCCACTCAGCGGACCATCACCGCTGACCCTGGGGACAGAAACCTACAGACTCACCGCGCTACGGCGACGGGTCACCCAACCCAAGCCCAGCAGGCCAGCAATCAGAAATGCGGCAGACGTAGGCTCAGGAACCGCGCTCAAATAACCGTTCGCGTCGATCGTGATCAGACCCGCCTGACCATTGTAGAGAAGGTTATCCAGATTACTCGCCAGCAAACCGGCATCGCTCGATCCAAAGCGAATCCCGGTGGCATCCAACGTTCCAGTGATGTCCAGCGTGAAGCTACCCCAATCCGACTGGCTCGATCCAAACGCCAGCAACGCCCCCGCATCGATCGAGAGGAAAGAATTAGCCGAGACAATCAGTTCACCCAACGTCTCCGCGAAGTTATTCGCATCGAACGTGCCACCGTTCAACGTCAGGCTGGCCGTGTTGGTGATCTGATTGGAAGCACCTAGCTCAAGTATCGCTCCGCTGCGTACGATCGAGTTGATGTACATCGCCGAAGCCCCTGTGTACGAGGCCGTGGACTTGAGTACGAGCTTGCCCTCCTGAATATCAAACGCACCGCCGGCTGCTGCCGCGTAGTTACCATCATGCCACATTGTCGTATCGTTCCCCGCGAAAATCACAGTTCCAGCACCCGTCTTGGTAAAAACAGTCGTACCCGTCGTGATGCCGCTGTGGCGCCATCCCTGCACCGATCCCGTGAAGACCGCCGTACTATCGGAAGCAGCCGTGAAAGAAACCGTCGTGGTATTGCCCGCATTGTTGTACTGCTCCACATGGACACCGCCGAACGTAGCCGTGGAATTTGCCGCCGTTACGCCAATGACCACCGAGTTTGTCAACCCAGCATTGCCATAACCCGCCACCTCCACCGCATCGGTCACCTTGACGCCATTTGCCGCCGATACAACTACCGCGGAACTCACGTTACCCGACCCGGCTCGGATCGTACCGCTCGTCGCGCCCGAGTTGTAATCTGAGGTGAAGTTCAATGTCGCCGGACTCACCACGCTGGTTTTGGCCTTGCCCGTGATGGCCAAGGTCGGAGTCGCCGCCGTGGTCGAAAAGCTGCCCACGCCGAAATTAACCGTGCCTTGGTCCACGGTCATAAACGCATTGTTCGATCCCGCATTGAATGATGCGCTGTTGATATTCACCGTGCCCGCGTCACCATCACGCACTGCCGAAATGCTTAACCGCGATCCATTGGCAATAGTCACATTGGTCGTCGAACCAAACGTCAGAACGCCCGACCGACCAATCACCAAACCACCCACGCTTCCCGAGGTGTTATTGAAAACCACATTCATGTTCTCCATAGACACCCTCGGTATCTGACCTACCGCTCCACCGTCAACATTGATGTACTGGCCACTGCCCGCCAGCAATGTAAGCGTGTTATTGCTCGGTGTATTCAGACCGCTGATCGTAAGTGTTGTACTGCCGTTGGCATAGCGTATCGCTGGAGCCGTCGGAGAAGTTACCGCACCCAAGGTGACATCGCCATTCAACAGTAAAGGCAGTGTCGGCGTTCCCACATAATTAAAGTTGGCATACTCTCCCGAAACATCTGGAACATTGGTGCCACCCCAATTGGCAGGGTCCTGCCAGTTCGTGCTTGATCCGCCACTCCAGCTCAGTTGTTGTGCCTGCAGGGAACCAACCGCTAGCAGCACCCCCACGGCAACCAGCCCTTTTGTCATACGCGTTATGATTGATGATCTCATAGTTTCTTTTTTCGTTTTGTATTAATTCCAGCTTTCGTCCTCCTAGCTACATTCTCAATATGCGTTATACCGATCAAAAAATCAACATTATATTTTATAATTATCTTTATTTCAGATTTAGCGCGAATTTCCTGCAAATTGGCAGCTCGGTTTCTACAGCAAAGCGCGATATTGGGTTTTCTACCTAATCCGCATTCATTTTAAAGCTTACTCGCGAATTTATACGCGCCCTCAGTATATGGATCATTTTTTATGATGTAATACTCTTATTACAATAACTTTACGAGTCAATTAGCATACTAACCTCATCTAGATAAAATCATTTCATTCATCGACTAGTCCCTACATTAGAGAGAGGGTCATAGGCGCAGCCTCAATTAAAGATTATCTTTAATGTATAGCTTGCTTTTATATAAATAGAGGATTACTTTGTGTATACAATGAACTCAAAAACGCCTTATCGGCTGTCGCGCCTCGCCTTCAGCATGGTTGAACTTTTGGTCGTGATTTGTCTCATTGCCATGCTCGCAGTCGCCTCTCTCCCCGCATTGACCTCCTTGAATCGGAGCGGTTTGGTCACGCAAACAGCGACCTCGGTGGCAAGTCAGCTCGAGCAGGCTCGCGAGTATGCCGTCGCGCAAAACACCTACGTCTGGGTGGGTTTTTATCAGGACACCGCCAATCTGAAGATGTCCATGGTCATCGCAGCTTCGAACGACGGCACGGACTTGACCGAGTCCTCCTCGGACCTCGGAGTGATCCCCAACACCTCGGTCAGCTTGATTCACCGCGTGGAAACTTTTAAGCAAGTCGAACTCAAGGAGGCTGGAGACACCTCACTTCGCTCGCTCTTCGACCAACCGCCCAACCCGGCGACGAATCAAGACAATGCCTTGTGCTCAAATGGCATGACCTTTTCCGTCAAGATTCCCGGCTCGACCTCTTCCTCTCCCATCCGTTTTACGCGCATGCTGCAGTTCACTCCCAACGGCGGCGTACGGAACCAAACTGGCCGGGCGATCAATCTCGTGGAGTTCGGGCTGCAATCCAAAGTAGCGGCTCAAGACCGAAGCAGTCGCAATGTAGTGGTCTTGCGCATTAACGGTTTCACGGGGATGACGCAGCTGTATCGTCCCTAAGCCAAAAACTTTGAAGAGTTGGAGCGTTTTCATGTCCCCCTTTTTTTCACCAACCGGTCGCGCGTTCAGCCTTGTGGAAGTGGTGATGGCCCTCGGCATCTGCTCGTTTGCCTTGATTTCTGTGATCGGACTCTTTACCGCCGGGCTGCTCATCAATCGCGAGTCCGAAGGTCGAATCGGCGCGGTCAATCTGGCTGAGAAGATTTTGGAAATGCGACGGATCTCCCCGGTTTCCGCCACGAACCAAATGGCCAATCTGGCCATTCCCGTCCTGAATCGTCCCTACGGACCGGCCTATCTCAACGGGGGCTCCTCCACTTCGTATATCACGGCATCCGGTTACCTCACGAACAGTCCGGGCTTCGATACCTACATGGCCACCTGTCAGGCAGGAACGAATTCCCTCACCGGCGAAAAAGTGGCTCAAGTCTATCTCATGCTTTCCTGGCCAGCCCAACAAAATCCATCCAATCCCCAGGCATTCCGTTATGAAACGCTCACCTACATTCCGCTGCGCTGACACGACTCCCCGGCGGGCCTTCACTCTGGTGGAAATGTCCGTCGCCATGGCCATCCTCGCGATGATCGTCATCTCCCTCTCCACGATTCTTTTTTCCACGAGCATGACCTGCAATACCGGTCTGCAACGGGCCAACAATTTTACCAAGGCCCGCTGCATGCTGGATGCGATGGCCCGAGATCTAAACGGCGTCTTGTTGCGCTCGGACTTGCCCGCATTTTCCAATTCCAATTTTGAATTCTATACTCAGCAGGCCGGAATCATCAGCGGCAGTCCGCGGCAAATCTCACTGGTTTCCTACAAGATCGATTCCACCTCGGCAAAGAGTACTCTGCAACGGGGAGACGCCGGCACCACCTGGGCCAGCTCTGCGCAGACAGTCCGCTTTAGCGCCCCACCGGGGTCCAGCCTTCCTGCGCTCACCCAGCGCGACACCATCGAAGGGGTCGTCGGATTCGAGGCGATTTTCCATTTCAAGGACGGCACCGCGTCGCGCCAATACACCGTCTCGGCGGACAATCCACTTCGCGCCATCAGCCTCAACCTGGCCGTGATCGACGACCCCTGCCTCAAGCAGCTCTCGTCCGACCAGATTCGCGATCTCCGGCAAAAACTGACCACCGCCGCGCAGAGCGGCATTGATGTCAAATCGAACTGGGATGGATACCTCTCAAGCCAACTCGATTGGACGAGGTACCCGAAAAAACTCGCCAGTGGTATCAAGACTTACCAACGCTATGTCACACTCTCCACTCCCATTCGCTGAATCCCGCCGACTCTTTCGGGAATATTCTCCCGCTCCGCAACAGGGGATGGCACTGCTCATCACCCTGACCATGGTCACGCTCGCGTCCATCATGCTGGTGACCTTCATCGCGATGATGCAGCACGACAAGGCGGCCACCGCCTCCTACAGCCAATCGGCCAAGGCCAAGAATCTCGCACTCGGAGCGCTACAGGCGCTCGTCGAGGATCTACGCCGGGAAATGCGCAAGGATTCCCTTCCCGACATGGGACCCAACAACCTCTATGTAAATCGTCCCATTCACACCAATATCACCAGCGCCGCGCAAGTACCGGCCCGCTGCGGCACCAACGCGGCGATGCCGTCGCTCATCCGGATCAGCACCAACCAGCCGGCCTATCAAGGCCCCCTCTATACGAGCTTGATGACGTCCACGACACTGAGTTCCACCGTGAAGTCGCGTAACGGACGAGCCATCACCACCAATCGATGGAGCAAACCGCAGCTGGGAAAATTCCCTTCGCCGAACACGACTCCCTACTGGTCGTTGATCACCCGCAACGGCCTGACCAACGCCGCGGGTCTTCAGTTCGGCGCCGCCGGGAATGGAACACTCAATAATCCCACCTACGCCAACACCAATTACGTGATCGGTCGCGTGGCCTATGCCATTTACGATGTCGGCGGGTTGCTCGACATCACGGTGGCAGGTCATCCCACGTCCATGACTCCCGAGCAAGTCCGCCAGATCGAAGGGACTCTCGCGGGAGTCGATCTGACGCAACTCAAGGACAGTTCCGGCACCAAACTCATCGACCCGGATCAACTGGTGGCGTGGCGCAATGCTACGACCTCACAGTCGCCCGATATCTACATCACCCACCTCACCTCATTCGCCAGCACCAACGGCTTTCGCAAGACGGCCAGCGGCGACACCACATTTATCGGTCGTCAGGATCTGATCAAGGCCGCGCAAAGCGGCTCCGTCGGCATTTCGACCAATGCCCTGCCCTACCTCACGACCTTCTCCCGCGAATCGGGCATGCCCATGTGGCGGCCAGCCACCAACGCTCCCGCCGCAGGGCTGTTCAAATATAAGGACCTCGCCTATACCACGGGGTCCACCAATCGCTTTGTCCCCCTGGTTCGCGTGAATGGGGATGATCAGATTATTTCCTATCACAGCGACGGGACGCGCTATTCGTACAAGGTCGTTGCCGGTGATCCCGTGGTGCGGAAACGTTTTCCCCTCGAAAGATTGAAATGGCTGACGCGGAACGGCCCCAAAGCAGGAGTCGGTGCGGAAGCCATCCGCGCGTGCTTTGGGCTCGAGTGGGCCGGATCTAACATCACACCCGGAGCCAAAGTCTGGAAATATGTCGGCTCCTCCAGCTCCAGCGCCAAACCGATCCTTTCCACCCTCGATCAAATCGCCGCCGAAAGCCCACGGCGGGAACCCAATTTCTTTGAACTGATCCAGGCCGGAATCTTAACCGGCTCTCTCGGCTACTATGGAGGAGCGAATCAACAGCTCGACCCCAAATCATACGAATTGAAATCGACCCTGCAAATCTGCCGGATTGTGGCCAATATCATTGATCAATATGACGACGACTCGTACCCCACCGTCATCGAATGCCCCGTCTACTCCGTCTATTATCAAATCTGCGGTGTGGAAAATCTCCCCCAGGTCAATGTCTTCAAAACGATCTGTGCCATAGCCAACTCGGGAGCAAGTCTCTCCTTCTATTCCCTGCCCGGACTCTGGAATCCACATCAAAATGCCGGGTCAATTAGCGGAGATATCCCGAAAGTGCGGCTGTCCTTTGGGGGAACAATTATGGCGCGCTGCAACTGGGCCACCACACTTCAAGGTAATCCATCCTCACCAGAAGGCATCGGTATTTATGGAGAAACCACCACGATTCCTTTCAATCCCATGGTCAACATCCAGCTCAAGTCCGATAGTCCGGGCCGGGGTGCTAAAGGTTTTGCCGAAGCCTCTCCCATTACCTCCGAGGATGTCAGCAGCGCTTTATCCGGAGGATCTGCCAGCGGCGGATCATGGGAGAAAACCCCACCCTTGGGTGGCGCGAATGCCGTTACGGAAAGCAAACAGTACGTCGGGCTCCGACTTAAAGAGATGCCGCTTGAGCTGACCACGCAGAGAGAAGGCATCGTCAAGGTCTTGAACGGATCGAATAAACCTTCCGACTTTCCGCAGACGACGGGCTATGCTGATTTGACTCCCCCCGCCAAAAAAGATATCCGCAATAGTGGTGAAATCATCACTCGCATGACTGATGGCCAACTCTTGCTGGAGTTTGAACAAAACCCGGGAGTCTGGGTCCCCTACAGCTTTCTCTTTGGTATGAATACAGCCGATCGCTCGACATGGGTATCAGACCCCACCAAGGCATTCAATAGCGGCCATAATCCCTGGAGAAATCCAACCCATCCCGCCTCCGTGGACATGACAGTACTGGCTAATGTGCAGCAAGTCGCCAATGGCACGTTTGACCAAGCCGATGTGTGGGGTGAAAATGGTTCGCTCCACTATCAGAAAATAGATCCCCTTACCCTCCGGATTATCCCTGCCATTTTTATCCGGTGGCTCAACGGCAATACCTCCCCCGCCAATCCCGCAGGCACGCCCCAAGCCAGAAACGTCGGATTTAAACCCCTCTGGAGCACAGCCCCCCTGTTGAGCAATCTCCCCGGCTCCAGCGACGAATCCAAATTTGCCACGAGCGGTTATGGAGGAGCAGACTGGAACCAAACCAACGCGAGCGGAATAGAACCCAGGACAACAGCAAATCCCCAAATGCAAGGAGTACCTGGCAACATCGCCAACAAAGGCGCCAACAGCTCCTACTTCCCAGCCACGCTCTGCCGCAATAGCGGCAAGGAAATCGCCACAAATTCCTACTCGGGAAATACCGTCATCAAAGATCCCGATGGCATCGCCCGGCTGGCCGATAGCGGACTCTACGGTTCCCCCTCCGATCAGGGCCCCGGCTTGGGAAATCCCTATCTCAACAGCAAGGATCGCCCCATTCATCTCGATCGCCCATTCCAAAGCCTCGTCGAACTGGGAAAAGTCCTCCGGGATAATCCCTGGCGCACGCTGAATTTCTTCACCGAGGACAGCCCCGACTCCGGGCTTCTCGAATTGTTCTGCCTCTACGAATCCTCCGAAAACGAACCGACCTCGGGCCGTCTCGATTTGAACACCCGCAATGAGACCGTCCTCGCCGTTGCCCTCGGTAACACCACCGCTCAACCCGCGGACATCGCCAAGAGCTGGGTCACCTTTACCGATCCCGCGAATACGGCGCAGGGCCCCTTGTTGAACAAGTCAGATCTCGTCGTGCGGCTCTTCCATTCCAGTGATGGGCTTGCGGAATTCAAATCGATCAAACTCAAATCCGAACGCGAAAACCTCCTCCGAACTCTTGCAAACCTGGGACAGGTCGGCACCTGGAACCTGATGATTGATCTTGTCGCGCAAACCGGGAAATACCCACCGGACGCCACTCGGCTCGAGGATTTCATCGTCGAGGGAGAACAGCGTTATTGGCTGCACATCGCCATTAACCGGGCCACCGAGCAAATCATCGATCAGCAGTTGGAAATCATCACGGAATAAGACGGCAACCTTTCCGGAAATCGATCACGCCACAGCTCACACCGCGGCATTCTTTATACAGGCAAGCTTCGCAGCGCTTCTTCCAGAGACGGAAGTTCCGGGTGCCAACGTTTTTCCCATTCGAGGCTGACCGCTCCCGAATATCCACTGGATTCGAGCAAAGCAAAGAGTTCGGAAAAATCGAATTCTCCCTGACCGGGCAACGTGTACTGGAAGTTCTCGCCCGACGAGCCGACGCAACTCCGACTGTCCTTGACGTGAATATGCCGAACCCACGGCCCCAAGAGCCGCCAGGATTCCGCTGTCGATGTCTGACCCAAACGCCAGGTGTGATGAGAGTCCCAGAGCAAATCGACATGCGTGCCGATGGTATCCAGAAAATGGCGACAGAGTGCGGGGTCGCTCAAAGCGCCATGAGTTTCGACCAGAATTCCAGTGCGAAGGCCCAAAGAGTGAAGAACGCTGCTGGCTGACTCCACACAGCGGCGGCACCGCGCAATGTCTTCGTTGGTTAATGACTGGCCGGGCTGGCCGCCGTCGAAAACCCGTATCCAGCGATAAGGTTCCAGCCACGGGGCCAACTGTTCGAGTCCTTCGAACTGCTCCTGACCAATGAGAGAAAACGAGGAGCCCCAGACGAGCGGCTTGACCCGATAACGGGACAACACCTGATTGACTTCCGCAGGCGTCTGGAATTTTTTAGTGAAAAGAGCGGGCAAGTCTTCGCGCCCTTCGAGAGTGCGGATTTCCACAAATGGCAGCTCATGACGATCCGCAAAATCGAGGACTTCTTCTAATGATTTTTCGGGACAACCGATGGTAGAAAAACAGGTAACGCGCGACATGCAGAGGGTTCAGTTGAAGGATGAGTTCATAGAAGCAACGAATCACCTCGGGTGTCAACTCATCCTCGATTCGTCAACGATCACGCGTGACGCCACCGGCAACAGTGCTGGCAGACGAACAGGGCGGCCATCGAGAGAAGCAACAGATGAACAGCCGACGGTTCGGGCACCGCAATTCCGGAGTAGAGGCTGACATTGTCGATCCACATTTCCTGAGAGTAACTTCCACTGGAAGTAGAGAACACAAATTTGGTTAGATCAGTACCCGTCGTAGAATTCAGCGCGTAGTTGTCCAGAATCAGCACATTGTCGATCCAGAGATCGAACGTTCCGGAAGCAACGCTGTTGATTCCATAGATCTCCGCCGCCGTCGTGTTGTTGATCACGATGTCGAGATGATGCGTGGCATCAATCGGATAGACGGTGCTATAGGTACCCGAGTTGATCCGGATTTGTCCCCCGTTGAAATCGATCGAGGCAGTTCCCGGGAAACTGATGTTCCAGTAGGTGCCGTTTACGCCGGAGGGTTCATAAAAATCCAGACTCAGGGTAGCCAGTTGGAAGGCGCTGCTGGGTTTGGAGTCCAATCGAGTGAGAGCTGCGTTGCTCGTATCGGAAATCCTCAGATACTTGTTGGTGGTGCCGTTATGGAAGACAGCACTGGGATCTGCGGTAGCGGTGAGAAGAGTTCCCGTCGGACTAGAAGTGACCGATCCCCATTTTTCATTGGAGACAAGCTCATTTCCAACAGTGTAAGACTCGAAATCTTCCGAGAAGATCAGCGTTGCGGCGGACACCGGACGGCATAGCGCGGAAACCGTAACGGCCAACAGAAGGAGGAGGAATGTTCTCATGGTTAGGGTGTTGTTTCTTCCAGAGTCGCATCGAAAGCAATTGACTCAATCCGCTGGTTGCGCACATTGTTGCGTAATGACGGCGCGCCGCATCACCATCCGCGACATCGCCCGCGAAGCCGGTGTCCACTTCACCACGGTTTCTCGCGCCTTGGGTCGGCACCCGAGCATTCCCGAAGCCACGTGTCAGCGCATTCAGCAGATTGCCGAGCGGCTTGGCTATGTTCCCGATCCGATGATGGCGGCGCTCATGAGTTACCGGCCCCGGCTACGGACTCCCAGTTACCACGGAAACATCGCCTGGGTGGACAATTACCCGGAGCGCGAGGGCTGGCGGCATCACGAGATTTATCGCAAGTACCATGATGGCGCCCAAGCCCGGGCGGAGGAACTGGGGTATAAGGTCGAAGAGTTTTGGCTGAACGAGCCGGGACTGACACCCCGACGGGCCAGCGACATTTTATCCACGCGCAACATCCACGGGTTGTTGCTGTGCCCTCAGCCTTCGGTGGGAATGTCCATCCAGCTCGAATGGGATCGTTTCAGCGCCGTGACGTATGGCTATACCCTGGCCTCTCCCCCGCTGCACCGGGTGGCCAGTCACACCTCGTTTGCCATGACCGAATTGATCCGGCAGGTGCGGCAATTGGGCTGTCGCCGACTGGGCTACGTAATTGCCCCGTCCCTCGACGAACGTATCTTCAACCTCTGGTCCGGCACATTCCTGACGCATCAGATGCATTGGCCGCGCAAGGAACATATTCCCCTGCAAGCGCTGGAAAAAGTGGAGGAATCCAAGTTCCTGAAGTGGTTCGAACGGTATCGCCCGGAAGTGATCATCTCGCCGGATGCCACGCTGATCGATGTCCTGGAAAAAGCCGGATATCGCGTGCCGCGGGACGTTGGTTTTGCCTCGCCCTCATTAGTCACGCATCCACGTAAACTCAGCGGCGTGGACGAGAATTCCATCGAGATGGGGCGTGCCGCCATGGACATGCTCGCCGGCATGCTGCACCGCAACGAACGGGGACTGCCGTCGATCCCCTACTATCTACTGGTGAAGGGGGAGTGGCAACGTGGGGCCACCCTGCCCTCGGCCGCGTCCATCCGTCGCAAATCCGTCTCTTAAATCGCGAGCACCAGCCTCAGCGCAACAATTAGCGTAATCGCTTCATTGCGACACCCTCCAACGCCGATTTACAGTGCTTGTATTCAATCCATGCGCTCTATGAAGTTCCTCCCGATCCTCTCCCTCGCTCTCTCACTGTTTGCCCCGAGTGCGATGGCCGCTTCTGTGGAAAATACGGTTCCGCTCAAGGACCTCGATCTAGCATCGAATTCCGGAACCCTTCTCTCCCTGAACAAACCTTTCACGCTCACCCTCAAAAGCAAATGGACCACCGTCAAGATCAAGCTGAAGGAGCCGCTCCCCTGCGAGGAATCGCTCGTGCTGAGAGGAACGGCGAAGGTCGATTCTGCGGCGACTCCGAAACACCTGGGTATAATCCTCACCAATGGCAACGGCCAGAAAGCCTTTGCCAAGGCCGCTTTCCGTCCGGACAAAACGATCTCCTTCGATCTCCCGCTCACTCAGTTCAAGGGGGATGCCAAAGCGGATAAACCACCGCTGGCAGTGGGAGAGACCATTGCCGTCCTCGATATCTTCGCCAGTTTCGATCAGGAGGTGGACGCCACCTTCACCCTGGAATCGTTTTCGATCGTCAAATCAGAGGCCCGCCATGTTCTTTTCAAAGGCGACTTCGAAATCCGATCTGAATGGCGCGGCGTGCACCCGCGGCTTTATGTGAGTGCGGAAGACCTGAAGCAGGCCACCGCCAATTATCGCGCCAAGCCCGATTCCGTTGCCATCTGTCTTCCCGCCCGTTGGGAAATGACCGAAGAACCGATCCCCTTCAATCAGGATGTCAACGCGAGTTCCATACAACGCAATGCCATCCTTCTGGCCAAAATGGCGGCAGCCTATCGCATCACGGGCGAACAAAAATATCTGGATCGCGTTCTTCTTTGGGTCCCCATGTTGAACGGCTATCAACCTCCCGTCATGAAATCCATCGGCAGTGGCGTTCCCCTGACGGCGGGACACATCCTGCTCGGATGCGCGATTGCCTACGACGTGCTCAAGGGACATGTGGACGAAAAGGTCGAGGCCTCCTTGCGCGATGTTCTGATCCGACAGGGACGACAAACGTATCAGGATCTTTCGAGCATGAACGGTTTTCCCTACGAGCAAAATCACTTCATCATTCCAATCTGCGGATTGGGCGTGGCGTCCATGGCCATCGCGGATGAAGTTCCGGAAGCCAAGACCTGGGGCGCGTTTACCTCCACGATCATGGAGCGCACGCTGGACACCATCTCGCATGACGGCTGGTTCTTTGAAGGACACAGCTATTGGAACTATACGATGCAGTTCCCCGCCACCTACGTCGCGGCGCGGTCTCGGGTGCTAGGCGGCGATTATTTCGCCAAACCACCGTTCAAGGACACGGCGCGTTATCTGGCCCACATGACGTTGCCGGTGCAGAACATGGTTTTTGATTTTGCCGATTGGGGGCCGCGCGTGGAAGCAGGCACCAGCTTTCAACCCGGTTACGATAAGCCCTGGCATACGCTGACGTCGCGCACAAAGTTGTTCATCCCCTATCTGGTCTGGCGCGAGGGCGGACGCGATCCCTTTCTGCATGACTTCATTTGGAGTTCGACCGCACCGGATGCCAAGATGACGGGAGCCTTTGCCATCGACGGACTTTTCGGGCTGCTGCTGCAGATTCCCTTCGGGCAGGAACCCAAGCCGATGAAGGCGGAATATCCCGGCTATCCACCCTACCATTATTTCAGCGACATGGAGGTGGTCCATTGGCGCGAGAACTGGAGCGATCGCAACGCCACGGCCATCGCGTTCAAATCGGGACCTCCCGCCGGACACCATTTCGCCAAGCATCTGGAGCGCACTCCCGACGCGAAACCAAGCCTCGGCCATGCCCACCCGGATGCGGGATCTTTCCTCCTGTTCTCGCGCGGCGTCTTCCTGACCAACGATACCGGCTACACGGGAAAGAAAGAGACGGCCGATCATAACTCCATTCTGGTCGATGGCATCGGCCAGCACAAAGGAGGCACCGCCTGGAGCACCTTCACCGACAAGCCCTACCCGGAGTACAACAAGATCCGGATGGAAAATATCTGGCTGGCCTCGAAGGTGGTCGCCTCGACGGCCGTGCTGGAAGCCGCCTACGACGATGCGCTGCAAATCTCCTCCCTGCGGCGAAACCTGATCCTCGTGGATGCCCGGTTCCTGGTGGTGCGCGATTCCATCGAATCGAAAGCCGAACACGTCTACTCGTGGCGGGTCCATACCGACAAGCCACCCGTTGCCACCGCAACCAATCGCTATCGCATGGACAACGACTCGGCTCGACTGGTCATTGTGCCACTGGCCGGGCTGCAAAAGGCCGAGATTGCCCCGACCATTGTGGAGACCGAACTCTACAACAAGCAGGGAAGCCGCCCGCAACAACGTGGATTTCATCTGGAAGCTTTCTCCGCCAAACAAGCGTCGTGCGAATTTCTGACCGCCTTTCACATCGAGGCCACCAGCGACAACCCGGACACCTTCACGGCAACCCGTCCGACAGGCAATCGGGTGGACCTGAAAGATGCCGCCGGAACGTGTTCGGCATGGGTGGGCGCGGACGATCAATTGAGTGGTCAATTTGCCTACGTGTTACGCGACGGCAAGGGTGCGATTGCATCGGTGGGGCTGTCGGGAAAATCCTTGAAGCTCCCCGAACTGACGGTGGAAGTACCGAACGGAGGAAAGGTGACCCTGCACCGCACGGCCTCGGGAACATGGGAGGGAATCTGTAACGAGGACTCGGCCGGCAGTTGTCGCGTCACCATCACCGAGAACGGAAAAAGCCAAAACCTGACTCTTAAATCGGGAGCAAAGGCCAGTTAATATGCGTCAACGTTCATCTACACGAGGAGCGGCAGGCTTTACACTGATCGAGCTGCTGGTGGTTTCCAGCATCATCTCGATCTTGATGGCGCTTGGCGTGGCCGGTTACACCAAGGCCCGCAACTGGGCCGACCGCACCGCCAGCGCGCATACCATGCGTATGCTCGGAGTAGCCATCCAGATGTATGCCGTTGACAACGACAATACGCTGCCCGGACCGCTCTATAACACGCAGAACGCCTGGTACAAAAAAAACAATACCAGCTCGCTCGGTTACCGGCTCTACAACTACCTCGGCAGCCCGGCCCCCAAGGGAACCGATCAGGAGTGCAAAGCCCTGTTGACCCCGGCGTTCGTCCGGATGCGGCCCAAAAGTGACAGCCCGCAATATCTCATCCAGACCTATATCGACTACGACGGCAATCCCTCGCAGATGCCGTTTGGTTACCCCGGCAGCGCCGACAATCCCAATCCGTGGAAACTCGCGATGATTTCCATGGCAGGCATCACGCAAAAGTACGCCGTGCAGGAGATCGATGCCGAGCACCCTCGCGTGCAGGGCTGGAGCACTGCCGGCATGGCTCCCAAACCGGTGCTCGGCGATGTGCGCATGACGCTCTTCTTCGACTGGCACGTCGAAGCCATCCCGGCAGATCAAACGGAGTAAGTCTGTATGACCACTTCTGCTGTATCGGATATTTCACCGCGTTCGGCTCAGATGGGTGCGGTCACCCGCTCGCGGCAAGCCCGCATCCTGATTGCGCTCAGCCGCGAGGAGGAAGCGATTTTCTTCCCGGACTTTCAGTGGAACCAGTTTCCCGCGCAGGAATGGCGGCGGTTCGATCCGCAGGGCCAGGACGAAGCCGAATGGAGGAACGCCTTGCGCACGTTTAATCCGACGGCACTCGTATCCTGCTGGTCCACACCGCCGCTGCCGATGGAAATCGTGGAAGCGCCGAGCCGCCCACTCCAATACGTCTGTCACGTCACGGGATCGGTGCGGCAGGTTGTACCCCGCCGCTTTATCGAACGGGGCGGATGGGTGACCAACTGGGGTGATCTGGCGAGCGTACAAGTGGCCGAACACGCGCTGCTCCTGTTGCTGGCCTTGCTGCGCAATCTCCCCCATTGGCGCAACTACGTATGCGTCGGACAACCCCGTCATTCGGTCGAGTTCCTAAGAACGCAGACTCTGGTGGGTCGCCGGGTGGGCCTTCACGGATACGGCCGTATCGCGCGGCAACTGATCGCCTTGCTGCGTCCCTTCCAGGTGGAGATTGGCTGCTACTCCGGGGGAGTCCCGCGGTCGGTCATCGAATCCGGCGGAGTCGTTCCCTCAGACAGTCTGGAAGAGTTATTCGCCCAAAGCGATGTGATCGTCGAATGCGAAGCGTTAACTCCCCGATCGCTCGGCAGCATTACCGGGAAACTCCTGGACAGCCTGCCGCCTGGCGCGGTTTTCGTGAACGTGGGGCGAGGCCGCGTGGTCGATGAGCGGGCCTTGATCGCCCGCGCCCGGTCCGGTCGACTGCGCGTCGGCGTGGATGTGGCCGCAGTGGAGCCGATACACCGCGACAGTCCGCTCTTCAAGTGCGAGGAGATTCTCTTTTCGCCGCATATCGGCGGCCCCACTTTTGACCGGTTTCCAGCCTGCGGCGATTACGCGCTCCGGAATCTCGAACGTTATGTCGCGGGACATCCCCTGGAATCCCTCCTGAACGTAGATGTCTACGACCGGTCAACCTAGAGCCTATTCAAGCAGGCAGCACAGGAAGAATAGATCCGAACTGTAGGGCGGTTCTGTGAACCGCCGGCTGGCACCGCAGGTGCCATGAGCGGGGAGTGCCTGAATTGTAAAGGCAGCTTCGCTGCCAATCGGCGGTTCACAGAACCGCCCTACAACGCAGCCCTATCGGTACGCCTTTAATAAGCTCTAACGTCGGGCTGGGTGACGTTCTTTCATTGAGAATTCAGAACCGACTCGATCGGCAAATCCGCCCGCAACCCGTTGGCCTGAGTCCATTCCGGGTTATGCAATTTCGAAAGATACTTGTGTCCCGAGTCGCATAGAATCGTGACGATCACCTGCCCCGGACCGCGCTCCTTCGCCAATCGCACCGCTCCGGCTACATTGATCGCAGAAGAAAGTCCGAGGAAAAGACCTTCCTGCTGGCGCAGATGCTGCAGAATGGTGAACGCAGTTTGATCGTCGATGCGATACGCCGCATCCATCTCCAGTCCTTCCAGATTCTTCGTCACGCGCCCTTGGCCAATTCCTTCCGCGATGGAGTCACCGTCGTTCGTCTCCAGATTGTGCTGCGTGAACCACGACCACATCGCCGCGCCGTAGGGGTCCGCGCAAGCCGTGGCGATCCTCGCATTTTGGGATTTGAGGTAGAGACTTGTTCCCGCCAGCGTGCCGCCCGTACCCACCGACGCCACGAAGCCGCTCACTTCGCCCTTTGTCTGCTCCCAGATTTCCGGGCCGGTGGTTTTGAAATGCGCGTCGCGGTTCGCCGTGTTGTCGAATTGGTTCGCCCAGAAATAACCGCGCTCCTGGGCAAGCCGTTGCGCCACCTTGTTGTAATTGCCGGGATCTTTGAATGGCTTTTCCGGCACCACGAGCACCTCCGCGCCGAGCGAACGCAGGAGCTGAATCTTTTCCGGCGACTGATTTTCCGGAATCACAATCACCGTGCGATACCCACGCGCCTGGCCGATCACGGTCAAACCGATCCCGGTGTTGCCCGCCGTGCCTTCGATGATGGTGTCGCCCGGTTTGAGGTTGCCCGCAGATTCCGCCGCTTCAATGATTCCGAGCGCGGCGCGGTCTTTGACGGAACCGCCGGGATTCATGAATTCGGCCTTGCCGAGGATTTCACTTCCCGTCAGGTCGGAAAGATGGTTGAGCCGGATGAGAGGCGTCTTGCCCACATGATGGGAAATGCCGGAGTATGCGTTCATATAAGCCAGTTCAAAAACAGCCAGCGGAATCTCAATCACAAACGAAGTCTCCGCAAGTGAAAAGGCTGGTCGACGAGAATTTACCGCGACGGCGGCACCGGCAGAGGCTGGGTGAAACGCGAGCGCTGGCGGCGATCGATCTGCACAATCTTCCCGTCGTGCACCACGATTTCCACCGAGCCGTAATCGAGTCCCTCGAGCGAACGCAAAATCCGGCGAATCGCCTCCGCCTCCGGCTTGCTTTCGCTGGCCAGTTTGTTGGTTTTCGCATCCACGGAAGTTAAAAGCGTGCTCATTAGTGTCCCCCTAAATCCCCAAACCCAGATCATCAAACGGATCCGGTTGCGGCGCGGTTTTGGTTTTCTGGCAAGCGCGCTCGTACGCGATTTGATACAGCTCCGCCATCTTCTGCAGCTCGATCGGCGTCAAATTCGCCAGCAAGGCCTGCGGGCACATGACGTATACTTCGGGATCTTGCGGGGTGGGAGGACGCATCGAATCAGCGGTAGTAAAGCGTTGCCGTTGCATGTTGGAATTATGTCTATCGACAATATAGACAAAGTAAAGAAGAAAACTATTCTTTTAAATCCCCATAGGCATAGTATATTTATAAGATATTGAAAATTAGCCACTTCCGTTGAATTTTTCTTGCGCGGTCAAAATTTTTCATTAGTCTGCCCCTACCTGCCCCACAGGACGCCGATTCTCGGCATTTCACGTCCTAAACTAAATTCACTCAGTGTGGATCCCTCCTGGGAACTGCTGGTACCAAGGAGATAACACGAATGAACACGATGATGATGGATCGCTCGATGACCATGGGCATGACCCCGATGACCACCCCCGCCATGACCATGCCCACCACGGCTGGCATGAACATGATGATGATTCCGCGTTGCACGATGAAGATGGAAAAGTGCAAGGACGGCATGAAGATCATGTGTTCCTGTACCGATGAAACCGCCGCCGCCATGATGCAGAATATGTGCAACATGATGGGCACCGGCATGATGAGCTGCCACATGATGATGAACGGCATGATGATGATGTCGTGCAACATGATGATGGGCATGTGCAAGTGCGAGATGACCAAGGATGGCATGTGCTTCACCTGCACCAGCGGCGACGCCAAATGCTGCCAGATGATCCAAGCCTGCTGCGAAGGCATGATGACCATGATGAACTGCGGTTGCTCCTGCTGCCTGTGCATGAACAACACGCCCGTCTGCTGCGGCTGCTGCTAAGCCGTAACGCTAACGCCTGATCCAAACTATCAATGTAGGACGGCGTTGCGCCTTCCCTTGAAACTCCCGGAGTTGTCTTCAGCTCCGGGAGTTTTTTTACGCTCCCGATTTGACCTCTCCGGCAAAACCTCGTAAGCGTTCTTCCCACACCTTATGCCCCGGCCCGCCCAACGTCTTCAGGTTTTCACGGAATCGGTTATCCGCGAGATGACCCGCATTGCGAATCGCCACCAGGCGATCAACCTCGCGCAGGGCTTTCCCGATTTCGATCCGCCCGCCGTGTTGCTCGATGCACTCACCACCGCCATTCGCGGGCCGCATCATCAATACGCCATCACGTGGGGTGCCCCGCGTTTTCGTAATGCGCTCGCCCGCAAGCACAGTCATTTCAGCGGACTCTCCATCGATCCCGAAAAACACATCGTCACCACCTGCGGCAGCACCGAAGCGATGATGGTGTCCATGATGACTGCGTGCGATCCCGGCGACAAAGTCATCGTCTTCTCGCCGTTCTACGAAAACTATGCGGCGGACGCGATCCTCTCCGGCGCACAACCGATCTACGTGCCGCTGCGCGCACCCGATTTTACCTTCGACCCGGAGGAACTCCGTCGCGCGTTCGCGTCGGGCGCGAAGGCCATCGTGGTATGCAATCCCTCGAACCCGAGCGGCAAAGTCTTCACGCGCGAAGAGCTCCTCTCCATCGCCGCGCTCGCCGAGGAGTTCGACACCTTCGTCCTCATGGACGAAGTCTACGAGCACATCGTCTACGCGCCGCACCAGCACACCGTCTTCGCCACCCTGCCCGGCATGTGGGAACGCACACTCAGTTGCGGTTCGCTTTCGAAAACCTACTCCATCACCGGCTGGCGACTCGGCTACGTGATCGCCCCGGAAGCGCTCATCGCGCAGGCGCGCAAGGTGCACGACTTCCTCACCGTCGGCGCGGCCGCTCCGTTGCAGGAAGCCGCCGTGACGGCGCTCGAATTGCCAGACAGCTACTACGCCGAACTCCTCCGCGAATACACGGCGAAGCGCGATGTGATGCTCGGCTATTTGAAGCAAACCGGTCTCCCCTACACGGAACCGCAAGGCGCGTATTACGTTCTCGTCGACATCTCCTCGTTCGGTTTCAAGACCGACATGGAATGCGCGCAATGGATGGCGCAGGAAGTCGGCGTCGCGGGCGTTCCCGGCTCGAGTTTCTTCCGCGAACCGGAACACCGCTATATCCGCTTCCACTTCGCCAAGCGCGAAGAAACGCTGCACGCCGCAGGTCAACGCCTCGTCGACAAACTCAAACGCTGAGTTCTCGAGACGAGCCCAGTCTGACGCCACGCAGTGGGCCGTGCTATTTTGCGTGTTGCATCATGCCCGCTCGAAAGAAGTCGAATTCGACCCACGCAAAGACCCGAATCAGCCTAACGACTTTCGACGGTCCGTGGTTGAATAACCGTAGCCCCTAAGCCTCCATGAAATACTTCTCCACTCCCCTCCTGTCGGCAGGAATTCTCCTTGCCGGGTCGCTTTTGATCACACTGCCTGCCGCCGCCAGCACGGTCATTTACCGGGAGACTTTCGGCAACGCCAAGGGGAGCAACACCTATCTGACCGATAGCGCCAGTATTCACACCGATTGGAAAGTCTACTCGACCACCACCGCCATCAACGGCAGCGCCGCGCGTTCGGTGATTTCCAATGTTGCGAATTCCACAGGAGCTGGCGGACTTCCCAATATCGGCACGGGCTATACGGAAACGTCGCAGACCAATGGCGTCGCCTTCACCGACAGCATGAGCATCAACTGGCTCTTCATGACGACCGGCCACGCGGGCAACCTGATCGACATCGATCCCACGCAGGGACTGACCTTCTCGTGGTTCCAAGGCGACGCCAACGCAACCGATGGCTTGCGTCTCACCGTTCAGGTGGCAGGAAATTGGTATGTGACCAATACCCTCTTCACCACCCCCGCCTCGGGCTCCACCGCCTTGGCGGAAAAAACGTGGACCTTCGCCAATGATGCCACCCAATGGAGCCTGTTGAACTTCACGGCCGGTTCCACGCTCGGTGTGGATTCCACGCCGCTCACCGGCACGCTACCGACCGGCAACATCACCGGCTTCGGCGTCTATGTTGATCCCAATACGAGCTATGTCCGCTTTGATAATTTCTCGATCGTCAGTTCCGTGCCGGAACCCTCCACGGCCCTGCTCGTTTCTGTTTTTGGTCTGCTGCTGAGCCTGCGACTTCCGCGCTGTTGCCGTCGCTAAAACCTTTTCCATTTAAATCTCGGGAATCGTTCTTCCCCTGCCGTTCGCACAAAGGGAACTGGACAGTTTTGACACGGCTGTGGCAACCTCAATTGAGTCTGCCGCCTGTCGCCGATCCAGAAATCCGCCTGCCATGAACGACACCTCTTCGGATATTCCCACGCTGTGCTGGACAGAATCCTTTCCCGCCGTTCAGGTCCCCATCGTCGCGCTGCATTTTCCCGACCGTCAACGCAACGAGATGCGCCACGCGCATGACTTCATGGAAATTCAGCTCTGTGCCCAGGGACACGGCGAGCAGCAGATTTCCCACGGCAACAGTTCCTTCAACAAGGGCGACGCCATCTTTCTTCGCCCCGGCGCGTGGCATGCGGGCATCAACAACAGTCACGTCAATGCCTACGTCTGCTGTTTTGGCACCTCGCTCCTGCGTCGTGAACTGCTCTGGATGCTGGACGAACCCGCCCTGAATTTCCTGCTCTGGCGCCAATCCCCCGACGATCCCACCGGCACCTTCCGCCTGCATCTGGAGCCCGATACGTTGCGCCGCTGCATTCATCACCTCAAAGAACTCGCCGCGCTGGGAGAAGTCGAAACACCGGGCTCGCGCCCTTATCGCATCGGCCACCTTATTCTCATTCTGGTCACCCTCGCGGAAGCCGTGCCCCGCGATAAGATCGATGCGCAATCCGACCGCGAACCGGTTCACTCGGCCGTGAAGCGCGCCATGTGCATGCTGGCGGAAGATATCGGCGGCGAGTGGACCTCCTCCGGCCTGGCGAAGAAACTCAACATTGATGTCTCGTATCTCGGACGCCTGTTCCGCAAGACCCTCGGGTTTCCGCCCATGACCTATCTCACTCAGGTCCGGGCCGAACAAGCCTCACGGCTGCTCTTGCGCACCGAAAAAACGATTTCAGAGATTGCCGTGGAAATCGGTTGGGCCGATCCCAATCACTTCGCGCGGCGTTTCCGTTCCCACTTCGGCATTTCCGCCACGGAATACCGCGCCCGCTTCCGCTCCGCCAAACAATAAGGCGTCCGCTAGACCAGAGCGTTGGCGCGGCGACGCACGCGTTGACACGCCAGCAGGCAAGCCACACTCCCCAGCAGCAAGACCGCGCTTCGACTTTCCGGAACACTGAGCGCGAACGTATCCAGTCGATTGCTTCCTCCGGCCCCTCGCACATCGGAGTAAAGTCCAAACCCGGTGATATTACTCGATGAAAGATCGGTCGCGAGCACATTGCCAACGCTCATGGTCGTTCCCGCAGTAAAATTCAGCGTGCACCAATCGACGGCATCGTTCGCAAATGCGAAAGACTTCAGCGTCCATACCGAGGCTGTCGACGTGAACAGCTCACTGGTGACATACCAACTCCCCTCCACCTGCACCGCTACGCGAAATCCATCCGACGCGGAATTGTTCCGTTGATACCAGGAAAAAGAAAGGTCTGGGCTCTGCGTGACATTGATCAGGTTCCCCGTATGTCCGGTGGTAAAAAAGAAATACGGGTCAGTGGGTTGATCGGTGTAGAGCACGCCATTTGTTTGGCTGGGCGTGGTGTAACCGGTGCCGACATTATCCAGATTGGTCGGTGACGAAGCCACATTGGAGGCCACGGCCCGAATCAACCGCCCATTCGTGCCACTCGCCGAATAGTAGACCTGCCAGTCGGTGGCCAGATAGGTCGTATTACTCAAAAGATAATTCGTCGTGCCGCTGTTTCCAAAAGTCTCGCGATAGATGACCGTTTGCGCGTGGCTCGGCGTGGCGAAGAACAGGAGGCCGAGCAAGCCGAGCCGCCCGATGATCGAAAGAAGAGGCTTTTGTTCCATAGGGTGTGTTTTGGGTGATGGCTCAATCCAACCAGAATTCGCCGGACGCGGTTAGGCTGATTCGCGCTTTTCGTGTGGACCAATTCGACATGGGATTTTTCCGATTGAATTTCGAATATCGAACCAGTCCTAGTTAAAAACTTTCCACGGCCTAATGGATGGCCCGCTTTCTTGATAATCTCATCAAAAAGCGAAATACGTTTTTTCACTACCTTCCCCTCATGCTCATGCAACTGATTCAATCGCCTTTACTCCAACGCGGCTCACGCCTGCAGGAGATGTCCCGCTTTCGTCTGCGCTTCGAATTTCACGGCACGCTCCACACCCTTCCCGTCGAGGTGACCGCCGATTCAAATTACCTGCTTTTCCTCAACGGCGTGGAAGTGGGTCGTGGACCGGGACGTCACTTTGCGGAAACGTTGCCCGTGAACCGGCATGATTTGGCTAGCGCACTTCGCGAGGGCGAAAATATTCTGTGCGCGCTCGTGCGTCATCTCTATGTGAACACCTTTGGTTATCTGCGGGGAGAACCGGCTTTCGGTCTGGCGGGAACGGTCGGTGAAATGGATCTGTCGACAAGCAATCCCGAATGGAGAGTCTCCCGCGAAACCGGATTCCACTCTTTTTCACCGCGCGTGAATATGCATCTCGGCTGTCTGGAAGATCAATCTCCGGACGCAGAGGGCTTGCTGGGGTGGACACGCCTCGAATCGCGCGAAGAAGCCGAGTGGATTCCGGCCCGACCGGTGGTAAAGGAGTGCCGCGCCTTGATCGCGAATCCCGTACCGCCTTTGCAACGCGTCGAACTCCCTCTGTCGCGGGATATCTCCGTGCTTGGCACATTTCCGTCGCTGCCCACAAGCTCCGGTCCGCTCTTTACCGTGCCTTCCAGCGGCCCCGGTCAGTTGATCGAAATGACTTTCTCTTCTCCCGACATTCGACCCGAAACCGAAGTCACCCTCGGCGTTCGCGGGCTGGGTGCCGTCCTCGAAACGACGCCCGGTCATACCAGTAAAATTTTTCCCTGTGGCCATCATGCCGCGGAGGGTTCTTTCCACTGCCGGGGTGCCGACTTACGCGACGGCGTGCGTCTGATCACCTGCGATGCGGAACATGTTTTGATTGGCACTCGCGACGAAATTCCCTTTGCCGTGCAGGCGCAGAAAATCGGCGAGCGTGGATTGGAACGGGCTTTCGACCAATTTCGCGGACTCCCCGCCGAGACGGTCGCGAAATGGGATCTCACTCCCGTCACGCCGCCCCTGCCTCTGGAGCCAATCGGCACGGATTGTCTGTATGCGTGGAATTCTCTGAGCGGTTTCACTCCGCTTCCCCGTCCCGCAAATTTTACGCGCGGTCAGTGGCTGCGCCGGGAGGGACTCGTTCTCGATTTGGGCCGTTTTCGATACGGTCATTATCAGATCCATTTCGCGACGACACAACCCACCCAGGTTGAGATCGGCTATGGCCATGAGACCACCGAAGACGGCACCCCCCAAGTCTTCAATTGGGATCGCGTGCGATTACCCGCCGGGAAAGCCGCCTATCACAATCTGTTCACCCCGCGCGGCGCTCGCTATCTTTTTCTCTCCACCACCGGCGAATGTCAGCTCGAATCAATCTCGGTCACCGAAGTGTTAGCGCCACTGCCGGAACGCGAACAGTTGGGCACCTTTCGCTGCAATGATCCCGAGTGGAATCGTATCTGGGATGCCGCGCGCGAGACGATCCGCTATTCGCGCATCGATGTGGTCTCTTCCGATTCCTTCCGCGAATTCTGCGCGTGGCTCGGTGATACGCATTGGATCGGCCGCAACTACTTCTATTCGTTCTTCAGCCCGCACCCCTTGCGCTACACATGGGAGCTGTATGCGCGCGGCGTGGACGAAGCGGGACGCATGCCGTCGGTGGTCCCCTCTTACGCCATGTTCAATCTTCCGGTCTGGACCTGGCAATTCTGGATGGGCACGTGGGAATATTATCTCTACACAGGTGACCTCGATTTTCTGAATTCCATTTTTGATGTCTGCCTGAAGACCCATAGCTATTACCAGCAATTCAAAACGAAGCGCGGCACGCTCCTCAACCCGCCGGAATGGCGCATCGTCGACTGGGCTAAAATCGATCTGGGCGGTGAATCGTTCGTTCTCAACGCCATCTATCGCCGCGCCGTGAGTCAACTGGCGCAAGCCGCGTGCGCGTTGGGCCGCAAGGAGGAAGCGCCCCTGCGCGAAGAAGCCTCGCAATTACTTGAAGCGCTGTCCCACCCCCGCTTCGAAGACCCGCATCAACGGCTCTTTCTGGACGGCCTCACGGAAGGTCGGCCCAACACCACGTTTTCGCAGCATGCCCAGATTCTGGCCTATGATCTCGGCCTGTGGAACGAACGGAAAATGGGCAACCTGATCGGGCGCATTCTCACGCCAACGCCCCGGCAGGATTTCTGGACCCTCGGAGAACCGAGCTTTCATTGGGCTGCGGAAATCCTGCGCAAGCATCCCGATTTTCCGACCTTCGGAAAATGGATTCACGATGCGTACCAGCATCAAATGGAAGCGGGCGCGACCTGCCTCGGTCATCGTCATCCCGGCCCCATTCCCGGCGAATATCAGGAGCGCACCAAATCGCCCTGTCATGGCTGGGCCTCGTCGCCGCTCTATCTTTCCGGCGCCATGGCTCTCGGGGTTACCCCGGCGCAGCCCGGTTATCGATCCGTGCGCGTGGCGCCGCGACCGCTGTATCCGGCGATGACGCAAGCCTCCGGCACCGTCCCAACATTACGTGGGGCGATCCAGGTGAGTTGGCAACTTCCCACCGCGAAACATAAAACCGGCTTCATCGAAGTGACGTTACCGCCGGGAATGGAAGGACAACTCGATCTCAGCGCGACCGAATGGCAGACGGTTCTGCCCGACATCGATGGAATCGCCGCGAAGACTTATGTTCTCGGTCCTTCGCGCTTTCGACTCGAACTTTCCTTGCCCATGGACCGACCGCAAGCCGTCCGCGCTTCAAAACGCGAGGCGCTGACCGTGCGTCCTTAAAAATATCGCACACGTAGCAAACCTAGCTCACCTAACGCAAACGTCCGGGGCGGTTCCGTGCTATAACTCGTGCATGCCCGCCTCGTCTCCCTTTGAAATCTCAAATCTGAAATTTGAAATTTCTCGTCGACACCGACCGCGACACCCAACAGAGACGGTCGATTCTCGTAGCGCATTGTCGACGCTATTTATTTTAGCGTCCGCCCGCACTGACACTAAACGTATCGAATCGCCGCGTCTCCCCCGTGGTCGCTTCCGTGAAAAGACCGAAGCCCGTGATGCGGCCTGCGGGGAGGTCCGCCGTTGGATTCGCCCCCATGGCCAGCGAATGACCCGGCGTGAATTCGAGCAGACGCCAACTCGCCGCCGCCGGAGTGAATGTGAAGCTTTGGTTCGACCAGGCATTAGCGGGCGAAGAGAAGAGCGCCTTCGTCACATACCAGAGGCCATCGATCTGAACCGCCACGCGAAAACCATCATCGAGCCGGTTGTTTCTCTGGAACCAACCAAAGGTCAGACCCTGCGACGGGTCCAGATCGATCGCACTGCCCGTTTCAGCCGAGGTGAAAAAGAAATAGGTATTGGTCGGCACGTCCGTGTAGATCAGCCCATTGCTTTCGCTCGTCGTGGCATTCGAGGTACCAATGTTCATCGCCGCGTCCGGTTTCGATGCTCCATTGGAAACAATCGCCCGCGTGGAATTGCCTTTGGTGCCTGCACGTCCCCAAGCCACCTGCCAATCGGTGAGCACGTGGGCTTTGTGATCGACCGTATAGTTGGCGGAACCGCTATTGCCAAACGTCTCCTGATAGATGACCGACTCGGCATGCAGAACCGGAGCGCTCAAAAGAGCCCAGAAAAAAATCATCTTATTCGACCGGCAGAAAACAGAATTCTTTTTCATAGGAGGAATCCGCAACTTCCAACTTACCCAAGCGCGATCCCGCCGTTAGGCTCTATTGCGCTTTTCATTTACCCGAATTCGACGCAATTCCCGCGAATCGAAATCAGCCTAGCCAAAATCATCCCGAAGCCTAACCACCCACGGGAGCTTTTGTTAAAGTGATCGTATGGCTTTTGTCTTCTGCAATGTGAGACTGCAACGAATCTGGCTTTGGCTCGTCCTCGGCTTCGTGCTGAATCGGGGGTTCTGCGCCGACACCTCCATGGAAGCGGATCGACCCATCAGCTGGTGGAAAATGGGCGAGGCGGTTCGCTACCGAATGACCGGAAACCCGCCGGACTCGGGAACCGATTCGATCAAGGGCGTCGTCACGAACAGCAGTGGCAAGGAAGTCGCCGCCATCTCCCTCGCGCGCGAGCAATGGGCCACCGGCTGGTCCTGGACGCCTTCGGAAACCGGTTACTATGAAGTGGAATTCTTCGCGGAGAATAAAGAAGGGAAAAAGCACCCCCTCCAGCGTTCGTTCTGGTTTCGAGCGCCCAACGGAGCAACGAAGGAGTTTCACCACTCGCGACGCGGCATCGCCGTCTTGCCCAATAACGAATTCCCACCGACAGCCACGCATCAATTCGGTTTCGCCACCTACTCCAGCAATCCCGAGGATTTGATGCTCGCGCAATTGGTCGGGTTCAATCTCGTGCGCCTGACCGCCCATTGGGGTCCCGACGGTTGCGGCATGGTAAAAGACGAAGTGATCGAATCCACGAAAGGAAATTATAATTGGGTGGGATTCGATCGGCTGGTGGATATGTATACCGCCGCCGGTTTTCAGATTTATGCCCAGATTTATGGCACGCCCTACTGGGCCTCACCTCACCCGGAAAAAGCGGGCACGATTAATATCTGCGTCGATGCCGCCACCGCTTACGCACCGGTCGACATGAAAGACTGGACCCGCTTTCTCGAAGTGCTCGTCCAACGCTACAACGACCGCATTCGACTGTGGGAGATTGGCAACGAACCGGCCATGCCGGGTGGCAGTTGTTTCTGGCTCGATACTCCGGAAAATTATTTCCAGATGTTGAAGTCGGGTTACGAGACCATTAAGAAAAATCAACCTGACAGTGAAATCTGGATCGGCGGATTGGGAGCCAACTCCTTTTACCATGCGTTCTATGACCGGATTTTATCCCTGGGCGGCGGAAGCTATTTCGATGGTCTCTCCCTGCACGGTTCCTGGAATAGTCCGCAGGAAAAATTCCGCGATATTGAAAAACGCTGGAATGCCGGTCCCAAACCGGCGTTCAATTCCGAATGGCATGCCGTCTTGCAGGGCAACATGCAAAGCGGACCGGTCCTCAGTGAAGAAGCGCTCGCCTTTCGCATGATGTGCGATCTGATGCATCAATTGAAACAAGGCATGACGCGCACCATCCTTTTTGAAATCAAAAATCTCGTCGAACGGGAGACGCTCGATTTCTGCATCCAGAATAAATGGTTCGTTCACAGCTCCGGTCTTTTTCGTAAACGGCCACAGACCGAACCGCGGCTTCCCGCCGTGATTCTCTCCAATTTCCTGATTACCTCGGGACGGCAGGCCGCATTCAAAAAAGAGATCGCCTTATCGCCTCATTCCATGGCGGTGGAGTTGACCACCGCTCAAGGCCCACTCCTCGCTTTCTGGAGTGAGAAAGAACCCCTCGCAGCTGATCTCGTCAAGGAATTCACCACGCCCCAGTCGCGACTGACGGATTGGGAAGGGCGGGCACGAAGCTTCGATGCCACCGAAAAACTCGAGCCGGGAAAACTCTATTATCTCTCCCAACCCAACATCGCCAAACTGGATGCCGCGTCACCCGCCGACAAACTCGTCTCTCCGCGTCAGGCCGAGCGTCAATCGCGTCCGGCCCCGACTGGCCCCTTGTCTACGGCGAAACTCTTCGATGCCGTCAATACGTCCCCGACGGTATCCGGGGAAATGTGGATCACCAAGGACTGGCATCGCGTCGCGCTCACTCGCGAAACCCAAAATTCATCCCTCACAGCCCGCGCGGCGCTGGCCAGCACGCCTCAAGGTCTGGATGTCGTGGTGGAAGTCACCGATCCGGTACACGTCCAAAAAGAATCTTCGGCGTGGTGGAGTGGCGACAGCGTGCAGATCGCGCTGGATTGCGAGAATTCCGGTCTGGCAGGCGGCAATACCGAATTCGTTTTCGCGCTGACCGAGCAGGGACCAGTCGCGTGGAAAATTCTCGCCGCCGAACCGCACGGTAATATTCCCGCAATGTGGTCGCCCTCCGGCAGCGCTGCCAAATTTGTGGAAACCCATATCGTGCGCAACGGCGAGATCACCCGCTATCAAATCCGTATTCCATGGTCAGAACTTTACCCGCTCATTTACGACGCCGGGAAACCGCTGCACGCCGCCTTGGTGATCAATAACAACGACGGCAAAGGGCGCGCGGAATGTTTGGAATGGGCCGCCGGAATTTCCCGGAGCAAGGACCCGGCGCAGTACGGCACGTTGAAGCCCATCACGAATAAGTAATCCAATGGACTAAGCCAGACGGAATTCTAACGGCAGTACTGATCGACAACGGGCTGGATCGCATCGGCCCAGATGCGATAACCAGCCAGCGAAGGGTGAAGCAAATCGGGCATGATCTCCTTGGACAACGTACCGTCCGGAGACAAAAATTTCGCCCCGATATCGAGATAGGTCACACTCGGTTCGCGACCGAGCGGTTCGATGAGCTTGTTGATTTCCGCTATTTTCACGCGGAGCCCATCCGTAGAACTGGCACCACGCGGAAAAATTCCCAATAGCAAGATATGTGTCTGCGGGCTACGCTTCTGGACTTCACGAACAATCGCCGTAATGCCTTCCGCAATTTGCGGGGCGGAGTCGCTCAGATTATTCGTGCCGATCATGAGAACCAGGAGCTTCGGAGAGATGCCGTCCAGTTCGCCATGCTGCATCCGCCACAGGACATTCTGCGTACGATCGCTGCTGATACCAAATGAAGCCGCCTTGCGGTTCTCATACCGTTCCTTCCAGACTGCGGCTCCGAGACTTTTCCAGCCATGTGTAATGGAATCGCCCTGAAACAGGAGATCGATATTTCCGCCTTGAGCCTGCTTGAGATTATCCGTGAATCGCACCATCCAGTCATTTCGCGGTACAGGATAAATCGCCGGATTCACTCCGGCAGGCGGAGTTTCGAGCGGCCAGTTGACCGTCTCTGCGTGAAGGGGGAACCCCCATCCGATCGAGAGGGCAATGGCCAGAGGCAGGCTACAGACAGGACGGAGCATGGTAAGCATTCTCTTTTTCAGGGATTCATCAACAAAAGTGTCCGACGGTTTTCCACAAATTCCGCCGTGGGAATTGCCTCCGTATGACCGTCGATAAAGACACAAAGAATTTCCCCAGTCCCGCGATCATTCACGTCATTGGTTTTACTGGCGTAGCTATTGACGTAACTCGACACATCCAGATACCACGTGGCGCGCACGCTGGTGCCAGCGGTCACCACCATCACCACCTGGCTGGCGCGCGACACCGTGGCGGCCCGCATCGCCACATTCAGCCACGGAAAGCGAAAAACCTCCGTGCTTCCACCATAATCGCAAATGGTATGGTGCTGCCCGTTCTTCATGAAGGGATCAATCAAGGTGGGACATTGATTGAACTTCTGGCCGGAATAGTTGACGTAGGATTGATTGGGCAGCAGGTAGGGCCGGATCAAGTCAGACCAATAATTCCCCTGATAGCTCGTACCCGTATAATCTCCCGTGGTCGTATTGTCACAAAGATAGGGATAGCGCCCTTGATTATCGCTGACGTAAAGGTTGATGGAGGTCGCGATGGCGCGGAGATTGGAAGTACTCTTAGCCATCTTGGAGAGCTGCATGGCCCGGCCAAATCCCATCAGCAACAGACTCGCCATCACCGCCACTATCGACAGCACGACAAACATCTCAATCAACGTAAAGCCGCGCAACTGAGAGCGGCGATCCCGTTGTCCGCAAACGACTGGATTCTGGAATAGAGAGTACATGCTGGAAGCTCAATTCAATGAATTCATCGGCACTTCCACAGAATACCCATAGTGGGTCAAAGAGGTTATGCCATTCACGGTTTTTGTTTTGTCTCAAATCGACTTATTTGATCATTTGCGCTTCAGAAGCAAACCCATTTTGGTTGGGTCCCGTTCCGGCAGAATGCCCTGCCCCAATTCAATTCGCTGGGATTTTCCATCCAAGCCGCGATTGATGAACACCATCGACATACCCACGGCCTCACTGGCTCCGACGGGGAAGAGAAGCTTCTCCGGAATCACGACGTCATAATAGATATAATTCGCGTCCCGATGGATGCGTCGAATCGCAGCGGTGAACGGTTTCGCCGTTTCCAACCCGTAGTTTCCATCCCACGAATAGGAAAGTGCCGATTGACGGCCAAACGCAAAACCACATTCCAGATAGCCCGCTCCGGGCTTCTCGCCCGTGACGGTTCGATCGAAAGCCAGCACCAGACAGTCCCCGCCGTTTTTCAAATCACCATTCTCCCGATCTTGAACCGGCGTAGCATCCTGGACCCGGGCCAGAATCCGCAAGCCCTCCGGCACCCAGAAGAGATCATAGTCCGCTTGGAACTTTTCCGCGCTTTGAATTTCCGGCAACGCGGAGTACGAAAGATGAGCGAGATCAGGAGACGTCCCTTCCAGTTTTTGAGGTCGGAAAAGGATGGCCATCGCGTCCTTGGTATATTCGTCGCCCGGCCATTTCACATGCAGATCATAGTGGATCGGTCGATTGAAATCGTTCCCCTTGCCTTGGGAGGAAATGGCGATGGGCAGATTTGCCGAGGTGGAGGGCTGGAGCCGTTGCTTGAGAACATCCGGCTTGAAGAGGTATCCGTTCTTGGTTGCCACCACTTCGATTTCGGAGACGTTCGTGGAATTGTTCCGCAGCTCGATCGAACGCGTATAGCCCGCCACGCTGATCGCAGGCGCAGTTTTCACGGTAAACACCAGCGGCAGAAGCTTGCTCCCGTCCTCCAGAGTTCCCATCAAACGGAAGGATTGCGGGTTGATATTCCGATCCGCGAGAAGCTCCACCTGAATGAGGCGAGATTCGGAGGATTTCAGCGAAACGACAGCATCTTTAAAAGAGATCTTCAGTCCGTCGGGACCGCTACCGGTCAATTTCACCACTTGAGCATTCTTGCTTTCATTATGCAAACTCACCGAAAGGACAGTGGGCTGACCGACCGCCACTTCGCGATCAAACGCCTTGGTGACATCCGGCAGGGCCAGATAGGTCGTCGTCGTGTAACCACGATCCGTGGCCGGAGTGCTCTGATTCGATTTGAAGCTGGCAATAAAAGAGGGGTCGCGTTGTAGCAATGCGAGATCGACTCCTCGCGCGTAATGCACCAGTCGATCCTTCAGGACGAGCCGATTCTTTCCGTCGGTGGGCAGACTGATTCGATTGCCAAACACATCAAATAATTCCGCTCCCGCCCGCAATGGCAACTCTATGGAGACCTCGTCCGAACCCGTATTCCAGAATGCAGCCATCCCCATACCGTCCTTGCGCTGGAAAAGATAGAGATGCACCTTTCCTTCCGCGAGGGTGGCCCGTCCCACGGGCGAGCAATCCATATAGAAACTGTTCTTGAAACTCTCCATCGGCAACAGCGGCGTCGAATCGCCACAGGGGAACACCATGTCCGTATCGAGATAGAAAAAGCTCCGCGAGAAACCGGCACAGAGAAGTATCGGCATCTTCTTGGACTGCAGATCGAGAATGCTCCGGTAGTTATGAAAAACGAGCCCCGACTCGGTATCCCACACGTCCCAGCCCGGATGAACCTGGTCGATCTGGGTTCGTCCTTGCATCAACTGTTTGAACCCTTCCCCGTTTGCCTCGAGTCCGTAAAGATGAACTCCCACGACGCCATCGGCGAAGCTGTTTTGATTTTGCTCGGCGGCAGCGCGGATATAACTTTCCGGAATTTGATTGAAGCAACCTAAAATCGGTTTCGCTTCCGGAGCGTGGCGCTTGAGGGCGTTGTAGAATCCCCGATAGAAGACCGCCCATTCCCGACCGTCCGGCGCGGGGCCCCAGCCCATGGGTAGATTGGGCTCGTTGGCGAAATTCCAGAAATCGATCAGACCCTTGGTCTTGAGAAATGTTTTTTCATATAGAGTGGGCATGTCGCCCGGCTGCCATTCCCGGTTGATTGAATAACTGCCGCGCTCGACAATCGCTCCGGTGATAAACCCGGCCTGCTTGAATGCCCGCACCGTCTCCAAGGGATCTCCCGGCAGATCACGGCCCTTCCCGTCAACGAGATGAAGGTTGAGCCAGTTGACCATGCCGACTCCGAGATTTCGAAAGAGAGCAATGGCTTCCGCGCTCTTAAGCGGAGCCGGCAGCGAGAGATTTGAATCAAAGAAGAGACCGCTAAAAGCGCTGATGCGATCCGCTTTCGTTCCCTTGCTGATATAGAGTTCGCGGTCCGCCAAAAATTTTCCGTCAGCATTCCTAACCTTCAATAAGACGTTGAAAAAGCCATTCGGCAGCGAGGACACATCCCACGACAGATCACTCTCCCCCACCGCCACATCCTTAGCCCACTCCTGCGAAAGGACGGTCGCTCCACCGAAGTAATCTTTCACCTCGGCTTTGATTTTCGTCTTGATCGCGGCTCCGGACGCAAACTTAAAACGGAGACTGTTCTTTTCCCCACTCCAGAAATGAGAGAAAAGTCCCGACACCGAAATGAGCGCGTCGAAATCGGCTGGCGTCCGTCGCGTCACCCGGATATTCCGCGTCTCGATGGTTCGACCGGGCTGCGCTTTATACTGAAGTAATATCCGTCCGTTGCGGATGTTGTCCCGAAACCGATCCGGAATCGGCATGGTGTAGGTGCAGGGAATCCATTGCAGTCCCGCGGCAGACGGCGAGGTCATTTTCGATTCCACAATCTGCCAGCTCGACTGCGAAACAAACTGCCCGCGGGGTAACGAAACCGAGGCACCCGGACTGCCGCGAACTTCCAGCTCCATGATGATGACTTCTCCCGGCAGCACATTGAATGGCGACAGCGCATAGGCGGCGGCTTGTTTGGCATCCTCGGCAAATTGAATGCGGAAGCCCTGACTTGCCTCTTCATTCATCACCTCGAACTTCCCATCGCCCGGTCGCATCCACGTGGAAAAATTCTCTTTGGCCGTTGAGTTGAGCACCAGATTGAAACGGCCCGGAAATTGAGGCTCCACGTTGTATTCGGCCACGTCTCCCAACCATAGAGGGCGATATGCCACGGTTTCGTCCGTCTGGAAAATGAGAGGCACATACAGACCGGGATCGCGCCACGAGGCATTCGCCTGATCCTTCGGTGAGAAACTAAGCCAGTGCTCCTGCCCAATCGTGTTGGCGTCGTGATATCCGGCATTGAAGGTCAGGGTCAGGCCATTGAACGGAGTGATCCGGCGGGCTTCGTTGCGAAGAGGAATCTTTAGGATTGCCTCCCAGCCGTCTTTCACCAGCCGGGTGATGGCCGTCGCATTGGCGCTTGTCTCGCCATTCATCGAACGCGACACCGTGTATTGCTCCTTGCCGATAAGGCCGCTGCCGGAGGACACGCGCCCGGAGGGCATAAGAAAAAACTCGAAGCAATCCCGTTCATAACGGGATTCATGCTTGAAATTCAGGAAGCGGTCCTGCGCTCGAAAGCGAACAACCAGAGCATTCACCGACCAGCTCAGTTGAAAACTGGCCGCCACGTCATTGAGGGGCGTTTTGTTGGTGCTCGTCGCGGCGAGTTTATAGGCTGGCCTTTTCTCCCACACCGGCGAATCGAAAGAGAAGGCCTCATCGGTACTAAATTCAACCAGCGCCGCTCCCGGTTCCACCGCGAGCTTTTCCTTCCCACCAGGAATGGTGAGCCAGGGCAACGCTACACCCTTGATCGCGGTTTCAGAAAGGTCGACACCAGTCCACTCCAGTTCATACGACTCGATCTCCAGCGTGCCGCCACCGTGACTAGCGATGTCGAACCGCACGGCGACGGCTTCGGTGGGAATAGTCGCTTCGATCTTCAGATCCTGCCAGTCCGGCTTGGCCGCAATGACTTTGCTTGCGCCTGCGTCCTTGATCGTTTTTGTGTCCGCGTCCAGATAGAGAAGTCCGACGCTGGTAGCCTTGAGGTTGGCCGTGTCACCCATCCATCGGCACTTCAAACGCAAAAGAAATGATCCCTTCATTTTCTTGTCCAAGGGCAGCGTCCCGATCAACGCCGTCCATTTGCCTGTCGGAAATTCCAAGCTCGCCAGCCGTCCCGATGCCGCGGGGGTCAATCGGCAGCCGTTATGAATATTCCATCCTTGCGGGCTGGCCAGTTTCTCCGTTCCGAAGACGTGGACCGGGGGAATTTCGGCGGCGGACAAGACCGTCGTGAGGTAAGTGATGACCCAAAGACTTTTGAACAATAAGCAGAGACTTCGTACCATTGGTGTGAGGAGCTTGTCCGCCTTCATTTCGAATGAGCATCCGGCACTCATTACTCTATAAAATCGGATTGGAACGGCAACGATCCATGTTGAATTACGTGGAATATATCGCTTTCTGGAGCAGACCTGTTATTCCATTCACGGCTTTTGAGTGTTCCTGTTTCGACTTCCCTGCCCAGACTAAGGAGGCACAAAGACTTTTTTGAGATCGCGCTCCCAGTGGCGCCCAATCTGGACAACCTCGCTCCTTTCCCAGAGGAGCCCGGCATGGGGGGATGACCCAAAAGAAATGTCCGTGCGCAGTCATGGATTCGAGGGCGGGTGGAGAGCCCCAGTCAAGCACGTTTACGACCGAAACGTTAGGCTTAGATGCGTTAGGTGAGCTACGTGTGCGATATTTTTCGCCCGGTGAGCCCGGTACAGCAATCCGATCCAGTTTGACGTTGTCGCCCCAGTCCATTAGATAAGCTACATTACGATGAACGATTCCATTAAGTTTTTACTCTCCGAGAAGGAGATTCCGCACACTTGGTACAACATTGCCGCCGACCTGAAGACGCCTCCGCCCACCGTCTTGCATCCGGGCACGTTCGAGCCGATCGGACCTTCTGACCTCGCGCCGATTTTCACCGATGCCATCATCGCCCAGGAAGTCTCCACCGAGCGCGATATTCCGATCCCCGGCGAAGTGCGTGAAATCTACAAGCAATGGCGACCCTCGCCGCTGTACCGCGCCCGGCGGCTGGAGAAGGCGCTCGATACACCGGCCAAGATCTATTACAAAAACGAAGGCGTCAGTCCCGCCGGTTCGCACAAACTAAATTCGGCCATCGCCCAGGCTTACTACAACAAAGCGGCGGGCGTGAAACTACTCATCACCGAAACCGGCGCTGGACAATGGGGTTCCTCCCTCGCCCTCGCCTGCAATATGTTCAATCTGGCGTGCGAGATCTACATGGTCAAAGTCAGCTACAACCAGAAGCCGTACCGCCGCGCCTTGATGCAGACCTACGGAGCCACAGTCACCGCCAGCCCGAGCGATCAGACCGCCGCAGGCCGTGAGATTCTCGCGCAGGACCCGAACAGCAACGGCTCGCTCGGCATCGCGATTTCAGAAGCCGTCGAAGAAGCCACCCAACATCCCGATTCCAAATACGCGCTCGGCAGCGTGCTGAACCACGTCTTGCTACACCAAACCGTCATCGGCATGGAGGCCATCAAGCAAATGGAATTGGCCGGAGACGAACCCGATGTAGTGGTGGCTTGCACGGGTGGCGGATCGAATTTCGCGGGTCTGGTATTCCCCTTCATCGGACGCCAACTGCGCGGCGGTCGCAAACTCCGCGCGGTCGCGGTTGAGCCCGACGCCTGTCCGAGTTTGACGCGTGGCAAATACGCCTATGATTTCGGCGACACCGCCCATCTCACGCCGCTGGTGAAAATGCATACGCTCGGCAGCACGTTCATGCCGCGCGGATTCCACGCAGGCGGATTGCGCTACCACGGCATGGCGCCGTTGGTCAGCCACGTGGTGGAACAAGGCCTGGCCGAAGCCATCGGCGTGCCGCAACTGGAAGCGTTCGCCGCTGGAGTCCAATTCGCCCGAGCGGAAGGCATCGTGCCCGCGCCGGAAGCGAACCATGCCGTTGCCGGAGCAATCCGCGAAGCACTTCGTTGCAAGGAAACCGGCCACAGCGAGACGATTCTATTCAACCTCTCCGGACATGGCCATTTCGATATGCCGGCCTATATCGATTATTTCGACGGCAAGCTGATCGACTACGCGCATCCCGAGGAGGAAATCGCCATGGCCCTTGCCGGTCTGCCCGCGATTCCGACGGAGAAGTAACGCGAAATTATTCGGCTTCGTCGCCGAGCGAAACCAGTGGCTCATGTCAGATGAAATGATCCACTAGTGTTCTTTATGGCCGCGAGGGAATGGATTCTTTTGCGATCGCGCCCCGCTCGTCGAGATTCTGGTGATTGAGCACCGAACCGTTTTCCAATGGATCGACCTTTTGCGCGCGCAGTCGCCGGAAATCCGAGAAAGTAGGCGATAAAGCGCGCGCCAACGACCGGGATAATGCCGAAATTCACGATGCCCGCGCCAAAGCCGAGGATGCCGGTAAACACGCGGAACGAGCGGCTATAACGGATCTCAAAAAATTGTGCGAGCGTCATCGCGCGGGTTTCGCGATAGCGATAAATCACAAATCCCGAAATGACCACAAGGAACCAGACAGGAAATTGAATCCAGCTCCACCAACCCATGGAAAAGCCGGAATTGCATTCGCGACCTATTTCTCGTGAAAATCCTCCATGTGAGCACTCTGGATATCGCCGGTGGTGCCGCGCGGGGAGCCTACTGGATTCATCGCGCCATGCGCGAAATGGGAGCCGATTCGTGGATGTTCGTTTCGGACAAGCGTAGCCGGGACGATTCCGTCGCGGTATGTCCTGCGGAGATGAATTGGAAGGAAACCATTCACACCCGCACCGAACTCGACGACCAGCGATTGGCTCATTATCCAAAGCACGAAGCCGTTTATTTTTCCCCGGCATCCTTTGCTCCGGGAACGGCAATCGACGCCATCAATCGCCTGGAAGCGGATATCATCAATCTCCACTGAGTCGCCGACGGTTTTCTGATGCCGGAAGAGATTCCCCTGATCGAGTCCCCCAATATGGTCCAAACGGAGTTAGAGGGATTGGGTTGGTTTGCTAGTTGATGGAGATGGTATCAGATGATGGGCTTGGATCAAGCTCTTGGCGGATGGAGCCCGTAGGGCGAGAGGAGCCAAGAGCTTCGAGTCGAGCTTGGGTTGGGGTTCGATAACCGATGCCGCCGTGAGGGCGGATGTTGTTATAGTAGTCCTTGTAATCGGTGACGATGACGCGGGCTTCGGCCACCGACAGCACGATCGGCATCGCTGCGGCCGTGAATGATATGGACGAGGCCGATCAGAAAGATCCTTCCGGCTTGGGACTATTCGGTGGCATTTACCCCAACAAGAACATCAAAAAACTGGAATTGCTTCTCCTCGGTGAAAAACCATAACGCCTCCCCTTTACCTTTCACACTCACATCATGAAACAAAATCTCTCCTGGACGAAAACCCAACGGCAATTTGGCCCCGGCATCGGCTTCAACTGGCTCGGCTTTCTCGGGATGGGCGGTCATTACGCCCACCCACCGACCTATTACCCGCTGCATGATCCCTGTTACCCGGCGCTCGATGATTCTGCAGGGTGGAAGGCCTTGCTGGATGAACTCACGCGATTGCGCCCTGGCTTTCTGCGATTCGGTATTCCGGCCGATCCGCATATTGATGCGCAGGGGAAACTCTTCACCAATACCGTCCACTTGCAGCGACTTGAGCGAGTGGCCCAGTGGGCGGCTCGTGAAGACTGCACGATCCTGCTCGACACCTTCTTATTGCCTTCGCGTTACGAAATACCGGAACCGACGGATGGATCATTCCAGTTCGAGGGAATGTATCAACTCGCCGCGAGTGATAACCGGGCTCTGGCGCGGGAGTTTATCGCGCCTTTCTTGCACCACATTGTGCGTAAACGGAAACTGGGTGCCGTCAAATACTTCAATCCGGTCAATGAGCCGCTGTGTTATGGAGTGTATCAGACCATCAATAACCAGCCGGATGCGTATGTACACTACGTTGCCATGTACCGGGAAATCCGGGAAGCTCTCGATGCAGTGAATTCACCCAGTATTTTCCCCGTGGCAGGAGCTGGGATAAGCGGGTATTGGGAACGATATGCACTTTTTTGCGGCGCAAGACGGAACGCACATAGGTGGTTTCTTCGTAAAGTCCGCGAATCTCGGGATGCAGAGATCCGCCGAAAACGACATTGATCAATTGCGCGCCCCGACAAATTCCGAGCACCGGTTTTCCCTGATCCAATAGCGTTTAGAGAAAGGAAATTTCGATGCTGAGGTGAAGGACTGAATGACTTCAGTGGGAGTTTCAGCACGGGAAAATTTCGGATCGAGGTCCGCGCCTCCCCCTAAAACCAGTCCATCCAGTTGGGAAATATCGGAATTCGACCCGGGTCGCAAGCGGCGAGGCAATCCCCCTGCCCGATAAATCGCCAAGGCCGTGAAGAGCCACGCGACCTCCCCGCCCCGGCGTGGACCGGGTTTAGGGGGTCTCGGCCACGATCTGGAAATCGTAGATTCCGATCTGCGACGGTTCGTGATTGGCACTGCTCGCGGCCAATTCAAAACCGATGGGCGATGCGGTCGCGGTAAAAATCTGTTCCACTTGCGTCCACACGCCACTCGTGGGCGGCACTTTGGTCCATTTGGATTCTGGCGTAGGCAAACCCTTGCCGTCCTTATCAATCATTCGAAATGTGAGCGGAATGAGCGATGAACATTTCACCCAGAATTTCAGCGTATACGATTTTCCGGGTATCAGCCTCACCACGAGATTCAAGCGCAGACCACAGCCGAGTTTTCCATTCGTCTCGACCTGACAGTAATTCTTCCCAGCCTCCCTGGGTTCATCGGAGGAGAGAAAGAGTTCCGGCTTGATCCAATCCCCCATGGCGGGCCGCCCCTGCCAAGGAGCCGTTCCCTCCGCAAAGTCGGATTGATAAACGGCTTTGCTGGATTCAGCCAAGACAGGCAGCGCCGTAAAGGCCAGTAAGACCATGAGTGGAATAATCTGATTCATACGATTCATCCGGTGGTGGGGGGAAGCGGCGCGATTGCTTGACTGACAATCCGTTTGAGATACGACTCAGAATGCGTGATGGCACCGGCTAGCACTTCATCTTCCGTAAAGCGGGCCAGCAGGATTTCCCGAGCCTTGTGTCGCTCGCGATCATAGATCACATGAATCGCGCCATCCGGTGTCACGGTGGCGTCGGGATAGGAAACCTCGGCGCGCTCGTCGAGCAGCAGATGCGAGGTCCACGTCAGGCCATCGTCCTCCGAAAGCGACGCGGTCAGATGGGACCGCTTCGTAAAACGGTAATGATTGATGAGCAAGAGCCGACCGTTGGGAAGACGACGCACGTGAAAACGTGCATCAGGACCAGCAATAGCCGTGGGAGTACCCTCACTCCAGGTGACGCCACCATCCGTCGAGTGACTTTGCCCAATGCCGTATTGGGTGCGGACCCACATCCAGAGTCGGTGATCGCGTTGTTCAACAAGCATGTGCTCGTCAAAGGTGCGCAGAGGAACGTCGGACCCGCCACGTCGTGTGAACGAACGGCCTTCATCCACAGAAGCGAATACGCTCGAGAGCGCTTCCTGCTGCAGTTCCGGCAATTTCGGATCCACCGTTTTCCACACGGCGATGGGGAAAAGCCATTCCCCCGTGGTCGTGACGAGTGGTTTGTTCATCATGACGCCATTGCCGATGCGTTGCGGTTCGGTCCACTCAAGCTTTTCTGCATCGGGCTGATCGCAACGAATAAACCACACCCCAGCACGACCGTTGTACCAAAGAAAACTTTGACTCCAGATCAACCAGAACCGCTTGAGCGGATCGATCCACAAAGCGGGATCGAACGCCCGAACCTTGTCGGGAGGATCAATGACCAGCAACGGCTCGGACCAGGTCTTACCCTCGTCCCGACTGCGTTGGAGTAAAACATAATTGTCCGGCCCCTCCCCTTTTCCTCCTGAATACCACGTGGCGAATAGCGTGCCCGCCGCCGTGCATTCCACTCCGGGAATTCCCTGCCACAGGCGGGTTGATGCCGCATAGGTTGCGCCAGGTCGATGATTGACTCGAACTGGGGAGAGTGAGTCGACGTGAAGGTTCGAGTCGTGTCTGAAAGTGGAAGTTCGGGAAGTCATAATTAGAGCGCGAGATGGATTTCAGTGGGTGCGTGCAATCTCGTAAATGAAGGTCACCCCATCCGAATTATGGACGGACAAATTGAACGTGAGAGAGTTACCGCGCACCTCTGCCGGAATCCGTGCCATGCGATGTCCGGCGAGATCCACTCGCCACACTTCGTCACGCGCTGGATCTGCGCGCTGAAGCGTCACGACAGCTGTGCCTGCGCGAGCCAGATGCGGCAAATCCCCCCAGTCTTCCAATACCTTGTCGGTTGAGTCTCGATAGACCATGCCCGAGTTCTGCACGTCCGTGAGGTGAAAGAGCACCAAGCGGCTCGCGCTGGTGATTGGATCGCGGCTGAGCGAACTTACACTGATTACGGCAAACCCGCCTGTCAGCTTGTCGATCGAGAGTGCTTTTCCGCTCATGGGAGTATCCTTGTTAACGACCAGACATTCGGTTCGCTCCGTCACAACGGAAAAGGTGCCGCGCTTGGAATCGAGAGAAACCTCCCCGGTATCGCTACAATAACGCCCCGACTGAGGATCATAGACACCGGAGCCAATCAAGCCACGGCGCTTGACCTCAACCGCGAGCGCTTCAGCACGAAGAAACGGACGACCGCCGAATAGGGAAGTAGAAAAATCCTCCACTCCGACAGCCGCTGGAAACTCCGCGGGAAGCGCCTGATTTCCGGTAAGATTGACACTGCCAATCTTCACGACCAGCCCCAGCTTGCTGTAAGCGTCGGGTACGATCCCGCTACGCCAAACGAAAATACCGGAACGCTCCAGCCAACGCTCGCTCATGACAAACGGAATCTGAATGGCAGATTCACGCACATCGCCTCGTCGAAAAAGCAAAACGGCAATGCGGTCACTTAAAAGCGAAACAGCATCGGTAACAATGTCAAAGTGACGCAAGGCAGCGGGCTTTTGCGTAGGTTCCGGATAGTGGGCGTAAGCAAAACGGTGAATAATATTCCAACCCTGAAGGGCCGCATAAGCCCCCACGACCGGTCCCGCCTCGGCCCGAAAATGATTGGGTCCGCTAAAGTGATATTCGGTCAATGCAAAAGGCTTGTTAAAAAGGCGCGTGGGCATGATGGAGGCTGGGACCGAAGCCGCATCGAAAAGGACACTACGGTTGGAAAATCCGAGTGGCGGCTGATGGTTGGCCGTAAAGTAGCGCGGGTGATCCCAGTAGATATGATTTTCCACCAGATCCATACGATCCCGAATCAGGTTCAGCGCGATATGCGGATGCATGTTCAGATCCGAGACAAGAGTCTGAATTCCCAATTCATCCATAAACGAACGGCCACGCTGGAACATGCGCAGTTGCATGTCGTAGAGAAAGCGTTCGAAAAGCGGATGTTTTGCCCCCAGCACGGCATCGCTCGTGGAGTCTCCCCGTTCTTTCAGCCATTTCTCGAAAGCCTCCAAGTAGAGAGTCTTCTGCTTTTCCCAAAAGGCATAAATATTGGCTTCGTTCCAGATGCAGATCGACAACAATGCGGGATCATCCTTCCAGGCAAGGCCGGTATAGGGATTTCGATGAGTGAGAAGATTGCGCACAAAGGTCCGGTAATTCTCCTCTGCCGCTGGATTCACCGCCGCCAGCATTTTGTAATCCTTGATGTAATCGTTGAGTACTTGCAGGGACTCCTTCCATCCTGCGATTTCCCCTTCCTTCGGGCGGCGAAGATTATAGAGATCAAAGGAAACGTAGATCCCGCGCTGCTTGAGTGCGTGAACAAAGTAGTCCAACCGATCCAGTGAGTCCGACTTCAGCTCGGTGGAGGTCGCTCCAGTCCCCTGTCCCAATTCACGATCATAGTGATGAATGCGAACGGTGTTATATCCCATCCTCACGAGCTGATCGGCAAACTTGTCGGCCTGTTCCTTTTCCTGAAAGTTGGCCATCATGCAAACATTCGCACCATAGAAGCGAACTGGCGTTCCCGGCTGTTGGGCGAATTCAAGTTGGCCAGTCTTGGTAGCAACCACACGCCCGTGATTTCCAGCAGGGCCGTCATTGAGAAAAGACAGGTCGAGAACGCTGCCCGATTCCCATGCGACCTTATGATCCAGTTCACCCCAGTCGCCTCCGGTCTTGATGACGTGCTGGCTGACAGGACGGATTTTCTGCTCCCCTTCCGCATAAGGAATCAACTTGAAGCGCAGGGAGAGCCCGGCTTTCTCGATCTCTCCCTTGTAGGGAGAGAAACGAAAACGCACCAAATAGCCCTGACGTTGATTGAAGGAGCGATTGTCTTGAATAAATAAACTGAATTCACCCGCCACCTTCAATCGTCCCACCTCTGTCGGGATGATCACTTCGCTCACATTCTTGCGCTCCAAAATTCGCGCCTTGCCTGGCTCCACGGGCAGGGCGAAAGAATCCCCGTCGATTATGAGCGATTCTCCCTGATATTGCTCCGTGGTCAAATACGCCTCCAACGCCAGTTCCGCTGTCGATACCGGTCCACCGGACTTGAAAGCTTTCATCGTGACTTCATAAGTCCACTCGTTGTTGTCGCTACTGGAAGCGATGTGTTGCTGGAGGGAGAAAAGCCCCGCAAAATTGCCATTCACTGCCACCGCCGGCGCGTCTTCCGCGCTTGATGATGGTGGAACGCTGACCTCGGGCTTCAGAAATTCCTTTTGTAACCGGTAACGCTCCCATTTGCCATCGAAGTGCATTACCCCAAACTCAACTCCGCCGAGTGTAAACGTGCCTGATGGAGCGGACTTCAGCGCTGTGGGTAAATTTTGGGAAGAGGACGCCGCAACTAATATCGACACGCTACCCCCCAATCCCATAAGCGCCGCCACAATGAGCCAGTAATATCGATCGAATCGACTTTTCGGCGAAAAGTATTGAGGAGTAATCATAAAAACTACAGTAGCTATATAACGCGAAATTGCAAGCAGGAAATTTTCCACATCGAAAGGCGGCGAATACCAGCTAATAATATTCCACTACCCCCAATCAGCCTCGCTCTCATGAATGTCTCTTTTGATATTTAAGCAACTTTTTAATTGACTTTGATCTCGGATTTATAAATACTACAGAAGTATTGAAAATAACTACATTCCATGAAAACAAAAAATGCACCGTATCTCATGATAAGTCTTTTCATTGGCTTCACCCAGTTTACATCGGCATTTGCAGCGACTGTCCTGCCTCTCGATAGCGGTTGGTTTCAAAAATCCGGCACTGGACCGACTGTAGTTAGCGATGCCCGCTTTACCGGGGGAAGCGCCCTTTCTTATGCGGCAGCCAGCAATGTACCGCTTTTCGGGACTTTTGGTGCCACCTATGCCTTGGTCAATGTTGGGGATCACGTGACCATCAGCTTTGAGTATTTGACTGTCGCAGGGGCCACGATCACCTTCGGTCTTGTCAGTAAAGATACGAGCACCGGAAGCACCGATCGGATCGCAGCCAATGGAGCCGCCGGTTTCAATGATCAAGGCGGTTATTTCGGGCGACTTCCGATGGGCAGTTCCTCGTTCACGCGCATCTATAAAGACGCCGGGGTGGCAGGCACAGGATTGATGGCGGGATCGGACTTTACCGCCGTTGGCACAGATGGAGCCAACGCCAATTACGGCAGCACCAGCGTCCAAATCCTGAGTTTAACCGTGGAACGGACGGCGACCGGCACCCTCCTTTATTATTCCACCAATGGTTCGGAAATACTCCGTCGGACGGATAACACAGCCAGCGCCATCTACACTTTCGACGGCATCGGCATCAACCATTTCAACACATCGCAGTCGTATCTTGTAGGCAATGTCACAGTCGACGGCATCTATACCGTTGTTCCTGAACCTGCGACCCAAGCCCTCCTCATCAGCTCCATCACCCTGACACTACTGGGAATCCGCCGTCGCCATGGCATGAGTTCTCTTTCCGTGGTAACGTAGTAGCGCTAACCAGATGTTTCTGCTTTGATGGCTTGAACTCCCCTCCCTTTGCGCGGCTTAATCCGTCCAGCATGAACACTAGCCCGACAGTGTCAGTTGATAGCCCGGTCGATCATCGCCAAGCCTTTACCTTGATCGAATCGCTCACGACGGTAGCCATCATCAGCATCCTGGCCATTGTCCTGATCCCCACGGTGGAGATTGTCCGGGAAAGCACGCAAAACGCCACCTGCCTCGCCAATCTGCGGCAGATTGGCATGCTCATGAGCCTGTATGCCAATGATAATAGCGGCCGCCTGCCGCCCAGCTATAACCTTACTCTCGAAAATTATCATTCCTGGCCCTATGCCGTAATGCAGTCGGCCGGGTACACCGTGACGGGCATCGACACGCTCGATCCCAAATGCTCGTACCGGGATCAGGCCAAGACCGTGTTTAAATGCCCCACGCTACTCAAACTCCGGCCCGCCAGTTGGCTCACCTATTCCATGAACCATGCAGCCGCCAGCGATACATCGGGAAACAATTTTCGCGAGGGGCTACGCATCTCCTCGGTGGCCAACCCAGCGCGACAGATCGTTGTGACGGATGGAGCCAAGACTTCTTCATTCTTCAGCTCCACGCTCGACAACATCGCCTATATCGGCACCTTCCACAGAACTTCCAACAGCTCCACCACCGGAGGCTATCAGATTGCCAATGGCCAGGCCCACATTCTCTGTCTCGACGGACACGTTGGACTTATCACGCGGGAAGAAATCACGCGCAACACACACGATTACATTTTCAATCCGGCCTTGAACAAGTAACGCGGCGGCAGGGGTCCAAGTCGGTCGTTGCTTAGCCAGCCAAAGCCGACGGCTCGGCGCACGGAGTTTCCGTTTCCACTCCATGCTTTTGCGCCACTTCATGGACAATACGATCCGCAATTCTCTGCGCGGAAGTTCCGAACCGCTGCACACCACCACAAGACTCGCGCACAATCATTCTCTCGCCAAATACGGGACGAGACGCAAAGTTTCTTTTTTCGATGTGCGCCATCGCCTGCTCAACCAAGCCCTCGGCGAGACGATCATAACCAAATTCCACCGTCGTCAACGGAGGATCGGCCATTTTCCCCAACGCCACATTATTGAAGCCCACCAGGGCCAGATCCTCTGGAACGCGAAGCCCCTTCTTATGCGCTCCCGCAATGAGTCGCAAGGCGCAATCATCGTCATAACAAATAACCGCCAACCCACCTGCGGCTTCGCATAGAGGAGCCCACTGATCGAGGCAGAGCACCACTTCGGCAGAAGAAGGTTTGACCAGGCGAATATGGGTCTGCAACACGGCTTCGTTGGCCAGCCTCGTGTAGGCAAACAGACGGCGACTGACCGTGAGGTTGCCCGCTTCATAGGGACCGAAGAACGCGATACGTTCATGCCCCGCCTCGCGAAAATACCGGTAGGCCAGCTCCATTCGCACCAAGTCGATCCAGCCCGGTTCCAACTTGTCCCCCGCTACTCTTTCGTGAAGGTTCGGCGTAATGACCGGAATCGGTGACGTTCTTTTTAACGCCCACAAGGCCTCGGGAAATTCCCCCTGTCTCGTCCAAGGCACAATAATCGCCTGGCAACCCTGACTCGCCATTTGCTGAGTGACCAAAAGTGCGTTGTCATCAAAATCATTGACCACTCGAATCATGATCTGCAACCCGCGGGCGGACGAAAGACGATGCAAATGCCCCAGCAACTCGGCGGCAAACGCATCATAATTGGTCAAACATAAGACCCCCATCATCGGCGCGGTGGAAAATGCCCCAACTTCCTGAGACTGTGGCTGGGACAAAGCCCGATCCAATTCCGCTTCTCCTATTCTGACAAAAGATCCAGAGCCTACGCGACGTTCGATGATCCGCATTCCGGCCAAATCAGCCAACCCACGACGAATTGTCTGGTGGTTAAGCTTGAATTGCCGGGCCAGTTCCTTTTCGGATGGCAATCGGTCTCCAGTGCGCAACTGTCCCTGACGAATCATCTCGATGATGTCATCTCGAACTTTCTCGTAGGCAGCCTGTCGCGCAACGAAGGTCTTTTCTTTCATGTTGAGAAACTCAGATAAATCAAATACTACACAAATTTAAGCGCATATTGCAAATACTACATAAGCGCCAAATATGATGTATACTTCAGCCTAAGGGCACCAAATCTGAGTTTACACACACTCTACTAAAGCGCGTGTTCCTGCTTGAGACTGCGGAGACGAATCGTTTTTTCCATCAGATTGTGATGGGTGCGGATATAGCGCACAGTCTTTTGCTTGGCCCGCATCAAGATGGAATGCGTGATCGCCGTATTGCCCACGAGCTTTAATCCGGGCAGCAACGGGCTGTCGCTGATTCCTGTGGCGCAAAACACGATGTTTTTTCCGCGAGCCAGATCGTCCGCCATGTAAACCTTGGAAAGCTGTTCCTGATAGCCAATGGAAATGAGATGCTTGCGCTCCGCGTCGTCCCGCGGCCAGACCCGCGCCTGAATATCGCCACCGAGACATTTCACCGCGGCGGCGGCGAGAACCGCTTCCGGCGCTCCCCCAACGCCGATGAAGGCATCAATCCCGCTATCGAGCAAGGACGGCGCAATGGCGGCCGCGATGTCGCCGTCCGAAATCATCCGCAAGGCACACCCGGCGGTGCGCACTTCCCGAATCAACGCCCCGTGACGCGGCCGATCCTGCACGCAGATGGTCAGATCCTGAATACGCTTGTGCAGCGCCTTCGCGATCACCGCCAGCGACTCCTCCACCGGCTGATTCAAATGGAGGCAATTCAGTCCCTGTTGTTGCATGTACTGCTTCACCTTGGGACCGTACGCCAGCTTCATCATGTAGAACGCGGGAATGTCCTGAAGCGCAAACTCCACCCCCGGTTCGGGCGAGGCCGCCGCGATGACGGAAATGGAATTCGGCAAGCCCTTGGCGATGTTGGTCGTGCCATCGATCGGATCGAGCGCGATATCAAATTTCGGCGCGCCCTGCCGCCATTGACCGAGATGCTCTCCCTTGAAAATGCCCGGCGCGTTATCCTTGATCCCTTCGCCAATGACGACCTCGCCGCGAATATTGATCAGGTCGAACATGCCGCGAATGGCGTCGCACGCCGCCTCGTCGGCTTTTTCTTTTTCCCCACGCCCCATCCAGGCGTGGCAGTTGAGGGCGGCCGCTTCGGTGGCCCGGACAAAATCGATTTCCACAATGCGTTCGAAATCGTAGTAGCTTTGACTATCGCCGGAGATCTTGGACATATATTTGTAGTAAAACCGGATTTCGCTTCAGGCGAAATCATCCCAGGACCGCTAACACAACAGAGCGGTCGATCTGCTATGGGTATCGCATTTATATGATTGAAGTCAATCATATAAATTTTCACACCCAAGGCTCCGATCTACGAAGTTTCCCGTCCCTCTCCCAAGATCGAAAGTCCCGTTCGTGAGGGGCGGCGCGCAGGATAAACCTATCCGCGCTTCACCCACGCGTCCGGCGAGATTCCCTGCTTCTTCAGCGAAAGCCAGAGGGGACCCAGATCGGAGTCGTCGAGCGACGCTTCGCGATAGTGGGCGTCCTTTTTGAAGCATTTCGTCAGCAACTGTTGCGCCGCTTCCAAATCGCCTAATTGCGCTTCGTAGCAGGCCAGATTGTACATATAGATCGCCTGCTGACGCAGTTTGGGCGGTCCGGCCAGCAGCCCCTTTTTGGCCTCGAGCGTGCGCCGGAGTTCATGCAGGCAGTAGGAACGCTTGATCCAGAATTCGGGCTCTTCGGGCCAGTGCTCGCAGAGGGAATTCGCGAGCGTCACGCCACGTTCCCACGCGTGCGTCTCGATGAGGAGATCCAATCGCGCCAACTGAACGGCGGGATGAGCTTGCACCTCCGGGGGAAGGCTTTTCAGCTCTTCTTCCGCCTCCTCCCACATTTCCAACTCCATATAGCCGATGAACGGCTGCAGGAGCGCTTCGATGGACGTCATAAGCCCCAACCTAGACGGTTGGAGCCAGACTGAAAAGCCTGGTCACGCCGTTCAGGCTTCCGGAATCCAAAGCGGTGCCTTGGGCTTTTCGCCTTTCGACCATTCGAAGATATAATAGTCGTCGGAGGTGTGGCGCGGAGTGGCCGCATTGGAAGCGGTGCAACAGCTTCCCGCTTGCGACACTGACGTTGAAACAAACAAACCGCAGAGGCTGACGAGAAGTATTAGTTTCATACTCGTGTAGAATACTTAACTAATACTAAAAAGGCAAACCGAGATTAAGTTTTATTCACGTCATTTGCCCCACCGATAACTCTCTGGTTTAGTACAGCCGCACTTCGAAAATCCGCGCGGTGGGGTGGCCGTTCGTGGCGAGGACCTCGATCTGCACGGTCTGAGCCATCAGGGGCTGCGGCAAGTGGTGGACGCGCTTGCGCAAGTAATTGCCCTGCACGGTCACGGCGACCTTGCCGTCGAGGCGAATCACATAGTCCCGCACCACCTCGGGTTGCGCCCCGCGCAGGGTCTTGGCACTGGTGAAGGCGCTCGGGCTGAGAATCAATTCGCGGTGCAATCCGGAGCAGAAGGTGAGGTGGATCTCTTTGACGGCAACGGGCTTGGAAAGTGTGAGGTCGAGCGATGCGGGCAACTCACGCGATTCCCAGCAATGGTCCGCCGTGACCGCCCAAGCCCCCCACTTGGATTGGATACTGCGATCGGGTCCTGTGATGACGTGCGACGCGGTGCGGTGCTCCTTCTCGCTCGATGCACGAATCTGCGCTGTGCGCGCCAGGTCGTTCGGTTCGTCGTTCTGCAATCCGGGCAGAAACGCGCCGTCCCGCAGCAACGTTTGTTGAATCTGATGCACCGCCTGCGACGTGGCGAGATCGCGAATGGCCTCGTTCCGCGACGTCGACCGCAAGAGAGCGGCCGCCGTTCCAATCGCCTGTCCCATGACGGCACAGGTGGCCATGACGCGCGTGCTGGCGAAGGCGACGTGTGTGGCGCTCATGTTGCGCCCGGCGAAAAAGAGATTCTCCACGTTGCGGGAATAGAGCGCGCGCAGGGGAATGGTGAAGAGCTGATCGAGATGATGTTGCACGCAGGGCATTTCGTCCGGCGCATCGACGCCCTCGGGCGGGTGCAAGTCCAGCCACCAGCCGCCGTAGGCCACTTGGTCTTCAAAAAGACGGCCACTCTGGCAATCGTCCTGCGTGAGGACGTGATCACCGAGGAAGCGGCGCGACTCGCGTTTGCCGGGCAGCGCGCCCACCCATTCGAGCGCCCAGTTGGCGGACTCGGGACAATCGCCTGAATTCTTCACGTACCCCCAAATACCGAGCGCGATGCGGAGGAGTTCATGCCGGATGGTGTCGAGATCGCGGATCGTGTCGAGCGTGCCGCCCCACTCCGCCCACCAATAACCGTAGTCGAAACCGTGGAAGGGCCGGTGCTTGAAATCCTCGCGGCGGAAAGGCCGCGCCCAGGCGGGCGTGAGAAAGGGTTGCGGTGTTTCGTAACGCCGCGCGGTGAAGAGAATGGAATTGCCGAGCGTGTAGGAATCGGCCTGATCCTGCGCCAGCGATTCGCCATATTCGGCCTTCGCTTCGCGCCCCATGCGGTAATCCGCGCCCGCCTCGAAACCGAGGCGGCCATCGCCGGAACAGTCCGCGAAAAAGCGCGCCCGGAGAATGAATTCCTCCTCGGTCGCGTGACGCCGCACGTGCGCTTCGAGAATACGGACGCGCGCGCCCTGCTTCTCCGTCGTGCAGCCATCACAGTGGGAATCGAGCAGCAGCCGAATGTTGGGGTTCTCCGTGACTTTCTCGTACAGCAACAAATCCCAGAGCGAGAAACTCCGCTGCGGATTGCGACACGCATCCTCCAGTCGCAGCTCCTCGATAATCCCCGTTTCGCGCGTGCCGGGGCGATGACCGTGACAATCCGCGCCGACGATATGCATCTTCACTTCGCTGGAGGAATTGCCCCCCAGCACGGAGCGATCCTGAACGAGGATCACCGTTGCGCCATTTCGAGCGGCCGCGAGCGCGGCGCAGACTCCGGCCAATCCGCCACCAATGATGGCCAGATCGCACGTCAATACTTCGGGAGATTTCATCAACATTCCGTCATTTAAGGTTTTCCATTCCAGAACAGGGCCGACTGGACCGTGGGGATTTCGCTCGCCAACACCTGCCCAACGTGTCCGTCCGCATAGAGCACATTGGCCGCGCCATTATTGCGGGCATGAATGGTGGTCGGGTACAACGTCGAACTGGTTTTCGTGTCGGCGACGAGAACCGTTTGCGAGGGAATCGGCAGCAGGCCGTACTTTCGACTCGGGAAATTCCCGGCGGATTCCAACACCGCGTTCCAGCCAAAGGCGCGCGCCGTGGGGGTCGGCTCAATCATCGGCGTATAGAAAATCGTGCCGCGAAGTTTTTCACCGTAACCGGGCAGCCCGTTCTTCGACGGATAGGCCAGCGGCCACAATTGACTCAACCATGTGCCGTCATTACCGGGAACAATGGTTTCCTGTAGCTTGGGATAAACGCCGTTGTTGTCATTCGCGAACTGCTGGGCCACCATCCCGATTTGCCGCAGGTTGGACAGCGATTGACTGATCTTCGCCTGACGAATCCCACGGGTCAGCACCGGAAACATTAATCCCGCGAGCAGCGCAATGATAGCCACCACGACCAGCAATTCGATCAACGTGAAGCCGCGTTGCGCGAATCGGGAATGAAGGGACGTGTGTTTCATGGCAGGTAATTACCTTCCCCAAATTTCCACTTCGTCGAGCGTTCCTCCGGGCTGCGACCACTCGACCTTCACGCGCACAAAGCGCGCGGTGGGATGGTTCAACTTCAACGTCATTTCATGGCGGGGCGTCGCGGGGGTCATCTCTGCGGCAGACGCATACGTCTTGCCATCCGCGCTCGTCGCCGCCGTCACGCGGACCGGCTTGTTCTCGCCGGGCCCCGCCACGACCACCAGATCCGAAAGCTCGTGGCTGGTCTGCAAATCAAATACGATCTCGACGGCGGCGCTCTTATATTGCGCGTGACAGCCGCGGTTATTCCAGAAGGGTTGACTGTCGCGCGTGCCGGTAAAACTGGCAAAGCCATTCAGCAGCGACCGGCCTGAGGTTTTGCCGAAGCCGTCGCGTTCAGGGTCCGCAATCTGGGCCGCAACCGGAGCAAGGTACTGATACTGCACGCCCGTCTTCAGTTGATACGGATAGCTGGCGGGAAAGCTCGCATTGTCGCTGAGCAAACGACGCGTTTTCTCTGGGGCCGGAACCGCTTCCACAACCGTGCTGATAATCGCCGCATCACTCTTGCCGTCGTTCCACCGCGCCACGATGGGCGAGAGCCGATCAGGCGTCAACCGCATGTCATCCGAATCGGATGTGACTTCAAATTCATAGTCCTTGAATTGGCCGCGCGCCACGGCACCAGTCGGCTGGCTCGCCGGAGTCACCGTCCATCCAGCGCGAGTTATCAAACGCAACGTTCCCGGCGTCAACTCGCCCACTGTTGTATTCGCGAGCCGAACGGAAACCTTGAAGGGCACCCCCGCTTTCACCTGCAAGGTCTCCTTGTCCACTGCGCGCGGCGCGTTCGCTCCTCCCAATCGCGCGATGCCCAGCAGCGGCGCATGATCGGCCATGAGATAGAGTACGCCCGCCGATGCCATGGCCGGAAGCGAGAGACGATACCGTTGATCGGCCACCAGTTCCACTTTCACCGGCTCGAAGCCATCGTGCTCCGCCGGAGCCCAATAGCCGGAGGTCCATGGCCCGCCCGGTAGCGTGACTTCAAGCGTGCAAGCCGGAATAATCTCCTGCGTCAAACTCAAGGCGCGATTGGAAATCACCACGGCAACATTGCCGCGCCGGTCGATCATCGGTTGCTCCACGCGAATCTTGCCGGAGACTTCTTTGGCCGTGCTAGGGAATTGATACGCCCGCTTGAGATTTACCTGACCGAGCAACTCGCCGAGCCATGCTCCGAGATTCATCTCCGTGGCGGTGGGAAGATATTCCTCGCTGTCCGCCGTGGGGCCGTCGATGAGAATCGTCACGCCTTCCGTTGTCGCGGCTTGCGAGATCAACGAACCGAGTTTGAACGGAAGCGAGAGCACCGTTCCTTTGCCTTGCGTCTGCACGAGTGCCGCCGGTTTTCCGTCCGTGGTATGAAGGATGGGTTTCGCCGTACCGGGATCGACTTCCACCCGACCCGCACCGGTCAAAATTCCGTTGCTCGTTTTCACTTTCAGCGCACCGCGCGCCGTCTCTTTGAACTTCACCCCGAACAGCGACTCCAACCGGTTCACCACGCGATGATGTTCGTCGTAATAACCGGGCCGTTCATCCGCGACGAGAATCCCGCCGCCATTCACATACGCGCGAATCGTTTCGCATTCGTCCGCCGTGAGATGTTCCGCCCCGATCAGGAGGAGTCCCTGATAAGCCGCGAGATAGGACGACTGCAGTTTCGAATACGGAATCACATCGACCCAGTACCCCTGCTCGCGCAGCCAGCGGAAGACCATCCAGCGGTGATTCTCCGGGTACGACCACTTGCCCTTCTTGCGGTCGCGGCCCGATGGTTCGGACAGCAAAATGTCGCGGCGCGGGAGCACCATCGCCAGGCGCGGCATTTTTTCCGCCGGAGCCGATTCCGTCCAGAATCGCTCCGTGCGATGAATCATACTCGTCCAGCGCGCGGCGTAGAACGCCTTGTCGCGGAGCTTGCCCGTATTCGCATCCAGAAAACCAAACGACGCCCAATCGCCCTTCGCTCCCGCAAAACCGGGCGTGAAGAAATCGACCGCCTTGAAGCCGTTCCCCAGCAAGCGCCAAAACGTGCTCGCGAACTGGTGACCGGGGCCGCCGTGATTATTCGTCTCGCAGAGAAAAGTACCGTAGCCCGCCGAGCGATCCGCTGGCCGGATGCAGTTATAGATAAAGTTCGCCTCGTACGTCTGCCGGTCGCCGCTGCCGTAGATATCCATTCCGTAATAGCCGCCGGAGTAGGGGCGCATCCGGTCCGCGAACTCCGCGTGATCGAACGTCCGCTCCCGGTTCGCGCCTGGCATCTCGATGGTTTGCTGCGTCGACTTGTGCGTCACGCCGCGATGTTGTGGATCGGTTTCGTGAATCACCTTGGCAATCCGGCTCAGCACCGTCGTGAAGGTCTCCGTCTGGAAATTCCACCAGTCCAGAAAAGCCGCCGGTTGCGCGGCGTAGTCCTGCGGTGTCGGGAGCTTCCCCTGCGTCGCCGCGTCGAACGATTCATACTTCGTGCCCCATGCCGCGTTCAATGCCTCTATGGTCCCATACGCCCGATGCAGCCACGGCGCGAAATCGGCCCGGGCATCGGTGCCGTAATTCGGCGCGCCTTCCCATTCGTTATCCAATCCCCACAAGACAACCGCCTTGGCGTGAGCCGAGTCAGCTCCGTAGGCCTTGATATTGGCCTCGGCATAATCGAGCAGATATTTTTCCGTCGCGGCATTAAAGATGTCCACCAGTCCGCGCGGATAGGTTTTGCCATTCGCATCCAGAGCCGATGGCAGCCAGCCGTAATTCTGCGTCTTGATCGAGAGCTTGCCCTCCTTCGCCGCACGGGCCAGCGAACCGCCCAGAACCTCCGCGCCGCGCACGCGGCTAAAGTACCGGAAGCCGTGCGAATCGGTCGCATCGATCGTCGTCGGGAACGGCGTGCCGTGGATGAAGAGCGGCCAGCGGAAGGTCTCGTCGCGGAGATTAAAGCCCGCATCGAGCGGAAAATCCGCCGCCCCCATCACAAATCCCATCGGGAAGTAGCCTTCCAACGTCGTCCCCTCCTCGCTCAGGCACAACGTCTGCGCCGCCACGGAGTCGAACGCCTCCGGCTTGTGCTGAGTCCAGCCCGCCGCAGTCGCGCCAAAATAGAGAATGGCCGTCCAGGCAAACACGCGATACGTCATAAGTTCAATTTTACACGACCTGCGCCATTTACAAACGAGTCGACACCACGCGGGCGGCTGAGGTCCGACGCCCCCAATAGGATATCGACACCAACAGCACCGCGCCCCACATCAAATACGCCGTGCGGCCCGGCTCGGGAATGACCGTCAGGGTGAGATTATCCACCGCGAAGGGCGACGCGGAACTCGATCCCACGATGCCGATCGTGCTCATCCCATTGGCATTGGCCGCCGTAAAGGTGGTCAGGTTCGAAAGCAACGTCATCGTCCCGCCATGCAACCCGTAGCTGAGCGAATAGCTGGAGGTCGTCCCGTAATTGAGTTCAAGGCTCAGGTCGTAGGCATTCAACGTCGTGAACGTATTGCTCGCGCTATCGTAGACCGACGCTTGAAACGCATTCGCCGCGAGGGTCGACCAGCTCGAGCCGTTGTGCACCTGCAAGCTCAGCGCTCCTGCCACACTGCCGGCCACCATCCGGAAATTGAGCGACGGATTGGCTCCGGGCTCGCCGATGGTGATGTTGAAACTGCGGCTCGTCGTCAAACCGGGATTGGTCGCGGCAAAGGTCAGGTCCAGTTTCAGGTTGGTCGGATTCGGACTGATCGTTTGATAGATCTGTCCTCCCGGCTGAATCAACGCCGCATAGTTGGAGCCGGAGACCAGTCCCGCCGTCTGCACGGGATTCACCGTGCCGGTAAACGACCAGTTGCTTGGCACGCCCGCAGGCGGTGAACCCGTGAGGGTCCCCCAATTTTCGAACGTCCCGTTGTCGATGACCTGGGCCGAGGCGACCAGCCCGGAACTCAGGATGCCAATAGCCGCGAGAAGAATCACCCGGCCTAAGAACCTATCCACGATCTTTTTGGGGTGGGGCTGGGGAGAGAGAGGAGAGAAGGCGAGGCGCCAGCGACGATTGTATTGGGAAATACTTGAGGAGC
>NEUU01000021.1 GCA_002304345.1 Verrucomicrobia bacterium Tous-C9LFEB
TCCTTCAGCTCCCGGCAATCACCGGACCGATCAGGAAAGCGTTCGCCTCTTTGTCTACCACAATTCTAAAAGACAAGGGGATTCATGCTCTCGAGACTCCCAGTTGCCGAAATCCCCTCTATCAAGAGGGGTGGCGCGTAGCGCCGGGGTGTGTCAATCTTCACGAGAGTTCTCGCTATCCCGGATTTGACCTTGTGTACCGATTTTCCAAGGTTGATTCCTTTTTACACTAACTCGTCTTGCACCCAATAGGCGCAAACAAAACACCCGTTTGGCCTCACAGCCAAACGGGTGTTTGTTTTTACGGCAGGTCGATGCTTTTACTTCTTGAGCAAAGCAAACGGCAGCCATTGCTTGGACTGCGCATTGGCGACGCCGACGACGAGGTCAGCCACGAAGTGCGGCCATTCCCACGCGACGACGAGCTCATGCTTGCCGGCTTTGAGCGGCGTGCTCAGCGCGAAGTGTCCACGACCACCGCGATGGAACGAGGGCGCTCCCTGCTGCGGACGGCGCGCGGCCACCGCATCGGCATCGGCCGGGATGACTCCCTTGCCATCGATCCAGACGCGGGTGTTGGTCTGGCTCCAGGCGAGGAACTGCACGTGTTCGTCTTCCTTCAGATTGACTGTGTAGTGCAGCAACATCACCGGGGCTTGGAATTCCTTCGCATCGCGACGAATCCAGTGACCGGGCAGCGTGGCGCTCACTTTCGGCACGAGGCTGACCGGAACCGTCTCGCTGGTGAGGGCGGCGCGTTCGGCGAAACCGATTTCCACGGGGATCTGCAGGAGAGTGTCGCCGTCGCGTTGCGGCGCGCGGGGAACGATCTCCTTGATCGCGGGTTTCGAATCGGCCAATTGACCGGCGAGGCGCATCGTTTGTTCGGTGAGTTCCTGCAGGTTCTTCGGGATGTTCTGGAGGTGAACGATCTGCGGATTCAGGATCACGGCGTCGCCGATCGGCTTCGTCCATTTGTCCGGGATGCACTTCGGATCGATGATACCGAGGATCGAGCCCAGCGTGGCGGCGGTACAATCGGTGTCCATGCCGCAATTGTTCGCGATACAGATCGACTTGCCGAAGTCTCCTTCGCCCGCGAGCCAGCCGAGGATCGTGAAGGCGAGATTGGCGGCGACATCAGTGAAATTCGGATTCTCATGCGCGGCGAGAATATCTTCGCGCACCGCGAGCCAATCCTTTTTCTTGGCCCACGAAGCGCGGGTCAACTGGATGGCATCCTTCACGCGGCTGTTGGCCGGGAGATAGCTCAAGCCGAGATCGATCAACGTGTCGCGATCGTGTTCGACGAAAGCGGCGGATTCCAGCGCGGCGAAGAAGACCTCGGCCCAGATGCCGTCACCGGCGTGATCGCAGGCCGCGTCGGACCAGGCGAGCGCGGCGGCGCGTTTGGGATCGCCGGGGGCGAGGCAGGCCCACAGTTCGCTGCGGATCGCAGCACCCATGCATTCGCCGAAGAAATTATCCACGGAGCCGAGTTGATAGCCCTTCAGTCCGTACGCGCCATTGCGGTGGCAGATACCGTATTCGTCCCACGGGAAGACCACGTGCTTGTGCCACGCGTCGGAGAGCAGATCGGGAGTGACTTCCTTGCAGCCATTGGTCAGGAGATAGCAGAGCCAGACGACTTGCAGATCGAGATCGTCATTCGGCAGAACCTGAGTCGGGACCGGATCATAGAAATCCAGCTTCAGCGGACCGGATTTGCCTTCGTGAGGTCCACCCAGGGTGCCCCCGACAGCCTTGCCCAGCCAACAGCCCATGACGCGCGATTCCCACCCAGCGAGATCCAGATTTTTCGGTAATTGTATTGAAGACATAAGAGGAACTTTGATTTGATCACTAAATAGACATATCGCGAACAAATCAAGCGCAATCGGAGCGAATCCGCGTCCTATTAGGCGCAACAGAGTACTCCGAGCTTTCGGTTATTGATCCGAGTTTTTGACAATTATTTTATATTGCGCAACATAATCGTGTGGTGTTTATTCAGCAGCATATCCTCTCTTTTATCAATGACCGATCCCAAGGACGCCGCTAGATTCAGCTGGAGCGCCCCGTCATCAACCGCCTGTGTGGGCGGGAATGGCACCTCAAACGAGTCATTGGTCAAGGCGGGAGTCACTACTACTACGAGACTATGAAGACAATCGAACTGGCCGGAACGTGGAAATTGCAAAACAAAGCGGGAACCTACTCCGTCAAATCCGCGCTCCCGGGCGATACCCACAGCGCGCTCCTCGCCGCCGGAAAAATTCCCGATCCCTATTGGGCCGACAATGAACTGAAGCTGCAGGGCTTGGCGCGGGAGGACTGGATTTTTGAACGCACGGTGGAAGTGTCCGCCGCGATGCTGGAAGAAAAATCGGTTTTTCTGAATTGCGAAAGTCTGGACACGATCGCCACGGTTTTCATCAACGGCCGCAAGGTGGCGCACACGCGCAATATGTTCGTGCGTTACCGTTTCGAGGTGAAGAAATATCTGCGCGTCGGAGCGAATACGATTCGCATCGAGTTGGACTCCGCGGAACGCGCGGCCATTGTCGAGAGCAAGAAATTCGCCGAGGAAATCGGCTACTCGAAATTCCCGGTGCAATCGCCTTACCGTAATTTGATCCGCAAGGTGCAGTGTCACGGAGGCTGGGATTGGGGCCCGTGCCTGATGGTGGCGGGCGTCTATGGAAAGATTTATCTCGGTGCCACCTCGGTCGGTCGCATCGAGTACGTCACCACGGAGCAGAAGCATCACAACGGCGTGGTCGATGTGACCGTGAATTGCGAAGTCGAAGCTCCGATGGACGGCAAGACCGATTTCACGGTGAAGCTCGACGGCCAAACCCTGACCAAAACGGTGCGCCTGAAAAAAGGCAACAATGTCGTCAGCCAGATCGTGCGCGTGAAGAAGCCGCAGCTCTGGTGGCCCAATGGTTTCGGCAAGCAACCGCTCTATGATCTCACCGTCACGCTGGGCGGCGACGAGGTGCGCAAGCGCATCGGTCTGCGTACGATTGAAATCGACAACCGCAAGGACAATCACGGCGTCTCGATGGCCTTCATCGTCAATGGCGAGCCCATTTTTGCCAAGGGTGCCAACTGGATTCCCGTGGATGCGTTGCCGTCGCGGCACACGCGGGCGGCGATCGACGATCTGCTCGAAAGCGCGGTGCAGGCGCACATGAACATGATTCGCGTCTGGGGCGGTGGCCAGTACGAGACCGATGACTTTTATGAATTGTGCGATGAGAAGGGGCTGATGCTCTGGCACGATATGATGTTCTCGTGCGCGCTCTATCCCGGCACGAAGGATTTTCTCGATCTCGTCCGCCAGGAAATCCGGCACCAGGTCAAACGACTGCGCGATCACGCCTCGCTCGCCCTGTGGTGTGGCAACAATGAAAACGTCGGCGCGTTGCGTTGGTTCCAGGACGAGGCTATGAAGGCCCGGCGCATGCTGGAATACGATCACCTGAACGAAGGTGTCGTGGGCGATACCATTCGCGAACTCGACCCGGCCCGGCTCTTCTGGCCGAGCAGTCCATGCGGCGGTCCCGGCGACTTCTCCGATTGCTGGCATGTGGACAATAGCGGCGACATGCACTATTGGGCCGTTTGGCACGAAGGCAAGCCGTTCGAGAACTACCTCGATATCAAGCCCCGCTTCTGTTCCGAGTTCGGCTACCAGTCGTTCCCGTCACTGGAAACGATCCGCACCTACGCGCCGAAGGATCAGTGGAATCTCACGTCGCCGATCATGGAGCATCACCAGCGTAATAATCGGGGCAACACGATTATCACGGAAAACTTCACCCGTTACTTCCGCGTGCCGGAAGGGTTCGAGAATTCCGTCTACCTCAGTCAGGTGCAGCAGGGTTTGGCTATTCGGATGGCAGTGGAACATTGGCGCCGTTTGCGTCCTGTTTGCATGGGCACGCTCTATTGGCAGTTGAATGATCTCTGGCCGGTCTGTTCGTGGGCCTCGCTCAACTACGGTGGCAAGTGGAAGCCGCTTCACTACATGGCCAAGCGCTTCTTCGCGCCGCAATTAATCTCCGTGCATCAGCACAACGACAGCCCTGTTGAAATCTGGGCGAACAACGATGCGCTCAAGCCGGTCTCCGGCGCGGTTCAACTGCGCGTGCTGGATTTCTCCGGCAAGGTGCTGAAGACGGTCAAGTGGTCGGCCAAGGTTGGCGCGGCGAAGTCGCTTCGCCTGAAGAAATTTGCCGTCGCGGAACTCACCGATCGCCCGACCGAGACATTCCTGTCTGTCGAGTGGAAGGTGGGCGGTGAGACCTTGCGCAATGTCCATTTCTTCACGGCGTACAAGAAGTGCGACCTGCAGAAGTCGCGACTCGACGTCAAAGTGAAAGCGGAGAAAAAAGGGTTTCGCGTGACATTGAAGGCGAAGACGCCGGCGTTCTGGGTGGATCTGAACGCGGACGAGATCGCGGGCGAGTTTGATGACAACTGTTTCTCCGTGCTGCCGGGCGAGGCGCGCTCGGTCTTCTTCACGCCGAAGCAGGAGGTGACGCTGGAGAAATTCCGCAAACAACTCACCACGCGTCACCTGCGCGAGACTTACCTGTAGAGGGGGCTCTGCCCCCAAACCCCCGCCAAAGGGAATGATTCCCTTTGGAAACCCCGATTGGGCCGCGGCGCCTTTTGCTTCACGCAAAAGAGCGTCGCGGCCCCAATGGTTTTCAAAAGCGATTTCACGCCTTGTAACAGGTGATCGGTTACACAGGTATCAAGTCCTGTCTAAATCCTTTCTAATTAATTCATCGTATTTTGACGGATCAATGAAGCTTCCACGCCGATCCTTCGACAAGCTCAGGATGACCAGCGTGACGCTGGACCCAGTATTATGTATCTGACGTCAGCCGTACTGGATGCAACGTCACGTTGCTCGACAAGCTCAGGATGACGGATTGAGAAGGTAATCTCAAATAGTCGCGAGGAGTTCTAGCGAGAGTGGAAAATCACCCAAAACATTACTTTCATTCCACGTCATCCTGAGCTTGTCGAAGGATCGGCTTACATCGATGTAGGAGGTGACAGATTTGGAATCCGCACTAAAGAGGATTCTCAAAATAGAAGTGACGGCGAGTATTACGCGGAAGCGCGGACGACGAGATGACCGCGGAGTTGTTGCTCCGTGGGATCGGACTGGCCGGTGCGCAGGCACTCCTCGAAGCGCGCGAACGCAGCCTGACCCATTTCCTCGTAAGGGATATGGTAGGAAGTGAGCGCGGGGGTGAGGGGCGGCAACATTTGATAATCATCGATGCCGACGACCTTCAATTTTTTCGGCACCTCCCAGCCCAGTTCCTGCGCGGCGCGGACACAACCGTGGGCCAGGAAGTCAGTGGAGCAGACCACGCCTTCGAGATCCTTGTGCTGCTTCAAATATTCGCGGGCGACCTCGGCCGGTTCCTGCAGCGGATCATCAAAGCTCGGATGCATCGACGGGGCGAGTGAGACCAGCGGTTGCAGATCGCTCAGACCCGCTTCATCCATGGCCTGGCGATAGCCGAGGTAACGGTCCCGCATGTAGGGCACCCACGAATAGTTGCTCACGAAACCGATCTTGCGCGCGCCCTGCTGCAGCAGATGGCGCGTGACTGTGTACCCGGCGTGCAGGCCGTCGGCCACGACGGAGGGACGGCCGGTGCCCTGAATATTCAATTCCACCAGCACGACCGGGAAGGGGCAATCCTGGATGATCTGCGCGTAATGAATCTGTTCCTGCGGATTGGGGATGACGGAATAGATGACCGCGCCTTTTACGTTGAACTCCACGAGGCGATTGATGATCTCGGCTTCCTGTTGGAATTCCGCCCCGGTGGTGAGCATGAGCGTGCGGCGGTTCGCCTGATGGGCCATTTGCTGGAAACCGCGCGCGATGCGCCAGATGCCTTCGTGTTGATCGCTGGGATAGATGAAAGCGCAGGCGTTGAGGTCGAGTGCCGGACCCTTGTGATCGGTCGTGCTGCGGGTGACGATGGTTCCCGCGCGGGTCTTGCGCACGACCATGCCTTCATGCGTGAGGCGCGCGACGGCCTTACTGACGGTACCGCGGCTGCAATGGTATTCGACCGCGAGTTCGGCCTCGGTGGGGATTTTGTCGCCGACTTTCCATTGGCCGGTAAGGATGCGGTGTTCGAGTTGCTGGTAAACGTGATCCAGCTTTTTCAAGGATTCAGCCTGCATGGTTGGGACGAGGATACCCCGGTTGCACGGCAATTTAAAGGGTTTTTCCGGCGATCACCGAACCGGCGGCTGGACGTGAAATCCGGCCGGTCCGACGCGGGTGCCATCGGGAAGGGAAAAGGGGGTGGTGCCGAAGTTCACGGTGATGGTTGTGCCGTTCGAGAAGACGGTTTGCTGCACGGAACGATCCGGGGTAAGGAAGCGGTGATCGGTCATCTCGCTATAACCGACGGAGCGCACCAGCGGACAGATGTTTTGGTAACTCTGCACAAAGCGGTCCTTGTTCTTCAGCCAGAATTCGCGCTTGAACAGGAACATGGGCGGTGTCGCGTAAAGGATGTTGAAGAGGTCGCGCCGGTCCCAGATGGCGGGGAGTTTGTTGTTGTAATCGCCCCAGTACCACTGCGCGACGACGCATTCGTGATAGACCAATTCCCAGAGCGGCAGGCGGTACTCGGGACCGACCTGGAATTTGCGCAGGTTCTCGGGAACTTCCTCCACAATGCGATCCATGTGACGTCCCGCATCGCGCAGCCGGTACGGCGTGAGGCTGAGCATGCCCTCGAAATAGTGGACGTAAGGGACCGCTGCGTCGTGGCCGGTCTCGGTGCCGGTAACGAGTTTGAATTCCTCCGAGACGATGCGCAGCAGTTCCATTTTCCAGTGACGGCTTTCCGTGCGTGTCATGGGATGGTCGGGGTTGTAGCATTCATTCCACGGCGCCGCCGTGGTGGTGTCGATGAAACGGCAGCGATACGGGGCGATTTCGAGTTCGGGGCCAATGCGCTTGCGGGCATAATCCGGAGCGAGCTTGTCGCACAATACACCACACGGAATCATGGTCCCGTCCTTCGCTTCCACTTCCCAGCCGTGCCGCCACTTACCGTCCGCGTTGAGAATGATATCCTTCGGCCACGCTTCCGCAATCCAGTCATTGTGCTTGTATTGCAGCTTCGGGAAATTCTCCGGGTTCATGATGTCCTGGTAGAGATCGTAGCGGCTTGTGAGCAGGTCGAGGTCATTGAGCTGGGCGATCACCTTCCCACTACTGCCGCTGCTCCAGAGCATGCGCTCGATTCCCGCCGCCTTCATTTCCTTCGCCATGGCCACGGCTTCGCCACCGAAGTACCAGACATTGACCGCGCCCACGAGGAGATCGACGTTGGGATTCGACTCGCGTTTTTGCGCGAGCGTTTTGAAAAGACCCGTCTGCTGCGCATACGCGCGGTAACGCTTCGCCATCGCGACGTGACGACCCTTGTCGAAAAAGACGTAGCGCAGGCGGCGCGGGTAGCCGAATTGCCCTCGTTGCGATTCCCACTCGGGAGCGACAACGAGTCGTCCGTCGCGACGCTCGGTGCGCAAGGTGGCGTCATTCGGCGTTTCAATGATGACGACGTGACCGCCTTCGCCATGGACGACGCCCCAGAACGGCATCGAATAACTGTGACCGCCGAAGGCGATGAAGCGTTGGGTCGGCAGGGCCTCATCATCGACCGGGTAGGTGAGACCTTCGTTGACCGCGAGAACGAGTGCATCGCCCGACTCGCTGAGGAAGGGTGCGGGGAACTTGAGCGGCCGGGGCAGGGGGCCTTCGCTGGATAATTCGATGGTGAATTCGGGCGTGTCGGCGTCGAGACGGAGGGTGACTTCCACGGGGGCATCGAGGGTGGAATGCGACAGCGCGAAGCGGATCGTGTTGTCCTGGGCCGAGGCTGCGGTGACGCACAGGGCGAGCGGCTGTTCCTTTTGCCGATACATTTCGCGGGTCCGTTGATCCGTGACGACGAGCGTGGCGTTGCGCGTATCGAGGGTGACGCTGAGCGCGGAGTTGGTCAGGGTGAACGTCGCCGGTAAATTCTTCGGGCGTTGCGCAAAGAAATTGCCCAGCGGTTTCATCGACATGTCGTCGAGCCAGATCGTGATCGGACCGGTCGCGAGCAGTCGGGGTTTGATCTTGGCAATGCCGGGAGGAACAGTGATGCGGGTCTGGAGTTTCTGCCACGAACCGGTCTGGCTCGTCTGCACGGCACCATGGATCCACGATTGGACGTTGCCTTGTACGTCGAGGGTTTCCACGCAGAGCGTGACTGGCTGCACCTCGGTGCCGGAAAGCTTCACCCACGCTTCGAGGTCGAAACGGTCGCCCGCTTCCACGGAGAAGAGCGCCATCGGTTCCATGGTGAGATCCCTGCTCCCGGTATGCTCGATACGCAGCGCGTTGTGACCGCTGTGCACTTCCTTGGAATCGATTTCGGAGGAGCCCGTGTTGGCTTCGCGGGTCCAGAGCGGCCGCCACCCTTTCATGCCGTTTTCGAAACCGCCATTGGTGAGCAACTCGGCCTGCATCGCTCCACGCAAGCCGGTACACACCAGCGCAAGCAGAAGAAGTTGGCGAAGCGAGGTCATGGCGTGGTCGAGCGCCCACCATAGTGATGGGGGGACCGTCAGCCTGGCAATCTTTAAAGAAGCCGAGATCTAGAGAACACTCGTCACGAGCGATGAATGCACAGCAGCGTCATGTCATCCGGGAGCCGGAGGTGGGTGCTGTAATCAAGGAGCTTCGTTTCGATCTGGGCCAGCGCCGCGACGGGGTCGTGGAAATCCTGTTCGTTCAGAATGCTGCAGAATCCGTCGATGCCTAATTCAATGCCGTCGGCATTATTGATTTCGATGGCTCCATCGGTGAAGAGGAGGAGGCTTGCGTTGGCGGCGAGCTGGGTCCGGTTGCTGTGAAAATGCGTGTCAGGAATCAGGCCCAGGCACGGGTCCTTGTGATTGAGCTGGATGATAATGGAGTCCGGCTGAACCAATAGCGGAGACTCGTGTCCCGCACACGCGTAGACCACACCGCCTGTGGCGGCATTGACCACGAAATGTGTGGCCGTGGCAAAGTAATCATTCTGGTTGCCGAGGGTGTGCAGTCGTGTGTTGAGCGCCGACATGAATTCGGACGGCGAGCCAAATTTGTCGCGATGTTCCTCGCAGAGCGAACGCAATTGCATCGTATAGAGCGCCGCGGCCACGCCATGCCCGGTGACATCCGCGAGGAAGACCGCGTAGTGATCCGCATCGATGACCTCGACATGGAGAAAATCGCCGCCGATGAGGTCGTGCGGAGTGTAAAGCTCGGCGATTTGCAGGCGCGGATCTTTGATCGGGGTGAATTGCAGGGACTGTTTTTGAATCTCCCGGGCGCGGCTCAGATCACGCATCATCAGGGTCATGTCGCGAAAGATTTCCACGCCGCCGATGACCTCGCCCTCGTCATCACGCACGGGCGCGACCGAAACTTCCACCGGGATGCGCCGGCCTGACTTGGACTGGGCAAAGAGCAGGAGCGGTTCCTCGCTGGTCATGCCATTTTCCATGGCACGGTGGAGCGGGCAGGTGGTGTTGGAGCAGAGTTGATGCCCGTCCTTGTCGATATGGACGAGAATATTATCGGAACAGTTGCGACCGACCACTTCCTCCCGGTTCCAGCCGGTGATGCGCTCGGCGGCACTGTTCCAGAAAATAATGCGGCGATTGCGATCGGTAAGGTAGGCTCCGTCCGGCAATGCGTCCAGCAGACCATTGGAGCTCAGTGTATCGAGCTGAAGTGATGGTGCGATCATGATCTCCCCTTGATGAATTCCCCGGTGCGAGTTTGCAAATTTTTACGGCGGACTTTCCGCTTGATCGAGCAGCAGCAGCGCGTAGGTGCGTTGGCCATAGGTCAGCGGAGTAGTCGTGAGCCAATAAACCGCCTTGCGGGTTTTGTCGGTCTCCACGAGCTCCAACTCCAGTTTTTGACGCGTGATCGCCGTGCCATTCAGGGCGTGATTGACGGCATTGCGGATGAGGCATTGTCCGCAGTCCGGGCCGCGACCGCAACCCGCCGGGACGTCGTGCGAGTGCAGGCAATGGATGGCCTGGCCGAAGCGTTGCTTGAGCGCCGCCTCGCGTTGTTCGCTGATCAGGCTGTTGGCGGAGACGTTGTAATCGACGATGATGACGTCTTTTTCAACAATCAATAAAGGCGAGGGAATGGAGTCGAGAACAACGCGGTAAAAATCATCCAGATTGGAGCAAGAGATGGCCTCGGCGAACTGCTCGTAGCGGAGCTCCCGCTCGCTTTTCGCCGGACTGCATTCGATCGAGGCACTGGTTTCTGGCATGATAAAGTGGCCCAAAGGCGATGGACCGGAATCTGTTGATCAGGCCCGGTACATCCTTTATCGGCAGAAACGGCCGAGCGGTTAAAGGCTATTTCAAGTCTCGCCCGCGACTACTTCGGCGACGTGCAGAGGGCCAGCAGGTCATCGACATGCGCGGTGGCGAGCGCTTCCACGGTATCGGCGGCACCGTAGTAGATTTTCACCTCGCCGCTGTCTTCCAGGACCATGCCGCCGGGGAAGATGACGTCGTTGCGGAAGCCGATCTTTTCGTACGGCGTTTCTGGCGTCAGGAGCGGCGTTTTGCTCATGCCGATGACCTTCGTGGGATCATTCAGGTCGAGGAGCATCAGGCCCGCATCGTAGCGCTTGTGCCAGGTGCGTTCCCAACCGCCGAGATTGACCGTGTTGTCGCGATAGACGGAATGGAACGTGGTGAGCCAGCCCTTGGGTGTCTTGATGGGCGGAGCGGCGGGGCCGATCTTATCATTGGCAAAGGGCACATTCTCGACCGCGAGAACGAGGGTGTGATCGCCCCAGTAGCGCAGGTCGGGCGAGGAGCCGGACCAGAGGTCGAAGCGATCGGTGCCGCGGCTATAGACGGTGAAAGGGCGTTCGAGGCGGAAGAAGTTGCCGCCGATTTTTTCCGGGAAGAGCACCATGTTGCGATTGTCGGGAGTGCTCAGGCTGAGGATTTCGAAGTTCGAAAAATCCTCCGTCTTCGCAATGCCGCCGCGCACGCCATGGCGGGTGTCCATTGCAAAGCAGACATAGGCGACGCCATCCAGAATTGTAATGCGCGGATCGTAAACGCGCAGGATTTCATCCGTCCGCATTTTCCAGCACGGGGCCGGAGCCACTTCCCAAGAGATGCCGTCGGCGCTGGTGGCGAAGCCGAGCGAGGTTTCGAACGGGGGATGACGATCAATTTTGCCCGCGCGATAATCCTGCCAATCCGACTCGGGATTTTTGCAATAGTCGTTGCGGAACAGCATGACATAGCGGCCCTGATACTTGGCCACACCGGCATTGAAAATGAGGCTCGCGCCGTAGGGGATATGGCTGGCCTGAAGAACCGGGTTGAGGGGATGACGTTTGAGCATAAGGGATGAAAAGGGCGGGTGAAGTTAGAGTACTAACACGTGTGTGGTAGTCATGTAAGCAGGAGCCGGACGGAAAGTCAATGGTCCGGCTCTATGCCCTTATTTCACGAACACGCGCAACCGCTTGCTCTTGTAGCTGGCGCCGTTCTTGGAGAAGGTCCAGTCTGGCTGCGGTCCGGTCGAATTGCCGATGCCGACGTCGAGATTGTTACCGGCCTTCCAGCTGTTGACCGCAAAGATCACCTGTTTGGCTTCGAAGTTGTGCACCTGCATGCTGCCGTAGCCATCGGCGGGTTCACCGCGCTGATCGCCGAAGTCAAACGTCTGTGCGCTCGCATTGGGAATGTTGAGGGCATTCGGCTGGGCGTAGTTGTTCGGCCAGAATTCGATATTGCCACCCTTCAGGCCCACGCCGTTGGCAATGCCGGGGACATTGGACATGACCGCGAGGTTGTCGACCTTTTGCTGGAACGACGCCCCCGAGTCGAGTGTGGGGATACCGATCTTGCCGATTTCCTTGGTGAAGGCATCCATGGAAACAAAGACATACTGGTCCTTGCCTTCCGCGGTGGTCAGTTCGAGGTAGTAACCGATGCGGGTGAAGGGCTGGGCCATTTTTGCCCGGTTGTCGACGTCGTAGGTGATTGTCTTTCCGACCTTGGCCAGATCGACATCATAGACGAGTTGATAGCCGGTGCTCTCGCCGCCGAGCATCACAAAGGAATCGCGATTCGGCGGGTTGCCGCCACGGAACGGCGTGGCGGGGAGACCATCCTTATTGGAGAAATTCGGTTCGGCCAGTTTGTCCCATGCGAAGCGGAAGGCCGCCGGCTTGGTGACGGAAGGGGCTGTCAAAATCAGGTTCGCGCCCTCGATCGTCGCCGTGGCGGGAACGAAGCCGCCCGTGTCCGCGTCGATGAGTTCGAAATGGCTCAACGGCTTGCCGTCGCGCGAGACGAGTCCGCCGCCGACGTTATCGAAGGTCAGCTTCACTTTATTGCCTTCGATGGTGTGCGACTTGTAAGTCGGACCCGCGTAGACAATCCCGGCCTTGCCGTAAGTCTTCGCCAACGCCCAGAGGGCGAGACGGCGGCCGACTTCCTGCTTGTTCCTCGGGTGAATGTCCTTGATATCGCCGATATCGCTGGTGACGATCATCCCGGTGTTCGGGATCGCCTGCGCCGCCGCCTGCGCTTCCCAGAATTCGGGCAGCAGCGTGGGCAACATGGTGCCATACGGCCACGGGGCGATCATCGTGTAATAGAACGCCAGATCTTCCTGATTGAACACCTTGCGCCAGCCATTGACCAGCGCGCGGGTCTTCTCGGTGTAGAGTTTGCCGTCACCCACATTCGCTTCGCCTTGATACCAGATGATGCCGCGCAACGCGATCGGTTGCAGGCCATAGATCATCGTGTTGTAGAGCGCCGTCGGCTGCTGCTGATCCTTCAATGCGGCCAGTTCCGGCGGAAACGCCGGGGAGGGCGTCAGGACCGTCTTATCCGTCGTCGCCTTGCGCGCGGACGCGCTCCACTCGTCGAGGGACTTCAGGTACTGATCGACCCGTTGCGCATGCTCGGGCGTGCGCGGATCGGTCACGAGCACCTTGTTGTAAATATCCTTCAGCGCAGGCACCGAGGCGAACCCTTCCGGCGGCGTCCACGGTTCGATGCGCGTGCCACCCCAGGCGGACTGGATCAGGCCGATGGGAACATTGAGCGTCTTGTGTAATTCGCGGCCAAAATAATAGGCCGCCGCGGAGAATCCACCCCAACCACCCTCGGCGATCGTGACGGGCGAGCAGACCTTCCACGTCGCGTCGACATCGGGTTGCGGCACTGTATCGAATTTCTTCGGCACCATGAACAGGCGGATGTTCGGGTAATTGGCCGCGGCGATTTCCGCTTCGGGATTCAGCGACGGCTTCACTCCCATCTCCATGTTCGATTGACCCGAGCAGAGCCAGACTTCACCGATCAAAATATCATCCAGCGTGATCGTATTCTTGCCCGTCACCGTGAGCGTGGCCGCTGTCGCATTCGCCTTGCGCGCGGGCAGCGTCACACGCCATTCGCCCTTCGTGTTGGGCGTGGCGGTTTGCTTCGTCTCGCCCAGTTGCACCGTCACCGTTTCACCCGCATCGGCCCAGCCCCAGATCGTGATCGGCTTGTCCTGCTGCAGTACCATGTGACTGCCGAACACATGCGGCAATTTCACATCGGCCAGAACGAGGGCCGGTGACAGGAGTGACAACAACAGCGCGGTGAGGAGGAAGGAAGGTTTGATTCGCATAAAAAGATCCCGGATGAAAAAGTGGTTAAGTTCTCAAATTGAGCGGTGATAATGGCAATTGTAAAGTCAAAGCGTACATTTCGCAGGATGGACGGCAGTGCCGATTTTCCGTAAGCTCTCTTTGTGGAATCCTCGCCTTCTCCTGCCTCCCCCGAAAAACACCAGCGCCGCCCTCGTTACCGGGGGACCCATCCCCGCAAGTTTCACGAGAAATACAAGGAACACGACCCCCTCAAGCACCCCGACCTCGTGCAGAAAGTGCTCGAATCCGGCAAGACCCCCGCCGGCACGCACCGGCCCATCATGGTCAACGAGATACTCGAAATCCTCGATCCTCAACCCGGACAAACCGCCGTCGACGCCACGCTCGGCTATGGAGGCCACACTTCGCAGATCCTCCCCCGGCTCCTGCCCGGCGGTCGACTCCTGGCGATTGATACCGACCCCGTCGAACTCCCCAAGACCGAAGCCCGGCTCCGCAGCCTGATCGACCTCCCGCCCGAAGCGCTTCTCGTTTGCCACAGCAACTTTGCCGCCCTCCCGCGACTCCTCGCCGCGCAAGGCATCACCGGGGCGGACCTCATCCTTGCCGACCTCGGCTGCTCCTCCATGCAATTCGACGACCCCGCGCGCGGCTTCTCCTACAAGCTTGCCGGACCGCTCGATTTGCGGATGAACCCCAATAAAGGCAAGCCCGCCTCCGAATGGCTCGGCAGCCTCACCGCCGAAAAGCTCGTCGACATCCTCCGCGACAACGCCGACGAACCACAGGCCGACCTCCTCGCCCCCGCGATTGTGAACGCCCACGCGCGCCAACCCATCGCCACCACCACGCAGCTTTCGCGCGTCATTATGGACGCCTTGCACCGCAACAGCTCCGACGACGAGAAAGTCGATACCGTGCGCCGCGTTTTCCAAGCCCTCCGCATCGAGATCAATGCCGAATACGGCGTCCTCGATTTATTCCTCCGCTACCTGCCCGACTGCCTCAACGAAGGCGGCCGCGTCGCCATTCTCACCTTCCACTCCGGCGAAGACCGCCGCGTCAAACACGCCTTCCAGAACGGCCTCCGCGAAGGTCGCTACACCGCGATTGCCGAAGAAGTCCAACGTCCCACCCGCGACGAAATCCACGCCAACCCCCGCGCCTCCTCCGCCAAGCTCCGCTGGGCAAGGAAGTAGGAAGTGACTGAGCCCGATTAATTTCTCTCTGTCTGAATAAATCCTGTATTTCCCGAAAGGTCATCCTCGATTGATGAACGAGAGGGCAACCATTTCAAATAAAGACGTCCGTTCCTTATTTCGACTCGAGATTACTACAGAACGTGCCGCTGGTCTGATTATCCATGGCCTTATTGTAATAAAGGCGATTTCCGTCGCGTGAAAAGGAGGGGTTCATGTGAAAGCTTTTTTTCCACGTCATTTCGGGATGGGTGGACTGAGCGACGACGGTCGCTTTGGTGATATCTAATGTGCCAATCGGGTAATACCGAAGCACGGTCGGATTACTCCAGTATGCCGTTTCGGAAGCAAATGCTTTTCCATCGGGGGAGACCGCCAAATGATTACCTTCGATACCAATCGTCCTGCCTTCGGATGCGCCGATTTTCCAGTACTTCAGGATCCCCGGCTTCGTCCATGGATTGTTGCCTCGGTCGTGAGAAACAATTCCGTCATTATCCAGCCAGAGGGTGTGCAGAAAGTGCTCCGGGTCTGCTTGCATGACAACGATGTTTTTTTTCTGCAAGTCATAGGAAAGGATTAATTCTCCGGGAGTTTTCATGTCGATTCGAAACATGATTTTCTCGTGATTGGGTGAATATTGCGAATGAAGGCATTGCCATTGCTCGAACGGAAGAGGTTTTTGACCGATAACACTTTGTGGCAGTTGCGCCAGAATCTTGGTGGCATATTCGGCTTGCAGGAACACTGGTATGACCGCTCCCGTCTCCGTATTCCATTCATAGATGCCCGAGGCAAGTTTGCCGATGGCTCCGTCCTTGGCCTCGACATTAAATAAGACCCGAGACCCTTTGGTGTTGTGTCCAAGCGTGGTGGCACCGATCACGGGCTGTTGAGTGTCCTTGCCTGTGTCGGTATCTACGACTCGAAGCGCAGAAGTACGGAGTGTCTTGTCATAATCGCGAAAGACAATGTGGTTGTCGTCAATCCAAACTTGGTCGGCTCCATCGTGAGGACTGAATCCAATAATGTCCGTCACTTTGCGGTGGTTGGTTAAATCAGTATTGCAAATCCAAAGTTCCCCTTCCTGCCGGGAGTTATCCACCTTGATGCCGGATTTGTAGGTGACATAACAGACCAGCTTTCCTGACGGATTTTCAGGGCAGGTACTATAGTATCCAAAAGAGGAAGAGGCATCTGCTGGACCGATACGTTTTTCCTGGGCGGGGAGAGAAGATTGAGCGAGCAGCAAAATGGGACCCAAAAGGCAGACCAAGGTTTTTCCCCCTGCCTTCCGCAAAGTTCCCCAGAGTACAAGGAGACCGCCACTACCCAGAAGAAAGGCTGTCTTGGGTTCAGGAACCACGCTTAACGAAATATTATCGACGTAAAGACCGTTACCGGAAATATCGGCTTGATACGTTTTGAGGGAAATCAAATCAAAGCTGGAAATTCCGCCGCGCACGCTGGCATCGGAAATCGAATAGAGAACGGTGCCGCTCAGATCCGTAATATTAAGGGAATATTTATAGGTTGAGGTGCTGATTGTGATATCAAACTTATAGAAGGTGTTGGCATCAGCCAAACCGAGAGATGTCCACGTATCTCCATTTCGATAGGCCAATTTCATTTGGCCGTTCTCCTTCATAAAGCCCACTTGGACACCTCGAAAATCTGCCGATGTATTACTGAAAACGATGTAAGCATTTCCCATCAGGCCGTTGTAAGCGAGCATGGCCGAGGCGCTGAGATTTCCGCTTAACGCGGTGCTGGTGAAATTGAGGTTTGTTGTAAAATCATTAGCGGTTACGGTTTGGTTCAGCGCGAGATATTGCATGCCTGCTGGTGTGAGAGGAGATCCGGATGTGGCCGTCACCACGTCGCGGGTCCCGGTCCCCGTAGGAGCAGTCCAGGTGAGAGAACTTGAAGAGGGTTGACCGACTACAGTTTGGTTTGCCGTATAATTCTGACTCGTCTCAAATCCGATGAAGACTTGCGCTTTGGTGGTCACCTGGGCCAATAGCAGTATCGCAACAAAGAGCATTGGAACAGAAACGATCTTTGGCAAAGAGATGCCAATAGCGGGGGTAGATGTTTTTTTCATTTTGATTGGGTGATTTTGGGTTATTGAAAACGGCCTCGTATAAACTATTTTAGCAGGCTGGGCTGATCTCCACCCCAGAAGGGAACCCGAATGCGATTTTCGCTGAGATACTTTTGCGCGTACTCCTTCACAAGGCTTTCCACATGGCCATCTCCGAATACAACATTCATTTGGTTATTGTGTGGAAACTGCTCTCCGGGAGAGGCTCCTGACCGCATATGCCCTTCGGTGGCATAACTGTAGTATTCTCCCGAATTTGCAATCACGCCGTCCATGAAAACGGCTAAAGCTGCCAACGACGGTGGCTTTGGAAGATTTTGCGCCACGCCGTTGAAGGTATACCCGGCATATTGACTCATGGAATACGTGCGCTTGAAGGAGCGGGTCGACGGGGATTTAGCTTCTGCGGTCGGGCAGGTATATACAGTCTTTGTTCCAGACTCCAAGGCGCTCGTCAGATTCAAGTAGGGAGCGAGCGTCCATGAACTTGCGAACGAATTGGAAGCGGGTTCCTGCCAATAGCGGGAATCAGGGAAATGATTGAAATTATCAATGGCATAGTAATTTGCGGCATTGAATAGTTGTCTCAAATTGCTGAGACATCCTGCATTTTCCGCAGACCGGCGCCCCTGGTTGACTGCTGGCGCCAGAAGAACCGCTAAAATACTGACAATAATACAAGCGATGAGGACTTCGTGTAGGGTAAAGCCGCGAATAGCTATTGGGTGGAGTGCAAGTCGACGATTCATAGTTATTCTTTTCCTAAAGTAAGCTTGGATTCACTTGGCAGCAATGTTAACCTAGGTTATTTTGATAACTTAACTACAGGAGCTAACCTCCCATGCCTAAACGCCCGACCCAACGTGACATCGCTCAACAAGCCGGAACGACTCAAGCCACGGTTTCTCTCGCTCTCAGTAATCACCCCCGAATATCGACACAACAACGTAAACAGATCCAACAAATCGCCCGCCAGATGGGATATGAAATCGATCCCTACTTATCTGGCCTCTCCGCTTATCGTAGGAAGTTACGTCCTCCACAATTCCACGGCGTTTTGGCGTGGATCTCCAACGACGTCTGTGGTGAAAGCTGGAAAGATATCACAACTTTCCAACATTATTTCCGGGGGGCATCGGTACAAGCCGCAGAGCTGGGGTATCGCATCGAGGAGCATTTTCTCAGGGCTCCAGGAATGACTCCGGAACGGGTCATTCAAATATTACGCCATCGCGGTGTGTCGGGTATTCTTTTCGCCCCCCAGCCTCAATCGGAACTCCGGTTGAAAATAGATCTGCGACATTTTTCGGCGGTCACATTTGGCTATTCTCTGGTCGAGCCTCGTCTGCACATGGCCTCTTCCCACCATTTTCGCATTACGGAAATTCTCATGCAGAAAATTCTGGCGCTGGGTTACAAACGACCGGGGTTGGCATTTGACGAAGAGCGGGACCGTCGTACCGCGCATTTGTTTTCCGCAGCCTTCATGAGTGAGCAGCGGCGACTGCCTTCACGTAATAGAATTCCAATACTAATGAAGGCAAATCTTGAAAAAGATTTGTTTTTATCATGGTTTCAAAAAGAAAAGCCCGACGTGATCATTACCCTGTGGGAGGTGGTGCATCCTTGGCTCAAGGAGGAGAGAATACGTGTCCCGCAAGATGTTGGCTTGGCGTTGTTATCGGTACGTTATCGAAAGGAAAACTACTCGGGAATTTGGGAGCGTCCGGATATCACCGGAAAAAGGGCCGTGGAATACCTCGTCGACTTGATTCATCGTGGAGAACGGGGTGTTCCTTCCATCCCTTCCTACTTGCTGATCGAAGGTGAATGGATTACCGGAAAAACTGTGCGGGCTCAAAGGTAAGAATGAATCATCTTTCCTTGACCCGTTATTGCCTCGAAAACACTGGCGGACCAAAAATATCGCGCACCTAGCTCAACTAGCACACCTAAGCCTAACGCAAACGGCGGGGATGTGATTCAATGCGGGTATGAACGAGGCTCTCTCTTTAAACGTCACGAGTGGCGTGGACGGAGTGAGGGAAGCTGGAAAATGGCGACGTTTGGAGCGGTTCGGAGCTGCGATCGCATTATTTTTTCAAATCGGGAGCCAGATCGTCGGTCGGCACGGGCGTGCACAGCTACGGAAAGAGATCAAAAGAGGTTCCGCTTGGAGAAAAAGTGCGGAGCCAACGGGGCTCGAACCCGCAACCTCTGCCGTGACAGGGCAGCGCTCTAACCAATTGAGCTATGGCTCCAAAAACAACAACTCGGCTCGAACCTTGCGGTGCGAACCGGGGACGATGAACGTAGGAAGTTTTTCGATGTCTGGCAATGTTTTTTCTGCAGTTCTTTTTCGACAGGGGGATCGAAGCTTCCCTTGCCTCGGGGCGAGTCCCTCACCTACTCTCGGGGGCGACATGAAAAGCCGCTCCTTTCTTTTCTCCGGTTTGGGCCTGCTACTGGCCGCGACGCTCCTGTTTTCCGCCTGCGGTCGCTCGGATTCGCCGTCCAAGTCCGCTGGCGGGGTGAAGCCCCTCGTGGTGGGGATGGAGCTGGCCTATCCGCCGTTCGAGATGATGGATGAGCAGAAACGGCCTTGCGGCGTCGGCGTGGAAATGGTCTACGCGCTAGGGCAGCATCTGGGCCGTCCGGTGGAGATTGAGAATATCCCGTTTACGGGATTGATCCTCGCGTTGAAGGGCGGTCGGGTGGACCTGGTGGTGGCGTCGATGACGGCGACGGAGGAGCGGGCGAAGTCGATTGATTTTTCGGACCCCTACGTGCGCACGGGATTGGGCATCTTGGTGCCGAAGGCGAGCACGGTGCAATCCGTGGCCGATCTGGATCAGGCGGGGCGCAAGGTCGCGGTGAAGCGGGGCACGACCGGCCACACGTACGCGATGGAGCATTTGAAGAACGCGGAGGTGTTGGTGATGGAGTCGAGCGCGCCGGCCGTGATGGAAGTTTCGCAGGGCAAGGCGGACGCCTTTATTTATGATCAGCTTTCGATTTACCAGAACTGGAAGAAGTATCCCGACTCGACGCGGGCGTTGCTGGCTCCCTTCCAGCGCGAGTCGTGGGCGATCGGCCTGCGCAAGGGGAACGACGAATTGCGCGGTCAGGTGAATGCGTTCCTGAAGGATTTCCGCCAGCGCGGCGGTTTCGAGCAACTGGGCGATAAATACATGAAGGAACTCAAGGCGGCTTTCAAGGAGCAGGGCATCGAATTTGTGTTCTAGTTTGAAATTTTAACTCTTCCTACGTGTGAATTGGACCTCCCTCATTCTCCAGTGCGAACGCACGCATCAGCCCTCGCGGCAAGCGAAGTGGTTGAACGCGGTGCTGGCGGCGGTACTGGTGCTCGTTGCGGGCTGGCTCGCGGTGGAGGGGATCAGCGGCGGGTTGCGTTGGGAAAGCGTGGCACCGTATTGGCCGCTGTTTTGGAAAGGCTGGTTGCTGAGTCTCGGTCTGTCAGTCGGCGCACTCGTGTTGAGCGTGCTGATCGGATTGACTGCGGCCCTCGCGCAACGGTCTCGCGTGATTGTCTTGCGCTATCTCGCGCGCATCTATGTCGAGCTGGTTCGTGGCACGCCGTTGCTTGTGCAGATTTTGATCTGGTGGTACGTGGTCTTTGCTTCGATGCAGAATGGATTTCGTGTCGGCATCGGCATGCTGGCGCTGGCATTTTTCAGCGGTGCGTATCTCAGCGAAATTTTCCGCGCGGGTATCGAAGGCATTGGCAAATCGCAGCGCGAATCCGCGCGGGCGATCGGGCTCACCACCACGCAGACTTACCGCTACGTGATTTTTCCGCAGGCGCTGCGACAGGTGTTGCCCCCGCTGGCGGGGCAGTTCGCGTCGTTGATCAAGGATTCCTCACTGCTCTCGATCATCGGCATCACGGAGATGACGCAGACGGCGCAAAACGTGAACGCGATCACGTACAGTTCGCTGGAAGCGTTTCTGCCTCTCGCGGCGGGCTACTTGATTTTGACGTTGCCCATCTCGCTCTGGACCCGGTCGCTGGAAGGAAAGGTGCGCTATGAAACTTGAGGTGCGCGGCCTTCGCAAGGAATTCGATGGTCACGTCGTGCTCGACGGGATTGACCTCTCGCTCGAGGGCGTGCACTGCGTCGCGTTGATCGGACCGTCGGGTGGTGGAAAATCGACCCTGCTGCGGATTCTCGCCGGACTGGAACATCCCGAGGCGGGCGAAGTCTGGGTCGAGGGCGAGCGCATGGATTTCTCCGAGCCCGCGTTGCTGCGCCATCGGCGTTCCGTCGGCACGGTCTTTCAGGCGTTCAATCTCTTCCCGCATCTCACCGCGCTGGAGAACATCACGTTGCCATTGGAAAAAGTACACGGCTATTCCGTGGAGGCCGCGCGGGAAACGGCCGAGACTTTACTCGCGCGCTTTCATCTGGAATCTTCCGCGCGGAAACGGCCCGCAGAATTATCGGGCGGTCAACGTCAGCGTGTGGCCATCGTTCGGGCACTCGCGGTAAAGCCGCGCTTTGTGTTGTTGGATGAACCGACGTCCGCGCTCGATCCGGAAATGACCGCCGAGGTGCTCGACGTGATCGAAGAGGTCAAAAGCGAAGGGCGCGATCTCTGGTTGGTGACACACCAGATGGGATTTGCCCGGCATGTCGCGGATCGCGTGGCTCTCCTGGCTGGCGGCAAAATCGCCGAGTGCGGTTCCCCGCAACAAGTATTCGAAGATCCACAGACTGAAGCAGCTCGGTCGTTTTTAGCTCGCGTACTGAAATATTAAGCGCATTAGAATCACGCCATCTTCAGGATAAGTTAACCTGATCTATCAAGTAAGTAAGCGTTAAAGTAATTGCTCCGGTTGCCGTTAGTTAAAAGACAGGCAATTGCTGCAATCCGTTAAGACGTCTTCGTCTACCCCAAAAGCATTCTGCCTTCTGTCTAGAGGATACCTGTGAGCGAAAGTAACGAAAGAGCCTATAGCACGCTGGAACAGGTCAAAAATGAAGTCATTCGACCGGGGCACCTGTTCAGCATGGGGCAGTGCGTCGAGATCGTCAAAAATCTCAGTGGCAGTGGAGCCACGGCGGATATTCACGAAATCGCCGGTATTATTCTCAAGGATATTTCGCTGACGACGCGCGTCCTGCAGATCGCCAACAGCATTGAATACAATCGCTCGGGCAAACGCATCGTCACTGTCTCGCAGGCGATCATGGTGCTGGGCCTCGCGCCGATCCGGTCGATTGCCTACTCAATCTTGTTGCTCGAACAACTGCCGAATCACGCGCAGGCCGAGCACATTCGCAATGCGTGTCTGATGTCCGTCATGGGCGGTTCGCTGGCGCGCATGATTGCGGAGAAGGCAAAGCTCGAGGACCCGGAGCAGGGATTCATCACGGCGGCGTTCACGCAACTTGGAAAAATTTTGTTGGCGACATTCCTGCCCGCCGAACAGCGGGACATGATCCGGATGGTGCGCGAGGAGGGGAAGACGGAGGAGGAGGCGAGCAAGCTGGTGCTGGGCTTGCGGATGGAGCAATTGGGCAAGCAGATTGGCGAGTTCTTAAATCTGCCGACGTCGGTGACGTCGTACATGGACCCGTTCAATGTGAGCGACCGCGATTTGCCACAGATCGACCGCAAACTTTTGCAGGTGACGATGCTGACCCATCGCGCGTGCCGGGCCGTGGCGTGCGCGAAGAGCGTGGCCGAAATGGAAGAGGCGTTGCGCAGCTTGAGCCAGTTCAAGGAATCCGGCATCAACGGACTCGACCTCGCGCGCGGTTTTCGCAACGTGGTGCAGGAGATCGGAAAATTCTACGCGGTGCGACCGAGCGGCGAATTTTGGTCGAAAGCGATGCTCTTATGTCAGTCGGATGGAAAGGGGATCGCGCAAGCGCCAGTACCCGAGCCATCCGCGAGTCGGACGCCGGACTTGCAGGTCTTTCAGGATGGCGTGCTGATGGCGACCGAGATGATGTCGGGTGATGAAATCAATCTCAACCAACTGCTCTCGGTCATCGCGGAAACGATTTATCTTGGTTTCAAGGCACGCAATGTCGTGGTCGCGGTGAAGGACCTGGAACAGGGCGGTGCGATCGCGGCGCAGGCGGCCTACGGACTGCATGCCGTGCAGTTGCGGGAATCGTTCGTGGTCCGGCCCGAACTTGATGCGGGTTTGCTGACGGGTATGGCACTTTTGAATGGCAAGGATATCGCGATCGATAACGCGCAGGAAACGCATATTCTCGAACATTTGCCGACGTGGATTGCCACGACGGAACCGGCGGCTTTTCTCTTGCTGCCGATCATGCAGGGCGAGGTGCCGGTAGGATTGCTCTATATCGATGGGCCGCTGTTGGATGCAAGTTCCAAGGCGCCACCGGAAGTGCAGCGGGAGCTGAAGATTATCCGCAAGGAAATCGTGCTGGCCTTGCGGTTGACCGGGCACAGTTGAGCCTCGAGGCGTGCGCGGGCGCGCAACTTTTTCGCGGGGCGGTGGTTCAACTAATCATGAAATTAACCTCGCTACTCTGTACCGCACTCTTGACTCTGGCGTTGGGAGGACCCGGCCTGGTCTCCGCGCAAGAAGCCACCACCCCACCGCAAGTCCCGCCTCCCGGCGAAGGTCGTCCGAAAATGAAGATGGATTACCTCACTGCCGAGGAGCATGCAAAACTGGAAGCCGCGCGCAAGAAAGCGGTCGAGACTGATCCGTCGCTCAAGACGGATATGGAAGCCTTGAAGCAGGAACGGCAAGCGATGAAAGGTAGCGGCACCAAGCCCACGCCGGAACAGCGTCAAGCCATGAAGGCAAAGGCCCAGGCTCTCGAAGAGAAGGCTCATGCGGCAATGCTGAAAGCCGATCCGACGATTGCCCCGATTCTGGAAAAGGTGAAGGCGCACCGTCAGGAAATGATGGAAAAGATGGGCAAGCGCAAAGAGGGAGGCAAGGCTGGAGGTGGTCAGCAGGCACCCGGCACACCGGTGACACAATAAGTTGTCTGAAATGACCGCGCGCCCAAGTTAGGCGCGTGGTCGATACTCGCTGGTGCGCACGTGCTCGGGGCAGAAGCCGATTCCGACCACGCGCGCGATCAGTTGGCGCAGGAATGGAATTTTTCCAACCAGTCGCGGTCCGAGGGGAAGCGAGTCGTCGCCGGGTTTCTGAATTTTCGCGGGGTTGAGCAGTTTGCGGTGCAACAGGAGTTGCACATTTTGCGTCCAGCGGATGGCCCATTCGCGGCGTTTTTGGACGAGGTGCAAATCGGCGTCGGTCAGTTTTTCTTCGCGGAGTCTTTCCGCGAAAAGATTGGCCGTGGCAACGGCATCCTGAATGGCGATGTTCACCCCGATACCACCGGCGGGTGACATGGCGTGCGCGCAATCCCCGATGCAGAGCAGTCCGGGACGTGACCACTGCGGCAGGCGGTTCACCTGAACGGAGAGGAGCTTGACCTTGTCCCAATCATCGACGGCCTGAATAGCTTCCCCCACGATGGGCACGAGATCGACGATGCGTTGGCGGAACGCTTCGAGGCTCCGACTCTTGAGTTCCTCGAGTCCGCCCTTGGGAATGATATGGGCGGCCTGCCAATAATCACCGCGGTCGATGAGGATCATCATGAGGCCATTCTTGAAATAGCCGAAGGACGGTTCGCCGCTCGGGGAGTTCGCATTTTTCGGCAGCCGGAACCAGAGCACATCAATCGGCACGCCGAAGTCCTCGACCTGCATTCCGGCCAATTGACGCACGGTCGATCCGCGGCCGTCGGCTCCGACAACGAGATCGGCGTGAATCTCGATTTCATGATCGAGGGTGTCGACCTTGACTCCGGTGATGCGGCCGTTTTCCTCGATCAGTCCCACGGCTTCGGCATTCATGCGCAAATCGAAAGTGGGATAACGTTTGCCTTGGCGCGCGATGAAATCGAGGAAATGCCACTGCGGGGTGAAGGCGACGAATTTGCAGTGGGTCGGCAGATGCGAGAAGTCGGGGCCATCGACGATCTTGCCATTGATCGACACTGTCAGCGAACTCATCGGCTGGTGCGGCACCTTGAGAAATTCCTCGAGACAGCCGAGCTCGTAAAGGAGTTCGAGGGTCGAGGGATGAATCGTATCGCCTCGAAAATCGCGGAAAAAGTCGGCGTGCTTTTCCAGAACGACAACCTGCACGCCCGAGCGGGCCAGCAGCAGACCGAGCATCATACCGGCGGGCCCCCCGCCGACGATGCAACATTGCGTGTGAACTTTCTCCGAAGGCAGGGCGGGATTGCTCATAGGTAGATCGGGTTCTTGTGCGAAACCCTATCTAATGTCGGTAAGTAGTCGAGCTGATATTATTCTAATTAGAATTAGGCGTAGCTTCAACTTTCAGCCTGATTAGTCAGGAGCGGGTCATCGCTGAGTTCGGCCCACTTGAGATTGAGTTTGGCCAGGGCCTCGGTCAGGTCGACGAGTTCGCGATTGAGCGCGACGACGTCGCCGCCGCTTTCGTAAAAGTGCGGGTCTTCCAGCTTGGTGACGACCTGCTTTTGCCGGGCTTCGTTTTCGATGATGTCGTTCTCGATTTGCTGCACTTCGCGTTGGAGGCGCTTGCGTTGTTCCGAGCGCATCTGGCGTTCCTCGGCTTCCTGGCGCTTTTGCTCCTTCGTCTTGAAGGTGGGTTTGGCGTCGGGAGTTTTTTCGGCCACGGGAGCTTCGGCGGGGCGCGAATCGGTCAGTTTGACTCCGGCCGTGAGCCCGCTCGTTTCCGAGACGGCTTGCGACTTCTCGAGATAGTAATCGTAATCACCGGCATAGGCGGTGAGTTTGCCTCCGCTGATGTGGAGCACGCTCTTCGCGAGGGCGCGGATGAAGTAGACATCGTGGCTGATGAAAACGAGCGTGCCTTCGTACTGGCCGAGCGCGTCGACGAGGGCGTCGATGCTGGCCATGTCGAGGTGGGTCGTGGGCTCATCCATGAGCAGGAGATTGGGCGGATCGAGGAGGATCTTGACGAGCGAGAGCCGCGTTTTTTCTCCACCGGAAAGGACGGATACTTTTTTGTACGCGTCGTCACCGCTGAACAGAAACGAGCCGAGCACGGAGCGGACGGCTTCTTCGGGCAGGCGCTTTTCAATGCGCATCGCTTCCTCCAGCACCGTGTTGTTCGCCTTGAGCGTGTCCATGCGGTTCTGGGAGAAATAGCCGACGCGCACGTTGCTGCCGAGATTGCGGACACCCTGTTGCACCGGGAGAACGCCGCCGAGGATTTTCAGCAACGTGGATTTGCCCGCGCCATTGGGACCGACGAGGACGATGCGCTGATCGCGTTCGGCTTCAAAATCGATGCCGTTGTAGACGACGAGATCGTCGTAAGCGTGGTGCACTTTTTCCAGTGTGACGGCGCGGCGCGATCCGCGAGGCGGCTGGGGAAACTTGATGCGGACCCGTTTGTCGGCGGCCTCAGGAGCCTCGATTTTTTCCATGCGCGCGATCTGCTTGAGCTTGGACTGGGCCTGCGAGGCCTTGCTGGCTTTGGCGCGGAAGCGGTCGGCGAAGAGCTGGAGCGCGGCGATTTCCTTTTGCTGATTTTGGTAAGCGGCGAGTTGCTGCGCATCGCGGGCGCGGCGTTGTTCGACGTAGTCGTCGTAGTTGCCGCGATAGGTGTGGATCTTGCGTCCGCGAATTTCGAGGATCTGGTCGATGAGGGCGTTGAGGAACGCGCGATCGTGGGAGATCATAAGGATCGCGCCGGGATAGGTCTGGAGATAGTTCTGGAACCAGCCGAGGGATTCGAGATCGAGGTGATTGGTCGGTTCATCGAGCATCAGGAGATCGGGCTCCATGACGAGCAGGCGCGCGAGGTGCGCGCGCATGATCCAGCCACCGCTGAGCGTGCGGGCCATGCGGTTGAAATCGCTCTCGCGGAAGGCGAGACCATGCAGGATTTTCTTCGCCTGCGGATCGATGCCGAAGCCACCGAGATTGGCGTATTGCTCCACGGCCTGGTGGTAGCGTTCGCAATCGGTGTCGCCGTTCTTTTCGCATTCGTTGAGGACGCGGCGGCATTGGGCATGCTCGGGAGTGATCGAGGTGGCGATTTCGAGAACGGTTTCATCGCCGACGGGCATGGCTTCCTGCGGCAGGTAACCGAGGGTGCAATGCGGGTCGAGCGTGACGGAGCCTTCGTCGGGGTCCTGCGCCTTGAGGATGAGGGAGAAGAGGGTGGACTTGCCCGCGCCATTGGGGCCGACGAGCGCGGAGCGGTCGCCGGTGTTGATTTGCAGCGAGACGTCCTCGAAGAGGGTGCGTCCGCCGAACGATTTGGCCAATTTGGAGAGCGTGAGCATGGAGCGGTCACTCTAGCGAACTTGGACTCCACGTCAACCGCAGGGCTGAGCCCTGCGCCCAATAACGCTTCGCCCCGAGTGGAATTCCGAGAGAATTGCTGAATCTAGTGGTGTGCCGAATTCGATGGTGATTTGTCTGTTGGGAGGTAAAAAATAAATAGCGTCGACAAACGACTACAAGAATCGACCCCTTCTGTTGGGTGTCGACGACGGTGTAGATCAAACCGGGCGATTTCAAATTTCAGATTTGAAATTTCAAAGGGGCGGAGTTCGTGCATGACTCCTGTTTTAGCAGGAATCGGGTGGAAGCGTTTGCGTTAGGTTTGCTACGTGAGCTGCGTGTGCGACATTTTTGCTGGATCGGGGGGCAAAAAAGCAAAGGACGGCACACCCGTGCCGCCCTTCCTTTTTTATAACCACCGTCAAATGGGTTTGGGGAGATCACACACCCCGGTGCTACGCACCACCCCTCTCATTAGAGGGGACTCCTGCTTCTGGATGTTGCCGTTGCCGAGAGTCTCTGTCTTGGAGCTATCGCCCGCCGGACTCAGCGAGTCCGGCTACAACGAAGATCCCGATCCGGCGTTCGCCTCGCTGGGTCCAGCGTCACGCTGGTCAAACGCCTTGCGCTTTTTTGATCTCCTTGAGCTTGGGGGCGTCTTCGAATTTCTTGTAGTACTCGTCGAGCGGGTAGCAACCGGAGCGCAGGCCGTTGCGCGGGGCGGTGGTGCAGTCGCTGAACGTGCGGCAGATGAAGCGCTTTTCGATCGCGCCCTTTTCCGCAGCGTCGGAGAGAATGCCGGGGTAGGACAAGACGACGCGGCCGATGCCGACGACATCGACGTGACCGTGGCGGAGATAGTACTGCGCGACGTGCGGGAGATATTCCTGCAGGTAGGAGTAGCCGGTGCCGACGAGGATGAGCTTGGGGAACTTGGCTTTCAGTTCCTTCACGACATTGATCTGGCGCGCGACGGAGATGAGCGGATCTTCGTGCGGCTGGTAACCGTCCGAAGGCGGGTACGAGGCGGGACGCTGGATGTGGGGGTTGTAGTAGGGGCTGCCCGCGGAGAGATTGACGAGCTGGATGTCGAGGTCCTGCAGGAGCTGGAGGAACTGGAACGGCTCGGTCAAATCGGGTTCGACAGGATTATTCTGGTTGATGCCGAATTGATATTTGTACGGCAGGAGCTGCGAGAAATCCTCGGGCATGCCGGGACCGAGTTTGCCGGGTTCGGCGAGTTCGGGATTCGGCTTGAACGGAACGATGTCGAACGCGCTGAGGCGGACGCCGAGACCGAGCTTCGGGGCGACGGCGCGGATCGCGGCGGCGATTTCGCGGATGAGGCGGGTGCGGTTCTCGAACGAGCCGCCGTATTGACCGGGGCGGGTGAACGCGCCGAGGAATTCGTGCAGCAGGTAGCCGTGGCAATGTTTGATGTCGACGAAATCGGCACCGCAATCGGCGGCGATCTTCGCAGCCTTGGCGTAGTCTTCGACGAGGCGCTTCAGGTCGTCATCGGTCAGAATCTGTTCGCTGCTGGTGACGTTGAATTTCTTGTCGAGGATCGGGTGGTGGTACGCAATGCGGGACTCCCACTTGCGCTTGTCGTTGGGACGGCAGAAGCGGCCGGAGTGGGTGAGCTGGAAACCGATGATGAGGTCGTCGGTCTTGCCGAAGCGTTCGTGGTGCGACTTGATCAGCGCGTCGCGCAGCGAGGCGATGCCGGCTTTGTTCGTCTCGTTGACGATGATTTGATTCGGATTCGCGCGGCCCTCGGGACGCACGGCCATCGCTTCGCCACCCCAGATCATCTTCGCGCCGCTCTCGCCGAAGCGTTGCCAGCGGCGGGTCATCGGTTCCGTGACGCCCCCGGTCGTGGTGCCGTCCCAGCCTTCCATCGGATGCACGGCCCAGCGGTTGCCGACGGTGCGGCCATTCCACGTGTAGGTTTGTTTGAGGGGCGAGGAGGCGCTGTTGTCGGCGGCGTCCTCGGCCTTGAGGTCGAGACCGAGCGAGGCGAGGTGCGCGCGGAAGGCGTCGACGTCTTTGAGGGAGGGGATGCGGACGAGTTTGAACGGTGTGCTCATGGTGATGGGGAGGGTGGGTTCGTTTTTTGTAGGGCGCTTCGGTGAAGCGCCGCGGCGGCTCACCGAGCCGCCCTACAGTCGGAGTTCCAGCTTGGAGTCAATAGGGTTGGCGATTGGGTTGTGAGGGGTGCAGCGTCACGCTGCTAAAAGGAATTGAAGAACGTGAGGTACGGTTTGCCGGTCGCTTCGCGCCAGAGAAGCAGCGCGAGTTCGTGCGCGTGGTAATCGCCCCACATCGAGGACTCGCCGCACGGCACCTTCTGGCCTTGCGGGATGTAATCCCAGCCGTTCGGGCGATGGTAGACGGAGTGGACGATGAGCCCCTCGTGATTGAGATCGGTGGAGAGGTACGGCTCGGACAGCACGGTCTGCGAGACGGTCAAGCCCGCCTGGAAATAGTGACGGCCTTTCTCGGGCTGGTCGTGGCCCATGAGGTAATTGCCGAGGCGGAGGAGACCCTGCGCGGCGATGACGGCGGCGGAGCTGTCGACCGGTTCGTAGGCGTTGTGCGGGTCGGCAGGGCGGTCGAGGTAATCGCCGAGGTAGGCGAGACCGGGCGCGCCAGTGTCCCAATACGGAATGCCGTCGGTGGGCGTGTATTGAATATAGAAATCGGCGGTCGCTTCGGCGACTTCCGCAAAGCGGGCGAGGACGTTGGCCTTGCCGCCGTTTCCGGAAAGTCGTTCCTCGGGCAGCGTGGCGAGGTATTCGAGTTGCTCCGCGAAGCCGCAGAGAATCCACGCCAAGCCACGTGTCCAGGTGGAGAAGGGCGAGTAGCCCTGCTGCGAACTGGGGCAGCGGTAGGAGCCGTCGTTGAGGTTGAAGATGGACTCGTGCACGACGCGACCACGGAGATCGTAGGAGTCGCGACCGGAGCCGAAGTAGACGTTGTAACGCGCCGTGGTCTCGGCGTGTTCGAGGAGACGATGCAGGAGATTGATCGGCTGATCTTTTTCGCCCATCAGCACGTGGCCGAGGTGATCCGAAATCGCGAGCGCGCGCAGCGAGCGAATCGTGTCGGAGAAGAGCGAGTGAGGTCCATTGAACGAGTAGATGTAGCCCTGACCCGCGCCGAGGGAGGTCCAGCGCGCGGCCTGGACGGCACCGCTCACCTTCATGGCGAGCTCGTAGAAATTCTTTTCCCACGGCGAGTAGGGAATCATCTCCTCGCGCATGAGGCGCAGGAGATTGCCGTAGGTGCTGACGTTGTTGAAGCCGTGATCGTGCACGCCGATGTGGGTGAGGTGCCCGGCCATCTTGTCGACGGTGTTGCGGCGGCCGATGTCGAGGAAGCGTTCGTCGCGGGTGACTTCGTATTGCAGGAGCGCGGAGCCGAATTGGAAACCCTGGGTCCATTCGGTCCAGCCGCGCGCGGTGTATTGACCGGCCACGGTGAAGACGGGGGAGCCGGTGTTGGCGCGCCAGCGTTCATCGAGTTTGAGGATCTTCGGGCCGGAGACGGCGAAGAGCTTTTCGAGCATCGGTTGCAATTGCTGCACGTGGAGCTGGGTGTTGATCTGGATCATGGTGTTTGGCGGTTGATTCTCGGAAGGGGAATTTTTGACGAAATTAACGGAATTTACGAAATTCAATAAAAAGACTTTTTAATCAGGAACTCAGAAAAATCGAATGGAGTCACGGAAAGAGTTTTCTGCTTTATAGATCTGATTTTTTTCATTTCGTAAATTCCGTTAATTTAGTCAAAAAATGTCTTGGTCTTGATTAAAGTCGGCGCAGGTGGAAGCCGCCGTCGACATAAATGACGTCGCCGGTGGAGTAGGGGTAGTGACCCTTCATGACCGCTTCGACCGCGAGGCCGACGTCTTCGGGCGTGCCCCAGCGGTTTTGCGGGATGAGACCGTCGGCAATGAGCTTGTCGTATTTTTCTTTGACACCGCTGGTCATGTCGGTGGCCATCACGCCGGGGCGGATCTCCAAAACCTGGATGCCTTCCGGGGCGAGGCGCGTGGCCCAGAGCTGGCTGGCCATGGCCAGACCTGCTTTGGAAATGCAATATTCGCCGCGTCCCACAGAAGCTGTATCGGCCGAAATGGAGGTGACAAACACCATTTTGTAACCGCCGCGAATCCGGCTTTCGCCGGGGTGCTCGAGCCAGTAGCGGGCGGCGAGCTGGGAGAGGAAGTAGGGGCCCTTGAGGTTGACGGTGACGACTTCGTCGAAGCTCTCTTCGGTGGCTTCGGTAATGTCGGCGCGGATGCGCGGAGCAATACCGGCGTTGTTGACGAGTCCGTCAAGACGGCCAAAGGCTTTGACGGTGGCGTCGAAGAGGGCCTGGCGTTCGGAGGCGATGCCGAGATTGCCGCCGACGATGGGGAAATATTGCTCGGGATTGGGGGCGGCTTCGCGACAGGCGGCTGCGGTTTCCTTGGCCGCGTCGGAGCGGCTGGCGTAGTGAATGGCAACGCTGAAACCGGTGCGGGCGAGTTGCAGGGCGACGCCACGGCCCAGACCGCGGCTGGAACCGGTGACGAGAATGGCGGCGGGTGCTGGCATGACCCCATTGAAGCAGGGTTTTGGCTAATCGACTAGAGCGGAAAACCATTGCCAATAGCACAAAATCGACTATTTTTTTAGTCATATCCCGGAATATGACTTCGGGCGCTTGACGATGCCGTGGTTCCATCGCAGCGTGACTTTTCGAGCCCACGCCATGAAAAATATTCGCCCTCTCTTTTTTCGCCAGTTGGATATCCAACTGCCCGGCTTGCGCGTACGGCGATTGCGGTTGAACCGCCATTTGCCGGAGACGACGGCGGTGCGTCCGCACCAACATGATTACGCGCAGGTGCTGCTCTATCTGGGTGGTCGCGGTTTGCAACAGGTCGGTGTTGGAGCGAAGCAGCAGGGGCATGCGATCCGGACGGGGACGGTGGTGTTTTTGCCGCCGGGTCAGGTGCACGCGTTTACAGAAACCGAGAGCCGCCGACCGCTGTGCCTGGTGGTGGATCTGGATTGGCGCGGGGCGAAAAAGCAGCGGACGCAAATCGCGCAGTTGAACCAGATCGATTTGTCGGAGGTGCGCCAATGGCTCTCGCAACTCGGACGTTACGAGCGGGCGCGCACGGGCGTGGGGCCCGCGCAATTGCGGGCGTCGGGCATTGTATTGCAATTGCTGGATACGCTATGCCGGTCGCTGGGTTTGATCGGGTCCGCGCCACGCGCGACTTCGGCCCCGGCGCTGCCGGTGGTGAGTGCCGCGCAGCGGGTGTTGGCGTCGGCGCCGGATCATTTGTCGCTGCAGGAGATCGCGGGGCAGATCGGGTATCAGCAGGATTATTTGAACCGGGTGCTGAAGACGGCCACGGGTCTCACGCTCGGCCAGATGCGGTCGCAGCAACGGGTACAGCAGGCGAAGCGGTTGCTGCGGGAGTTGCGCAAGATCGCGGACGTGGCGGCGCAACTCGGATTTCAGGATGCGAATTATTTCGCGCGTTGGTTCCGGTTGCAGACCGGGCAGACGCCGCGCCAGTGGAAGTCGGGCGGGACGAATTAAGACTAAAACGGATTTGTTTGACCTGCATCAAGGAACTTTCGGCCCGGATGGACGATAGTTCCTGCATGGCCGAACAACCGCTCTTCACCAACGAACCGAAAGTCATCTCCTTGATCAACGAGGCGCAGTACGCGCCGAACGGGATTGTCAGCCGCACGTTGTTTCGCGCGAACGGCACGCGACAGGTGCTCTTCGGTTTTGCGGAGGGGCAGGAGCTGACCGAGCATACGTCGCCGCATCATGCGCTGGTGCAAATCCTCAGCGGAAGTTGCGAGTTTTTCCTGAAGGGCGAGCCGCGCACGCTTCGCGCGGGCGATCAATTGTACATGCCGCCGGGACTGCCGCATGCGGTGCAGGCGAAGGAAGCGTTTTCCATGCTGCTGACGCTGGTGACTGTTTCTCCCCAATCTTAACCCAAACCAAAACACAAAGAGTAAATACCATGAGCCAAAATAATGCTGAAATCCCTGCGGAAAAAATATTCGACGTGCGCGAAATCCCGTGCTCGGTGAAGCACGGTCAAATCTTTGCCCGCTGGAACAGTCTGACGGTGGGCGATTATTTCGTCCTGAAAAATGACCACGATCCGGTGCCGCTGCGCTACCAGTTCGAAGCGGAGTTCCGCGATGGTTACGGATGGGATTACATCGAGCGCGGTCCGGTGGTTTTCCAGGTGAAGATCACAAAGAAGGCGGCGCAACAGGCTTCCCCCGAAGCGGCGACCGCGTCGAAGTGCGGTTGCTCGGAATAAGGAGAAACGCATGAGCCGCGGTGCGAAGATGGTGATTCTGGATGTGCGCGAGGAGCTGGAGCGCGGTGAAAAACCGTTGTCCCGGATTCTCGAGGTGGCCCAGACGATTGTGGCCGGACAAAGCCTGAAATTAATCACCCCCTTCGAGCCGCTGCCCTTGGTGATGGTGCTGCGGCGTTTCGGGTTGAAGCACCGCTCCAGGCAGGTGGGAATTGATCATTGGGAGACGCTCTTCGCGGAGAAGTTGCCCGCAGAGGAAGCGTTGCCGCAAGCGGAAGTGAGCGCGCCGGAAAAAGTGGCCGCGTCGAGCGCGCCGACTTTGCACACGGTCGATGCGCGGGGATTGGAACCTCCGCAGCCGATGGTCAAAATTCTGACTGAGGTGGAAAAACTCAAGGCGGGCGATCAACTCGAAGCGCACACGGATCGTCGGCCTCTGCATTTAATCGACGCGCTGAAGGAACGCGGCTTCCAGTCGAGCAGCGAGGAGCAACCGGATGGAAGCTGGATTACCCTTATCACCTGTTCCTAAGAAACCGTGTCCCCAACGCTATCCCATTGAGAGAACGCGCATGGCCCAAAATCACGCCCCCTCCACCACGCTGCCGCTGATCTTCATGATCTACGGACTGGCGTGTTTGCTGCTGGGCGCGGTGTGGCTGGTGGCGGAGCCGGAATTGGTGACGAGTTATCATTACCGGCCGCACACGGTGGCGGCGGCGCATCTGCTGATCCTGGGATTCATTTTGTCGGTGGTGATGGGATCGGTGTATCAACTCGTGCCGGTCGCGCTGGAGACGAAATTGTTCAGCGAAAAATTGGTCTGCTGTCATGCGGCGTTTCATCTGGTTGGCGTGACGCTGATGGTGCCGATGTTCGCGGTGTGGGACATGAAACAGGTGGGGCATGCGGGGTCGTTTATCTATATAGGGATGTTGCTGTTCGTCTACAATCTCGCGCGGACGCTGGGCCGGGTACCGAAACCGAATGTCATCGCGGCATTTATCGTCGCTGCGTTGCTGTGGTTGTTTCTCACGATGACCGCGGGACTGATGCTCGCGGCGAACAAGTTCTGGCCGTTTCTGCCGCCGAATCCGATCGGGTTGATGCACGCGCATGCGCACCTCGGCGTGGTGGGGATTTTTGTGATGTTGATTGTTGGTGTGTCGTTGAAGCTGATCCCCATGTTCGCGCTCTCGGAGTTGCAGAGCGAGGCGCGGGCATGGTGGATCTTGATTTTGATCAACGGCGGACTGGCCTGGCTGGTCTCGGCCATCGTGGCGCAATTGCCCGTGGCCGCGGCAGTCTGCGGGGGATTGATCGGACTGGGGTTGGTGATCTATGGCGTGGAAGTGGTCGCGATTTTGCGTGCGCGCAAACGTCGCATTCTGGACTGGGGCTTGGTCATGTTTTTGACGGCGGTGACGTTGCTAGCGCCGACGGCGTTGTGCGGGGGATTGATTCTGGCGTGGAGCGAGGAGCCGACGGCATGGACGATGCAACTGGAATCGGTCTACGCGCTGTTGGGTCTCTTTGGCGTGGTGATCTTTGCGATTCTCGGGATGCTCTATAAAATTCTGCCGTTTCTCGTCTGGTTTCGCAGCTACAGTCCGCACATCGGCCGGGCGCAAATTCCCGCGTTGGCGGATCTCTATTCCGCGCGCTTGCAGGCGGTGGGATTCTGGCTGTACCTGATGGCGCTGGTCGTGGTGTGCGTCGGAACGCTCGAGAGCAACGCGCTGATTTCCCGACTGGGGGCGATTCTATGGCTGGGGAGCGTGGGCGTGTTTGCGGTGAATGCGGGATTGATTCTGCGGCATTGGTGGTTTCCCCAAATGAGCCCGTTTCCCAGTGCCAAACCTGAGGTGAATGCGATATGACAACGCAACTTGAAAATCCCGAAGAAATCGTGTGGCGATTGCTGCGTGCGGTGATTGATCCCGAACTGGGCTGCAACATTGTGGATCTGGGATTGATTTACGGCGTGGCGATTGAAGGCAAGACGGTGCGGGTGACGATGACCCTCAGCACGCGCGGTTGTCCGATGCATGACGCGATTACGAGCGGCGTGAAGCGGATGCTGGCGACGATCGACGGAATTGAAATGGTGGAAGTGAATCTCGTGTGGGAGCCGGTCTGGAATGTGTCGATGATGAGCGAGACGGCGCGGCGTGAACTCGGGTGTTTCTTTTAAGCGTGCTTCGGACCGGAGAGGTCGCCAGAATCCGGGCATGCCGAAACCGACCGCTGATTTGCGCGTGGCCGCTCTCGTGAATACGTTGCACACTTGTCCGCTTTTTGCGGGCTTGCCGCAGGAAGATCTGGAGGGCATCGCGGCTTTCTCGCGTTTACAGACCTACGGCAAAGGTGAATACGTTTTCCGCGCGGGCGAGCCGTCGGTGGGCTTTTACGTGGTGCGCACCGGGACGATCAATGTCCACCGCATCGGCGCCAATGGCAAGGAGCAGGTGATCCATCTTTTTCGCGAAGGCGAGTCCTTCGCCGAGGCGGCGCTCGCGAGCGAGACCGGTTATCCGGCCGATGCGCGCGCCATCGAGGCGAGCGATCTGATTCTGGTGCCCAAGACCGAGATGTTGCAGTGGGTGAAACGGCGGCCCGATCTGGCGCTGCGCATGCTGGCGTCGATGAGCCAGCATTTGCGCGTGCTGGTGAGCTCGCTGGATGATCTCACTTTGAAGGACGTGGAGACGCGGGTGCTGAACTGGCTGGTGAAGCGTTGCCCCAAGCCGCTGGGGGCGAAGCCGGTTTCAATCGAGTTGGGCATGACCAAAACCATGCTTGCCGCCGAGTTGAGCACGCGGGGCGAAACACTCTCGCGGACGCTGGCGAAGCTTCGTGAGGAAAAATTAATTGCGATCCATGGCAAACGAGTGGAAGTGTTGCAACCACTTGCGCTTCAAAAGCTCCTGTTGATACATCTCGGGGAACAGTAGGCTCCTTTGGGGTACTCAGAGTTGACACAGGCAATTTCTGCCGGATGTTGATTAAGTTTTCTAATTCAGATTCCGATTAGTCATTAGGAGGATGAATGTCATGAAAATACGATACAACCGGGCTGCACTGATCGCGGTGATGCTGTGGGTTACGGCAGGAGTTCTTTCCGCTGAAACACCTCAAGTCGTGGTCGAGAAAAAGGCCGCGAACGCGCCGAATGGCAATGAGCTGGCACTGGTAATCAACACCGACGGGATGACGACAACGCGGGCCACGCGTTTCGTGCGGGTGGATGGTCGGGTGATGCTGGTGAGCGCCGAAAAGGCGGTCGCGATCAAGAAGGCCCAGCCCACCGGTACGTCTGTCGCGGTGAAGTAATCGCGTGGGGTGATTGGTAGATTGATTGTGAGAGCGAGACGCTCTCAATCCATTCCCTTTAACCACCCCTTCCACCCGATTCTTCGTTTCACTCAGAATGACGGAGTGTGAAAGCGAGGGCTTTCAGAGGGAGCGCCGCCATCCGTTACCGGGTCCAGCGTCACGCTGGTTAGTAGCTCAGCAGAAACGCGAGATGGCCGTAGGAGCCATCGTTGTTATTGGCCACGCCACTGTCCTTGAGCTGGAAACCGTAGTCGAAGCGCAGGCTGGCGTAGGTATTGATTTTGTAGCGCACGCCGGGACCGATGCTGGTGAGGGTGATGTTGGCGGATTCGCCGGGTTGTTTGACGACGTTGCTGATCGTGCCGTAATCCCAGAAGAAGAGGAATTGCAGGCTGTCCTGTGCGGCGCTGCACTTGGTGAAAAGCTGGGTGAGGCTGACGGGCGGAGTGCGAATTTCGTTGTTGATGATCCAGCCTTGGTCGCCGTTGACCTCGCGTTCCTCGTAACCACGCACGGTGCTGAAACCGCCGAGGCCGAGTTGTTCGCTGCCGAGGAGATTTTCATTCGCGAGCTGGGCGGTGCCGCGCACATCCCACGTGAAGCCGAAGGGAAGTTTCGTCACTCGTTCGAGCGTGAAGAGTGCGTAGGTGTAAGCGGCCTTCCCATCGGTGCGGGCTTGATTGAAAATAGCGTTGTTGTTCGCGCCGCTGAGATCGCCGGGGCTGTAGTAGACGGTGACGCCGCCGTTGGTGGTACCCCAATTGTCGGTCACACTGGCGTTGTAGCCGAAGACAAACTGGTCGATGTCGGTGGAGTTCTGGTAGACGCTGCTACCGCCGAAATCGAGATTGTTATTGCTGACCTTGAAATCGAATCCGGTGAACGCTTCGTGCACGAGCGCGTTGCTGCCGGGTAGGGGAACGGTGTAGCGACCGCTGGTTTGCCAGCCACGACCCTTGAGACGGACGAGGGAGGTGCTGTCGAGCGCGCTCGATTCCGCATAACCGCCATAAATACTCACGATGTGCCGCCACGGTAGCGGGATGATGTAGCCGCCGCTATGGGCGCGGAAGGAACTGAAATCGCCGCTGGTGGTGTACTGGTAGTTGACCTGCTGGCCGAGGCCGAAGGCGTCGCCCCAGTTGAAACCGGCGAGGTAACGGTCGAGGCCGGTGAGCTGGTTGCCGGTGTTTTCGTAGCCGGTGAAGACGCGCAACGGGAAGCGATCCTGTGTCTGCAGGACGAGATCGGTCGTGCCGGGATCTTCGCCGCGGGAGTAGATGAGATTGACGGCGCGGAAGGGATTGCGATTGAGCCAGTCGAGATCGGAAAGGAGCGTGCGGGCGTTGATGTAGTCGCCGCTCTTCAGGCGAATTTCGTTGGTGAGCGAACTGGAACTGAACCAGCGGTTGCCTTCCACTTTTTTCTCGCCCACCTTGGCTTCGATCACGACGAGTTGCAGTACGCCATCGGTGACGTCCTGCTCGGGCGCGAAGACGTCGACGACCGGATGATCGACCGAGCGGTAATACAGGATGATGTCGCGCATGAGCTCCCCGAGGCTTTTTTCCGAGAGCGGCTTGCCGAGGTAACGGTCGGTCACGGACTTGAAGCCGGGTTGCTGGCAGAGCGGGACTTCCTTGGCGCGGAGTCCGCGGACGGCGGCGGCTTCGGAGGTTTCCATGACGTGATCCGGGCTGTTGAGCAGGACGAGACCCACGAGGGAGTTGATGACGATGGCCTCGCTGGTTTCGGCGGCGGGTTGCAGCGGCGGAGCGGGAAGTTGGGCGGGTGCGGTTTTGCGGGCCGGTTCTTTCGGCGCGATGAGCTCCATGTTCTGGGCATGGGAGATCCGCACCTGGGAGATCAGGAGTAGGAAGCAAAAGCCAAAGAGGATCGAGTTGGTGAAACGGCGTTGGCGAAGAAGCATTGGGTTTAGAGCGGTGGGATCAGGAAAGAGAGGTTGTTGGCAGAGCTGCCTTCGGTGCGCGGCAAAATGCGGATGATGTCTTTTTGGTTGCCCTGCACGTCGTAGCTGGACAAGGCGCTGAGGACGGGTTGATTGCCCCAACCCGCGGCATTCCCGGCAGTCGTGCTGCGGAAGGCGATGTAGTAGGCGCCTTCCTCGTGGGGACGGAAGCCATTGAGATTGTCGGCGAGAAAATCGACCTGACCGTATTGCGGGCTGAGGAGCGGATTGTTGGCCGTGATCAGTGGGGTGGGATTGGGAACGGGAGGCTGCGCATAGGTGGCGTAGTAAGGGAGTACGAGACCTTCGAAGATGTCGCGTTGATCGTAGATCTTGGAGTTGACGGCGATGAATTGCGCCAGGGTGAGCGGGCTGTGATTGACGTTGTAGAGGCCGGTGTCGAGTCCGTCGAAGGTCATGTGCGCCGAGCCGGGTTGCGAGTAGACGTTGTGCGGGGCGTCGAAGAGGGCGATGTAGTAGCCGGAGAGATTGGTGAACTTGTCGCTGTTGATCGAGACGAGCGGACCCGTCGCGCCGCTGCCCTGAATATAGAGTCCGTCGACACCGTTGATCCATTGGTTGTTGATGAGATGGAAGACCTGATCGGTGGCGCTGTAGAGGTAGCCGTTCACATAGGCGGCATTCGCGACGATGTTGTTCTGCAGGGTGGTGACGCCGCCAGTGGAGGAAATATAGATGCCGTAGTTGCCGTTGGTGACGGCGTTGCCCTGGATGAGGAGATTGCCCAGGGCGCTGTCGGAGTAGATACCGATGTCGGCATTGGTGATGGTGTTGTTGAGCACCTGCGTGCCCGCGCCGGCGTTGAGGAGGAGAATACCCGCCGCATCGGTGCCGGGGAGGAAGCCGTTGATGTTGGTGAGCGTGTTGTTCTGGATGAGGCCGGTCGCGCCTTCGAAAACGACGATGCCGTTGGGCGTGGCCCAGATTTGATCTTTGTTATCGAGCGTGTTGTTGGAGACGTTGTAGGTGAGGCCCGCGCCGCGCAGGGTGATGCCCTGTTTCTCGAACTTGGTGATGTTCGAGTTGAAAATATTGAGGTGATAACTGCCGGTATCCACCGCAGCGAGAATGCCGAAGCCGTGCTGCGTTCCGGCGGTGGGACCTTCGTTGATGTTTTTGACCGTGACGTTGTTGATCGTGCCACCGGCGTTGTGGTAACCGATGCCGGTGAAGCGGAGATTGAGGAAGTTGGAGCCCACGCCGAGGCCATCGACGGTGAGGTTCTGGATGTTCACCGTGCTGGCGTTGTCGACCTGAATAATGGAGCGGTAGGTGGCGCCATTGCCGGTGTAGACGAAGGAGTTGGTGAGCGGCGTCGCGGGAATCTGAATCACCGTGGTCGCTCCCATGCCATTTAACGTCAGGTTTTTGCCGCTGATGCGGACTTGTTCAATATAGGTCGCGGCAGCGAGATTGACCGTGGCTCCCGAGGCGGCGACGTCGATGCCGTTCTGGATGCGACCGGCGGCACCGACATTGACCACGGTGGCGGTGCCGGTGAGCGAGCCGCCGTTGGGCAGGGAGATGACGGCGTTGAGGTTCACGGTGGGCGCGCTCAAAAGCAGGCTGCCGACGCCGGTGGCGGTGATGGAGGCGTTGACCGTAATTTGGACCGTGGCGGAGAGTTGCACCGTGGCGTTGCCGGTGAGCAGGGCATTGATCGCGGCGGCGGTGATAACGCTGTTGACCGCGCCGTAGGTGGCGGGGTTGCTCAGCTGGGCGGCGGAGGTGATGTCGGTGCCGAGACCGAGTCCATCGATGTTGGGTAGCGTGGCTTGCACGGTGATCGACTGCGGATCGAGCAGGAGCGAGCCGCCACCCGTGACGACGGTGCCGTTGAAGGCGAGCCCGGCCTTGCCGGAGACTTCCACCGTGCCCGCGCCGAGCGCGGAGATGGAGCCGTTGAAGGTGGTGCCTTCGTCGGACCAGACGACCACTTTGCCGCCCGCGATGGTGCCATCGGCGATGAGTTGTGCGGCGGAACCGATGTAGGTCTGGCGAGAGTTGATCAGGTCGGGGTTCGCGCCCTGATAATCGCCACCAATGAGAATCGTGCCGCCCTGAACGCCGCTGGCGTTGAGCAGGCCGCCCGTGACGAAGACGCGCTCGCCGATGAGCTGGATGTCGCCGCCGTCGGTTTCCGTGGCGCGCTGGCGCGTGGCGGTGATGGTGCCGTTATTGTGGACCGTGCCGCGCGCGGATTTGAGGAGGACACGACCGCCGGATTGATTGAAACCAGTGGCGCGGATGATGCCTTCGTTGTTGATCGCGAGGGCGTACATATTGTCGCCATTGGCCTTGAGCTCGGCCTGCACGGATTGGATCAGACCGCGGTTGAGTACGGAGCCGGTTCCGCCCTGAACGAAAACCCGTTCCGAGCCGGATTCCTTCAGCAGGATTTGTGTCCCGGCCGCGAGCGCCACCGTGCCGGAGTCGGCCGTGAGCGCACCGGTATTTTCAACCTGGCGGGCGATCAGGACGATGTCGCCGCCGAGGGCGGTGATGGTGCCTTGGTTGGAAATCGAGGCGTTGGAGGCGCCGCTGAAAAGGAGGTCGCCGCCCTGCAGGAAATTCTCGTTGCTGAGATTCTGCGTGCTCGCGATGAAGGTCTGCGCGTTGATCACGCCGCCGGGACCGATGACGATGCCGTTGGGGTTGATGAGATAGACGGAGCCATTGGATTGCAGCGTGCCGTAGATGGAGGAGAGATTGCTGCCGACCACACGATTGAGGACCGCACTGTTGGCGGAAGGCTGGATGAATTTGGTGAGTTCGCCCGCGCCGATGGAGAAGTCCTGCCAGTTGATGATGGTGCGTTGCGTGGCGGAGGTCACCACCAAGGTGCCCGCGCCGCCGGAGATCTGGGCCGAACCACCCACGACGTCGCCGCCAGTGGGGTTGGCGCGGAGGGAAAAAGAAGCCAAGGAGAGCATCGCGACGAGGGCGATTCGGAGGAGAGCGAGGGGCTTCATGAGAGGTAGGTTTTTATAGAAGTTGATATTGAACAAGGCCAACATTTTTTTGGGGATTTAGAACGTAGCAGTTCTAATGCCGGGCGGAATAACCGCGACTTATTACAATTCGCTAATATAAGGCCGCTGAGGGACGAAAAGTGGTGAAGCAAGGATCGCTATGAAGCTATTAATCACCTGTCTCTGTTCATGCAAGTATTACGTACTCACGTTGTTAACGGTCATTCTCCTCGAGGTGGCTCTCTCTGGACTCCAGGCCGAACCCCCTCCGTCTCCCAAGCCGCTGATTAAACCGAAGCATCCTCGGGTGCAGATCGCGCTGATGGCGGACGAGAAAACTCCAGTGGACCGGCTCTAAGCGTGGGATTCGCGGGTTTTTTTGAAGTTATAATAAAACTGTTTCAAAACGCGATTGTTAACAGAAATAAGTTATATTTTAATTAAATGACAAAAAGAATCGTCTATTTTTGACTGTTTATGAAATAAATTGAAACTGTTGCTTTTTTGATTGCAGGCACTGTGCCGACTGGATTAAGGTGCGTTGCATGCAATCGCTACTTCAGAAGTGCCTGTGTCGTTGGACGTGGATCGTATCGATCGTGATTCTGGGTTTTTCGAGCCCAGCACAGTCCGCAGAGGTGTGGCCGATCGTCCGTGCTTCGGATCTAGATAATGCGGCGACGGATTACTTGCCGAACCTCTTGGGTAAGTCGGAGGTCTCGGGGGTGGTTTTTTACACGAGTCTTTCGCGGGTGCAGCCTCAGGATGGCGTATTTGATTGGGTTGGCGTGACGACTGTGCTGAACGCTTGCCAAACGGCGGGCAAGCCGATGAAGCTGGCTATCTTGGGTGGTCGTTGGGTGCCGCAGTGGATTTACACCAAGGGAGCGGCCTCGTACACGTGGACGCTCTCTTCGACTTATGTCGATCCGGGACAAAGCCTGGCGACCGCGCCGGTGCCGTGGGATTCCATTTATCTGGACGCGATGGAGGCGGCGGCCCGTGCGGCTGGGACGCAATTTGCGAATCATCCCACCTTGAAGGAAGTGCAGGTGACGGGACCGGCGCTTTCGAATGGACTGGAAACCAATCTGATCATGACGGCCACGCAGGCGGCGCAGATCGGTTATACGCAGGACAAGCTGATTGATGCGTGGAAACGGATGATCACAGTGTACGCGACGGCTTTCCCGACGAAGCGCATTTGCCTCGCCTTGCATGATGACATTGCCGGGCAGCGCACGGCGACGGTGGCGCGGACGTTGCGCGATTACGCGTACTCGCTCTATTTCGAGCGGTTCTCACCGCAGGCCTGTTATGTCACGCACGACAGCTGGTTTCATTACGGCAATCAGGCGGTCGATATTTGGGGGGAGAAAAATGCGTTCATGGATCTGAGCGGGCAGTTGATCAATATCTACAGCACGGGCGGAGGCACGTACACGACGGCCAACTTCGATGTGGCGATTCAGAATGCGGTGTTACTAGGGGCGGTGCGTTTGGAAATTTTCGCCGCGGACCTGAATTCGACCGCCTATGAGGCGCAGTTGTTGACGACGTTGCAATCGCTGGCGCAGCGCCGTTGCTGGTATGAGGCGGAAGCCCTGACGGTGTCCAATGCGAGTCCGGTGCCGTTTTACGAAATCACCGATCCCCTCCTGGGCGGTGGCATTGGAGACAAACTGGACTGCGATGCGGTGGGCCAATTTTTGTCCTACAGCGTGCCCTTTCCCTCCGTGGGTACGTATCGCGTGATTGTGCGCTCGCGGCGCGGCAGTGATGAGGGACAGGCGAGTCTGGCGATTAATGGCACGACGGTGGGGAGTGCGCAGGATCAATATGCGGCCACGCCCGGTGTGGTGGATTTTTACTATGGCGGGCTGACTCAGGGTGTTGCGGCCAACGCAGATTTTCTGTTCACGGTGACGGGCAAGAACGCGGCGAGTTCCAGCTACCGGCTCTGTTTTGACCAGATTCGATTGGCGCCGTTTCAGGACTGCGAGAACCTCCCGTATACGCCTTCGGCGGGCCGCACGGCGGACGTAATCACGGAAACAAATAACTTCAACGGCGGAAAGGGCATCAAGCTGAATAGTACGACGGTCGGCGATGCCATCACCTTCCGCATGCGGGTGCTGAAGGCGGGAGTGTATTCCGTGGCGGTGAAGACGAAGTACCAGAGCACGCGGGGGATTTGTCAGTTGACCGTCGATGGAGTCAATGTCGGCACGCCGTGGGATCAGTATTCGGCGACGGACAGTTATGCGGAGAAAACGATCGGCACGGTGACGGTGACGGAACCGACCACGAAAAAGTTTGTCTTCACGATTACCGGCAAGAACGCGAGCAGCCTCGGCTACAGCCTGTTGCTCGATTACATCAAGCTGACGCCGACGCAGCCGTAATCCGCGAAGGATAATTTAAGACAAATCTTCGTAGTGTGGTCCAAAGACAGCGCCCGGTGGGTGCGTTAGGTTGACCACACTATGAACGATCGTTTTCATCGCGTCCTTTTCACTGAACCCGGCAAGGCTGTCTTTTCTCCAGCGGATTCTTCCGCGCTCCCCAACGGCCCGGATCAGGTATTGATCGAAACAGAATATAGCGTCGTCAGCGCCGGAACGGAGCTGGCCATTCTGACGGGCAAGGAATCGTGGGCACCGCTGCCGTTTACACCCGGTTACGGTTCCGTCGGTCGCGTGGTGCGCACGGGCGCGAACGTGACGGATGTGAAGGTGGGCGAGCGGATTTTCACCTACGGTGCGCATTCCCAATATGCAGTGACCGACATCATGCGCATTCCGGTGGACATTACGGTGGACCCGGTGAAGGCGACCTTTGCGCGCATCGCGGCAGTCTCGATCACGGCCTTGCGCGTGGCGGATGTCGCGCTCGGCGATTATGTGGCGGTGTTCGGTCTCGGCCTCGTTGGTAATCTCGCGGCGCAGCTTTTCACACTGGCCGGTTGCGAAGTGATCGGCATTGATCTTTCCGCGAAACGCCGCGAGCAGGCCTTGCAATGTGGCATTGCGCACGTGCTGGCTCCGGGCGCGGAACTGGAGTCCCAAGTGGCGGCGATCACGGGCGGGCGCGGTTGTCGTTCCGTGGTGGAAGCGACGGGCGTTCCGGCGGTGGCCGCAACGGCGGGTGCGTTGGCGGGCAAGCAGGGCGAGGTCATTCTCCTCGGCAGTCCCCGTCAGGAATTCGTGACGGATCTGACGGCGTTCCTGAATCGTACCCACCTTTGGGGCAGCGGTTGCGTGACGGTCAAGGGCGCGCATGAATGGCGTTATCCGGTGGCGGAAGATCGCAACGGCTATGGCCGTTTTTCGATGGAAGGCAATGTCCGCGCGATTCTGCGGCTCATCGGCCAGAAGAAACTGCAGCTCGATCCGTTGATCACGCATGTGGTGTCGCCGAAGGCATGTCAGGATGTGTACGACGGCTTGAAGAACCAAAAGGATGTCTACACCGGCGTCGTGTTCGACTGGTCGAAATAATCCGAATATCCCCATCAGACTTTCCTTTTCACTCCTATGAAAAAATTGAATATCGGCATGGTCGGCATCGGGTTCATTGCGGATTGGCATTACAACGCCTTCGCGAAATTGAGCGATGCGGGCGTGACCGCCATCTGTCAGGATTTCCACGGCGACGCAGCGAAGATTGCCGCCAAGAAGGTGCAGCTCCAGCAGAAAGCGGCGGAACTGAAAATCACCGCCTACGAGAGCTTCGACAAACTGCTCGCTGATCCGGCGATTGATGCGCTGATCATCGGCAGCATCAACCCGTACCACTACGACCAGATCATGGCGGGGCTCAATGCGGGCAAACATTTGCTTGTGGAAAAGCCGGTCGTCACGGACCTGGCACAACTCGATGGAATTGCGAAGCTGGCGGCGCAGAAGAAGCTCGTTGTTTTCCCAGGACACAACTTCGCCTATCGCGGCGCGGTGCAACAGGCGAAGGCGGTCATCGCCAGCGGCAAGCTTGGGCGGATCGTGTCATCCTCGTTTGTCTCCACGCACTCGATTGGGGACGGTCACGCCACGGGCTGGCGCGCGAAAAAGTCACTCGCGACCGGCGGCACGCTGATGGATAGCGGTCATCATCTGGTGTACCAGACGCTCTATTTGCTCGGACGCCCTGTGGCGGTCTCTGCGTTTACGTCCAAGTTGGTGCGGACGAATATGGAGTGCGAGGACACGGCGCAGGTGGCGTTGCAATACGCGGACGGTTCCGTCTGCACCGTCATGCAATCCATCGCGTCGAATTTCGGCGACGGCATCAGCGGCATTCGCATTGCCGGGGAAAAGGGGAATCTGATCATTACCGATGCGCTCTACGTCAATGGCGAGCGGATCGAGGCGGAGACTGATTATCCGTCGTCCTTCGCAGGACAGGCGCGGGCGTTTGTCGAGGCGATTCGTGGGGGTAAGCCACCGGTGTCGACCTTGGACGATGTGCGCGAGACGTTGCGGATTATTTACGGTGCGTACCAAAGCGCTGAAGAAAAACGGACGATCACGCTCTAAATAGCGGGAGCGCGTCGCGCGTGCTGTTTCTGGAATTCGGTCGGGGAGAGGCCCGCGATTTTCTTGAAGGAACGGCTGAAAACGTGGAGGTCGCCGTAACCGGCGGCCTCGGCGATCTCGGTGCAATTTTGCAAGGAGCGCAAGAGGAGTTCCTCGGCCTTGGAGTGGCGCAGAAGCGTGAGGTAAGCCATCGGAGTATAGCCGGTGTTCTGCTTAAACAGGCGGCAGAGATAATTGGGCGAGACCTTGGCGGCGGCGCTGATGTCGCGCAGGGTGAGTTGGGGACGGTGGAAGTTCGCGTGGAGAAATTGCACGGAACATTCGATGTTTTTCCACGCCAGCGTGGCGGAGGCGGCGCTGGATTTGGGGCGCTCGCTATTGCGGAAATAGAGGCCGAGCATCTCCGCGAGAATGCCGCCGGTGATCACATCGGCGAACGGTTCCGCCGCGAGCCACTCGCGACGCAGGCGCTTGAAGAGCTGTGAGGCTTCGACTTGCTGGCGCTTGGGCAGGGAGACGGCGAGGGGAAGTTTCTGGCCGAGCGTGCTGCCGCTCAATTCAAAATGGATGACGTGCTGGGCGCGTTGTCGGCCGCTCACCTGACGAACGACATGCAGGAGCCGGGGCGGCAGGAGAATCATGTCGCCCGGACCGACGAGATAATCGCGGCCTTCCATCTGGAACGACCATTCACCCGCAGCGACAAAATGGAGCACCCATTCGGAGTCGACAAAGGAACCGAAAACGGTACGGCCTTCATGAACGCCGACGTAGGCAACGTGGGGGAATTGATCCATCGCCGCTATTCATAGCGCATCGCGTGAAAGGGCGACAAGTATATCCGGTTTTGCCCCGGACGCTAATGACTCGAGACGGAGAGCTGGGTCTTGGCCTGCGCGATGGCGCGGGCGTGGCGAATATTCTCGCGAAAGGCGAAGGTCAGCCGCGGCGCGAGCAGGGGCGTGCCTTTTTCGAGAGAGCGGCAGAGACAGTGACGGCGGACCGCTTCGATGCAATAGGAGTCGAGCTTGATGGCGCAGATGTGGACCGGAGCCACGGGGCAGCTCTGCACCTGGGCGACGATGTGGTGCTCCAGCCAGCGGCGCATGCGGAAGAAGGCGAGGTAATGGAACGACTCCAACTGCAAGCGCAACGTGGCGAAGAGGCGCAGGGCCTCTTCGGCCGAATCCTGCCGGGAGAGCTGCCAGCGTAAATCCAAAAGCAGATCGGCTTGTTCGCCGGTGACGGATTTCCGCTGGCTGAGCAATTCGTCGATCACCTCGATCGCACACCGCCCATGACAGGTCGCCGGCAGGCATTCGGCTCCGAACGCCGCCGGACAAGTTTCATTCTTCATTCTTAACTTAGCGCTTCAGGAAGCTCTTCAGCATCCACAGCGTCTTTTCGTGCCATTGAAGCCGGCCGATGGCCATATCCTGGGATTCCAAATCATTGAGCTGACCGGCCAGATCCCGGGTCTGGGTCATGTCCGTGATCACCTTTTCGTGCGCCACGATGAGGGCGGCCACATAATCCTTCTGTGCGAGCGGGGATTTGAATTCTTCCATGCCCGCCGTCTTGGCGAGAGTGCCGAGGCCGCCGATGGCATAGGAATCCAAGGCGCGCACGCGCTCGGCGATTTCGTCCACGGCTTCGAACAGGCTCTCGTACTGTTCTTCGAAGGCCTTGTGCAGACCGAAAAATTGGTCACCCTCGACGTTCCAATGGGCGAGGTGGGTCAGGCTCATCAAGGCGTAGGAATCGGCCAGGACGAGGTTCAGGCTGTCAATCAAGCGGGTGTCTTTTTTCGCCGCGACCGAAGTTGTTTTTGTGGCAGTGCTCATTTTAGTATTCTCCAAAAGTTATCGTCGTTTAATTTGCGCGCCCATGCTCTCGAGGAGACATCGGACAATCTTCGTTTCATAACCTAGCATTCTTTAGGGGACCGGTAAAGGCTGGCCTCCTCCGATTGGAAGTATTTCCCTAGGAGAACCGCAAGCAATCATCAAAGAATCGCAACGCGGGACAATTTACCCGTGTGAAGATTTCGTCTAAAAAACAGTTCGCACGAGGCCACCATCGACACGCAAGGCTGCGCCATTGATGGCGGAGGATTGCGGGCTGCTGAGGAAAGTCACGAATTCGGCGATCTCCTGCGGGCGGATGAGTCGCTCGATCAGGGATGTGGGCCGGTTCTTTTGCATGAACTCGCGCTCGGCTTCCTCGGGGGTGGATTGGGGATAGATGTCCTGCACGAATTTGGTGACCCCTTCGGTTTTGGTCGAGCCGGGGAGCACGGCATTGACGGTGACTTTCGTGCCCTTGGTCAATTCCGCGAGGCTGCGGGCAATGGAGAGTTGCATCGTTTTGGTGGCGCTGTAGTGAGCCATTTCCGGGGCAGGATTCAGTGCGGATTCGCTGGAGACGAAGAGGATGCGGCCCGTGCCCTTGTCGAGCATGCGGCGCAGGTAATGGCGCGAGAGCCGCACGCCGCTGAGAATATTGACCTCGAAAAGCCGCAGCCACGCTTCGTCCGTTTCTTCGAAGAAACCAACTGCCTCGTAAATGCCGAGGTTGTTCACGAGGATATCCACCTCGGGAAAGGCCGCGATCGTGGCCGCGCAACCTTCGGCGGTGCCATTGTCGGCCGCGAGGGCTTCGAGCTTCGCGCCGGGGACGTTGCGGCGGAGCTGGTCGACCGCTTGATCGACGCTGGACTTCGAGCGGCCATTGATGATCACTCGCGCGCCTTCCCGTGCGAGGGAGCGGGCGATTTCCAATCCGATACCGCCGGAGGAGGCGGTGACGAGGGCGAGCTGATTGTCGAGGAGGAGGTTCATAGTTTTGATAGTTCGATGGTGATAGAACAAAGATGAGGCGGTTTGGTCGGATGTCAAACGGGAGTTTTCGCGAAAAAGAATATTCAAATTGACGAATATACGTCTATACGTATATTGACGTCGTGAAACTGATCCAGATTTACCAATGTCTCTGTGACGAGACGCGGTTGCGGATTCTGCATCTCCTCCTGCGCGGACCGCTCTGTGTGTGTCATATCCAGAAGATCCTCGGTGAGTCGCAGGTGAACATCTCCCGGCATCTCAGCTACCTGAAGGAACGGGGAATGGTGGAGGCGGAGCGTCATCAGAATTGGATGATCTACCGGCTGCCGGCGAAATGTTCTCCCGAGCTGGAGGCGAATCTGAAATGTTTGCAGGATTGTTGCACGACCGAAGCCGTTTTTCGTGGCGATCTGGCCAAGCTGCAGAAGGTCGTGAGCATCCGTGAAGTGCGGGAAGTTTTGGAGCAGGTGTGCTGCGGCGCGCCTGTTTTGGGGAAAGCGAAAAGTCTTTGTCGGTAGACAGTAACCCAACAACCCAAAGGAAAAACATGAGTACTGCCAGCCTTCCGAAAATCCTGTTCCTGTGCACGGGCAATTCCGCCCGCTCCATCCTGTGCGAGTATATTATTCGCCGGGTCGCGCCGGGACGATTCGAGTCCTATAGCGCCGGAGCCCAACCGAGCGGCAAGATCAATCCGTACGTGCTGCGGGTCCTGAAGGAAAACTTCAAGATCGATGCGTCCGATGCGCGGAGCAAATCGTGGGAGGAATTCAAAAACGTGCGCTTCGATTTTGTGATCACCGTTTGTGACAACGCGAAGGAAAGCTGTCCGGTCTGGCCGGGACAACCGGTTGTCGCGCATTGGGGTTCGCCCGATCCGGCGACCTTCGAAGGGACGGATGAGGAGAAGTTGAAGCTGACGGCGCAAGTGGCGTTGCAGATTCAGCGGAGGCTCAGCCTGTTCACCTCGCTCCCGCTGGAGAAGATGGAGCGGTTGCGGTTGCAGCAGGCCGTGGAGGGGATTGGTCATCAGGAAAAAATTTCGCTGGAGGCTGAGTCCGCGAGTTAAAGAATTGCGTTAGTTGTGCGCGGGCGTTGGTGTGATGGATGTCACGCGGCGCTCGCGGCGAAAAGAAGAAAGAGTATTATGAAGAAAATCGAAGTCTTTGATCCGGCGATGTGTTGTTCGACCGGCGTGTGCGGCACCGATGTGGACCCGAAGCTGGTGCAGTTTGCCAGCGATCTGTCGTGGCTGCAGGGACAGGGTGTTTCGGTGGAGCGGTTTAATCTCTCCCAGCAACCGGCGGCCTTCGCTGCGAACGAAAAGGTGCGCGCGACGTTGAAGGAGCAGGGAACGGAATGTCTGCCGATGATCGTGGCGGACGGTGAAATTGTGATGAAGTCCGTGTACCCGACACGCGAACAATTGACGTTGCTGGCCGGGGCGAAATTGTCGTTTTCTTCAGCGCCTGCCGCTTCCACGTGTTGCGGTGGGGAAAGCGAAGCGTCGAAGCGGAGTCAATCCAGCTGCTGTGGCGGTGATTCGTCGAAATCCTCCTGCTGTTAGGACGTACAATGCATTTCCAATCCGCGCCGGTAATGGACTGGCTGGCGACGGCGCCGCGATTTCTTTTCTTCACCGGAAAGGGCGGCGTGGGCAAGACGTCGCTTTCGTGCGCATCGGCGGTCGCTCTGGCGGACGCGGGCAAGCGCGTGCTGTTGATCAGTACCGACCCGGCTTCGAATCTGGACGAAGTATTGGAGACGCCCTTGTCGCCGCAACCGACGGCGGTGCGGAGTGTGGTGAACCTGCAGGCCCTGAACATCGATCCGGAAGCGGCGGCCCGCGAGTATCGCGAACGGATTGTGGGACCTTACCGTGGCATTCTGCCCGACGCGGCGGTGAAAAGCATCGAGGAGCAACTCTCCGGCGCGTGCACGGTGGAGATTGCCAGTTTCAATGAATTCACGCGCTTGATTGCCGATGAGTCGGCCATTGCGGACTACGACCATGTCATTCTCGATACCGCGCCCACCGGCCATACCTTGCGTCTGCTGAGCCTGCCTGCGGCGTGGAATGATTTCATCGCGGAGAATAAGACTGGTAGCTCGTGCCTCGGGCCGTTGGCGGGATTGAAGGAGCAACGGCACGCTTACGAAAAAACGGTGGCGGCCTTGCAGGATGCGGCGCGTACGCTACTGGTACTGGTGACGCGACCGGAGAAAAGCGCGTTGAAGGAAGCCGCGCGAGCCAGCGCGGAATTGTCCGGGTTGGGCATGAAGAACCAGCGCTTGATTGTGAACGGCGTCTTTACGGTTACGGATGATTCCGATGCGCTCGCGTCGTCTTTCGCCCGCCGCTGCGCCCGATCGTTGGAGTCGATGCCGGAAGCCTTGCAGCCCTTACCGAAGACCGAAGTGAAGTTCCGTCCCACGGGATTTCTCGGAGTGGCTTCGCTGCGGGCCATGAATACTTTCGCAAGTGTGGATCCGAAGCCGTCGCTCTCATCGCCTTTTTTTTTGGATTCGCTTTTGTCGCTGGAAGCGCTGGCACAGGAGCTGTCGCAGAATGGGAAGGGCGTGATCATGACGATGGGGAAGGGTGGTGTGGGAAAGACCACCGTGGCCGCCGCGTTGGCCGCACGGCTGGCGGAACTGGGACATCCGGTGTTGCTTTCTACGACCGACCCGGCGGCGCATTTGGTGGATGCGGTGAATGGGAGTTTACCGAATCTGCATGTCAGCCGGATTGATCCAGTGGCCGAGACGAAGGCGCATATCGAACGGACACTGGTCACGGCAGGCGCGAAATTGGATGCGGATGGACGTGCCTTGCTGGAGGAAGAACTTCGTTCGCCCTGCACCGAAGAGGTGGCGGTGTTCACCGCGTTTGCCCGCACGGTGGCTGAGGGAAAAGATCAATTTGTCGTGCTCGATACGGCTCCGACCGGTCATACGCTGTTGTTGCTCGATGCAACGGAATCGTATCATCGCGAGGTGCTGCGCAGTACGAGTGATCTGCCCGAGGCGGTACGTGAGTTATTGCCGCGACTGCGGGACCCGAATTATACGCGTGTGCTGCTGGTCACGTTGCCGGAGGCCACGCCTGTGCATGAAGCCGCGCAGTTGCAGGTGGATCTGAAGCGCGCCGCGATCACGCCCTATGCGTGGGTGATCAATCAGAGTTTCGCGGGAGCAACGACTGGCAATGCCGCCTTGCAAGCGCGAGCGGCGAACGAACAACGATTCATCACGGAAGTGGTGGAGGAATTCGCAACGCAGACGGCGCTGGTGCCGTGGCTGGTGCAAGAACCGACCGGTCTGGATGCCCTGCGCGCGCTTTTTACTTCTACTCCGAGTTCTTTATGAGCAAACCCCTGATCTTGATTTTGTGCACGGGCAATTCGTGTCGCAGCCATCTGGCCGAAGGTATTCTGGAACACTGTGCGGGCGATCTTTTTGACGTGCAGAGTGCGGGATCGAAGCCGGCGGGATATGTACATCCGCTGGCGATTGAAGTGACGCGGGAAATTGGCATCGATATTTCCACTCATACCTCCAAGCACATGAATGCGTTTCTCGATCAACAGGTGAACACGGTGATCACGGTCTGTGGCAACGCTGATCAGGCGTGCCCGATGTTTCCGGGGCAGGTGAACCGGTATCATTGGGGCTTCGATGATCCCGCGCATGCGACCGGCTCGGAGGAGGAGATTCGCAACATTTTTCGGAGAGTGCGGGATCAAATCAAACTGGTATTCGAAGCTTATGCCGCTGGATACCGTCAGGCTTTAAAGGAGACAATCAAATGACCAAACCCACCAAACAACTCGATTTTTTTGAGCGCTACCTTTCGCTCTGGGTTCTCGCCTGCATGGTGGTCGGCGTTACGCTCGGCAAATTGCTGCCCGATCTGACGCGACAAGTCAGCCAACTGGAATTTGGTGAAAGCTCGCACGTCAACATCGCGATCGCGTTGCTGATCTGGTTGATGATTTATCCGATGATGCTGAAGATCGATTTCGGCGGGTTGAAGGGGGTGGCGAAAAGGCCCAAGGGATTGTTGATCACGCTCTTCGTCAACTGGCTGGTGAAGCCATTCAGCATGGCGTTGCTGGGCTGGTTCTTCGTGCAGACCGTGTTCTCCTTCTGGCTGGGCTGGATCGAAGTGGACACGGCGCGAAATTACACGGCTGGTCTCATTATCCTCGCGGCGGCTCCCTGCACGGCAATGGTATTTGTATGGAGTTATCTGACCGGCGGGGACGGACCCTATACGTTGGCGCAGGTGGCGATCAATGACCTGATCATGATCTTTGCCTTTGCGCCGATCATCATGTTTCTCGTCGGCGTAAGTGGGGTGCATATTCCGGCGAATGTGCTCCTGATCTCGGTGTTGGTGTTTATCGTCATTCCACTGTCGGCAGGTTGGGCGAGCCGATTCGCGCTCATTAGATTGAAGGGAGTGGTGTGGTTTGATTCGGCGTTTCTGCCGAAGTTCCGACCCGTGACGATACTGGCGTTGCTCGCCACGCTGGTGCTGATCTTTGCGTTTCAGGCGGAGAATATTTTAACGAACTGGACGGCCGTGCTGCTGCTTGCGGTGCCGATTCTGATTCAAGTCTATTTCAACTCGGGACTGACCTATGGCTTGATGCGGTACTTCAACGTGCCGCATCGCATCGCCACACCCGGAGCGTTGATCGGCGCGAGCAACTTTTTCGAACTCGCCGTCGCGGTGGCGATCACGCTTTTCGGCCCGACCAGCCCCGCCGCGCTCGCGACGGTGGTCGGCGTTCTGGTGGAAGTGCCGGTCATGCTCTCCGTGTGCCGGATCTGCGTCAACTCGCGCGAATGGTACGGAGATTCGAGCGCGGATCGGGAAGCGAAGAAGCCGGAATTGGTCGAGTCGATGGAGTAATATTTTCCAGATTCAGAAGCATCGGCGCATACCCAATTTCTATAACATAATGCCGAAAGCAGAGAAGTAGACAGGATGGATGTATCCTTGGGTGGCGATTATTGTCTTGGCGAGATCAGGGCCATCAACCAGGTCCGTCATCCAATCCTCCTATGCCTTCACTGTCTACGTTGTACGCGGGAAAGTCGTTGTTGCATCGCCAGTCTTTTTTGGGAAAGGGAACGGTTCTGCGGCGATGGTGGGGCGTGGCGGGGTTGGCTCTTTTAACGGCAACGCAGGGATGGAGCCAGTTTGCGACGGGATTTGAAACGAGCCAGTCGACCGGAACTCCCGGCTATTCTGCGGGCTCCTCGATTATCGGCGTGCGTGATGCGACGTTGACGCCGGGTCATGTGTGGACGAATCAGTTTGGGACCAACACTCTGAGCCTGACGCTGACGACGAGCAATCCGGCGAGTGGTTCGCAGGCTCTTCAGATCAAGGACCTCGATGGGAGCGCGTACGGGGCATACCTGTGGCTGGCGGGGACGAATGGTCTCGATATGAAGCAGCCCTTCACGGCGGCGTTTTCGATGAATCTCTCCGCGATCAGCGCGGGAACGGGAAACCAGGCGCAGGTCTATTTCGGCGTGGCGGATACGAATTACTCCGCGAACAAATATTGGTTTATCCTGATGTACAACAACGGCGCTCTGGAGTTGTACGTGAACAATGCCACCGGGAATGGTCACACGACGGTTTCTCTCGGGAATTATTCCGACTACGATACGACCGGGAGCCAATATGTGCAGGTGAGTATTTCGATCGATCCGCAATCGAAGAAATACACACGGGTGATTCTTTCCAGTGCGGCCCGCACCACCGATTGCACGGCGGCGGTGCAGGCGGTCAACGGAGGCGTGGTGCCGTGGCTGCCGGCGGCGAATTCCAGCGTTCCCGCCACGAACCTCCTGTTTGTCACCGGTAGCAATGACACGCTCGTGGCGAAATTCGATCAGGTATCGGTGACTAATTCGTTGCAGTGGTTCGAGGCCTATGCGCCGGGGGTGATTCTGCCAGATCAGGGGACGGTGCAGATGACGCTGTCGCTCTCGCGACCGGTGACGCAATTCGGCAATTCGTACGATTATGCGTTCCAAGTGATGCCGGCCTTGCCGGTGGCTTCGGGCAAATCGTTGATGGGAGTTTTTATACCCGGCGCGGGTTATCCGACGCAGGGTTTAAATGCGTTGATCCGCAATGCGACGACCACCTCGGTGACGAATTATACGGGATTTTCCTCGCCCCTGGGGCAACTTGTCCGCGTTGCGATGACGTGGGGCGGCGGTCAGTTGCGGTTGTACGTGAACGGGACGCAGGTCGCTTCGAGTGCCACTTCGATCTCCCAGATCGCGCCGCTGCCGGCGTTTCTGCGGGTGCAGCGATTGGACCCTTTCAATGTCTCGGAATTGAAGATCTCCGATATCGCCTTGGCCACGGGCAGCCTGAGTGGCAATCCGGCCACGCCGTTGACGGCGGATGCGAACACGACCTTGCTGGTGACGGAGGGGCTGACGCGCGCATTATATCCACACACGGCGCGGCAGGGAACGCTGATCTATTCGTCGCTTACGCCGATGTGGCGGGTGGAGGATCAATGTCTCGTCGAGGGAACCACGCCGACTTATACGTTGCTGGGAATCAATCATTCCGGCTCGACCAAGACCTACTCGGTGGCCATTCAAGCGACCGACCGGCTCGGTGCGGTGCTGTTGAACAGCACGCAAAGCGTGGCGATCGTTGGGGATAATGTCTATCATCCGACGACACTGACGCTCTCGGAATTGGCCGGACGCGGTTATTACAAGCTGCAGACCACGGTGACGAATCCTTCGGGTGTAGCCACAGTGTATGCGAGCGCCATCGCGGTGCTGCCTGCGAATGAAGCGTCTGTGGACGGAGCGTGGGATCGTTATCTCGGGCATCATTTCCCGACGGAGGATTATTCCCCGGCGGTACTCACGCGGTTGGGGATCAAGACATCGCGGCAGTTCGGCGATTTGAGTGGATTCATGTGGTATGCGGTGCAGCCGAATGAAGGCACCGGTGCGAATGGATTCACCTGGGCGCGGGCGGATCAACTGGTGGAGCGTTCCAAGGCGGCCGGTGTGGAACTGGTCGGTATTCTGGGGAATCCACCGCCGTGGGCGGCGGTTGATCCGGGCGATGTGTACAAAAACGCCGTGCCGGAATACACCAAGATGTCAGGTCGCTGGAAACCGCGCAGCCTGACGGAGTGGGGTAACTATGTGTATCAGGTGGTTTCGCGTTACAAGAATGACGTGAAGTGCTGGGAGATCATGAACGAGGTGGATTATCATCCGCCGGGATCGCATGTCTCCGCGTTTTCCGGCACGACGCAGGATTACTTCAATATGCTGCAGACAGCCTACACGCAGGCCAAGGCGGCAGATCCTACCTGCAGTGTGCTGATGAGTGGTTTTTCCCTCACGAGCACAACGGATTTGAACATGCCCTACGATCTGCTCAATCTGGGCGCCGCGAATTATTTCGACGTCTTTGCGCAACACGCATACGACACCACGCGGGTAGACCAACTGCAGACCGCGCTTACCGCGAAGAAGCCGGGATCGGCGAACTGGATGACCGAGCAGATGTGGGACAGCGTTACGACCGAGGCAGACCGGATGTATCTGACGCCGTATCTCTATCTCTACTATCTGGAGAAAGGCATCGACCGGTTTTACCAATTCGGGTTCCCGGATTTTCTATTCAATCGCAATACGCTCTCGCCCCAGATCGATACCTACTGGATGGGGGTTTTCCAAAGCCAGATGCGCAAGGCGGACGGTTACGTGGGAAAATACACGGCTTCGGGACTCGAACCCTTTGCGATTCGTCATCAACTTCTCCGCAAGGATGGCAAGACGTTGAGTCTATTCGGCGCGGAGAAAATGGAGCATGTGCTCACTGTCAGCGGTACGCTTGTCTCGGCCATCGACGCGTACGGCAAGCCGCTAACGACAACAGTGAGCGGCGGGACGACGGTGTTCTATGTGGCCGATGTGGCCTATATCGTGAGTAACGCCCCGCTGTCCATCACCGGGGTGGAGCTTAAGAAAGCGGCACCGCTTTACGTCAACGGCGATTTCGAATGCATCACGGGCGACCTGCAAACAGGCGGTCTGGCGGTGTGCACGCCAATGAACTGGACTCTGCGCAAGTCGAATTACGATCCGCAGGGACAGATCAATCTGACGACCGCGGCCCATGGCGGGAGCTACGCATTGACGATGTCATCCTCCGGTGCCGGAAAGGTCTATGTGTTTCAGGATGTGCACATCTCTTCGCCCGGACGGTATCGGTTGACCGCGTATGTGAGGCGGACCGGAGCCAGCGAGACGGCGATTCCATTCCTGCAGATTTTCAATCGCGATGCAGGGACGTTCCTGACGCAGAGCTTTTCCGGGGTGGTGGCTGGGGGGAATTACACGCAGGTCAGCTACGACGTCACTTTCAGTCAGCCGCTGATTCAATACGCGGCCATCATGTGTGGCATTTATTCCGGAGCGGGAACATTGCTGCTGGATGACGTCACTTTTACTTATCTCGGCCCTTGATCGCCGAGGTGTGAATCAAGCGCGCATCGAATGCCGCGGCGATGCGCGCTGCGAGCGGCGCGAGATCGAGCCCTTCTTTGTTCGCGAGGAGCGTGACGCAGAGCAATTCGTCCGGATGGGTGTAGCGACTGAGAAATGCGGAAGCACCGTCGCCGCTGCCACTGGTGATCATGAGGCCGGGGCGGCCGGGGAAGTTCCACGGGCCGGATGTGGTGAGCTTGGTGCCGTTTTTCAAGGTGCCGGGCGTATAGAGAATTTTACGAAGTTCGGGATTTTTAATGAGGATTTCTCCAGCGAGGCCGACATCCCACAAGCTGACATCGAGGGCCGAGGTGTAGATCGCGGTGGGCAGCGGTTTCGTCTTCGGCGGGATGGAACTGACGGCGATTTCGAGGGGATTGATGAGATCGGGTTTCTTCAGAAATTCCGCATGACGTCCACCCGCCGGGAAGATTTCGGAATGCACCTGCGCGAGTTCGCTCGCGAAGAAGGTGTGGCGCAGTCCAAGTCGATCGAATTGATTCGCGCGAACAAATTGCTGATAACTCTGACCGCTCGCTTTTTCGATCACGGCCTGGAGGAGTTGGTAATCCGTGGCGCTTGGGGCGATCGCGGTGCCGGGTTCGAACGCGGGCGGCTGTTGTCCCGTGCCCGGCAGGCCGGAGCTGTGGCGCACAAGATCGCGGAGGGGAATCGTCCGCCACGATGCGGGAAGATTGGGAACATAATTGCCGATGGGATCATCGAGTTTGATTTTTCCCGACTCGACCAATTGCAGAATCGCCACAGCGGTGTAAGCCTCGGCCATTTGCGCGACGGGAAAGAGGGTGTTCGTCGAAGCGAGGAGTTTGCGGTGCGGATCACTGAGGCCGTACCCGGTGACGCGCGTGATGTAGGGGGCCTGCACAATGGCGAGAGTCATGCCGGGAACCTCATTCTCGCGCATGAAGTCCGCGATCATCCGGTCCACGCTTTGACCTTCGAATTCCACCAGTGGATTACCCCGTTCGGCGAGGGTGCAAGTGGTGCTTAGGGCGAGTAGTGCGAGGAAGGGGAGCAGGCGGAATGAGGGCATAGGGATAGTAGTATTTGGAATGGCCTCATTAGCTTGATTTATTGGAGCGGCGAAGCAAGGCAAAAGCGTTGCTTCAGCGATGCGTCGCCAGCTCGGGTTCGGGATGGGAATGATGCGCGGGTTTCTCCGGGGTGAATCGTTTCTCCACCGCGCGCAGAATCACATAGAACACCGGGGTTAGAAGCAGCCCGAAGAACGTGACGCCCAGCATCCCGGAAAACACGGCCACGCCCATCGCGTGGCGCATTTCCGCGCCCGCGCCTTTGGAGACCACCAGCGGAATGACGCCCATGATGAACGCAAAGGAGGTCATCAGGATCGGGCGCAACCGCAACCGCGAGGCTTCAATCGCTGCGGCCACCGTGGTGCGTCCGTGATGTTCCAGTTCGCGCGCGAACTCCACGATCAGGATGGAATTCTTGCACGCCAGCGCCGCCAGCACGAAGAAGCCAATTTGCGTGAAGATGTTGTTGTCGCCTTTCGTGAGCCAGACGCCACCAATGGCGGAGAGCAAACACAAGGGCACGATCAACACGACCGAGAGCGGCATGAAGAGACTTTCGTATTTCGCGGCCAGCACGAGGTAAACAAGCAGCACGCAGATCGGGAAGACGAGGATAGCGGTGTTGCCCGCGATTTCCTTTTGATAGGTCAACTCGGTCCACTCGAAATCCATGCCCTTCGGCAAGGTCTCGCGCAGAATGCGCGTGATCGCCGCCTGTGCCTGACCGCTGGAGAATCCCGGCGCGGCGCCGCCGTTGAGATCGGCGGAGAGGAAGGCGTTGTAGCGTTGCGCGCTCTCCGGGCCGGTCGCATCCGAGATGCGAATGACGGAGCCGAGCGGCACCATCTGGCCTTCCGCATTGCGCGTGCGAAGTTTCAGGATGTCGTCCGGACGCGAGCGGAATTCCTTGTCCGCTTGTGCGATCACGCGGTACGTGCGGCCGAATTTATTGAAGTCATTGATGTAAAGCGAACCGAGGTAGATTTGCAACGTGTCGAAGACGTCCTGCACGTCAACGCCGAGTTGCATCACCTTGGTGCGGTCGAGATCAATATAGAGCTGCGGCACGTTGACCTTGTAGCTGGAGAAAATACCGGCCAACTCGGGTGCTTTGGCGGCTTTTGCCACCACGTCCTGCATGGCGACGTTCAAGGCGTCGTAGCCCGCGCCGGTTCGATCCTCCACTTGAAGCTTGAAGCCACCAATCGTGCCAAGTCCCTGCACCGGTGGTGGCGGGAAGATGGCAATGAAGGCGTCCTTGATGCCGCTGTATTGTTGTTGCAGGCGGTGGGTGATCGCGAAGCCCGACAGTTCGGGCGTCGTGCGATGCTCGAAGGGTTTGAGCGAAACGAAGACGATGCCGGCGCTGGCGCTGTTGATGAAGCCGTTGATCGAGAGGCCGGGGAACGCAATGGCACTTTCCACGCCGGGATCTTTCAGGGCGATATCGGTCATCTGCCGGATGACATTCTCGGTGCGGTCCAGCGTAGCGCCGTCGGGAAGTTGCGCAAAGCTGACGAGGTATTGCTTGTCCTGGAGCGGGACGAAACCCGGCGGGACGAGATTGAACGTGTAGATCGTCGCACCGAGAAGCAGGAGGTAGAGGACCATCGAAATCGATTTGTGGCCAATGAGACCTTTGACGCTGGTGCCGTACCCTTCGGAGCTACGATGGAAGAAGCGGTTGAACACGCGGAAAAACGGACCGAAGATCCATTCAATGCCACGGGTGAGCGCATCCTTCGGGGCATGAGGCGAGCGCAGCAGAACGGCCGCGAGCGCGGGGCTGAGGGTTAAGGAATTGAATGCAGAGATCACCGTGGAAAACGCGATGGTCAGTGCAAACTGGCGGTAGAACTGGCCGCTCAATCCGCTGATGAAGGCGATCGGCACGAACACGGCGCAGAGGACGAGCGTGATGGCAATGATCGGGCTGGTGACCTCGCTCATGGCCTTGATGGTGGCCTCGCGCGGAGCGAGACCTTCCTCCATGTTGCGCTCTACATTTTCGACGACGACAATGGCGTCGTCCACGACAATGCCGATGGCGAGCACGAGACCAAAGAGCGAGAGCGCATTGATGGAGCCGCCGGTGGCATGCATGATGGCGAACGTGCCGACGATGGAGACCGGCACCGCGAGCAACGGAATGATGGAGGCGCGCCAAGTCTGCAGAAACACGATCACGACGATGACGACGAGAATGAGCGCTTCGAACAACGTGTGCACGACGGCTTCAATCGAACCGCGCACGAAGATGGTGGGATCGTAGGCAATGGCGTAGTCGACCCCTTCAGGAAAATTCTTTTTCAGTTCCGCCATCGTCTTGCGGACGTCGTCGGAAATCTTGATCGCATTCGAGCCGGGGAGCTGGAAGATCGGAATCGCCACGGCGTTCTTATTGTCGAGCAGGGAGCGGAGACCGAATTCTGCCGCGCCGATCTCGATCCGCGCTACGTCTTTCAGTCGTGTGACGACGCCATCCGCGCTGCGCTTGATGATGATCTCGCCGAACTGGTCGGGGTCCTGCAAGCGGCCCTGTGCATTGATGGGGAGCTGGATTTCCACGCCGCGATCGTAGGGCGGGCCACCGATCACGCCGGTGGAAGCCTGAACATTTTGCCGCCGGATCGCGGAGATGACTTCCTGCGCGGTCAATCCGCGCTCGGAAACGCGCTGGGGATTGAGCCAGATGCGCATGGCGTAATCGCCGGAACCGAACAAATTCACGCGACCGATGCCCTCAATTTTCGCCAACTGATCCTTCACGTTCAGCACGGCGTAATTGCGGAGATAGAGCATGTCGTAGCGCTGGTTGGGCGAGGTGAGATGCACGACCATCGTGAGGTCGGGGGAACTTTTCACCGTGGTGACGCCGATGCGCTGGGTGACTTCCGGCAATCGCGGCAGGGCCTGATTCACGCGATTCTGCACGAGCTGCTGCGCCAGATTCGGATCGGTGCCGAGCTTGAACGTGATCGTCAGCGTGAGGTTACCGTCGGTCGAGGCCTGCGAAAACATGTAGAGCATGTTTTCCACGCCGTTGATTTGTTCCTCGAGCGGCGTTGCGACGGTTTCGGCAATCGTCTTCGGTGTCGCACCGGGGAATTGCGCGGTAACCACCACCGAGGCCGGCACCACTTCGGGGTATTCCGAGATCGGCAACTGGAAGAGTGAGATCAGCCCCGCCAGGAAGATGACGAAGGAGATCACCCCGGCGAAGATGGGCCGGTCGATGAAGAATCGCGAGAGGTTCATTAGCGGGCACTTTCCACAGAGGTGATTTTAACCGGGACGATCGCCGGCGTGATTTCCGTCGGCTGCACGAGGGAGCCGGGACGCACGTGTTGGACGCCGTCGACGACCACCCGGTCTCCGGCGAGGAGGCCGGATTCGATGACGCGTTGTTCGCGGATCGATTTACCGAGCTGAATTTCGCGATACGTCGCCTTGTTGCCGGAGTCGACCACGTAGACGAACTTCTTGCTCTGGTCCGAGCCAATGGCGCGTTCCGGGATCAGCACGGCGGAGCGTTCGCGGCTGCTGGCGAGCTTGACGGTGACGAACATGCCGGGCAGCAGCGCGGCGTCGGTGTTGGCGAATTTGGCGCGGGCGCGGATCGTCCCGGAGGCGACATCGATGCGGTTATCGAAGCTCCAGATCGTGCCGTCGTAGACATGATCCTTGTCACCCGCGAGGATGAGCTGCACTGGGATGAGACGCTCCTGCGCGTTGCCCGAGGCGGCATTGCGGATGGTCTCCAGATAGGTTTGTTCGTCGACTTCGAAGTCGGCATAGATGCCGTCGCGCGAAGCGATGGAGGTCAACACCGGAGCGCTGGGGCCGCTCTGCACGACATTGCCCACGGTGATTTCCGCGCGGCTGGCGCGACCGGAAATCGGGGCTTTGACGTAAGCATGTTCCAGGTCGAGGCTGGCCTGCTTGAGCGCGGCTTCGGCTTCGTCGAGGTTCGAGACGGCGACGCGATCCGAGCTGGCGGACTGATCGAAGTCACGCTGCGCGATGGCATTCGCCCGGATGAGAATCTCCGCACGTTTTTGCTCCGCTTTCGTGAACTCGATGGACGCCTTTGCGGACGCCACGCGGGCTTTCGCCTTCGCCACGGCATCCTCGTAGGGACGGGGATCAATCACGAAGAGGATATCGCCCGCATTGACGGTCTGCCCGTCTTCAAAACGGACTTCCGTGATGCGACCACTGACTTCGGGCCGGATCTGGGCATAGTCGACCGCTTGCAGTCGGCCGGAAAATTCATTCCAGATGCGGACTTGCTGCGGCGCGACGGTTTGTACCGTGGCCTGCACGGGAGGCGGTGTCGCGGGGGCGGCGGCCGTCGTCTCATGCTTGGAACCGAAGAAGTAATAAGCACCCGCACCAATGGCCAACAAAGCGATCACTGAGACCAGCACGACGGGGAAACGTTTGCTGCTCGCGGGAGCGATAGCGGACGGCGCACGCAAAGGCGGGGTGTGGCGTGCGGCGTTGGTTTCATGCGGCTGGGGTGGAATCAGGGGGACTAAACCCTCATTACCTTCGGCGGTGGGATTCTCGCAGTAGTCGGCGACGTAGGCGCCATTGAGCGCGGGCTTCACCGGGATTGCCATTTCGACCCGGTTCGGATGAAGGGAAGACTTCTCATGATTGATCGTGGTTTTCATGGGCATGGGGAGTTCGAGGGTTGCAGTCGGGGTAGGAAAGGGGAGAGGGATCAGGGTTTGGATTCAGTCGAGGCAAAGGATTTGATTTGCGAATCGTTCCAGCCGCCGCCGAGGGCCTTCACGAGCTGGATGCTGGCGAAGTAACGCTGGCCGAGGGTGCGGATGGCGGCCCGCTGGCTTTCCAGAGCACTCCGTTCCGCATCGATCACGTCGAGGTAATTGGCGGCTCCGGTGCGGTAGAGCAGGTCGGAGAGCGTGTAGGCGCGTTGCGAGGAGGAGACCGAGGTCTGCTGTGCGTCGGCGCGGTCGGACAAGTGACGCAGGGTGGAAAGTTGATCCTCCACCTGCTTGAACGCAGTTAGCACTTGCTGGCGATATTGCGCCACGGTTTCCTCGTAGCGCGCTTTCGAGCGCTCGAGATTGGCAGTGTTGCGGCCCCCTTGGAAAATCGGGAGCGTCATGCTCGGGCCAACTGACCACATCCGGCTCGGCCAGTTGAAGAGCGAGCCGAGATCCGCACTCTCCAGACCCGCCGTGCCCACGAGCCGGATCACCGGGAAAAAAGCCGCCGTGGCGATGCCTACTTCCGCGTTGGCCGACGCCATGCGCCGTTCCGCTTCCGCGATGTCGGGGCGACGTTCCAATAAATCGGAGGGTACGCCCGTCGGAATCGGCGGTGGCACGGTCGAGAGCGGAGAGGTGGCCATGCGGAACGACTCGGTCGTCTTGCCGAGCAGCACGGCGAGCGCGTGCTCGAGTTCCGCGCGTTGTCCGCGCACCGTAGCAAGCTCCGCCTGCGCGTCCGCCAGAGCGGTTTCAGCGCGGGCGACATCGAGATCGGTGCTGGACCCGGCCTGGAAACGCGTGCGTACGAGATCCAGTTCTTTTTGCCGCAGCTCAATCGCGTGCGTGATGATGTCCAGTTCGGTATCGAGAGCGCGCAGCGAGAAATAATTTTGCGCGACCTCCGAATGCAACGCGAGCCGCACCACTTCGTAATCGGCCACACTCGCCTGCAGGGTCGCGGTGGAGGCTTCGACGGTCCGGCGCACGCGGCCCCAGATATCGAGTTCATAGCCGAGACTCAGCGAGGTGTTTACATTGCTGGTTTCGAGACCGGGCGAGACGACCTCGCTGTTGGAGGAATTGCGCAGGAACGCGCCGCTCGCATTGGCGTTGATCGAGGGGAGGAAATCCGCTTTCGCCACGCGGGAGATCGCGCGGGCTTGATCCACCCGGGCCACCGCGGCGCGCAAATCCTGATTGTTCGCCGCCGCCTGCGTTTGCAGTTCATTGAGCTTGGTATCGTTAAAAACGGTCCACCAATCGCCGCGCGCGATCGCATCGGAGGGAGTCGCTTGTTTCCACGGAGTCTTCTCCACGTAAGCGGCGGGAGTCTCCACTTGAGCCCGATGATAATCAGGACCGACCGAGCAACCGGTCAGGACGAGAGCTGCCACCGCGAAATGCGCAGAAAGAAGAGAGAGGGATTTCATGGGGTACTCCTAGGACGATTAGAAAGTCGTAATCAGGACTATTTTAGTTTTAGTTAGTGGACCAGTCAGTATAGTTCAGGGCTAAAAAAAATTAAGCGGTGACGGAGGTCAGGCGCGCCGGCTTCAAACCCAGAATTCGATAGATGCCGGGTTTCAGGCGATTCAGGGTTTCGAGCGAATTCTGAATCTTCGCTTCGAGCATCAAACCCATGATATAATCGTAAATCTGGCGTGCGATCACTTTTGGGTCTTCCTGGGGAATTAACCCTTCGGCCTGCAGGGCGGAGACGGCACTAATCAGATAGCGGATGATGCGTTCCATCATTTCGTCCGACTTCAGCCGGATTTTTTCGTCCTGCGTGCTGAGTTCGCTGCCGAGAGAGCAGGCGGGGCAGCCGCAGACTTTACCGAATTCTTCACATTTGGATTTTTGATCGGAAATGATTAAGTCGCAGTACTTTTCGAAACGGCTGAGGGCCGGTTCCTGGGAGGAGAAAATGGAGTCGAGCACGGCACGTTTGGTTTGCCAGTGGTCTTCCAGTGCGGCGATGGCCAAGTCAACTTTGGAGGGAAATGCGAAATAGAAACTACCCTTGGTGACGCCTGCCTTCTTGCAGATGTCGTCGACACCCACAGAGCCGTAGCTCTGTTCCCAAATCAACTGCGCGGCCACTTTGACCAGTCGTTGTTTGGTGTCGCCTTCCCGTTTCATGGAATCAACTTACTAGACCGATCTGTCTAGCGCAAGTGAAATCTGAAACCAAGAGCGGCGATAGCCTGCTAAAGGCACTCCCGGAGATGAGGGAGTCAAGGTTTCGGCAGCGTCGAGAGATAGAAGTGGGTCATGAGATCCAGTCCCACGGAATAACTTTTCGGCCCGGTCATCAGTGGTCCAAAAAGAAAGCTGCTTTCATAACAGGTGGTGAAAGCGTCGGAGCCCGTTTCGCGTGCCTGGTTCGGCTGAAAGAGGCTTTGCCAATGCGCCATCAGCGATTCGATTTGCGGACCGTAAACTTGCACGCCGAGAATGGTGGTAGCCGTAATGTTGGTGGAGGCTGAGCCGCGCAGTTGAAAGTAGTTATCCAATATGACTTGGTTGCCGCGGATCGAGGCGCTCATTTGCATCGGGCCAAGGTAGGTCTCCGGTTTGAAATCGGCGTAGGCCTCGGGTGTGAGCAGACCACACTTTTTCAAGGCGGCCAGTGAGACAGAGGCGTCTTTCTTCAAGCGGACGATCAAGTCGTTCACCAGTCGATCCCGTTCCAGTCCTAGGATGAGAAAGGGTCGATCGATGATCGGAAGCGAGGACTGGGGTGCCGGTGGGGTGGAAGCGGAGGTGCGTTCGACTTGTGTGAGTCGAGCGCGGAAATAATCGGCGGAAGCCGTGTCGTCGGCAATAATGAGGTGGTTGGCGCGGCTTCCGGCAAAGGCAATCACCCGACTCGCTAATGGGGGGGCGTCTTTGGCAATCGCTTTCGTCAAACCAACGACATTTGCAGAGGATGGAAAAGTCACCACCCACGCGGTGCGAGGTTCGAGCTTGTCGTGATCGACGAGCAGGAGCGCCGGAATGGATTGCTCGCGGGCTTTCCCCTCGAGATTCAAGTGGGTGATTCCTTTTTGAATCAGGGCGCTGATGGAAAGTCCGGCGAGGGCGGGAGTTTGGATGAGTTCCGAGACTTTGCCCTGGAGCGTGAAATAGAACACAGTGTCGGGGCCCACGAGGGCCGGAGGCATGGCGGGCAGCGCAGGGAGCAGGCGTTGGGCAGACTGTGCCGTGGCCGGGGCAAGGGTGACGACAAAGCGGTCATAGGCTTGCCGGTCGGATTGTCCGGTCGTGTTCCAGCTCCAGGAGAGGGCTTGCATTCCGCCGAGCCGCGTGCGCAGGAGTTGCGCCAGGGCGGTCATCCCCCCGGCATCGAGGGGCGGGGGAAGTTGATCGATCTGGCTGTAATAGATAAAGAGTGGTTGCTCGGGTTGCGCGGAGAGAGAGGATTTCCAACTCGCGACATTGGAGAGAGAGGCAATATCGGCTTTTCCAGTGGTGAGAACTTTTATCGCATGCGCGAACGCAGCGGTATCGGTGCCGAGCAGGAGCCAGTTTTTGCCAGCAGCCAGCTGGAAATTGCCAATTTCGGGAATGCTCGTTTTCGCGGAGGTGATGAGGCCGGAAGTGGTGGTGGTCCAGGTGAGCGTGGGGATTTTTTTGACGACTGCCGCCTTGAGTTCTTCCAGTGCGATCTCCGGCTTGTCGAGGCGAGCGCCTTGCAGGAATTGCAAGCCTGCCGGTGTGGCTGGTGTGATGGCGCAGAAGAGAGAATTTGGCGACATCAGAAAGAGCGCGCCAAGAAAGTCGCGCATCAATGGCGGATCGGATAATACCGGTTTCACATTCAGTAGAGGGCTTTTCTGGTTGGCGGCTTCTGCGGTGGCGATCAGCGGATGGGCGCTGTTGGCATTGTGCGCCGTGAGAAACTTGGCGTTGAGTTCTGCCACGGAAGGCGTTTCGAAATAGAAGAGGGTGGAGGCGGGGGCATAGGTAGCGCCTTCGAAGCGTTTCGATGTCGGCGCGCCATGAGCTAGGGAAAGCGTCAAAAGCGATAAAAGCCCGAGCGGAAGAATGGAGCGTGCCATGGCGGCAGTGTGGCCTCCGGTTCGAAGGAAATTCAAGATTAAAGCGGCTTATGGGGTCTGTTAAAAAAGCTAACGAGCCGGCTTGCTTCTCGTTTGGCTTTGTGGCGATACTACGAGGCACAATCATGGCTACTAATTCTCCCTTGGATGCGCTCATTATTGGTGCTGGCCCGACCGGACTGGCGTTGGCTTCCGATCTTTTGCGACATGGCTTGCGCGTACGAATTGTGGACAAGGCGGATGCTCCAACCACGCTTTCCAAAGCGGTGGTACTGATGCCGCGCAGTCTGGAGGAGTTCCAGATGCGCAAGCTATCGGCGCCAGCATTGGCCGAGGGGGAGAAGGTTCACTCCTTCAGCGCGTACAACCACGGTGAGATTATTTTTCGGGCGGAATATGCCCGCGTGACTTCGCGATACAATTTTCTGCTCAATATTCCGCAGACGGGGCCGGAGAAAATTCTGCGGGATGAATTGATTCGCCTCGGTGGGCAGATCGAATGGAAGACCACCCTCGAGTCATTCGTCGACCACGGTGACCACGTCACGGCGACGCTGACAACGCCGGAAGGAAAATCGGAACAGATCGATGTTCCGTATCTGCTCGGCTGTGGCGGGGCGCATAGTCCCGTGCGCCATGGATTGAATTTCGAATTTATCGGCGAACAGTATCACGACAACTGGCTTCTGGCGGATGTGGATATCGATTGGAAATGGCCGCATGGCCATGGCTATGCCTTTTTTGCGGACGCGGGATTGCTGGCGGTATTTCCAATGCCGGGTGGAAGATACCGAATCTACATAGTCGAAGCCGAATCGCGGGCGTTGGGACGGGAGCCGAAGTTGGAGGATGTCACCGAAGCGGTGGAGCGGATCATTCCAGGAATGTGCGTGTTGAGCAACCCCGGGTGGATGTCGGAATTTCACTGCCACCACCGCCGCGTTAAACATTACCGGAAGGGGAATGTCTTCATCGGCGGCGATGCGGCGCATATTCACAGTCCCGAAACAGGGCTGGGAATGAACACGGGCATACAGGATTCCTTTAACCTCGCATGGAAAATCGCCTACGTCCGCAAGGGGGCGAGTCCCGCCTCGCTTCTGGATACGTACGACACGGAGCGCAGTTACGTGGGCAAACAGGTAGTCGGCCTATCCGATTTTGCCCACAAACTGGCCTCTCAATTCAATCGCGTAGGCTCGCTGAGTCGGGATCATATCTGGAGATTTTTCAGTCATTTTTACACGAATCATTTCAAGGAATTTGAGCAGGGCCTGCAGGTCCGCATTCAATACGAACCGAGCGCGGTGGTGGAAAATCACGGACACCAGGAGTCCCTGCATAACGAGAGTGTCGAAGTGGTGGCCGGAGTGCGTGCCGTGGATGGAACTCTTCAATCAGCGAGGGGTGTTTCGGTGCCGATTGCGCTTTATGATGTCCTTGATCCGCTGAAATTCCGGTTGATGATCATCGCGGGACATCAACCCGATCAGGCGACGCGCGAAGCCATTTGCAAAATGGCCACATGGACGAAACCAGTGCGCGATTTTTTAACGCCGACTCTTGTCCTGGCTTCGCAAACAACAGAAGGATTTGAAGCCTTCGACGGAGAGATCTACCTCGATCCGGCGATGGAATTTCACTACGTCTATGGCGCGCAAAAGGGCGGGCTTTTTCTCATTCGACCCGATGGTTACGTAGGATTCAGTTCCCGTCCCATCCGGATGAAGGATCTTGAGAAGCATCTGCGCGGTATTTTTACGGTGCTGTCGACAGGCGCTTCCTCATAGCCTGGGTGACCTCAGATACCCCCTCTGGGAATTCTTTCGCTGGCGTCGTGCCGCGTGAATGGGGAAGGCTGCGACCCTGTGAAGCATTCGAGGAATGAAAACATCCGCTGTCTCTTCCTCGAAAATACGTCAGCGAAATTTCTTTCGATCTCCACGTAAACGAGTCGCCGCATTCATGGCGGGTTTCCCAGCGATGAATCTGCGACAACATTGCGTGCAAATGGGGAGGGGAATTTGCCCCATTATCCAGCGATTCGAGAAATCAGGACACTATGCGCCCGTTGGCGTAACAGGCTGGAGGACGAGGACTTTTCCGAAGAGAAAAGAATTGCGGGGGCAGGATTTGAACCTGCGGCCTTCAGGTTATGAGCCTGACGAGCTACCGGGCTGCTCCACCCCGCGATTAAATTGGTCTCGGCCAAGCTCGGGTGGACTGGTGAGCTAGGCGAGGGAAAGTCATCTTGCCGCGTGCGGAGAAATTAGCAAGCGGCAATTTGTTTTTATTTTTTGACGGCTTTCGCTTCGACGAGTTGTTGGTTGAGTTTACGGTATTTTTGGAGGAGTTCGTCGTGTTCCTTGCGCAGGATGCGGAGGTCTTCTTCGAGTTGGCGGATGCGTTGGTCCTTGGCCATTTCGACGGCGGGATGGGCCACGATAGGGGTGCCGTTGGTTTCGACGGGCTGGGGCGGGGGCGCGGGGGTTTCGCGGCGGGGCTTGGGTTCGAAATCGGCGGCGGCGATAACCGCGCCCAAGGGAGAGCTGTGCTTTTTGACGAGGTGGTTGACGGAGGCGTCCTCGGTGATGATGCTTTCTTTGAGGAGTTCGCGCAGCGTGCCGACGGTGGTGGGACCGTAGCTGGTGCCGTCGGGGAATTTAACTTCGTAGACCATCTCGAGAAATTCAATGGAGGGAGCGGGTTTCCATTGTTCGTCGGTTTCATCGACGAAGTCGATGGGGGCGACCTGCGCGGATTCGGCCCACTCCTTAAGCGTCGTGGCGTTGACCGGGCCGAAGATGCTTTCATCTTCGCCTTTTTTGAGACGAAATTGTTTGTCGGGGAGGGGCTGTTTTTCCATAAAATTATTTTTTGGGAATGAAAAGTTTTTGTCCGACTTTGAGAACGTCCTTGGGGCCGAGGTTGTTGGCTTTGCGGATGTCGTCGACGGTGACTTTGACGCCTTTTTCGCTGTAGGCGGCGGCGATCATGGAAAGGGTCTGGCCTTTTTCGACGGTGTGCGAATAGCCTTTTTCGCCGTCATGTGAAGGCGCGGTGGTGGGGGCAGGTTCCTTGTCTTTGACTTCCCGTTTGGGTTCGGGTGGCATGGGCTTGGGTGCGGAAGCGGCGATCATTTCGCCGACTTTGGCGAGGAGAACTTCCCGTTCCTTGGCGCGGGCTTCCTCGGATTTTTGGAGGGCGGTGCGGAGGGTATTGATTTCCTGGCGCAGGGCGTTTTCGTTTTCCTGGGACTTGGCGATTTGTTCTTTGAGGGTGGCGACTTCGACCTGAATTTTGTCCCAGTTCGCCTGAATGATTTCGATTTGATCCGAGGCGCGCAGGATCTTCAGCCGCTCGGCTTCGGCATCTTCGCGCTGAGCTGGTGTCATCATTTGGGCGCTAATGGTGCCGACGCCACAGAGGCAGCAAAGGCTTAACGCCAATATCCCTAGTTTCACAATTAGGGAAGCTACTAGATTGACTCGATTTCGGCAAGCTTGCTGAATGCAATCTCGTCAATTATTGGAACTCCAAGTTCTTGCGCCTTGGTGAGTTTCGATCCGGCCTCTGTACCAGCCAGTAAGTAGTTGGTCTTTTTACTGATGCTGGAGGAGACCTTTCCGCCCGCTTTGCGGATGATTTCCTCGAAGTGTTCGCGGGGCTGGCTGAGGGTGCCGGTGATGACGATCGTTTTGCCGCGCAAGGCGGTGTCGGCAACAGGAGCGCGTTCGGCGGCTTTGAAATTGAGTCCGTGGGCTCGGAGTTTTTCGAGCCGTTCGTGGTTTTCCGGTTTGGCGAAATAAGCCGTGATGCTGGCCGCTACGATCTCGCCGATTTCGGGGATGGACTGCAATTGATCGACGTTGGCGGCGGCGAGAGCGTCGAGATCGGGGAAGTGCTGTTCGAGCTGGCGGGCGGCACCGGCGCCGACGTGGAGGATGCCGAGGCCGAAGATCAAGCGCCAGAGTTCGCGTGATTTGCTGGCTTGCAGCGCGGCGATGAGATTATTCGCTGATTTTTCGGCCATGCGCTCAAGGGTGAGCAACTGGTCGTAGGTGAGGGCGTAGAGATCGGCGATGTCGTTGACGAGCTTGGCTTCCACGAGCTGATCAACGAGGGCTTCGCCGAGACCTTCGATGTCCATCGCGCCGCGGTGAGCGAAGTGCTGGAGCTTGCGTTTGATCTGGGCGGAGCAATCGATATTGGTGCAGCGAAGGAAGAGTCCGTCCCACGAGAGCGTGGCCTGACAGGCGGGGCAGGTGGCGGGTGGTTCGATGACGTGTTCGCTGCCGGTGCGCTGATCGGTTTCGACTTTGACCACGGCGGGGATGACCTCGCCGGCTTTCTCGATGGTGACGAGGTCGCCGATGCGGATGTCCTTGCGTTTGATTTCGTCGAAGTTGTGCAGCGTGGCGCGGCTGACGGTGGACCCGGCGAGCAGGGTGGGTTCGAGTTCCGCGACGGGCGTGATGACGCCCGTGCGACCGACTTGAAACGTGACGGCGTGGAGCCGGGTGACGGCTTGCTCGGCGGCGTACTTGTAGGCGATGGCCCAGCGCGGCGCTTTGGCGGTGGAGCCGAGGCTGGCGCGGGTGGCGAGGGAGTTGACCTTGATGACAGCGCCGTCGGTGTCGTAGGCAAAGTTGGCGCGGAGCTTGTCGAGTTCCTCAATGGCGGCGAGGAGTTCCTCCTTGCTGCGGGAATGCTTGATCCACTCGGGCGTGGGGAGTCCCTGCGATTTGAGATATTTCAACCAGTCGAGCTGGCTGGTGCAGGTGACGCCGTCGAGTTGACCGGGACCATAGAGAACAATCGCGAGCGGTCGCTTGGCGACGAGTTTCGGGTCGAGTTGCTTGAGCGATCCGGCGGCGGCGTTGCGCGGGTTGGCGAAGGCGGGTTCTCCCGCGGCGAGACGTTGCGCGTTGAGGCGTTCGAAATTGGCGCGGGGAAAATAGACTTCGCCCCGGGCTTCGAGGACGGGCACGGGATGCTTGAGCTTCATCGGCAGCGAGCGAATGGTGCGGAGATTTTCCGTGATGTCGTCGCCGGTGGTGCCATCGCCACGCGTGGCACCGAGCACGAATTTTCCGTTCTCGTAGCGGACGCTGACGGCAACGCCGTCGATCTTGGGCTCGATCGTGAAGTCGGTGCTTTCGGCGAAGAGATCGGTGCTGGAACCGTGGAGCGCCTTCTGCACGCGGTCGACGAAGGCACCCACATCCTCGGGTGAGTAGGTGTTGTCGAGGCTCTCCATGCGCTGGGCATGTTTGATTTGCCGGAAGGCGGAGAGGGCCTGGCCGCCGACGCGTTGCGAGGGGGAATCGGGTGTGACGAGCTCGGGGAATTCCGCCTCGAGATCGAGGAGTTCGCGGTAGAGCTTGTCGTAATCCTGATCCGAAATACTCGGCGCTGCGTCGATGTAATAGGCGCGGTCGTGGGCGGAGATTTCGGCGGCGAGAGCGCTATGGCGTTGGGCGGCGTCGGCTTTTTTCATACCAGATATAAAGAAGAGCTCCCACTATGCCGCCGACCGTGTCGGCAATCCAGTCTGAAGCGGAACAATTTCGGCCCGGGATCAGATTTTGATAGAGTTCGTCGAACGCCCCGTAAGCCGAGACCATCACGATCGCGACCGGAGAGCTGGCGACGGCGCGGCGAGCGACGAAGCCCGCGCCGCTGTAGAGAACAAGATGGGCGATTTTGTCGGAGTTCTCAAAACCGCCGGGCGGCAATTGTTGCGAGGGGATACTGGAAATGGTGGTGATGATTAACGCGTAGAGAAGGACCGGGCCCCAGCGTTTGATGGTGGTGTTCATGAAAGTAGTTTCAAGTATTATCGCACCCGTGCCTTGATTTCAAAAATAAAGGCCACACACCCCGGCGCTTTGCGCCACCCCTCTTGATAGAGGGGATTCATGCTGGCGAGGCTCACAGTTGCCGAAATCCCCTTGTCTTTTAGAATTGTGGTAGACAAAGAGGCGAACGCTTTCCTGATCGGTCCGGTGATTGCCGGGAGCTGAAGGAAGC